>NZ_LT629791.1:3000000-3600000 GCF_900105925.1 Jiangella alkaliphila | reverse complement strand
CCGGCGGGCAGCAGCAGCGCGTGGCCCTCGGGCGCGCCGTCGCCAGCAAGCCCGACGTGTTCCTGTTCGACGAGCCGCTGTCCAACCTCGACGCGCGGCTGCGGCTGGAGGCGCGGACCTTCCTCAAGCGGCTGCAGCGCGACCTCGGCGTCACGACGGTATTCGTCACGCACGACCAGGCGGAGGCGCTCGCGCTGGCCGACCGGATGGCGATCATGCGGTCGGGGCGGATCCAGCAGATCGGGTCGCCGCGCGAGGTGTTCCGCCGGCCGGCCAACACGTTCGTCGCCGGGTTCGTCGGGTCGACCCCGATGAACCTGCACGCCGGTTCCGTCGTCGATGGGCGAGTTGCCGTAGCCGGGGCGTCGCTGCCGCTGCCGCCGGGACTGTCCGTGGGCGATGGGGCGTCGGTGATCTGGGGCGGCCGGCCGGAGTACCTGCGCTGGTCGACGTCGGCCCCGTCCTCGCCCGGCTCCATCGGCGGCACCGTCACCGTCGTCGAGAACCTCGGCGCGTCGGTGCTGGTCACCGTCGAGGCCGGGGACGGCGTTCAGGTGCAGGTGGTCGTCGACGAGGACGACGAGCCGGCGCCCGGCACCGCCGGCTGGGTGGCCGTCCGGCCGGAGCGGACGCTGCTGTTCGACGCCGAGAGCGAGGAACTGCTGGAGCCGGTGGCGGCCGCGGCATGACGACGCTGCTGTCGCGGCGGCTGCTCCCGGCCGACCGCGCGGCGTCGCCGTACCTGGAGGTGCCGTTCGAGGTGCCTGCCGGGACGCGGTCGGTCTCGGTGTCGTTGTCGTACTCGGGTGCCGGCGCGGTGATCGACCTCGGGTGCTTGGGCGTGGACGGCTGGCGCGGCTGGTCCGGCGGCGCGCGGCGGCGTTTCACGGTGACCGCTTCGGCGGCGACGCCTGGGTACGTCGCGGGGCCGCTGGAGCCGGGCGAGTGGTCGGTCGTGCTCGGGCTGTACCGGGTGCCTGGCGAGGGGGTGCCCGTGACCCTTTCCCTGTCGCTGGACGATCCGTCGGCGCCGCTGGACCCGGAGCCCCCGGGACCCCCTGTTCCTGAGCGCCCGCCGCGCCGCTCGCTGCCCGCCGACGCCGGGCTGACCTGGCTGGCCTGCGACTTCCACGCCCACACGCTGCACTCCGACGGCTCGCTGCCGGTGGCCGGGCTGGCCGCTCTCGGCGTGGAGGCGGGGCTGGACGTGCTCGCCGTCACGGACCACAACACGGTGTCGCATCACGCTGTGTTGCCGTCGGTGGGTGCGGCTTACGGGATCACCTTGCTGCCCGGCCAGGAGGTGACGACCGACCGCGGCCATGCCAACGCGTTCGGCCCCATCCCCTGGGTCGACTTCCGTCAGCCGCCGTCGTCGTGGGTGTCGGCGGTGGAGTCGGCCGGCGGGCTGCTGTCGATCAACCATCCGCTGGCCGGGGACTGCTCGTGGCACCATCCGCTGGAGAAGCGGCCGCCGCTCGCGGAGATCTTCCACCACTCCTGGATGGCGCACGAATGGACCGGGCCGCTCGCCTGGTGGACGGCGTGGGGTCTGTCCACCGTGCCGATCGGCGGGTCGGACTTCCACTCCCCCGCCGACGGCCGGCCGCTGGGCCGCCCGGTGACCTGGGTGGCTTCGTCGTCGCCTGCCGTCCCGGACGTGCTGGACGCGCTGCGGGCCGGCCGGACGGCCTTGTCCTGGTCGGTCGCCGACCCGGTGCTGTTGCGCGTGGACGGCGAATTGCTCGCGGTGGGCGCCGACGGCCTGCTGCTCGCCGACGTCTGGGGGCGGCGTCAGGTGGTCCGCGGGGAGGTCGCTCGCTTCCCCGGTGCCCCCGGCCCGCATCGCCTCGAGACCGCCGCCACCGCCGCCGTCGTCGCCCTTACCCCGTAGCCAGCGCCTTATCGTCCTGACACCTGGCGCCCGACAGCGCCTGGGTGAACCTCGAACCCGAACACCACACCAGTCTCGCCAAGTGCGTGGTTCCGCCCGCAAACTGCGACCATGGTCCACAGCTGCTCGACGGCCAAGGCAATCCGCTCGTTGAGACCTGCGACAAAGTCCGCCCAGATGTCGTTGTCGCCGACATTCGTCGTCGTCGCGCTGTACAGGGTTGCGACTGCGGGATCGGCGAGGGCCGCACTTTCGATCTTCTGCCACGCGGCGTCAGGGCCAACCCATGATTGCGGTTTCTCACCGAGAAGGTCGAGAAAGAAGAACCGACCCCTGCGTCCGTACATGTCGAGGGCCTCGATGACCGGCTCGACTACGGGATCGGCCTCGACCCCGGCGAACCGCGCCCGCACGTGTTCACTCGTGTCGGCAGTGCGTACGCGCAGCTCGGCCATGACAGCCTCGTGCATCTCATCGAGTTTGTGCCCCCACGCCATCGTCTCCTGGGCGGACGGCCACGCTTGGTCTCGATCCAGGGCCACGATGCCCAGGGTCAGTTTGTAGAGCTTCTCAACTCCGATGGACAGCATCGTGAGGATCGGATCGCGGGTCGTCTCGACGAACGCGGCAGTCCGCAAGACCCGCAGGCCGTATGCGAGCAGGTTTCGAGTCGAGTTCATCTCCGCGATCAGGGCGAAGCCCCGTTCACGATCGAGACCGACGATGGGCATGAAGTGAAGCTAGTCCTCGGGTCCGACACATCGATCGTTGCCTCGCGCACGAACTGATGGGTGAGGGATGTGGGCAGCTATGGGAACCCGGATCCCTCACCCATTGATGTCCCTGGCCGATGTGGCGGTTTGGTGGGGCTAGGGCGCCACCAAACCGCCACAGTCTCGCCGGGCCGGGCACCTCAGACGCGGGGCGAGAGGCCGTGGCGGAAGATGCGGATCAGCGTCTCGGTGGCCTTGTGGCGGGGCAGGGTGCCCATGGCCACCGACTCGGCGGTGACGTAGATGAGGGCGTACATGACGCCGATGACGAACTGGGGGGCGATGTCGGCGTCGAGGTCGCCGTCGCGCTGGGCGGCGCGGACGAGGTCGGGGAGGGCCTCGTCTTCTTCGTCGCTCCAGTGGGGGTTGCCCTCGAAGCGGACGGGGTCGCTGAACAGGAACAGGATCTGGTCGGCGAGGTCGACGATGGCGGCCATGATGTTCTCGACCGTCTCGACCGGGGTGGTGGAGGCGTCGACGGCGGCGTTCCAGGCCTCATCCAGCCGGGCCTGCGACTCGATGAGCAGGGCGTCGACGAGGGCTTGGCGCTCGGGGAAGTAGCGGTGCAGGGTGCTGCGGCTGACCTCGGCGCGGTCGGCGATGTCGCCGAGGGACGCGGAGTAGTCGCGGGCCCACACGGCGGCGGCCGCGTCGAGGATGGCCCGCCGGGTCCGTTGGCGCACGCCGGAGTCGATCGTCGTCACGCCGCCTCATATTACACAGCTCCACCATAATAGAACATCAGGCCTTGAAAATGGGACAGCAGTGTGTCATTGTGCGACCATGAGCGCCCCATACAGCCCGCCCGCCGAGGAGCGGCCCACGCCCGATCTGCCCACCGGCGCGAAGATCCGGCTGCTCTGGTCCTACGCGCGCCCGCACAAGCGCATCCTGATCGTCGGCCTGCTGCTGGGGCTGGTGGCGACCGGCGCCGAGCTGGTGACGCCGCTGGTGACGCGGGCGGTGCTCGACGGGCTCGAGGTCGACGCGTCGTTGCGGGGACCGGTGACGTTGCTGGCCGTGCTGCTGGTCGCCGGCGCCGTCATCGAGCTGGTGCAGACGATCCTGCTGGGCACGCTGGCCGAGCGGATCATCCTGGCGGCCCGCACCGGCATGGTCCGCCAGCTGCTGCGGACGAAGGTGACCGAGCTCGGCACGCGCAGCCCCGGCGAGATGGTCACCCGGGTCACGTCCGACACGATGCTGATCCGCGAGGCGACCACCTCCAGCATCGTCAACGGAGTCAACGGCCTGGTCGGGCTGGTCGGCGCGCTGGCGCTGATGGCCTACCTCGACGTCGTCCTGCTCGGGACCACCCTGGGCGTCATCGTCCTCGTCGGCATCCTCGCCGGGCTGCTGATGCCCAAGCTGGCCAAGGCGCAGCAGGAGGCGCAGGAGGAGGTCGGCGCGCTCGGCGGACGGCTCGAGGGTGTGCTGCGCGCGTTGCGCACGGTGAAGGCGGCCCGGGCCGAGGCCCGCGAAACCGCCCGGATCTCACTGCACGCCGAGCGCTCGGCGGAGAAGAGCATCCGCGCGGTCCGGCTCGAGGCGTGGGCGTGGACCATCACCGGCGGCGGCATCAACCTCGCCATCATGCTGATCCTCGGCGTCGGCGCCTACCGGGTCGCGGCCGGCGAGATGACGGTGACCACGCTGGTCGCGTTCCTGCTCTACGCGTTCCAGCTGATGATGCCGGTGATGCTGCTGACGATGAGCATGACGTCGGTGCAGTCCGGGCTCGCGGCGGCCGCCCGCATCGGCGAGATCGACGCGATGGCGACGGAGTCCGACGCGGCGACGGCGGTTCCGGCGGCCGCGACGACGATGGCCGACGACGCCGCGCTGGAGCTGCGCGACGTCGAGTACCGCTACTCCCCCGAGTCAGCGCCGGCGCTCGACGGCGTCAGCCTGACCATCCCTCGGCACGGGCACACGGCGATCATCGGGCCGTCCGGCGCCGGCAAGACGACCATCTTCTCGCTGCTGCTGAAGTTCCTGCAGCCGCAGCGCGGCGAGATCGTGCTCGACGGCCGCCCGTTCGCCGACTGGCGCCTGGCCGACCTGCGCAGCCGCATCGCCTACGTCGAGCAGGACACCCCGCTGGTCCCCGGCACCCTGCGCGAGAACCTCGCCTACGCCGCGCCGGACGCCACCGAGGACGAGCTCTGGGCGGCGCTCCGGACGGTCCGGCTGGACGACCGCGTCCGCGACCTGGAGCACGGCCTCGACACCGAGCTGTCGCCGACGACGATGTCCGGCGGCGAGCGGCAGCGGGTCGCGCTGGCCCGCGCGCTGGTCACCGACGCCGAGCTGCTGCTGCTCGACGAGGCCACGGCGCAGCTGGACGGGCTGAGCGAGGCCGCGGTCGCCGAGGGCATCCGCCGCCAGGCCGCCACCGGCGCCGTCGTGACCATCGCGCACCGGCTCTCGACCGTCGTCGACGCCGACCAGATCGTGCTGCTGGAGGCCGGCCGGGTCCGCGCCGTCGGCACCCACCAGGAGCTGCTCCAGGCCGACGACCTCTACCGCGAGTTGGTCGCCGCACTACGCATCGCCACCACTCCGCAGCCGGTCAGCTGACCGGCTCGTCTCCCGGCGCGCCAAGCGCCACCTAGATCAGCGCGCCGCCGAGCTGCCCACGGGAGCCCGGCGGCGCGCTTGACATCGACGTCGAATTCGGGTCGGTCACCGAACCCCATGATCGACATGCGGTCCGGACCGGTATCTCTTATTCTCAGATCCCGCTATTTCCGAGATCATCACTATCTGTCACGATTCGTGCAGGGCTCGTGGCTCTGAGTAGAGAGAGCAGCCCCCCGTGAATCGACGACGCCCATTCGCCGTCGCCTGCGCCGCTTTGGCCATCACCGGCCTGTTCGGCGCGGCATCCGCCACCACTACTCCGTCCATCGCCGCACCGCCGCGGCTCACCGGTCTCGAGCAGGCCGCCGCCATCGAGGCCTTCCAACAGGCCTTTCCCGGCGTCAGCGACGCCGAGGCACTGCGCCGCATCGACGCCGAGGACGAACGCGTCGAGTTGATCGAGCAGCTCGCCGCCGAGTCGCAGGACACCTACGGCGGCGCCTGGTACGACGGCGCCACCGACACCCAGCACCTGCTGTCGACGACGCCGGCGGCCGCGGCCAGGTTCACCCGCGCGGCGACCGCCCGCGGCATCGACGTCGCCATGCACGACGTCGACTTCAGCCTCGCCACGCTGATCGCCGAGCGCGACGCCGTCAACGAGGGCACGCGCCGCGGCGTGCCGGCCGGCGCCACCGCCGGCGTCGACCTGAAGACCAACCGGGTCGTCGTCGAACTGCCGGCGAGCACGCTCAGCAGCGTGCGCCGGGGCGCGCTGACGCTGCCGGCCACCATGCGGGCGACGGCGCAGACGGCGCAGACGACCGGCCCGGAGGCGTGCACCACCCACCGCCGCTGCGACCCTCCACTGCGCGCCGGGGTGCAGCTCTGGCGTGGCCCCGAGAAGAACTACTCCTGCTCGGCCGGGTTCACCGCGAACTCGACCACCAGCGGCGGCCGGTGGGTGCTCACCGCCGGCCACTGCGGCGCCATCGGCAGCCGGTGGGGCAACGGCACGCAGACCGTCGGCACCCTGCGGGCCAGGTACAACTGGAATGACGTCGACGCGGCGGCCATCCGCATCGACAACACGTACTGGCTGAACAGCACCACGTGGGGCTGGATGTACCACGAGGACGCCACCAACCAGCGGCTGGCCGTGGCCAGGCGGATCACCTCCGAGACGAGCATGCAGCCGGGCCAGACGCTGTGCATCGCGGCCCAGTCCGCCGCCTCCGGGATCCGCTGCGGCGTCCTCGCCGACGTCAACGACGCCAGCGCCCGCAACCTGGCCCGCGTCAACGGCATCGACACCTGCCCCGGCGACAGCGGCGGCGCCTGGTACCGGTACACCAGCACCGGCCGCATCGCCTACGGCATCCACCACGGCGGCAAGATCGTGCCGTCGACCTGCCACGGCAAGGACGTCTCGCTGTTCACCACACTGCCCGACATGACCGAGCAACTCGGCTTCACCGTGCACACGCGCAGCCGGTAGGAAGCTAGGAGACGCGGATCGTCGCGATCTCCCAGGGTCCGAGCTCGACGTCGACGCGGTCACCGTCCACGGGGAGCGGCTCCAGCGCCCGGCCGAGCAGGTCGGTCCGCCAAGCCGTGACGAACGCCCCGGTGACGGTGGCCGTCGTCGGCGCGGCTGACATGGCGACCAGCCGCACCTCGGTCTCGTCGCCGCGGGTTCGGATCGACGACGCCACCACGCCCGGCCCGCTCACGCCCAGACCCGACGACGACGGCGGCAGCTCACCGCCCGCGGCGGCCAGGCCGGGCGCGACCAGGGCGTCGTGGCGGAACTCCTCCGCGAGCCGTGGCGCCGACGCCGGACCCCATCCGCCGGCCCGCGGCACGACCGCCAGCCGCGCCCGCACCGGCACGCCGACGTACTGCGCGCCGGGCACCGGGAACTCCGACCCGGCCGGCTCGTCGCGCAGCGGGTGCAGGTTGACGCTCATCCAGCCGACCGCGCGCAGCAGGGTCAGCGCCAGTTCCCCGCCGTCGCCGGCCAGCTCGTACTCGGTGACGTGGTCCAGCAGCACCGTCGCGGGTCCGGCGGACACGAACGACGACGCCGGGAACGTCGGCAGCGGGTACTCGCCCCAGCCGCCCTCGGACGTCAGCCCGCGCACCGTCACCGCGAACTGCCCGTCGGCCGCGGACTCGGTGACCGGCGCGGGCAGCGGCACGTGCAGCCGGACCCGGTGGTCGCGCGCCGGGTTGACGAACGACACGTCCAGCCGGACGAACGGCTCGCCGGCCCGCAGCTCGACCAGGGTCGTCACCTCGACCGGCACCGTCTCGGCGGCCCGCACGTCGACGTCGTCGGACAGTGACACCGGCCAGTCGTAGCGTCGGACGACCCGCAGCACGCCGCGCAGCGGGCCGGACTCGTCCACCGTCACGGTCACCGACGACGGCGCGTCGACCAGCACGTCGGCGGCGGGCGGGCCGTAGTTGTAGCTGTCGCCGCGGTCGCCGCCCGACACCAGCCGGCCGACGCCGGTCAGGACGGTTCCGTCGGCGCCGCGGACCGTCAGCGTGCCGTCGCCGGCGACGTCCACCCGGACGTCCGACGAGGTCAACGACCGCTCCGTCACCTCGACGCCCGGCGCGCCCGCCGAGGACCCGCCCTGCGACGTCCGCACCGCGACCTGCCCGGACGCGTCCAGCGGCACGGCGACCAGCACCCGGCGCCGCTGCTGTGCGACCGTGCGGACCCGCCACTCGCCTGAAGCCTCGGCGACGGCCGCCGCCAGCTCCGCGCGCAGGGCCGCGAGGTCGAACTCCGGCGCCGCCGGCACCCGGGCCACCTCGACGTCCAGCGAGCCCGGCGCGACGACGTACGACTCGATCTGCTGGCCGAACAGCTCGCGGCCGTGGATGCGCCGGATCACCTTCTCCAGGTCGGCGGCGGCCAGCTTCTCGTCGCCCAGCACGGTCGCGGAGCGGCTCAGCTCCTGCACCGGCAGGGCGGTGCCGTCCGGCAGTTCGGCGACGACCGGGCGCTCCGCGTCCGGCGCGGCGACGTCCAGCTCGGCCAGCACGGTGCGGGGCCACGGGACGGTATTGACGACGGCGTGCGCGTCGGCCGGCACGCGCGCCGCGACCGACCGGAGCACCGCGGAGCGGACGGCGCGCCCGGCCTGCTCTGCCTCGGCCAGCCGGGCCGCGACCTGGGCGGCGGTCTCGTCGACGCCGCAGCCGGTGACGGAGTCGTGCGCCGTCGACTCGACGATCTTCCGCCAGGCCAGCAGGAACGCCTCGCGGTAGTCGTCCGCGGGCCGGAACTGCGCCGCGAGCGCCTCGGCCTCACCGACGACGCGCTCGGCCCGGGCCATGGCCTGCTTGAGGCCGACCCGGATCGAGATGACGCCGGGCAGGATGTTGCCGCGCGCGTGGCTGCGCAGCTCGCCCACCACGACCGGCAGGCGCGGGTCGTCGGGCCGGAACCGGGTGACGTACTCGGCCAGCCCGGCGATCGTCAGCCCGGCGCCGCCCGGGCCGCGGATCAGCTCCATGAGGTCCGGCCGCGGCGCGGAGTGGTCGGTGCCGAGCATGCCGAGCACCGGGTCGTCGCCGTACCAGGACCGCGTCTCCTCGCGATACGCCTCGACCGCCGAGCCCAGCCGGGCCGGGATCGCGAACAGGTCCAGCGCGTTGCCGTAGCCGTCGAACAGGTACTCCACCCGCACGGTGCTGCCGTCGGGCGCCTCCCAGCGGAAGGCGTGCTGGTGCAGCGCGCCCGGCGCCCCGCGCCACAGGCTCGCGTGCTCGATGCCGGCGCGGGCCAGCAGCTGCGGCATCTGCGCGGTGTGGCCGAACATGTCCGGCAGGTAGCCCACCGGCATCGCACCGCCGAGCGCCTCGGCGCCCTGCCAGCCCAGCTCGAGGTTGCGCACGATCGTCTCGCCGCCGCACAGGAACTCGTCCAGCAGGATGTACCAGGGGCCGACCGACAACCGGCCCTGCCGGACCATCTCGGCGACCCGGTGCCGGTTCTCCGGGCGCAGCTCCAGGTAGTCGACGACGGCGGCGAACTGGCCGTCGAGGGTGAACCGGAAGTCCGGGTCGGCCTCGGCCCGCGCCAGCACGTCGTCGAGCACGTCGGCCAGCTTGAGCCGGAACACCTGGAACGGCTCGTACCACTCGCGGTCCCAGTGGGTGTGCGGCACCAGGACGATCTCGGGCTCGGTCATGCGTGTGCCGCCTCTCCGCCCAGCGGCTCGTCGCCGGCCAGCAGCCGGACGATGCGCTGGCTGGTCAGGACGTCCGTCCGGCCTTCGGCGACGCCTGCCCGCGGCCGCTCGCCCGCCATCACCATGCGGTGGAAGTCGGTCAGCTCGTTCTCGAACGACTCGCCGGTGGACGTGAACACCGAACGGACCTCGCCGCCCGCGGCCAGGCCGGCCGGCGGCGCCTCGACGACCTCGAGGCGGGTCGGGTTGTTCAGCACGTACGGCGTCCCGAACGTCACCCGCAGCGAGCCGCGGCCGTGGTGCACCGTCAGCGTCTCGGTGTACGCCGGGTAGTCGGGCAGGTAGTGCCAGCTCATCCGGGCGCGGACGGCTCCGGGCAGCTCGCCGGTCACCTCGACCGAGCGCGCGTCCCAGCCCTTCCGCGCCGCGGCCGGCCACTCCCGCGCGCCGTCGACGACGGTCAGCCCGCCGAACACCGCCCGCAGCAGCGACGTGTTGTGCACGAGGCTGCCGAGCACGACGTTCGCGTACAGCTGCCGCAGCCGGTCGGACGTTCCGGCGCCGAGCGCGGCGTCCAGCAGCCGGCCCGACTCCGCGGCCAGGCGGCTGACGGCGTCGGGGTCGACGTCGCCGAGCGGGTTGGGCCGCAGGTTGGCGAAGTCCAGCTGCGACTCACCGCTCGGGTGCAGCACCTCGACCTCGACGGCGCGGACGTCGTCGATGCCGGCCAGCCGCTCGCTCAGCTGCCAGACCGCCTCGTCGTGCTCCTTCATGTAGGCCAGCAGCAGTGCCGGACGGCCCAGCTCGCGCTCCGCGTCGGCCAGCGCGTCGGCCTCGGCGACCGTGTACGTCAGCGGCTTCTCGCAGAAGACGGCGACGCCGGCCCGCAGCGCCCGCAGCGCGACGTCTCCGTGCGAGCCTGACGTCAGCAGCACGACGCCGTCGGCGCCGCTCTGCTCGATCATCGCGCCGGCGTCGGCGTAGCGGTGCTCCTCTGGGACGCCGTACTGCTCGCCGATCGCGGTGCGCAGCGACGGCGCCAGGTCGCAGACGGCGACCAGGTCGAACAGGTCCCAGCGGCGGGAGATCAGCGGCAGGTGGACGGACTGCGCGACGGCGCCGAGGCCGGCGACGGCCAGCCGGACGCGGTCGCTCACGGCAGCCACCGGCGCAGCGCCTCGCGGTTGGCGCGCTGGTCGTCGATGACGCGCCCCGGCGGGTCGGACGGCGACGGCACGACGTCCTGCTCGACCACCAGCCAGCCGTCGAAGGCGCTCTGGAACACGGCGTCCATGAACCCGTCGACGTCGAGGTCGCCGGCGCCGAGCTCGACGAACGCGCGCCGCTCCCACACGTCGCGCATGCCGCCCTTCTCGCTGAGCACCTGGTCGAGCACGGCGGTGCGGGCGTCCTTGAGGTGCAGGTGGTTGATCCGCGACCCCCAGCGCCGCCAGCCCTCGACCGGGTCGCCGCCGCCGATGAGCAGGTGGCCGGTGTCGAACGTCAGGCCGACGTCGGTGCGGGCGAGGAACTCGTCGATCTCGGCGGGCGTTTCGACGTACGTGCAGGCATGGTGGTGGAACGTGGGCTCCAGACCGGCGGCGCGCACCCGCGCGGCGGCGGTCTCGACGTTGCGCGCCAGCCGCTCCCAGCCGGCGTCGTCGAGCGCGAGTCCCGGCGCGGCGCCGCCCGGGTTGGCGCGGCGCAACTCGCTGCCCCGGTCGGCCAGCGTCGGCAGCGGCGGGCGCGACGGGTCCAGCTCGGCCGCCGCCACGAAGATCTCCAGGGCGTCGTCGAGCTCGGGCAGCGCCCGGCCGAACGCTTCGTCGTCGGTGAACGGCAGGTCGACCCAGCCGCCCACCAGCACCAGCTCGTGCTCGCGCAGCCGCCGGCGCAGCGCGTCGCCGCGGCCGAGCCAGCCGACCGGGCCGAGGTCGACGCCGTCGTACCCCAGGTCCTGGAGCGGGCCGAGGATCTCCTCGGGGTCCGGCAGCGGCTGGTCCGCCGTCAGCTCGAAGACGCCGAAGCTCACCGGTGCCCCGGCAATGCCCTTCATCGCCACCATTCCCCCATCGTCCGCGCTGACTTTGTCCTGACAACAGTACGTACGGTCAGCCTGCCATGTCCGGCGGGGTCCGCGATTCGGGCGCCGCGACGGCCCGGGCTGCCCGTAGGGGCGTCATTATCATGAGATTTCTCTCCTGCCCAGAGGGTCCTGGAATCTTTGTCAGGGCCCGTGCGTTGTGAACGTATGTTCGCTGATCGTGCGGGTACGGTCCGGACGAGTCGACCTCGAGGGGGACCCATGGCAGTTGCACCAAAGGCCACCAACGCGACGCCGCGGCGTCGTCAGGCGCGCTCCGAGGGCGAGCCCGACCTCGTCGGTCGCTACCTCGCGCAACTGGGCTCAACGCCGCTGCTCACCGCGGCCGAAGAGGTCGATCTGGCCAAGCGCATCGAGACCGGTGTGTACGCCGAGCAGTTGCTGGCCGGTGCCGTGCCCTCCAAGCGCAAGCTGACCCCGTCCCACAAGACCCAGCTCGAGGTGCTGGTCCGCGACGGCGACGCCGCCCGCGACCACATGATCCGGGCCAACCTCCGCCTCGTCGTGTCGGTCGCGCGCAAGCTGTCCGGCCGCGGCCTGCCGTTCCTCGACGTCATCCAAGAGGGCAATCTCGGCCTCATTCGCGCCGTCGAGAAGTTCGACTACGCCAAGGGCTTCAAGTTCTCCACGTACGCCACCTGGTGGATCCGCCAGGCCATCCAGCGCGGCCTCGCCGAGCAGACCCGCACGGTGCGGCTGCCGGTGCACGTGTCCGAGACCGTGGCGAAGCTGCACCGCATCGACCGCGACCTGCAGCGGCTGCTCGGGCGCGACCCGACGGTCGAGGAGGTCGCCGAAGAGGCCGGCATCCCGGTCGAGAAGGTCGTCGAGCTGCGTCGCGTCGCCCGCGACCCACTCAGCCTCGACACACCCATCGGCGACGACGGCGAGTCCAGCATCGGCGAGCTGATCGAGGACGACGACGCCGTCCAGGCCTCCGACCTGGTCGAGCGGCGGGCGCTCAGCGAGCAGCTGCGCAACGTCCTCGACTCGCTGCCCACGCGCGAGGCGAAGATCATCGGCATGCGCTACGGCCTGGTCGACGGCCACGAGCACACCCTGCAGGACGTCGCCGACGAGGTCGGCGTGTCCCGCGAGCGGGTGCGCCAACTGGAGAAGCACGCGCTCATGCTGCTGCGCGACCCGCGCCGCAACGAGTCGCTGATGGCCTGGGCCAGCTGACCGACTCGTCCGCAATCCCTTCTGCGGATCCGCCCGTACACACACACGGGGGTCCATCCGCAGAAGGGACCGTGACCGATGACGCGACACGCACTGCTACGGGCCGGAGCGACAATCGCCGGCGCCTTCACCCTCGTGACCGCGGCACTGGTGGGCCAGTCCGCGGCAGCGGCAGGCGCCGGCAGCTCGGTGCCACCCGCGCCGACCGGCCTGGGGGTGGTCGACCACGACGCGACCAGCGTCGAGCTTGCCTGGAGCTCCACCGAGCCGCAGGACGGGTACACGACGTTCAACGTGTACGCCGACGGCATCCGGGTCTACCTCACCCCGGCGACGACGGCGACCGTCCACGGCCTCACGCCTGGGTCGACCGTGGAGTTCACCGTGACGGTCAAGCGGCCCGACATCGGCGACCGGATCGGCGCCGAGTCCGCGCACAGCGCCCCGGTCCGGGTGACGCTGGACGCCGACACCACGCCGCCACCGACCCCGGAGAACCTTCGGCTCACCGGCCGGCAGACCCAGCCCGAGCGCCTCGGCCTCTTCTGGACGGCGACCCGCGACGACACCGGCGGCGTCCGCCGGTACGAGGTGACCGGACCGCTCGGCAGCACCCTGACCGACCAGTGGCGCACGTGGCACATCGAGGACGTCTCCGGCCTGGACCTCAGCCCCGGCAACTCGTACACGTTCGAGCTGCGCGCCGTCGACGCGGCCGGCAACCGGTCGCTCGTCCCCGCGACCTTCGTCTTCGAGACCACGCCGCCGGGGGTGGCGACCGGGTTGCGCCAGGTCAGCACGCGCTCGGGCTACCCGGCCCTGATCGAGTGGACGGCGGCGCCGGACAACGCCGCGATCATGTCGTACGAGATCTTCCTCGACGGCGAGTCCCTCGGCAGCACGGGCACCGCCGCACCGCGCGTCGACCTGTTCGAGCAGATCTTCAACGTCGCCTGCGTCCCGCCGCCCAGCGGACCGGCGACCGTCCAGGTCCGGGCGACCGACACCTCGCTGAACACCGGCGCGCTCAGCGCACCACTCACTGTCGTCTTCCCCTGACGCCGTGGCGGGACAGGTCGTCGAGGTATCGGACGACGTCGGCCCGCCAGGCGTCGTCGGCGACCAGGTCGGGCGGGACGACCGCGGCGGCGTCCAGTAGCCGCTCGACGTCCGAGGCGGGGACGGCGCGCAGGGCGTCGCGCGCCGGGTCGTTCACCGTCAGCGGACGGCCGTCGTCGGACCGGCCGGCCAGGACGAAGCGCAGCCAGGCGGCCACCACCAGCGTCGCGGCGGCGGACGAACGACCTGCCGCGCGGGTGGCGAGGATCGTCGGCACCACCCGGACCGGGAGCTTCTGCGAACCGTCGGCGGCGACCTGGTCGCAGCGGTGCCCGAGCGCGGAGTTGGCGAACCGCTCCAGCACCGAAGCCGCGTAGGCCCGCAGGTCCCACCCGGGCGGCGCGTCGATCGTCGTCAGCACGTCGCGGTGCAGCGCCTCGACGGCGGCACGGATCGGCGGGTCGGCGACGGCGGCCGCGATGGTCTCGTGCCCGGCCAGCGCACCGAGGTAGGCGATCATCGAGTGCGCCGCGTTCAGGACGCGCAGCTTGGCCGTCTCGTGCGGCCCGACGTCGGCGACCAGCTCGGCGCCGGCCAGTTCCCACGGCGGACGCTCGCCGGCGAAATCGTCCTCGATCACCCACTGGGTGAACGATTCGGCGGCGACCACCGCGTCGTCGGCGAAACCCGTCAGCCGGGCCGCGTCTGCCCGATCGGCGGCCGTCGTGGCGGGCACGATCCGGTCCACCATCGACGACGGGAACCGGGCCGACGCCGCGAGCCACGCCGCCAGCCCATAACCGGGAGCGCCCGGCAAGCGGGCGGCGAACTCCCCCACCAGCCGGCCCAGCCGCGCGCCGTTGCCGACCAGGTTGTCGCAGGACAGCACCGTCACCGGGCCCGCGTCGGCCACCGCCCGCCCGCGCAGCCCGGCGACCAACAGCCCGAGCCCTGTCCTCGGCCGCTCCCCGGCGGCGACCGCGGCGACGTCGGCCCGGACCGCATCGTCGTCGAGCAGGGCGCCGGTGACCGGGTCGCCCAGGTAGCCCTTCTCGGTGATGGTCAGCGTGACGACCGAGATCCGCGGGTCGGCGAACCGGGCGGCCACCTCCGTCCACGACGACGGCGCGTGCCAGGCCTCCGCGACCGAGCCGACCACCCGCGCCGTCACGTCGTCGCCGGACCGCTCCAGCACCGTGAACAGGCCGTCCTGCCGGCGCAGCGCGTCGACGACGTCGGCCGAACGCGGCGCCACCTCGACGATTCCCCACCGCGGGTCTCCGGTCGCCGCCATCGCGCGATCGGTGTAGACGGCCTGATGCGCGCGGTGGAACGCGCCCACGCCGAGATGCACGACGCCGGGCCGCGGCGCCGGCCCGCCCAGCACCGAGCGGGACACCGAGGGGGACGCGTCGGCCACGTCCGTCAGGTCGTCGTCGGGAAGTGGTAGCTGGCCGCGATCGGGTGGTCGACGCGCGGCCAGCGCGCCGTCACGACCTTGGCGCGCGTGTAGAACGCGATCCCCTCGGGGCCGTGGACGTGCGACTGGCCGAACAGCGAGTCCTTCCAGCCGCCGAAGGAGTAGTAGGCCATCGGGACCGGGATGGGCACGTTGATGCCGATCATGCCGACGTGGACGCCGCGCTGGAACCGCCGCGCCGCCTCGCCGGAGCCGGTGAAGATGGCCGTCCCGTTGCCGTACGGGTTCGCGTTGATCAGCGCGATCGCCTGGTCGACGTCGGAGGCGCGGACGACGGACAGCACCGGGCCGAAGATCTCGTCGCGGTACACGTCCATCGACGTCGTGACGTGGTCCAGCACGGTCGGGCCGACGAAGAAGCCGTCCTCGTGGCCGGGCACGACCAGCCCGCGGCCGTCGACGGCGAGGGTGGCGCCCTGTTGCTCACCGGAGTCGATGTAGCCGGTGATCCGGTCGCGAGCGGCGGCCGTGACGACCGGCCCCATCTCGCTGGCCTCGTCGCGCCCGGGGCCGACGCGGACGGCGGCCGCCTTCGCCGCGACGGCCTCGACGAGCCGGTCCGCGTCGACGCCGCCGCCGACCGCCACCGCCGCGGAGATCGCCATACACCGCTCCCCCGCCGAGCCCATCGCCGCCGCGACCAGGTGGTCGGAGGCGAAGTCGAGGTCGGCGTCGGGCAGCACGACGGCGTGGTTCTTGGCCCCGCCGAGCGCCTGCACCCGCTTGCCGTTCGCGCTGGCGCGCTGGTGGATGTACCGCGCGATCGGGGTCGAGCCGACGAACGACACCGCCGCGACGTCGGGGTGGTCGAGCAGCGCGTCGACGGCGGTCTTGTCGCCGTTGACGACGGTGAACACGCCCTCGGGCAGCCCCGCCTCGGCCCACAGCCGGGCCACCAGCTGCGACGCCGACGGGTCGCGCTCGCTCGGCTTGAGCACGAACGCGTTGCCGCAGGCGATGGCGACCGGGTGCATCCACATCGGCACCATGACCGGGAAGTTGAACGGGGTGATGCCGGCGACGACGCCCAGCGGCTCGCGGAAGCCGTACACGTCGACCCCGGTGGACACCTGGTCGGAGTAGTCGCCCTTGAGCAGGTGCGGGATGCCGCAGGCGAACTCGACCACCTCGAGGCCGCGCTGCACCTCGCCGAGCGCGTCGGACACCACCTTGCCGTGCTCGTCGGCGATGACCTCGGCCAGCTCGCGGGCGTGCCGGGCGACCAGCTCGCGGAACGCGAACAGCACGTTGGCGCGCTTGGTCAGCGACGTCTGCGACCAGCTCTCGAACGCCTTCGCGGCGGCCGACACCGCCAGGTCGACGTCCGCGGCCTCGGCCAGCAGCACCTCGGCCTGCTGCTGCCCGGTCGCCGGGTTCCACACCGGCGCCGTGCGGGTGGAGCCGGCCCGCGTCGCGGCGCCGCCGATCCAGTGCTCGATCGTCCTCATGCCTCGTTCTCCTCCGTGCCGCTCGCCGGGCCGACCAGCGGCCGCTGTGCCTTCTTCTGCCGCTCGTACTCCGCGCGCGCCGCGCGCGTGGTGTCCAGCGCCGCCGTCTCGCTGACGGGGACGTCCCACCACGACTCGCTGTCCGGCGCACCCGCCAGCGGGTCGGTCTCGACGTGGATCAGGACCGGGCCGCCGTCGGCCGGCGCCGCCTTCGCGTCGCTCAGCGCGGCCCGCAGCTCGGACACCGTCGCGACCCGGACGACGTGGACGCCCAGGCTGGCCGCGTTGGCGGCGAGGTCGACCGGGAGCACCTCGCCGTCGAGCCGGCCCGAGCCCGACCGGAACCGGTACGCCGTCCCGAACCGCTGCGACCCGAGCGACTCCGACAGCGAGCCGATCGAGGCGAACCCGTGGTTCTGCACCAGCACCACGACGATCTTGATCCGCTCCTGGACGGCGGTGACCAGCTCCTGCGCCATCATCAGGTAGGAACCGTCGCCGACCAGCACGAACACGTCGCGGTCGGGCGCGGCCATCCGCACGCCGACGCCCGCGGCGATCTCGTAGCCCATCGTCGAGTAGCCGTACTCGACGTGGTAGCCCTTCGGGTCGCGCGTGCGCCAGAGCTTGTGCAGCTCGCCGGGCATCGACCCGGCCGCGTTGACGACGACGTCGCGCGGCGCGCTGACCTCGTTGACCGCGCCGATCACCTCGGTCTGCGCCGGCAGCGGGCGGTGCTGCGCGGTGTAGGCGGCGGTGACGACGGCGTCCCACTCGCGGTTCGCGGCCGCGGCCGCCTCGCGATGCCCGTCCGGGACGGACCAGGCGGCCAGCGCCTCCGTCAGCGCCTCCAACGCCGCGCGGGCGTCGGCCACCACCGGCAGCCCGGCCTGCTTGGCGCCGTCGAACCCGGTGACGTTGACGTTGACGAACCGCACGCCGGGGTCCTGGAACGCCGTCCGCGACGCCGTCGTGAAGTCGCTGTACCGGGTGCCGATGCCGATGACGACGTCCGCCTCGCGGGCGACCCGGTTGGCGCCCGGCGTCCCCGTCGCCCCGACGGCGCCGAGCGCGAGCGGGTGATCGTACGGAAGGCTGCCCTTGCCGGCCTGGGTCTCAGCGACGGGGACGCCCGTGGCCTCGGCGAACGCTCGCAACGCGTCGGTCGCCTCGCTGTAGATGACGCCGCCGCCGGCGACGATCAGCGGCCGCCGGGCCGTGCGCAGCAGCGCCACGGCACGGGCCAGCGCGCCCGGCTCGGGGACGGCCCGCGGCACGTGCCACACGCGCTTCGCGAACAGCTCGGCCGGCCAGTCGTACGCCTCGGCCTGCACGTCCTGCGGCATCGCCAGCGTGACGGCGCCGGTCTCGGCCGGGTCGGTGAGCACCCGCATCGCACCGAGCAGCGCGGCCGGCAGCTGCTCGGGCCGCCAGACGCGGTCGAAGAACCGCGACACCGGCCGGAACGCGTCGTTGACGGTGACCTCCGGCGCGTGCGGCATCTCCAGCTGCTGCAGCACCGGGTCGGCCACCCGCGTCGCGAACACGTCGCCGGGCAGCAGCAGCACCGGCAGCCGGTTGATCGTCGCCAGCGCCGCGCCGGTCACCATGTTCGTCGCGCCCGGCCCGATGGACGACGTGCAGGCCAGCGTCGACAGCCGGTTGCGCATGCGGGCGTAGCCGACCGCCGCGTGCACCATGCCCTGCTCGTTGCGGGCCTGGTGGTACGGCAGCGCCGCCGGGTCGGCCAGCTCGGCCTCCAGCAGCGCCTGCCCGAGGCCGGCCACGTTGCCGTGCCCGAAGATGCCGAAGCAGCCCTCGATCAGCCGGTGCTCGACGCCGTCGCGCTCGGTGAACTGCGCGGCGAGGAACCGGACCGTGGCCTGTGCGACCGTCAGCCTCATCATCGCTCCTTCCCCATGGGCAGGCGCGGGTCCGGCGCTTGCGCGGCCCACTCGTCGCGGACCCAGGCGTGCGCCGGGTCGTCGCTGATCAGCCAATCGCGAGTGGCACCGGGACCGGCCATGACGTTGAGGTAGTACAGGTGGTAGCCGGGCGCGGCCACCGACGGGCCGTGCCAGCCGTGCGGCACCAGCACGACGTCGCCGGTGCGCACCTCGGCCAGCACGTCGATCGGCCGGTCGTCGGTGCCGTAGACACGGTGGTAGCCGAAGCCACGCTCGTCGCTGACCTCGAAGTAGTAGATCTCCTCCAGCTCCGACTCCGCGCCGGGCACGTCCACGTCGTGCTTGTGCGGCGGGTACGACGACCAGTTGCCGGCCGGGGTGATCACCTCGACGGCGATCAGCCGGTCCGCGTCGAAGCCGTCGGCCGAGCCGAAGTTGTGCACCTGACGGGTGCTGCTGCCGGCGCCGCGCAGCTCGACGGCGACGTCGTCGACGCCGACGTAGCGGGCGGCGAGACGGCGGCCGCACGGCCCGGCCGGCAGCGCGAACCGGGCGCCGTCGGCGTCATGCCCGGCGGCGGTGACGGTGACTGACGCGTCGCGCGGCACGTAGACGGTGTCGGTCGGGCCGCTGAAGACGTCCGGGCGGCCGGTCAGCTCGAACCGCTCGCCGTCGGCGACGACCGTGCCGCCGCCGCTGAGCGGCAGCACGAACAGCTCCTCGTCGCCGGACTCGAACGCGTGGGTCTCCCCCGGGCCCAGCTCGAGCACGCGGATCGACGTCCACCGCCAGCCCTCGACGGTCCCCGGCGTCAGCTCGACGGCGTACGGCCCGCGGCCGGCGCTCCCGGCCGGGCGATACCAGCGGCTCACAGCAGGCTCACCGCCGTGTCGACCGCCGCCGCGACGTCGCCGTCCGGCGGGTACAGCAGCGTCCGCCCGACCACCAGGCCGAGCGCCGTCGGCAGCCGCAACACCTTCTCCCACTGGCGGAACGCGGTGTCCGGGTCGTCCGGCACCTCGCCGCCGAGCAGCACCGCCGGCAGCGTCGACGCGGCCAGCACGCGCTCCATGCCGGCCGGGTCGTCGTCGACCACCGGCAGCTTCAGCCAGGTGTAGGCCGACGTGTTGCCCAGGCCCGCGGCCACCGTCACCGACCGGATCACCGCCTCGGTGGACAGGTCGTTGCGCAGCCGGCCGTCGACGCGGTGCGAGATGAACGGCTCGACCAGAGCGATCTTGCGGCGGGCGGCCAGCCCGTCGACGGCCTGGCCGCAGGCCGCCAGGGTGGGCGCGGTCGCCGGGTCGTCGGGGTCGATGCGCAGCAACATCTTGCCCATCTCGAACCCCATGCCGTCGATGCCGGCCGGGTCGTAACCGGTGAACCGGTCGTCGATCTCGAAGACGGTGCCGGCCAGGCCGCCGCGGTTCATCGACCCGACGACGACCTTGCCGTCCAGCGCGCCGAGCAGCAGCAGGTCCTCGAGCACGTCGGCGGTCGCCAGCACGCCGTTGACGCCGGGCCGGCCGAGCGCGACGACCAGGCGGTCGAGCAGCTCGCCGCGGTCGGCCATCGCCAGCGCGTCGCGCCCGGCCCGCAGCGCACCGCGCGCGGGGTGGTCGGCCGCGATGACCATGAGCTTGCCGCTCGGCCCGAGCAGCGAGTCGGGGCGGCGGCGCGCGGCGGCGGCCGCGGCGATCGCCTCCGGCCGGTGGATGCGCGTCTCGACGAGCGAGCGCAGCAGGTCAGCGGACATCATGACCCTCCATTGGCCCCTCCAGGAACGCGGCCACCTCGGCCGTCGTCGGCATGGCGTCGGAGCAGGCCAGCCGGGTCGCGACGATCGCGCCGGCGGCGTTGGCGAACCGGACCGCGTCGCCCAGCGGGCGCCCGTCCAGCAGCTGGTGGCACAGCGCGCCGCCGAACGCGTCGCCCGCGCCGAGTCCGTTGAGCACGTCGACCGGGATCGGTGCGACCTCGTGCTCGCCCGTGTCGTCGACGGCGAGCACGCCCTTCGGGCCCTGCTTGACGACGGCGACGGCGACGCCGTGCTCCTCGCGCAGCGCGCGGGCCGCCGCGTGCGGGTCGCTGGTGCCGACCGCCGTCTCGCACTCGTCCAGGTTGCCCACGGCGTGCGTGACGTGCCGCAGCGCCTGCTGGACGATCGGCCGGGCCGCCTCGCGCGACTCCCAGAACATCGGCCGCCAGTCCAGGTCGAGGACGGTGATGCCGTTCCTCCCGCGCGCCTCCAGCGCCGCGAGGGTGGCGGAGCGGCTGGGCTCCTGGCACAGGCCGGTCACCGTCGCCCAGAAGATGCCGGCGCCGCGGACCGCGTCGAGGTCCAGCTCGTCCGTCGCGATCTGCAGGTCCGGCGCGGTCGGCGTGCGGCCGTAGAAGTAGATCGGGAAGTGGTCCGGCGGGAAGATCTCGCACAGCGTCACCGGCGTCGCGAGCTCCGGCACCGCCGTCACGAAGCGGTCGTCGACGCCGTACTCCGTCAGCGCCCGGTGGACGAACCGGCCGAGCGGGTCCGCGCCGGTTCGGGTGATGACGGCGGACCGCCGGCCGTGCCGGGCAGCGGCGACGGCGACGTTCGTGGCGGAGCCACCCAGATACTTGGTGAACGTGGTGACGTCCTCGAGCCCCACGCCCGCCTGGTTCGGATAGATGTCGACGCCCACTCGGCCGATGGTCAGTACCTCGTGATTCATGCCTTGACCTCGGCGATCGTGACGACCCGGCCTTCGCGGCGCGACAGCGTGGCGGCCTCGGCGACGAAGAAGCTCTCCAGCGCGTCGGCGACGGTGCACGGGCTCTCCCGCTCGCCGCGCGCGACGTCGACGAACGCGGCGATCTCAGCCTCGTAGGCGGCCCTGAACCGGGACCAGAACTCGCGGAACGGCGTGCCCTCGGGGAACGTGACGCCGGCCTCGGCCGACGTCAGCGCAGCGTGGTCGTCCAGGCCGACGACGTAGGTGCCGGCCGTGCCCGCGACCTCCATGCGCACGTCGTAGCCGGCGCCGTTGTAGCGCGAGCCCTGCAGCGTCGCCAGCGTGCCGTCGTCGAGCGTCAGCACCGCCGCCGACTCGTCGACGTCGCCGCTGGTGGCGAAGACCTCGGCGCCGCGGTTCGCGCCCGTCGCGTACACCGTCGCCACCTCGCGGCCGGTGACCCAGCGCAGGATGTCGAAGTCGTGGATGTGGCAGTCGCGGAAGATGCCGCCGGACGTCGGCACGTAGGACGGGTGCGGCGGCTCGGCGTCGGCGGTGATCAGGTGCAGCCGGCGGACCTCGCCGAGGCTGCCGTCGCGGACGGCGCGTCTGGCGGCGGCGTACCCGGCGTCGAACCGGCGCTGGAAGCCGATCTGCGTGGCGTTGCCCGCCGCCTCGACCGCGGCCAGGACGGCGCGCGTCCCCGCCACGTCGGCGGCGACCGGCTTCTCGCAGAACGCCGGCACCCCCGCGTCGGCGGCGGCGATCATCAGCTCGGCGTGCGCGGACGTGGCGGCCGCGATGACGACGGCGTCGACGTCCACGAAGGCGTCGGCCGGCGTGGCGACGGCCTCGACGCCCAGCTCGTCGGCGACCTTGCCGGCCCGGACCGGATCGGCGTCGGCCACCCGCACCGCGGTCACCGCCGGATGGTCGCGCACCACCTGCGCATGCGCCGCCCCGATGCGGCCGACCCCGACGAACCCCACCCGCATGCCCGCTCCTTCCACTTTGTCTAGACAAACTAACATGCTGACGTAGTGGGTCCGGCGTCGTCCTGCGATCCGGACGGGCCCGCGAGGTCTATCGTGGAAGCGCATTCCTACGGACGACGGGAGACCCATGGCCGAGCAACCGCGCGGCTCCGTCACGCTGATGGACGTCGCGGCCCGGGCGGGCGTCTCGTTGGCCACGGCGTCGCGCGCGCTGAACGGCAGCACCCGCAGGGTCGGCGACGACCTCCGCGAGCGGGTGCTCGCGGCCGCCCGCAGCCTCAACTACGCCGCCAACGCGCAGGCGCAGGCCATGGCGCGCGGCCGCACCAACGTCGTCGGCCTGGTGGTGCACGACATCGCCGACCCGTACTTCTCCTCCATCGCCGCCGGCGTCATGGAGGCCGCCGAGGGCCACCACGTCCTCGTCACGCTCGGCAGCACGCTGCGCCGTCCCGAGCGCGAGGTCGACTACCTCGTCGCGCTGCGCGGCCAGCGCAGTCGCGCCGTCATCCTCGCCGGCAGCCGCATGGACGACAGCCACGTCGCCGAGGCGTTGCGCCGCGAGATCGACATCTTCGAGAACGACGGCGGCAACGTCGTCGCGATCTCGCAGAAGCAGCTGCCGGTCGACACCGTCGTCATCGAGAACCGGCTCGGCGCCCGCGACCTCGCCACCGAACTCGTCGCGCTCGGCTACCGGCGGTTCGGCGTGCTGGCCGGCCCCGACGCCATGCTCACCGCGCGCGACCGCGTGCACGGGTTCCGCGAGGGCCTCGGCCGCTCCGGCGTCGACCTCGACCCCGCCTTCGTCGTCCACGGCGCCTTCACCCGCGACGGCGGCTACCAGGCCATGCGCGCGCTGCTCGGCCGCATCGGCGAGCTGGACTGCGTCTTCGCCGTCAACGACGTCATGGCGGTCGGCGCGATGGTGGCCGGCCGCGAGCAGGACCTCGAGATCCCCCGCGACCTCGGCCTGGCCGGCTTCGACGACATCAGCACGCTGCGCGACATCAACCCGGCCCTGACGACGGTCCGGCTGCCGCTGGAGAAGGTCGGCGCGTCGGCGTTCGAGCTGGTGCTCAGCGCGGCCGAGCGGACCAAGCCGCGCATCCGGCGCATCAAGGGCGAGGTGGTCCTGCGCCAGAGCACCCGCCCCGCCGCCCCGGGCTGACCGGCAAGCGTGGCGCCGTCGCGATCCGACCGCCGTTGTGTCACCTGATCGTTCTGCCGAAGATGATCAGGTGACGAAGCGCCGGCGAATCGGGGCGTTACGTCACCTGATCGTTTCGGCGTCCCGGGCGACGCGGGACCATACCATCACCAGGTAAGCGCCTTCCCCACCAGCGGCGGATTTGGCCAGGTGGGCCGACTAATTCACCCCGCACCGCCCGCCACCTGGTGACATCCCCGTAACACCAGAGCTTGCGCGCCCGCGCCGCGACACCGTACGGTGTGTGGGCAAGCGCTTTCCACAGGAGGTGGCATGGCAGTCAAGTCGCTCGGTGTCGTGATGAACGGCGTCACCGGCCGGATGGGGTACCGGCAGCATCTGGTCCGGTCGATCCTCGCGATCAACGAGCAGGGCGGGGTCGAGCTGTCTGACGGCTCCCGCGTCACGCTCGACCCGGTCCTGGTGGGCCGCAGCGAGGAGAAGCTGCGCGACATCGCGACGCGGCACGGCCTGGAGCGGTGGACGACCGACCTCGATGCCGCGCTCGGCGACGCCGAGAACGTCGTCTACTTCGACGCCCAGCTGACCTCGGTGCGCGAGGAGTCGATCGTCAAGGCGATCGACGCCGGCAAGCACGTCTACACCGAGAAGCCGGTATCCGAGACCGTCGAGGGCGCGCTGACGCTGGCCAAGCAGGCCAGGACCGCGGGCGTGAAGAACGGCGTCGTGCACGACAAGCTGTTCCTGCCCGGGCTGCTGAAGCTGCGCCGCCTGATCGAGAGCGGGTTCTTCGGCCGCATCCTCTCGGTGCGCGGCGAGTTCGGCTACTGGGTGTTCGAGGGCGACTGGCAGGAGGCGCAGCGGCCCAGCTGGAACTACCGCAGCGAGGACGGCGGCGGCATCGTCGTCGACATGTTCTGCCACTGGGACTACGTGCTGACGAACCTGTTCGGCCGGGTCGAGGCGGTGACGGCGCGCGCCGTCACGCACATCCCGGAGCGGTGGGACGAGCGGGGCCGGCGCTACGACGTCACCGCCGACGACGCCGCCTACGCGATCTTCGAGCTGGCCGGCGGTGTCGTCGCGCAGTTCAACTCGTCGTGGGCGGTCCGCGTGCACCGCGACGAGCTGCTGGAGCTGCAGGTCGACGGCACGCTTGGCAGCGCCGTCGCGGGGCTGCACCACTGCGTCATCCAGCCGCGCACCGCGACGCCGCGGCCGACGTGGAACCCCGACATCGCCGACGAGCGGCGCTACCGCGACCAGTGGCAGGAGGTGCCCGACAACTCGCCGCCGCAGAACGGGTTCAAGGCGCAATGGGAGCAGTTCGTGCGGCACGTGACGGAGGACGCGCCGCACCCCTACGACTTCCTCGCCGGTGCCCGCGGCGTCCGGCTCGCGCAGGCCGGGCTCCAGTCGTCCGACGGCGCGTGCCGGGTCGAGCTGCCGGAGCTGACGCTGTGAGCGGCGCGACGTCCTTGCGGCTGCCGGGCGCGGACGGCGCGCTACGGACGTACACGATGGGCGAACCGCGAGCGTGGACGCGGCCGTCGGCGCCGTTCACGTCCCGGGTCGCGTTCGCCGCCGCGCACGTCGTCGCCGACCCGCTGGGCGAGAACCGGCCCGGCGCGCCCGCCGTCGTCGACTGGGAACACACGCTGGCGTTCCGGCGGCACCTGTGGTCGTACGGGCTGGGCGTCGCCGAGGCGATGGACACCGCGCAGCGCGGCATGGGCCTGGACTGGGCGGCGACCCAGGAGCTGATCCGGCGCAGCGCCGCCGAGGCGCGCGCCGCCGGTGGGCGCATCGCGGCCGGCGCGGGGACCGACCAGCTGACGGCGCCCGCGTCCGGCCTCGACGCGGTCGCGGCCGCCTACGAGGAACAGCTCGAGGTCGTCGAGGGCGCCGGCGCGCAGGTCATCCTCATGGCCAGCCGCCAGCTGGCCGCCGTCGCGTCCGGCCCCGACGACTACCGCAAGGTCTACGACCGGCTGCTCGCCCAGGCGTCGTCGCCGGTGATCCTGCACTGGCTCGGCCCGATGTTCGACCCCGCGCTGGCCAGCTACTGGGGCGACGACGACGTGAACGTGGCAGCCGACCACGTGGTGGCGCTGATCGAGGACCACGCGGCGAAGGTCGACGGCATCAAGGTGTCGCTGCTGGACGCGTCGTTCGAGGAGGCGCTGCGGCCGCGGCTGCCCGCCGGGGTGCGGCTGTACACCGGCGACGACTACAACTACCCGTCGCTGATCCGCGGTTCGTCGGACGCGCTGCTCGGGATCTTCGCGGCCATCGCGCCGGCGGCGTCGGCGGCGCTGCAGGCGCTGGACCGCGGCGACCTGTCCGCGTACGACGACGCGTTCGCGCCGACCGTGCCGCTGGCCCGGCAGGTGTTCGGCGAGCCCACCTATTACTACAAGGCCGGCATCGCGTTCCTCGCCTGGCTGTCCGGCCTGCAGCCGGGGTTCGTCATGGTCGGCGGGCTGCAGAGCGCGCGGTCGCTCCCCCACCTGGTGCGGACGTTCGAACTGGCCGACGCGGCCGGGCTGTTCCCGGACCCGCCGCTGGCCGCTGCGCGGATGTCGTCGCTGCTCGCGACGTCCGGGGTGGCGTGATGGACCGGCTGTCGCTGAACCAGCGGACGACCGAGCGCTGGTCGGTCGCCGAGGCCGTCGACGGCTGCGTCCGGGCCGGTCTCCAGTGGATCGGGTTGTGGCGCGAGCCGGTGCAGGCCTGCGGCGTCGCCGAGGCGGCCCGGCTGGTCGCCGACGCCGGTCTGCGGGTGTCGTCGCTGTGCCGGGGCGGGTTCATCACCGAGTTCCCGGGTGCCGCCCGCGAAGCGGCGCTGGACGACAACCGCCGGGCGATCGACGAGGCGGCCGCGCTGGGCGCGGACTGCCTGGTCCTGGTGGTCGGCGGGCTGCCGTCCGGGTCGCGGGATCTCGCCGGCGCCCGCGCCCGGGTCGCCGACGGCGTGGCCGCGCTGGTCCCGTACGCCGAGGCCGCGGGCGTCCGGCTGGCGCTGGAGCCCATGCACCCGCTCTACTGCGCCGACCGCGGCGTGCTGTCGACGCTCGACCAGGCCCTGGACATGGCCGCACCCTTCGCCCCGTCCTCCGTCGGCGTCGTCGTCGACACCTTCCACGTCTGGTGGGACCCGACGGTCGAGGCGGCGATCGCGCGGTCGGCCGGCCGCATCGCCAGCTTCCAGGTGTGCGACTGGATCACCCCCTTCCCGGCGGACGCGCTGCTGTCCCGCGGCATGATGGGCGACGGCCACATCGACTTCCGGCACTTCCGCCGGCTGGTCGACGCCGCCGGCTTCGACGGCCCCATCGAGGTCGAGATCTTCAACGCCGACGTCTGGGCCGCCGACCCCGACGAGGTGGTCGCGCTGATGCGCAAACGCTACGACGAGCACGTCCTCGGCTGAGGCGCGTGAGCCCCGGAACCGATTGGGATCCGGGGCCCCTCGCCTGCTAAAGTTCAGCGTCGGCCGGAACCTTCGGTCCACACCATCCCGCATAGCTCAATTGGCAGAGCATCTGACTGTTAATCAGAGGGTTCCTGGTTCGAGTCCAGGTGCGGGAGCCCACCTCTCACTTCACCTTCTTCCGGTAGGCCGCCATCGCGAGCGGCAGGAACACCGCACCAATCCCGGCCATCCAGGCGAGGCTGCCGAGCATCGGCTGAGCGACCTCTCCCCCGCCCAGCAGTCCGCGCACCGTGTCGGCCATCAGGCTGACCGGGTTCACACTCGACCAGGCTTCCAGCCAGCCGGGCATGGTCTGCGCGGACACGAACACGTTGCTGGCGAACGTCAGCGGCAGGATCAGGATCGTCATCAGGCCGTGCACTGCGCCCGGCGTCGCCACCAGCATGCCGAGGAAGACGGAGAGCCACGAGAAGCTGAGCGCGAAGGCGATCAGCACGGCGACGGCGGTGAGCGTCTCGAGCGGGCCGGTGTCGATCCGGTAGCCCATGACGAGCGCGAGGGCGAGCAGCACACCGAGCGAGATCAGGTAGCGGACGACATCGGCCAGGACGGCGCCGGCCAGCGGCGCGGAGCGGGCGATCGGCATCGTCCGGAGCCGGTCGAACACGCCGGTGGACAGGTCGGCGCTCAGTGCCGCCCCGACGCCCACGCTGGCCTGGAACACCGTCATGACCATGATGCCCGGCACGATCAGCCGCAGGTACGCGTCGGTGTCGCCGCCGGAGATGGCGCCGCCGAAGAGATAGGCGAACATCAGCAGGAAGATCACCGGGGTGAGGACGACGTTGGCGAGGTCGGCCGGCGCCGTCACGAACCGGGCGGCGCCTCGCCGGGCGAGGGTCAGGCTCTGGCCGACGGCCTGGGCCGGGGTGATCCGCAACGGGGATCCCGCCGCCCCGGGCAGGACGGAGTGCGCGCTCATGCCGGTGTCCGCTCGGCGACCGCCGTCGTGCCGGTGAGCGCGAGGAAGACGTCGTCCAGGCTGGGCAGCCGCAGCCCGACGTCGTCGGTGGCGATGCCGGCGGCGTCGAGGCCGCGCACGACGGCGGCGAGCGCCAGTGGGTCCGGCGCCGGCACGGCGAGCAGACCGGAGTTCTCGTCCTGGCCGGGCAGCACGCCGGTCACCTCGGCGAGGATCCGGCGCACCTCGCGCGCGTCGGCCGGATCGGCCGGTCGCACCTGCAGGATCTGGCCGCCGATCCGGCGCTTGAGCTCGCCGGATCCGCCCTCGGCGACGACCCGGCCGTGGTCGAACACGGCGATCCGGTTCGCCAGCTGGTCGGCCTCCTCCAGGTACTGGGTGGTGAGCAGCACCGTGCAGCCGTCCACGACCAGCTCCCGGACGACGCGCCACAGCTCGTTGCGGATGTGCGGGTCGAGCCCGGTGGTCGGCTCGTCCAGGTACAGGACGCTGGGCCGCCCGACGAGGCTCGCCGCGAGATCGAGCCGGCGGCGCATCCCGCCGGAGTAGGTGGCGATCGGGCGCGACGCGGCGTCGGTCAGCTCGAACCGCTCGAGCAGCTCCGCGGCTCGCGCCTTCGCGGCGCGGCCCGGCAGGTGCAGCAGGCGCCCCAGCAGCACGAGGTTCGCGGTGCCGGACATGCCCTCGTCGACGGACGCGTACTGGCCGGTGACGCCGATCAGGTGGCGCACCCGCACGGGATCGCGGACCACGTCGTGACCGCCGACCGTGGCCCGGCCGTCGTCGGGCCGCAGCAGCGTCGCCAGGATCCGGACCATGGTCGTCTTGCCCGCGCCGTTCGGCCCGAGGACGCCGACCACCGTGCCGGCCGGCACCTCCAGATCGACGCCGTCCAGCGCCACCTTGTCTCCGTAGCGTTTGACCAGGCCCTCGGCCCGGATCGCGTACGACATGCGCGCCCTCCCTCTCCGTCTCCGTCGTGGGGCACCAGAGTCGTGGGCGCGCCGATCGGCGATCAATGACGAGAACGATCAGGAAGCATTAACAAATGGTTCATAATCCGGCATATGGAGCTGCGGGACATCGAGATCTTCTTGACGTTGTCCGAGGAACTGCATTTCGGACGCACCGCCGAGCGGCTGCATCTCACCCCCGCCCGGGTCAGCCAGTCGATCAAGAAGCAGGAGCGTCGCGTCGGCGGGCTGCTGTTCGAGCGGACCAGCCGCCACGTGACGTTGACGCCGCTCGGTGCGCAACTGCGCGACGATCTCCGGGCCGGCTACGACGCCATCAGGACCGGCCTCGCCCGGGCGACCGAGACCGCGAGCGGCGTCGTCGGTACATTGCGGCTCGGTGTCATGGGAAACGACAGCTCGCTCTTCCTCAGAGTTCTCGGCCGGTTCCGGCGCGGCAATCCCGGCTGCGATCTGGAGATCCGCGAGATTCACTTCAGCGACCCGTTCGGGCCGCTGCGATCGGAGCAGGCCGACGTCGTCGTGCTCTGGCGGCCGGTCCGCGAGCCGGACCTCACTGTGGGGCCGACGGTCTTCACGGTGGGCCGGGTGCTGGCGGTCGCGGCCGGCCACGAGCTGGCCGGCCGGGCGTCGGTGTCGCTGGAAGACCTCGCCGACCACGTCCGCATCGACCCGGCAGGGCGGTTCCCCGACTACTGGCTGGAGGCCCTGCTGCCCGCCCACACCCCGTCGGGGCGTCCCGTCCCGCGGCGCGGACCCCGGCCGCGCACCGTCCACGAGATCCTGACCCTGGTCGCCGCGGGCGAGTGCGTGACGCCGATCGGTGCGCAGGCGAGCCTCTACGCCGCCCATCCCGGTGTCTGCTTCGTGCCGATCCACGACGCACCGCCGACGGAGTGGGCGCTGGTGTGGCGCACCAGCGCCCAGACGCCGCTGATCCGCGCCTTCGCCGGCGCCGCGGCCGACGTCGGCCCGTCGACGTTGGAGGACGTCACCGCGACCGTCAGCCGGGGATGACGCCGAAGCCGACCTCGTTGCCCTCGGCGTCGCGGTAGACCGCCTTGCGGACGTCCGGCCCGTAGACCTCCCACTCCGCCGGTTCGACCCCGCGCTCGGCGATCCGCGCCACGTGAGCGTCCAGGTCGTCGACCATGATCGCGAGGACGGCGTGGCCGCCGTGGTCACGGTGCTGCTTGACGTAGAGCCAGCGGTGCTCGGCGAGCTGCCACACGGCCTCCGTCTCCATGGCGAGGAAGGTCGGCTCGGAACCGAGCAGCCGCACGTACCACGGCTGCACCGCGGCGTAGTCACGGACGTAGATCCCGGCGAACAGGTCGAGCGGCATGGTCCGGTTCTCCTGTCCGTCGTCAGCGCCGGACCGGGTAGCGCAGGTGCACGGCGCGCCGGCCCTGGACGACCACCGGGTCCTCGAGCAACTGGTGCCCGCCCTCCAGCGTCGAGAAGTACGGGATGCCCTCGCCGAACAGCACCGGCACGAGGCTGACGCACACCTCGTCGACCAGGCCGAGCGCCAGCGCCTGCTGGGTGATGTTCGCGCTGGCGATCGTCACGTTCTGGTCCCCGGCGATCTGCTTCGCCCGCTCGACCCCCGCCGCGACGCCGTCGACGAACGTGGTGTTGGGCCACTTCGCGGCCGCGTCGTCCGGCGGCCGGTGCGTCACCACGACGACCGGGGCGCCGACGGGGTGCCGGTCACCCCAGCCGTCGGTGATGTCGAACAGCCGCCGGCCGACGATGAGCGCACCGGTGTCCTCGGTCAGCTCGCGCAGCATCGCCGCGCCCGGCTCGTCGAGATGGAACGAGATGTCCTCGTTGGCGCTGGGCACCACGACGTCGCCGGCCCCGTACCACTCGAACAGCTCGCCGATCTGGTCGTCCGGCTCGGCGATGAAACCGTCCAGAGACATCGTCATGTGACTGAAGACCTTGCCCATCTGTCCGCTCCTTCGTCGGTCGACTTCGACTAGGGGGTACCGACTTCGCAGCGCCCCGAAACTCATCGCGGCAGGGTCGCCCACAGGTCGCAGCGGTGGTCGGCCGCGAGCGGCGTCGGGGCGATCGCGCTGGTCGACAGGCCGAGCACGCTACCCGTCGAGCCGAACTCGGACCAGTGCGGACGGCCGGGGCCGTTCGGGTCGCCGGTGCGCACGAACGCCGTCCAGTACTCGATCATCGTCGCGGACAACCGCTCCTGGTCCGGGTTGAGCGGCGGGGGCGGCCAGTCGGTGTCGAGGTCCCAGAAGTACGACAGATCCGAGCCGTGGTACGCGCCCATCGGGAAGCCCTCGACGACCCGGCCGCTGTCCTCCGCGAACTCGTAGGCGTAGACCGTCTGGTGGACGGCGGCGGCGTCGGCGCTGCGCAGCACGGGGCAGGCGCCGATCATGCCGCCCCAGTCGCCGAGGACGGTGGCCAGCGCGAGCGCCGGGCGGTCGTAGTCGCCCACCGGGTACTCCGCCAGCACCGTGGCCGCGTCGGCACCGAAGGCGCCGGTGACCATGGTGCGGTAGAGGTCCGCCGTCACCGGCGCGCCGGAGAGGAAGGCCCGCATCTCGTCGCGGGTGGTGCCGATCAGCAACGGAACCCGCGCGGCCGACCCGTCGCGCAGGGCGTCGGCCGGCTGACGGGGCAGCAGCGGCGTTCCGGCGACCGGGTTCCACGGCCGGTCCGCGACCCGGCCGTTGACCGCAAAGCCGACCTGCCCGAGCACCCCGACCAGCTGCACGGTGGGGAGGTCCCGCAGGCACGCGGCCACGTCGGCGGCGTCGTCGCAACCGAGGTCCGTCGTCGCCTGCGCGCCGAACGCCTGCGCCTCGGCCAGCGTCGGGACGGCGTTGTCGCAGGCACCGCTCTGGATGATCGCCCGGTCGAACAGGCCGCGCGAGCCCGGCGAGGCGAGGTGCGAGCAGACCGAGCGGGCGCCCGCCGACTCACCGGCCAGCGTGACGTTGCCCGGGTCGCCGCCGAACCGAGCCGCGTTGCGACGCACCCAGCGCAGCGCCTCTGCCTGGTCCATCAGCCCGTAGTTCCCGCCGGCGGTGTCGATCGCCGAGGCGGAGAGAAAGCCGAGCGCGCCGAGCCGGTAGTTGATGTCCACGACGATGACGTCGCCCGCGGTCGCCAGCCGGGCGGTGTCGACCTCGCGGGCGCCGCCGGAGTTGAAGCTGCCGCCGTGCACCCACACCAGCACCGGCAGCCGTTCGCCGCGCTCGACATCGGTCGGCACGGTGACGTCGAGGTACAGGCAGTCCTCCTGCCCGACGACGACGCCGGGGCCGCCGCTGCGCGCACAGTACGGACTCGGCGTCGTGGCGTCGCGGACCCCCTGCCACGGCCGCGGCCGAACCGGCGGCTGCCATCGCCGCTCCCCCACCGGTGGTGCGGCGTACGGGATGCCGGTGTAGGTGACGTGGTCGCCGGCGACGCTGCCGCGCAGCCGGCCGGAGTCGATCCGGACGACCCCCGGATCGGGCGGTTCCGCGGCCTCCGTCGTCGCTGGCGGCCTGGTGGTGGGGACGTCCCCGGTGGTGACGCCGCCGGCGGTGACCACGACGGCGGACAGGACGACGGTCGACAGGGCAGCGGTGGACAGGACACGGGTGAGAGCGCGAATCGGCATGGCGGTCAGTCTTCGCGTCGGCCACCCGCGGCGCGTCCGTCCAGCGGACCCATCTCCGCTACGTCGAGGCGCGTACGCGCTACGTCCGGCCGCGTACGCTGGCGCCGTGACCAGGTACGTGATCGGTGCGGACGTGGCGTTCCGGCTCGCCGCGGAGGCGGCCGCCGTCAGTGGCGAGCACCAGCTGGTGGCGCCGACGCTGCTCCGGTCGCAGCTGCTGGCGCAGCTCTACGAGGCGGTGCGCCGGGTCGAGCTGACGAAGAAGGAGGCCGACCGCCGGCTCGACTACGTGCGCTCGCTGCGCATCCGGCTGCTCGGTGACCGGGTGCTCCAGGCCGTCGCGTGGCGCATCGCCGACCAGCTCGGCTGGCCCGGCACCTACGACGCCGAGTACGTCGCCCTGACGCAGCTGCAGGCCGACGCGTTCGTCACCCTCGACGCCGACCTCGCCGACGCGGTGCGCGAGCTGGTGCCCGTCGCACCGTATGACGCGCTGACCTGACGCCCGCGGCCGCCGTCGCTCACGGCGGCGCGAAGACGTCGGCGGCCTCCTGGATGCGGGCCAGGTAGGCGCGCCAGGTCGCGTCGCCGCCGAAGTCGTCGTGGTTGGCGCCGGCCCTGCCGTCGATGAGCTCGCGGACGATGTCGGCGTGGCCGGCGTGCTGGGCGGTCTCGGCGACCATGCGGATGAGCAGGACGCCCAGGGTGGAGTCGGCGCGCTCGGCCGGCCAGTGCGGCACCCGTCCCGGCGCGTCGAGGTCGAGCTCGGCGATGGTGCGGTCGCCGTGCGCGTTGGCCCGCCGGTACAGCCCGACGATGTACTCGCTGGACTCATCGGGCGTCGCCCACATGTCGGCGCCCTCCCAGATGGAGCCGTCCTCCTCCCAGGCCAGCGTCTCGGGCGGCGGCCGGCCGAAGCAGGTGCCCAGATAGCCGTACTCCATGGAGGCCAGGTGCTTGACCAGCCCGAGCAGGTTGGTGCCGGTGGGCGTCAACGGCCGGCGCAGGTCGTACTCACCCAGCCCGTCGAGCTTGGACACCAGCCCGTCGCGCCCCTGCTGCAGTTTGAGGTGCAGCTCCGTCTTCAGGTCCGCCATGGACCCACCCAATCATCCGATGTCGTCGGGCCGGGTATAGCCCCAGCAACGGTCACCCTGGCTCGGCACCCCGCACCGGCTCTCCTAGTCACCCGGTACCGACAACGTCGGACAGAATCGGCGGGTGGGCGCATGGGACCAGGACGGCTACGGCGTGCGGGTCGACTGGGGGCCGGCCGGCGCACGGCGGCTCGCCCCGCACGTCGCCTGCCTGGTCGTCGTCGACGTGCTGTCGTTCACGACGGCGGTGTCGGTCGCGACCGACGCGGGCACGACCGTGTATCCGTACGCCTGGCGCGACGAGACTGCCGCGGCCTACGCGGACGCCGTCGGCGCGCAGCTGGCCGTCGGGCGCGGAGCGGCGAGTGCGCGGTCGCCGTGGTCGCTGTCGCCGGCGGCGTTGCGGGCGGCCCCGGTCACGCCGCGGCTCGTGCTGCCGTCGCCGAACGGGTCGGCCATCGCCGCAGCGGCGTCCGGCGATCCCGCCGTCGCCGTCGTCGCGGGCTGCCTGCGCAACGCGGCCGCCGTCGGGCGGTGGCTGACGGCGTCCGGCTACGGCACCGCGGACCGGCCGGTCGCCGTCGTCCCCGCGGGCGAGCGCTGGCCGGACGGCAGCCTGCGCCCAGCGCTGGAGGACCTGCTCGGCGCGGGCGCGATCGTCGAAGCGCTCAACGCCGCGCACCTGTCCCCCGAGGCCGTCGCCGCCCGGGCCGCCGCCGACGCCGCACCGGACCTCGCCGCCACGCTGCGCGACTGCGCGTCCGGCCGCGAGCTGATCGCCTACGGCTTCCCCGACGACGTCGACATCGCGGCCGAGCGCGACGCGAGCGACGTCGTCCCGGTGCTGGCAGGTGGCGGCTTCAGCCCGGCGTGACCGCTCGGAACACCGCCGCGAGCCGGTGCAGTCCGGCCGGCACGTCGGCGGCGTCGATCGCGCCGTACCCGAGCACCAGCCCGTCCGGCCCGCCCTGCCCGCCCGCCTCGGCCCGGTACTGGCCGAGGGCCGCGACGCGCACACCGGCGGCCCGCGCCCGCTCGACCACGGCCACGACGTCGACGCCTGGACGGGCCAGCGCGCACACGTGCAGCCCGGCCGCAGACGGCACCGCTTCGAGGTACGGCGCCAGCACACCGGCCGGCCCGGCCAGCCCGGCCAGCAGCAGCGACCGCCGCTGCGCGTACACCTTCGCCGTCCGCCGGATGTGCCGCGCGAGCAGGCCCTCGTCCATGAACCGGGCCAGCGCGGCCTCCGTCGCCACCGGCCCGTGACCGTCGGCGACCCGCCGGGCCTCCCGGACGGCCCCGCGCAGCGACGGCGGCACGACGGCGAAGCCGAGCCGCAGCCCGGGCAGCAGTGTCTTCGAGAACGTCCCCACGTACACGACCCGCCCGCCGGCGTCGAGCCCGTGCAGTGGCTCCAGCGGGCGGTCGGCGAATCGGTACTCGCTGTCGTAGTCGTCCTCGACGACGGCGGCGTCGTGCGCGTCGGCCCAGGCCAGCAGCTCGAGCCGGCGCCGCAGCGACATCGCGACTCCGAGCGGGAACTGGTGCGACGGCGTGACGTACACCAGCCGCGCCGTCGCAGGCAGCCGCGAAATCACCAGACCGTCGCCGTCGACCGGCACGCCCACGACCCGCGCACCGTGCGCCGCGAACGCCGCCCGCGCCGGCGGGTACCCGGGCTCCTCGACGGCGACGACGTCGCCCGGCGCGAGCAGCACCCGTGCGACGAGGTCGAGGGCCTGCTGGGCGCCTCCGGTCACGACGACGTCGTCGGCGCCGGCCAGCACGGACCGGGCGTATCCGACGTAGCGCGCGACGGCGGCGCGCAGGTCCGGGTGCCCGGCCGGGTCGGCGTAGCCCGACGGCTCGCGGCCGCGCCGCCACTCGGCCGCGACCAGCCGCCGCCAGGTGTCGTAGGGGAACAGCCGGGCATCGGGCGTCCCGATCTTGAAGTCGTACCGCACCGGCGCGCCCGCCGGCCAGACCGCCGGCACGTCCGCCCATTCCCGCCGCGGCCGCAACCCGCCCGCGGTGACGCGGACCGGCGGCGCGCCCATCGCCGTCGCGCCCGAGGCGACATACGTCCCCGCGCCGACCCGGCCGACGAGGAAGCCCTCGGCGGTCAGCCGCTCGTACGCCGTCGCCACCGTGCCGCGTGACACGTCCAGCGTCCGGGCCAGCTCGCGGGTCGGCGGCAGCCGGTCGCCGGGGCGCAGCCGGCCGTCGCGGACGCCGTCGCGCAGGGACCGGTAGATGCGCGCGACGAGGTCGCCCCGGCCGTCGAGGCTGACGTGGAACTCCATTGGACCAATCAACCAGATACGGATTGTCACTTCAACGAGACCAATGGGGCCGCCTAGCGTGGGAGACATGACACGCATGGACATCGCCGCCCTCGCCCCCGCGGCGTACAGGGCACTGACCGCACTGGACAGCCGCGCCCACGAGGGCGACCTCCCCGCCGGCCTGCTCGACCTGGTGAAACTGCGGGTCAGCCAGGTCAACGGCTGCGCCTACTGCGTCGACTCGCACAGCCACGACCTCGTCAAGGGCGGCGAGACCCCGGCCCGCGTCTACGCCGTCGCCGCCTGGGACGAGGGCCCGTTCTTCAGCCCGGCCGAGCGGGCGGCGTTCGCGCTGGCGGAGTCGATGACGCGGCTCAGCGAGGGCGCGCCGCGGGTGCCGGACGAGGTCTGGGAACAGGCCCGCGCCCACTACGACGACGCGCAACTGGCCCAGCTGATCATGGTGATCACGACGATCAACGCCTGGAACCGGGTCAGCGTGGCCGTCCGCATGGTCCCGGAGTCCTTCGCCTGACACCGCGTATCTTGCACGTATGGGTGACGAGGACGACGCTGTGCTCCGCGCCGTGGGCGCGCGGCTGCGCCGGCTCAGGCGCCGGGCCGGTCTGACGCTGGCGGAGCTGTCGGAGCGGACCGGGATCACGCCGAGCACACTGTCGCGCCTGGAGACCGGCCGCGTGCAGCCGACGCTGGGCCAGCTGCTGCCGCTCTCGCGTGCGTACGGCGTGCCGATCGGCGAGCTGGTCGACGCCCCGCGCGTGGGCGATCCGCGCGTGCACCTGCACCCGGTGCGCCGCTTCGGCCTGACCTTCGTGCCGCTGACCAGGCTGGCAGGCGGCGTCCAGGCGTACAAAGTGGTCTACCCGCCGGCGGCGACGCTCCCGCCGCCGGAGTTGCGCACACACGACGGGCACGAGTGGTTCTACGTGCTGACGGGCGCCGTCCAGCTGGTCCTGGGCGGCGAGCAGCACGTCATCGGCACGGGCGAGGCGGCCGAGTTCGACACCCGGACGCCGCACTGGATCGGCAACCCGGCCGACGACCGGCCGGCGGAGGTCATCGCGATCTTCGGCTCCCAGGGCGAGCGTGTCCACCTGCACGAGACCTGAGTTTGCAGATCTGCACGACGAGGGGCGGCGCCGGCCGGGCGGACCGGACACTGGGGCCATGCCGACGAAGCGCCGCCGCGACCAGCCCCCACCCCGCACCGGCTCGAGCGAGAAGGACGTCCTCACCGGGTTCCTCGACTACCTGCGCGAGAGCGTCCTCGCGAAGGTGGCCGGCGTGCCCGAACCGGACGTGCGCACGCCCGGCGTCGCGTCCGGCACGAACCTGCTCGGGCTGGTCAAGCACCTGACCCACGTCGAGCGCTTCGTCCTCCTCGGGCAGGACGTGCCCAGCTGGCCGGCCACCTTCCACGCCGGCCCGGACGAGACCACGGACGGCGTCGTGCATGGCTACCGCGAGGCCATCGCCGCCACCGACGAGGTCATCGCCGCCTGCGACGACCTCGAGCGGCCTGCGCACGCGGGCCGCCGCGGCAGGCCGGCGCCGTCGATGCGGTGGGCGCTCGTCCACCTGATCGAGGAGACCGGCCGGCACGCCGGGCACCTGGACATCCTGCGCGAGCTGATCGACGGCCGAACCGGCCGGTAATTCGCTCGCCGCGGAACGGCCGCGGACGAGACCATGGCGGCATGGAGGCGATCCAGCGACCCAACGTCGAGTACGGCGACCCCGGCATCGCGCTGCCCAACGAGATCCTGCGCTCGGTGGTCGGCTCCGGCGTGCACGGCATCGCGATCGCCGGCACCGACGACCACGACGAGCTGGGCGTCTACATCGAGCCGCCCGAGCGCGTCGTCGGCCTGCTCCCCCGTCAGCCGCATTACATCTGGCGCACCCAGCCCGAAGGCGTGCGGTCCGGCCACGGCGACACCGACCTCGTCCTCTACTCGCTGCGCAAGTACCTCAAGCTCGCGTTGAAGGGGAACCCGACGGTGCTGCTGCCGCTGTACGCGCCCGAGGCGGACCTGGTGGTACGCACCCCGCTCGGCGAGGAGTTGCGGGCCCTGGCCGGCGCTTTCCTGTCGCGACAGTCGGTCGAGCGGTTCCTCGGCTACATGACGGCCCAGCACGAGCGCATGCTCGGCGGCGGCCGCCGGGGCCGGGTGCCGAACCGCCCCGAGCTGGTCGAGCGGTACGGCTGGGACGTCAAGTACGGCAGCCACGCGCTGCGGCTGGCCTACCAGGGCCGCGAGATCGCGCTGGACGGACGGCTCAGCCTGCCGCTGCGCCCGGACGAGCAGGCTCGGGTGCTCGCGGTCAAGCGCGGCGAGGCCTGCCGCGACGAGGTGTCGGCCGAGATCACCGCGGTCGAGGCGGAGGTGCGGACGGCGCTCGACGACGGCCGCTCGCCGCTGCCGCCCGAGGCCGACCGCGACCGCATCTCCTCCTGGGCCGTCGACGCCCAGCGCCGCCACTGGGGCTGGGCCGCCTGACGCCGGCCCCAGTGGCGGGTGAGCGCATCGGGCGCCGCCGGGCCGGCCCGCGCCGGCGGCGCCTGGTGACCGGCCTGGTCACCGGGCGAAAATGGGTATTGACGGCCGTTTCACGGTGAGTCATCCTGAGGGCGTCAGCCCCAATTCATGAGCACGGCCCCCGATCCCGGCGGCTCCTTTCCGGCCGCTTGTACCGCCGGCCGCTGGGCGACCGGCATTCCGCGTCGGCGCCGCATAGGAAATCCCGGCCTGGGTGGAATGCGCCCGGCACCGAGGCGTCGTCGGCTCGACGACGGCGCTGTGCCGGTCGCGGACTGGAGGGGTGCCGTGACTCCCACGATCACCGGACTGCGGCCACGTGCTCGACTACGCCGCTGGCTGCTCGGATCGGCGCAGCCCAACCTGAGCTTGCGGCTGTCCGTCGGCCTGGTCGCGGTACTGGCGCTGCTCGCCATGGCCAGCGCCCGCTGACGCGAGTCATCCCGCTCATGCGGGTCGTGGCCGCGGAATCGTCACCGCGCCGGGTGCCCGTGGCGTCGCTGCGCCGGCCGACTGCGGTACGGCCGGCGACGCGATCCGCGGACGGCGCGGATCAAGGCGCCTACCGGCGACGATGCCGCCGTCACACCCGCGACGGACCGGCCCGCGAGGAGCGATCCGGCGGCGGCCGGCACGGTGGCGGGCGGGTGGCCGGAACAGGGCCGGGCGACGTCGACGAGAACGTGCTCCGGTGCATGCGACACCTCACCTCGGACGAACGACCTGGGCCGGCGGTCGTGCGGGACCGCCGGGTGCGCTCGTCCATGGGTGTCGCGCCACAGACAAGTCTCTGCCCGCTGCGCGCCGGTCCTCACGCCGCCGGACAGACCTCGGCTCTGCCCCTGCGGCGACCCACACCACTGACGACTCGGACGGTACCGAGCGGGGCGCTGCTGACACAACCGTTACCTCACGGTAACTTGCAAAAGTCCCCCGTCGCTCGACCTAAGTCGTCGCCGGGATGGCGGCCCACCCGCGCGCGTGCGGGAAACCGTCCGCACCGCACCCAGACACAGGCGACACCAGCGCCTTTTCGGTCGCATCGGATCTGGAACGCAGTCGCTGCGAAGCGTTACTTGACGGATCATTTGTCGACGAACGTGAAACTTTCCGTTGACGTGCATGCAAAAGCCCCTTTACTGTGCGATCCCATGTACGGGTCGGTGTCGATCAGCGGCCGTCGGGGGTTCGTGCTGCCCGGCGGTCTCGACCCGATCCCCGGTCTCCGGTGCAGGCGCCCCGGGACTCACGGAATGGAGACCCCATGGCTGACAACCCCGTCCGACGCGGCTGGCTAGGGCACCTCACCCGCCGGTCGGTGCTGGCCGGCGCGGTCGCGAGTGCGGCCTTCCCCGCCGTCGCCGCGACCACGAGCGCGGCGACCGCGAGCCCCAGATCCGCCGCCGTGCCAGGGATGCGGACGGCGCAGGCGACCGGCACCACCCGCCGCGTGACGATCTACGCCGAGGCGCTGCCCGGCGGCCTGTTCGGCTACGGCCTGGCGCCCGGCGAGGCGACCATCCCCGGCCCGCTGCTGGAGATCGTCGAGGGCGACACGCTGGAGATCGAGCTGGTCAACACGACGAACCAGCGGCTGTCGATCCACCCGCACGGTGTCGACTACGACGTCTTCTCCGACGGCGCGCCGTTCAACGACTCCTTCAACGAGCCCGGCGAGACCCGCACCTACGTGTGGCGTTCCCGCGAGCGGTCGACGGGCGGCGGCCGTGTGTGGCTGCCGGGGACCGCGGGCTACTGGCACTACCACGACCACGCGCTGGGCGGCGACCACGGCACCCAGGGCCTCCAGAAGGGCCTCTACGGCGGTCTCATCGTCCGCCGCAAGGGCGACCTGCTGCCGGACAAGACGTTCGTCGTCGTGTTCAACGACATGACGATCAACAACAAGATGGCGCCCGAGGCGCCGATGTTCGACTCGAACCTGGGCGAGCGGGTCGAGTGGCTGTGCATCGGCCACGGGAGCATGGAGCACACCTTCCACCTGCACGCGCACCGGTGGGCCGACACCCGCACCGGCTACCTCGACGGGCCCAACGACCTCACCCAGGCCGTCGACAACAAGGACCTCAACCCGGGCAGCTCGTTCGGGTTCCAGGTGATCGCCGGCGAGGGCGTCGGCGCGGGCGCGTGGATGTACCACTGCCACGTGCAGTTCCACTCCGATGGCGGCATGGCCGGCATCTTCCTGGTCCGCAACGAGGACGGCAGCATCCCCGACCACGCACAGGAGGCGATCGACCGCTACCACGCACACCACGGAGGACTTGGCGACCATTCGGGCCACGCGGGCTGAGCGCGCCCGCGGACCACTGACACCCATCAGGGCCGAGAACGCACAGGCACGAGCGCACATCGATCGAAGGAGCAACGATGAGACGCACCAGCCTCGTCCGTCCGGAAGGAGTACCGCCGGCGCGATCCGCACGGTGGCGCCGGACGGTCGTCCTGGCGAGTACGGCGGTCCTGGCGCTCAGTGTGAGCGCGCTGCCCGCGCAGGGGCAGCCCGAGCCGCCCGAGCCGTCGGCCAGCGCCTCCAGCGCGCCGGCCGCGAAGTCCCCCGACGCCGCCGACAGCGCGAGCCCGGCCGCACGCCAGGCACTGACGGCCTCGAAGGCGAACAACGCCGACGGCGCCGTCAACGTGCTGGTCTTCCACGGCGCGGCCGCTGAGCAGGACGACCCGGTCGCGGCGGCCGTCGCGGCCATCCAGGAACTGGGCGCCGCCAGCAGCATCGGCGTCGACGTGTCGACCGACCCGGCCAGCTTCACCGCTGCGAACCTGGCCGCGTACCGGGGCGTCGTCTTCCTGTCCGCGATCGGCACCGAGCTCTCGCCGTCGCAGGAGGACGCGCTCGAGGCCTACATCGAGGACGGCGGCGGCTTCCTCGGCATCGGTGACGCCTCGCGGGCGCAGGAGCGCTCGCAGTGGTTCACCGGCCTGATCGGCACCCGGCCGGTCGGCGCGCTGCCGGACTCACTGGACGTCGCCTCCGTCAGCGCCACCGCGAACAACCCGCCGAACGAGGACGCGCCGAAGCTGGTCGACGGCAACGGCAACACCAAGTGGCTCGGGTTCGTGCGGACCGCGCAGATCACCGTCCGGCTGACCGCGCCGGCCGTCGTGAACCAGTATGCGCTGTCGTCGGCGAACGACGAGGCGGGCCGGGACCCGGTGGACTGGACCCTGCAGGGCTCGACCAACGGGACGACCTGGGTCGACATCGATCGGCGGACCAACGAGGACTTCCCGGAGCGGTTCCAGACCAAGGCCTACACGATCACCAACACGACGGCCTACGAGTACTACCGCCTGGACATCACCCGCAACGCCGGCGACGGGATCACCCAGCTGGCCGAGCTGCAGTTCTTCGCCGGCGAGATCGTCGAGCCGCCGCCGGTGCCGGCACAGGAGGCGACGGTCAGCATCGTCGACCGCCAGCACCCCGCCAACGACGGCCTGCCGCTCACGCTCACGCGCACGGACCGCTGGACCAACTGGGCCCCGAACCCGGTCGGCACGGTGCACACCGTCGCGCAGGTGCAGGAGCACACCTACGCACCGGGCGACGGCGCGAACGGCGCCTTCCACCCGATCTCGTGGTGTCGTGACTACGACGGCGGCCGCTCGTTCTACACCGGCATGGGCGGCACGGCCGGGAGCTACGACGAGGCCGAGTTCCTCAGCCACCTCACCGGCGCGCTGCAGTGGACCACCGGTCTCGTGCGCGGTGACTGCCAGGCCACCATCGGCGCCAACTACGACGTCGAGCGCCTGTCGGCGGTCAACCAGCCGGGCCAGCTGGACCAGAACGGCGAGCCGCACGGCCTCGACGTCGCGGCCGACGGCACCGTCTTCTACATCGGCAAGGCGTCCTGCCCCACCGGCCCGATCGTGGACTGGGCCAACCCGAACGTCGGCCTCGGCTGCGGCACGATCCACCAGTGGGACCCGGACAGCGGCGACGTCAAGCTGCTGACCACGCTCGACGTGTTCGGCAACCGCGGCGCCGGCGGTGAGCTGACCAAGGCCGAGGACGGCCTGGTCGGCATCGCGCTGGACCCGTCCTTCGCCGACAACGGCTGGATCTACGTCTACTGGATGCCGCACGACTCGATCGACCGCGAGCGCCGGACCGGCGAGCGGACGGTGTCGCGGCTGACGTACGACTTCGAGAACGAGTCGATCGACCAGGACACCCGGGTCGACCTGCTCTCCTGGGAGATCCAGATCCACAGCTGCTGCCACGCCGGCGGTGGCATGGACTTCGACTCCGAGGGCAACCTGTACATCGGCGTCGGCGACAGCAACTCCTCCGGCGGCTCGAGCGGCTACTCGGGCAACAACTGGACCCAGGAGTTCGCCGGCATCTCGTTCCAGGACGCCCGTCGCACGTCGGGCAACACGAACGACCTGAACGGCAAGATCCTGCGGATCCACCCGGAGCCCGACGGCACGTACACCATCCCCGACGACAACCTGTTCACCGGCCAGGAGGAGGGCGGCGGCAAGACCCGTCCGGAGATCTACGTCATGGGCGTGCGCAACATCTCGACCCTCTACGTGGACCCCGTGACGGACTACTTGCACGCCGCGTGGGTCGGCCCGGACGCCGGCAACCCGAGCGCTGAGCTCGGCCCGGCGAAGTACGAGACGGCGACGATCATCACGTCGGCGGGCAACCAGGGCTGGCCGTACTGCATGGGCAACCGGCAACCGTACCGCGACCGCAGCAACACCGACGCGTCGGTGCTGACCGGCTGGTACGACTGCAAGGGCAACCTGCTGAACACCTCGCCGCGCAACACCGGCCTGGTGGACATCCCGGACGCCCGCGACAACATGATCTGGTACTCGCCCGGCGGCGGCGGGCCGGTCTTCCCGGACCGCGGCGACGGCATCCCGACGTACACCAACGCGACCGCCACGTACACGTGGCCGTACATGCGCAGCGGCGGCTGCCAGGCCATCATGACCGGCCCGACCTACCGCGCGGCGCTGACCGACCCGGACAGCGACATCGCCTGGCCGGACTACTGGGAGGGCAAGTGGATCATCGGTGACAACTGCGGCTCGAGCAGCCGTGTCGCCGTGACCGTCGACCCGGAGGGCATCGAGAGCCAGAGCCCGCCGCTGTTCGCGGAGAACCTCACGCCGATCATCCCGCATGGTGGCGCCAACGACCAGCTGCAGGGCTGGATGATGACGTCGCGGTTCGGCCCGGACGGCGCGCTCTACATGTCCGACTACAGCACCGGGTTCTTCAGCCTCACGCCCAACCAGAAGCTGATCCGCGTCGTCTACAACGGCGGCCCGGCCACCCCGGTGGCGGCGGGTTCGGCCACAGCCGTGCAGAACAAGCCGCTGACCATCGCCTTCACCAGCGGCGGTTCCGGCGGCCTGTCCTACGCGTGGGACTTCGGCGACGGCGCGACGTCGGACGAGGCCAACCCGCGGCACACCTACGCCTCGGTGGGCACCTACACCGCGACGCTCACGGTGACGTACGCGGACGGCGAGACCATGACCACCGAGGTCGAGGTCACCGTCGGGTGTGCCGTGCCGGACGACCGCGGGACGGTCTTCCTGCGCGACACCGACACCGGCGTGACGAACGACGTCGTCGGCGAGGGCTGCACGATCAACGACCTCATCGACGACGAGAGCAGCTGGCCGAACCACGGCCAGTTCGTCCGGCACGTCACCGACACCGCCAACGGTCTGTCGGCCGACGGCGTCATCACGGCGCGCGAGAAGTCGACGCTGACGCGGCTCGCCGCGCAGTCCGACATCGGCACGTCGGGCGACACCGGCTGGGACGCCATCTTCGACGGGACCGCCGAGTCCCTCGAGGGCTGGGCCATGGCGCCGAGCGGCTTCTTCGAGCTGCAGAGCGACGGGACGATCATCAGCCGCGGCGGGCTGGGCATGCTCTGGTACGCCGAACGCGAGTTCGCCGACTACTCGGTGCGGCTGCAGTTCCGCGACGTCTCGGCCGGCACCACGCGGGCCAACAGCGGTGTGTTCATCAGGTTCCCGAACCCGAACCAGCCGCTGGCGGAACGGCCGGAGTGCGGCCGGACCGGCGCCGCGGTGAACTCGCCGGCCTGGGTCGCGATCTACTGCGGCCAGGAGATCCAGATCTACGACGGCACCACCGGCGAGCCGCAGAAGACCGGGTCGGTCTACAACTTCGACCCGATCGCGCTGCCCGGCTCGGGCGCCACTCCGAAGGGCGAGTGGAACGACTACGAGATCGTGGTCGAGGGCCAGCACTACACGATCATCCGCAACGGCGTGGTGATCAACGAGTTCGACAACGTGCCCGGCATCCAGTCGTCTCGCGCGGGTGACCCGCCGACCGACCTGCGGCAGTTCCTCAGCGGATACATCGGGTTGCAGAACCACGGCAACAACGACCTGATCGAGTTCCGCAACATCCGAGTCCGGGAGCTGTAGGACCCGGCGGCCGGCCGGTGCGGGCGTGACCTCCCCAGGTCGCGCCCGCACCGGCGGGCCTCGGCCGCCGGGACGCCCGGTGCGTCTCGCGGATTCACGAAAGGTGCGGCACTTCATGCGTCAACCACTCCATTCCCCGGGCGGGTCGGGCCGGCGGCGAGTGACGCCCCAGGGCGTCGTCGTCGCGGTTGTGACCCTGGCCCTCATGGCGGTCGGCCTGGTGCCGGCAGCGGCGGCCTTCCGTGCGGCTCCGTCCCCGGCGTCTCAGTCCCAGTCTCAGTCTCCGGCGACGGCGGCAGCCGAGCAGACGCTCACCTGGACCGGCAACAACAGCGTGACGGCGTACGCCTCGGCACCCACCACGGCGGTCGCCGGGGCGACGACGATCATCTTCGAGAACAGCGTGGCCACCGGCAACACCACCGGCATGCCGCACACGCTGACCTTCGAGACCAGCGACCCGCAGTACAACCAAGACGTCGACGTCAACATCACGGCGAACCCGTTCGACCCGAACGGCGGCCGGTACGAGGTCGACGTCACCCTGACCCCCGGCGTGTACCGGTACTACTGCGCGTTCCCCGGCCACGGCTCGATGACCGGCCTGCTGGTCGTCACCGACGGCCCCGAGGACACCACCCCGCCGGAGGTGTCGGCGCAGGTCACCGGCGACCAGAACGAGGACGGCGACTACATCGGGTCGGCCACGGTCGCGGTGACGGCGACGGACGCCGGCTCGGGGGTCGACACCATCGAGTACGAGGTAGACGACACCGGCTTCCTGCCCTACACCGCCCCGGTCGTCGTCGACGAGATCGGCGACCACTCGGTGCAGTACCGGGCGACGGACAACGCCGGCAACACCTCCGAGGTGGGGTCGGTGCAGTTCACCGTCGCCGAGGCCGAACCGGACGACACCACGCCACCGGACATCTCGGCGGCGGTCACCGGCGAGCAGAACGAGGACGGCGACTACATCGGTTCCGCGACGGTCACGGTGACGGCGACGGACGCCGGGTCCGGCGTCGCCTCGGTCGAGTACAGCCTCAACGGCGCCGCCTTCCAGCCGTACACCGCGCCGGTCGTCGTCTCGACGTTCGCCGACCACACGGTGCAGTACCGGGCGACCGACAACGAGGGCAACGTCGCCCCCGTGGAGTCGGTGACCTTCACCGTCGTCGAACCCGAACCCGACGACACCACCCCGCCGGACATCTCGGCCGCCGTGACCGGCGACCAGAACGAGGACGGCGACTACATCGGGTCCGCCACGGTGACGATCACCGCGACCGACGCCGGGTCCGGCGTCGCCTCGGTCGAGTACAGCCTCAACGGCGCCGCCTTCCAGCCGTACACCGCGCCGGTCGTCGTCTCGACGTTCGCCGACCACACGGTGCAGTACCGGGCGACCGACAACGAGGGCAACGTCGCCCCGGTCGAGGCCGTGCAGTTCACCGTCGTCGAACCCGAACCCGACGACACCACCCCGCCGGACATCTCGGCCGCCGTCGCCGGTGAGCAGAACGAGGACGGCGACTACATCGCGTCGGCGACCGTGACGATCACGGCGACGGACGCCGGGTCGGGCGTCGCGTCGATCGCGTACGCCCTGGACGGCGGCGCGTTCCAGCCCTACACGACCCCGGTGGTCGTGACGGCGCTGGGCGACCACACCGTGCAGTACCGGGCGACCGACAACGAGGGCAACGTGGCGCCGGTCGAGTCGGTGACCTTCACCGTCGTGGCGCCGGAGCCGGACGACACCACCCCGCCGGACATCTCGGCGGCGGTCACCGGCGACCAGAACGAGGACGGCGACTACGTCGGGTCGGCCACGGTGACGATCACCGCGACCGACGCCGGGTCCGGCGTCGCCTCGGTCGAGTACAACCTCGACGGCGCGGGCTTCACCGCCTACACGACGCCGCTGGTGGTCAACACGTTCGCCGACCACACCGTGCAGTACCGGGCGACCGACAACGAGGGCAACGTCGCCCCGGTCGAGTCGGTGACCTTCACCGTCGTCGAACCCGAGCCCGACGACACCACCGCGCCGGAGGTGTCCGCCGCGGTGGCGGGCGACCAGAACGAGGACGGCGAGTACGTCGGGTCGGCGACCGTGACGATCACCGCGTCGGACGCGCAGTCCGGCGTCGCCTCGATCGCCTACGCGCTGGACGGCGGCTCGTTCCAGCCCTACACGACGCCGGTGGTCGTCTCGACCTTCGCCGACCACGTCGTCCAGTACCGGGCGACCGACAACGCCGGCAATGTCTCGCCGGTCGAGTCGGTGGCCTTCACCGTCGTGGCGCCGGAGCCTGACGACACCACCCCGCCGGACATCTCGGCGGCGGTCGCCGGTGACCAGAACGGCGACGGTGACTACATCGGGTCCGCGACGGTGACCGTCACCGCGTCGGACACCCAGTCCGGCGTCGCGTCGGTCGAGTACAACCTCGACGGCGCCGGGTTCGTGGCCTACACGGCGCCCGTCGTCGTCTCGTCGTTCGGCGACCACACCGTGCAGTACCGGGCTACGGACAACGCCGGCAACGTCGCGCCGGTCGAGTCCGTCGCGTTCACCGTCGTCGAGCCCGAGCCCGACGACACGACGCCGCCGACCGTGGCGGCCTCGGTAGCGGGCGAGCAGAACCCGGACGGCGCCTACGTCGACTCCGCGACCGTGACCGTCACCGCGACGGACACCCAGTCCGGCGTCGCGTCGGTCGTCTACTCGCTCGACGACGGCGCGTTCGTGGCCTACACGGCGCCCGTCGTCGTAGGCACGGTCGGCGAGCACACTGTCCGATACCGGGCGACGGACAACGTGGGCAACACGTCGGAGACCGGCTCGGTGACCTTCACCGTCGTCGAGCGCGACGGCGACGCCTGCCCCGACTCCGACACCCGCCCGACGGTGGTCATCGGCGGCCTCGACTCGCTCGTGGCCAACGTCGACAGCGGTGACGGCTGCACCGTCAACGACCTCATCGACGACGAGGGCGACTGGCCGAATCACGGCGCATTCGTCCGCCACGTCACCGCGGTCGCGAACGGTCTGGTCGCGGACGGCGTCATCACCAGCCGGGAGCGGGGCATGCTGACCCGCACGGCCGCCGCGTCCGACGTCGGCACGACCCCGCCGGCCGAGGCCGCCGCGGCCAAGGCTCCCGCGGCCGCCCCGGCCGAGCCGTCGATCGAGGAGGCGCTCCAGCACCACGCCGGACACCACTGATTCCCTTTCCCTTGTTGCACTGCCGCCGCATTTCGACCTCGCGGTCGGCCCTGACCAGGAGGTAGACCACGGACGCCCCGGGGACCGCAGCCCCGGGGCGTCCGCTCGTTCACGACCCGAACCAGCGGCCCAGCCGCCCCTCGTCCGTCGCGATCGCCCGTCCGACGACCGCCGTCACGAGGAAGCAGAACGCGACCGCGTACAGCCAGGTCAGATAGGTGAACGCGACGCCGATGGAGCCGAACCGCTCGGCGCTGGACTCCAGCGCCCGCGGCAGCCACAACGCCGACGCCGGGCGGGCCGCGAGCATCGTGACCGCGAACAGCAGCGCGCCGGGCAGCAGCGGCCGCGGCCGGACGGCACCGGCCAGCAGCACCCACGGCACGAACACCGCGACCGCCGCGTCGGCGGCGAACGCCGTCCCCGACCGCCAGGCCTGTGGCTCCGGCAGCCGGTCGCCCAGCGTGCCCAGCCAGCGCACGAGCACGACGGACAGCGCGAGCGCGACGACCGCGGCCAGCCACCGCCACGCCGACCCGAGCCGGTTCCGCGGCCGTGGCAGCGCCCACACCGCCGTGTACGCGCGCGTCATCGCCCGCGACAGGCTGGTCGCCGACACCAGCACGATCAGCACTCCCACGACACCGAACGCGGCGTCCGACGCCCCCACCACCGCGTCGTCGAGCACCTCCCGCGACTCGTCCGGCATCCGCAGTGCCTCCGCCGTCGCGTCCGCCGCGCTGGCGCCCGTCCACGTCGCGAGCAGGATGAGGATCGGCAGCACCGAGCTGAACAGCTGCGCCGCGATCGTCATCGCCCGATCGAACACGTCGATGCGCACACATCCGGCTGCGCTGTTGACCGCGATCCGGCCCGGCCACCTGTCCAGCAACCACGCCGGCGCCCGCACCGGGCCGCGTTCTGGGAGGTCGTTCCGCTCCGGCGACACGGCTCATCCCACCCCGCCGCTCCCCTCGTCCGGCACACCCGCGGCGGGTGATGTCCGAGCGGGCGGCGGGGTAAGGTTCTCGGGCGCGGGCGTTGGCCCGCCGCTCCCGGGGCGGTAGCTCAGCCGGTTAGAGCAGGGGACTCATAATCCCTGGGTCGTGGGTTCGAGTCCCACCCGCCCTACTAGCGAGACAAGGCACGTTCTGCCGGATTCGCCCCGTCCGCACGTCCGATGATCCGTTAAGATGGCAGTGATCATGAGGCGGCAACCGACCGTCGCATGATGGCTGTATCCCAGCCCCACGGTGCTCGTGCCAGATGACCCCGGGGTCCCCACCTGATGCTGGTCCTTGTGCAGTTCCCGATCGTGGACGGCCGGGTCTTCGCGCGCGATTCCGGCGTCGTCGATCGGCCGGACTGGGGCACGCCCAGGGTGTCGCCGCTGCGGGCGCACCGCGAATTCGTGCGCGGTTTCGGCCGGGTCGCCTTCGACCCGCGGGCGGTGAACCCGGCCTGGGCCGACGAGGCCGTGTTCGTCCGCGCACGGCGCGCGGTGCACTTCCCCACCCTCCAGCGCCGCCACTTCGCCGGCCGCGACGGCGGGCGCTGGATGGTGAGCCTTCGGTCCCGGCGGCTGCTGAGCGACGGCGGGGCGGCGGCCCGGTTCGAGATCGGCTTCACCGTGACGCGCGATCCCGCGCGGGGGCCGATCTCGCCGGCCGAGGTGGTGGGCAGGCTGCTCGCGCTGCCGGCGATCGTCCCGGGCGGACGGCCCGAGGCGGAGAAGGAGCTGGTCCTGCTCGGATCCTCGCTCGCCCGCCGCTACGCGCTGGCGACCACGCGGCACGGCCGGGACGTCGCCGCGACGCTGGTGGCGGCCGGCGACCCGGTCGTGATCGCCGAGACCCCCTGGGACGACGACGGCGCAGCCGCGCCCGCGGGCCGTCCGCTCCGGCTGGCCTCGACACCCACGCGGCACGGCGGCATCGCGACCTGGTACCTGCGCGTCGGCATGCCCCGCCCCGAGGCCCCGCGCCGCAACGTCCGGGCGGCGATCCTGCACCAGCACCTGCAGGAGGAGACGCTCGACCGCGTCCTGCGCTGGGTCGCCACGGGCGCGCTGGAGTACGTCCCGCAGTCCCCCGACGGCGACCGGCTCGAGGACTACATCAACACCGCGACCAAGGTCGTCAACCGCGAGAGCTACCTCGGCGTCAAGGGGGCGGACCTGCGCGCCGCGCTCGACGCCGTCGCATCGGGCCAGCGCGCGGTCGAGGTGCGCCGCCGCGCGCGGCTCGACGGCATGCGCCGGCAGGTCCGGGCGAAGGCCGAACGGTTCCTCGCCGAACGCGACGCCAAGCGGCCCTCGGTCAACGTCTCAGGGAGAGTGGTGCAGGTGGGCGACCAGATCTTCAGCGGCCAGTTCTACGGTCCGGTGGCCGGCACTGTGTACGCGGAGCGGATGCGGGACAGCTTCAACAACTTCGCCGCCGCCCGGCCCGACGACGAGCTGCAGGCCCGGGTGGGCGAGCTGCACGAACGCGTCGCAGACCTCGTCGCACGGTTGAAGGAGGCCGCGCCCGACGACGCCGGCGAGGTCGCTGGCACGCTGGCGACGTTCACCGACGAGCTGGCCAAGGAGAAGCCCAACCGCACCACCTTGAAGGCGCTCGGACGCGGCATCGCCGACGCCGCCAAGAAGGTGGCCGACGTGACGACGCCGGTGGCGACTGCGGTGTCGGCGGTGCTCAAGCTCTTCGGGATCGCCGCGCTCTGATCCGCCTACGACAGCACCGTGCCGACGAACGTGGCGAGGTTGCGGCGGGCCCGGGCGACCTTCTCGTCGACGGTGATGGTCTCTTCGATCTCGGCGCCGACGATGGACTTCTTGCGTCCGCGGACGTAGAGCGAGCAGGCGAGATCGGCGCACAGGTACTGGCCGACGGTGTTGCCCTGGCGGCCGGCCTCACCCGCGCGGCGGGCGGTCATGAGGGACACGCCTCCGCTGGTGTGGGTGGTGAGGCAGAGCGAGCACATGCTGCGCGTGGTGAAGCCGCGGGCGGACTTCGGCGCGGCTCGCAGCGTGAGGCCGACCAGCCCGCCGTCGTCGCGTTCGGCGACGAGGTAGCCGCGGTCGGGGGCGCCGGGGGCGCGCCAGCCGAGGAAGTCGAGGTCGCCCCACGGCTGCTCGTCGAGGTCGCGCGGGACGGCCAGCCGCTGCGCCTCGCCCTTGGAGCAGTTGACGAAGGAGCGGCGGATGTCGCCCTCGGTGATCGGCTTCATCTCGCGACGCTAACTCCGGGCTGTTCGCCCCGGCAAAGCATTTTGCGCCCCGCACGGGTATGGGCGGCGCCGACGGTGCCTGGCGCTGCCCATCGCACCTCACCTGATCCGCGTTGTGTCACCTGATCATCGCTGCGAAGACGATCAGGTGAGCCCGATGCCAGGACGGCAGGCACGTGGGTCACCTGATCGCCTCCAGCATGTGGACACAAGACGATCAGGTGACACAACGCCGCGGCACCGGGCCGATACGTCACCTGATCATTTCCCGGCGCCACTCAGCGCGAGTACTTACGGTGGGGGCGGTCGGGGAACGACGCGTCGCCGAACAGGATGCGGCGGGTGGCGGACCGCCCGGGCGACGTGCGCAGCAAGGCGAACGCCGCCGTCGCGACCACGGGCGTGCGCACCCGGGCCAGTCCGCGCCGCAGCGCCAGCCGGCCGCGGAAGTGCGCCCGCAACGCGCCGCCGTCGTAGTGAGCCAGCGCGTCGGGGCGGCCGGCCCGCAGGGCCTCGTCGAGAACGGTAGCGGCGTGCTCGGACAGCCGCAGGCACGGGTCGAGGCCACCGGCGGTCAGCGGCGAGACCGCCCCCGCGGCGTCGCCGACGAGCAGGCCGTCGACGCAGCTGATGCGGCGGAGGACGCCGCCGACCGGGATCGGGCCGCCGCGCCGCTCGACCCCGGCGGCCTCGGCCGCCTCGTCGCCATCGACGCAATCGACGCCCGGACGGCGCACGCCGTCGAGCCCCGGGGCGGCCGCGCTGAACCGGGCCAGCGCCCGCCGCATGCCGTGCGGGAACCGGTCGGCGTAGCCGGCGACGCCGACGTGGGCGTGCCGGCCGTCGTCGACGACCCAGGCGAGGTAGCCGGGGGCGATCGCGGGGTCGATCACGCAGTGGAAGGTCGGCGGGCGGTCCGACGCGGGGACGGCGAACACCTCCTCGGCGCCGGTGAGCAGGTGCCGGTTGCGGTCCAGCGCGAGGTCGCGAGCGACCCGCGAGCGCGCGCCGTCGGCCCCGACGACGAACCGCGCCCGCACGCGGATCGGCCCGTCCGGCCCCGTCAGCAGGAACGACGTCCGCCCGCGCCCCTCGTAGCGGGTGCCGAGCAGGACGCGCACGCCCGCCGCTGCCGCCGTCCGGGCCGCCTCGACGTACAGCGGCCCCATGTCGCCGACGCGGTACTCGTCGCGGTCGCTGACCAGCTCGACCGGGCGGCGCAGGCTCGGCGGGTAGAGCACGACGCGGCGGATCGGCGGCCCCAGACACTCGGGCGGCAGCGCGAAGTCGTCGAGGGTGCGCCGGACGAAGATCCCGGTCGTGCGGATGGCGCCGACGAGCCGGGGCCGCCGCTCGGCCAGCAGCACGTCGTGGCCGGCCCGCGCGAGCAGCGTCGCCGTGTGCAGCCCGGCCAGCCCGGCGCCCACGACCAGCACGTCGACGTCCACCGCGCTCAGTCCTCGACCCATTCGAGCAGGTCACCGGGCTGGCAGTCGAGGACCCGGCACATCGCTTCCAGCGTGCTGAACCGCACGGCCTTGGCCCGGCCGTTCTTCAGCACCGCGATGTTGGCCGGCGTCAGGCCGACCCGCTCCGCGAACTCGCCGACGCTCATCTTCCGCTTCGCCAGCTCGACGTCGATGCGCACGACGATGGCCATCAGATCACCGCGTCCATGTCGCTGCGCAGGTTCGTGGCCTGACGCAGCAGCGCCCGCATGACGATCATCAGCAGCACCAGCACTCCCCCGGCGAGCACCGAGCCGAACAGCAGCACCGGCAGCCCGGGCTCGCGCAGCAGCGCCGAGACGAACACGAACGCGCCGAACAGCAGCACCCAGGCGGTGACCATGGTCCACACGATCGTGTCGACCCAGACGAACGCGGCCTGGCTGAAGATGCGGTCGGCCTTGACCATGCCGAGCAGCTTCCACGTGCAGACGATGACGACCTGCACGCACAGCAGCTCGACGACCCCGAACGCCAGCGCCGGCCACCGCAGGTAGGCGAGGTCAGGCTCCTCGTCGGCCAGGTGCGCGAGCGTCCCGGGCACGATGGCGATCTGCGCCACCACGAGTCCGGCGAACAGCAGCACGAGCAGGATCCGGAGCGGGCCCACTGCCCGATGATTGGACGGCACGCATCGACTGTCGCTGGCTATCGATCGAAAGTCAATAGATTTCGCTCGATGCCGGCAAGATCACCCCAATGCGTACGCCCGGATGATCTCCTGCTCGACGGTGTTGCCCTCGGCGTCCGACGCGCTCACCCGCAGCGAGAGGAACCCACCGGCCGCGCCGCGGTCGTAGAGCGTCGCGACGTACCGGCCGCCGTCACGCTCACGCACGTTGCGGACCCGCTGCCAGCTCGCGCCGTCGTCGTAGGACACCTCGAGCGCGACCTCGTCGACGGGAATCGGTTCGGCGCCCGCGTGCTGCGCGACGGCCAGCACGATCTCGTGCGGCCCGCGGCGCTCACGCGGGTGCGGCGCCCGGTTGCGCAGATCGACGTCGACCTCGTAATCCACGGTGAGCAGCGGTTCCACCCGCCGCACCCCGTCGCCGGGCCGCCCTGACGTGAACTCCCAGACCGAGCGGGCTCTGGTCGACAGCGCCGCCCACGCCGAGTCGTTGCCCACCTCGTACTCGACGCGGTAGCGCGCGGGCTCGGGCGTCGTCTCGACCGATGCCGACGACTGCCACGGCGTCTCGAGCAGCAGCTGGTCGTCCCGGTAGATCCGCAGATCGGTGTCGAAACCGTCGTCGAACCAGCTGGTGGCGGCGCTGCCGAAGTTGCCGGCGCCATCCAGAAGGCCCAGCGCCACCGTGAGGGTGTCGCCGGTGCGGGTGGGCGGCTCGAACGGGCTCGAGCCAGGCGCGAGCGGCTGCTCGAACCAGCTGCGCTGGTAGTGCGCCCCCACCTCGTAGGAGCGCAGGTCACTGAAGAGCAGGAGATGTTCGGTGGGCTCGTACTGGCCGAAGCTGCCTCCGTACGGCGACTCCGGCGCCTGGCCGGTGTGCGTCCAACGCAGCGACGGGCCGGCCGTCAGATACGTGACGAGCGTGCGCGGACCGCGGACCGGCACCGGCTGCGAGAACGAGCTGGTGTCCCACGCCTGGTACGGGTACCAGGTGTGTGTCATCGTCGTCTCCTCGGCCAGCTGGCTGTGCACCGCGGCGTCGACCCTGGCCAGTTGGCCGGTGCTCGCGACGTAGCTCAGGTCGGCCGGGATCGAGCCCTCCTCGGTGTAGATCAGCTCGTACGAGTACGGGCTGTCCACGACGCCGCGGGCGGCCACCTGGACCGGCCCGGCAGCGAGCAGTCCACGCAGCGCGTCACCCTCCTCGGCCGGCACTCGGACGGCCGGCACCTCCAGCAGCGCGGACCCCGGGCCCGCGACGCCGAGATCGTCGACGACCATGACCAGGACCGCGCCGGCCGCGGCGGCGTTGTTCACCTGCTCGGCGACCGGGATCGCCTCGGACCGCTGGACCAGCGCCACGGCACCGGCCAGGCCGGCGGCCGCGACGTCCTCCGGACGTCCCCGCCCGGCGTCGACGAGACCGGCTTCGAGCTCGCCGTCGAGCATCGGGAACTGCCGGGAGAAGTCGCTGAACGCCGACGCCGGGTAGTACTGCGGATTCAACCGGACCTGCTGCCCGACGACGTCGACGGCGATCTGCGGCGCCTCGAGTCGCCAGCGCGTGTATGCGGCGAACTCACCTGTCGACACAGCGTCCATCGGCTGCATGAACAGGCGTTCCTCCAGCATCGCGCCCGGCCACATGCTGCGCCCGACGTCGACGGCGCTGCCGGTCTCGGGCACGCGGTGGTAGGCGATGGCCATCGCCGCGCCGACGTTCGGCTTGGTCTCGTGCTCCGGGGTGTCGACGAGCACCTCCGTGGCGAGGCGTGCGTCCAGGACGACCTCGGTGTCGGCCGTGATCTCCATCTCCGGATCGCCGGCGAGACTCCGGTTCAGCGGCGTGCCGAACGTGCCGGGCTCGACGCCGGCGGGCATGGTGTCGACGAAGCCGAGCACCGAGTAGGTGCCGACCGGCACGCGCACACAGGTGGACGCGGCGTACGCGTCGTCGGTGCACGGGGCGGCCGGGTCGCCGTCGAGGTTCCGGGTGGCGTTGACGCTGCCGTCCTCGACGTCGAGGACGGTGGCGCTGCCCGGCGCCGGGCGGCCGTCGCGGCCGATGCCGCGGACGGTGAGCTCCACCATGTGCGGCTCCTGGTGGTAGGCGACCGGCGTGCGCACCGTGGTGCCGCCGTCCCCGCTTGCGGTCAGATATCCGCCGTACAGGCCGGGTTCGCCGCGCGCCGTGTCCAGAACCAGGTCGACGGTCGCGGTGCCCCCGGCGGGCACGGTCAGGGTCGGCGCCGACGTGGTCAGCGTGCCGGCCGGCGGCGCGGTGCCGTGCTCCGTCGCGACGTCGACGGACAGGTCGAGGACGAGGTCGGCGCCGGTCGGGTTGCGGTAGGTCACTGTGCGGCCGACGGCGGCCCGGTCGTCGTGCGGCCACGGGAGATGCCCGAAGCTCACCGAGCCCGGCAGGGCGAACACCCGGCTGCCGAGCGCCTGCGCGATGTCGATGCGGCCGGCGCCCTGCTCGTAGACGGTGTTGTCGCCGTTCGGCCGGGCGGTGTTCATCAGCCAGGCCTTGAGCTCCTCCGGCCCCAGCGACGGCTCGGCCTGCAGCAGCACGGCCGCGGCGCCGGTGACGTGCGGTGCCGCCATCGAGGTGCCGTCCGCGTTCGTGTAGAAGTCGTCGACGGGAAAGCCCATGGCGGTCCCGCTGCCGCGGGCGGCGACGATGCTGACGCCCGGTGCGGTGACGTCGGGCTTGATGGCGTACGTCTCCGGAATCGGGCCGCGGTTGGAGAAGTCGGCGAGCGTGTCGGACTTGGTCACCGCGCCGACCGACAGCGCCGATGCGGCGGCGGCCGGGTGGCTGACGCACTCGGCGCAGCCATTGTTGCCGGTGGAAACCACGAAGAGGGTGCCGTGCTCGGCGGTCAGCGCGTCGGCGGCGGCGCTCATCGGCTCGCCCTCCGTGCCGTTGGCGCCGAGGCTCATGTTGACGACGTCGGCGCCCTGCTCGGCGGCCCACTCCATGCCCTCGACCGCCCAGGAGACGAACCCGCCACCACCGTCGTCGAAGACCTTGCCGTTGAGCAGGTCCACGCCGTCGGCGACGCCGCGGTAGCGGCCGCCGGACGCCGCTCCGGTGCCGGCGATGATCGAGGCCACATGGGTGCCGTGCCCGACCCCGTCGGCCGCCGTCTCGCTCCAGCTGAAGTTGTGCTCGCCGACCACGGTGCCCGCGAGGTCCGGGTGGGCGGCGTCGATGCCGGTGTCGAGGACGGCAACGGTCATGCCGCTGCCGTCAAGGCCCGCGGCCCAGGCGGTGGGTGCTCCGACCTGGCCGGCGCTCTCGGACAACGCCGCCTCGGTCCGGCCGTCGAGCCAGATCTTCTCGACGCCGGCCAGCTCGGACGGTGTCGTGGTCGCGGCCGACCGGCCGTTCGAGCCGCCGGACTCGGCGAGTGCGACCAGCGCCGCGCCGAGTTCGTCCGTGTCGTCCTTGTCGATCCGGACGCCGGTGCTGTCGATGCTCTCCAGCCGGCCGGTGATCTGTGCCGCCGGCAGGCCGGTGAGACGTCCGCCGTCGTGGCTCACGATGAGGGGCAGCGAGTCGAAGGCGGCGTCGTCGTAGCCCTGCTCGACCAGCGCGGTGACGTTGAACAGGGCCGGGTCGAGGCGGGCTGGGACGAGCGCGCGGACGTCGTCGGGGATCACATGCAGGTCGCCGTCGCGCTCGACGGTGAGGAAGCTCGGGGCGCGCCCGCCGGGCCGCGGCGCCGGGACGACGTCGACGGCGCGCGTCCCGCCGGCCAGCTCCGTCACGTTCACGACGTCGCCGGTGATCAGCGTGACCGATGTCGTGGCCGGGCGGTCACCGGCAACGCCTGCGGAGGTCGAGGGCGGGGCGTCGGCGGAGGACGCCGCACCCGACGCGGCCCAGAGACCCGGCAGGAGGGCGAGGACGGAGATCGCGGAGAGCAGTCGGCGGCGCATCCCATGGTGTCTATCGGCACTGTGTTTCGGCCGTCCACGTCTTCGCGTGTCTGATTCCAGACATGTCGGGTACCAGCCAGATCGCCGTAGCATGACACGCATGCTGGAGAGCGTGGGCGTCCAGCCCGACGACGAGGCCGTGTTCCGCGCCCTGCTGCACACCCCGGAGTGCACGGTGGCCGAGCTCGCGGCCGGGACCGCGCGCGATCAGGCGGCGATCCGCCGGTCCGTGGCTCGGCTGGAGGACCTGGGCCTGCTCAGCCGGACGGCGCACCGCCCGGCCCGGCTGATCCCCACCCGGCCCGACGTCGCGGTGGAGGTGCTGGTCGCGCGCCGGCAGGCCGAGCTGGAGCGGGCGCGGACGGCGGCGGTCGCCCTGGTCGCGCAGATGCAGTCGCCGACCCGGTACCGGCCGGAGAACCTCGTCGAGGTCGTCGTCGGGCAGCCGGCGATCGCGGCGCGCTACGCGCAGCTGCAGAGCGGGACCGAGCGCGAGCTGCTGGTGCTGGACCGGCCGCCCTACGTCGCCGAAGTAGCCGAGTCCGACTCGCGGGAGCGGCAGTTGCTGCGCTCGCAGGTCGACGTGCGTGTCATCTACGCCCCCGAGTCGCTGGCGCTGCCAGGCGGCGTCGACGTCGCACTCGCCGCGGCCGAGGCCGGAGAGCGGTCGCGGGTCCACCCGCAGGTCCCGATCAAGCTGGCCGTGTCCGACCGGTCGATCGCGCTGCTGCCGCTCGCGATGGACCAGCTGCGCGGCAGCGCGCTCGTGGTGCGCGAGAGCGCACTGGTCGAGGCGTTGGCGCAGCTGTTCCACCTGCTGTGGGACCAGGCCATGCCGCTCGTCCCCTCGACGGCGGAGGGCCGCGCGGAGGGCGGCGCGGACCGCGACGTCGACCGACGGTTGCTGACCATGCTGGCCGCCGGCCTCAAGGACGACGCGATCGCCCGCCAGCTCGGCGTCAGCAGCCGCACCGTCGGCCGCCGGGTCGCCGAGCTGATGGCGCGGCTGGGTGCTCGCACTCGGTTCGAGGCCGGCGTCCGGGCGCAGCGGCTGCTCTAGGTCAGGGGTCGGCCGGGTGCTGCCGCGCCAGGCTGGCGGCGCGGGATGTTGCGTGCCGCGAACAGCGCGACGAGCGCGATCAGGGCCAGCAGCGCGAGCGCCGAGCGCAGCCCGTCGATGCGCGCGTCGGCGTTGCTGTCGACGATCGCACCGGCGACGTCCGCGGGGACGCCGGCGTCGTCGAGCGCCTGAGCGAGCTGGTCGTCGGAGACGAACGGCACGCCGCCGGCCAGCTCGGCCTCGGCCTGGGTGCTCAGCTGCTCCGGTACGGCGGGATCGTCGCGGACGTTGTCGAGGAACGACGTCGTCAGCGCCGCCACCAGCACGGCGCCGGCGAGCGCCGTCCCGATGGACGACCCGAGGAACATGACGCTGTTCTGGACGCCGCCCACCTCGTCGCTGCGCTCGTCCGGCACCGACGACACCGTGACGCTGCCGAGCTGCGACGCCAGCGCGCCGATGCCCAGCCCGGTCAGGATCAGCGGCCAGGTGACGACCTCCGGCCCGACGCCGAGCTCGAGCGCCGCTGCCAGCCACAGGACGCCCGCGCACATCGACAGGAATCCGGCCCGCACCACGAGCCGCGGCGACACGTCAGGGAGCAGCTTCGGGATCCCGAGCGCGGTCGCGAGGAGCGCCAGCGAGAGCGGCAGGATGCGCACGCCCGTCTCGACGGCGGACAGGCCGAGCGCGACGGAGAGGAACAGCGGCACGGTGAAGAACGTCCCGGCGAGCACCACGTACTGGAAGAGGAACGAGACCAGCCCGCCGCGAAGTGCGTCGTTGCGCAGCAGCGCCGGGTCGAACAGGATCGGCCGGCCGGCGTCGCGCTGCCGCCGCTCCCACGCGACGAACCCGAGCAGCACCAGGACGCCGGCGAGGAGCAGCCAGATCACCGGCGACAGGCCGAGCCAGTCCGGGCCGCCCGCCTTCGGGTTCACGAACCCCCAGGTCCCGGACCGGATGACGGCGAACACGACGAGGCCGAGCCCCAGCGCCGACAACGCGGTGCCGGCGAGATCCAGCCGCGCGGAGCGGTCGCCCGGCACGTCGGCCATCCGCCGAGTCAGCACCAGGATCGCGCCGACGATCAGCACCTCGCCCGCGAACACCCACCGCCACGACGCGTAGGTCGTCAGCGTCCCGCCGATCAACGGGCCCAGCGCGACGGCGATCGCACCGGCCGCCGCGACCAGGCCATACGCCCGAGGACGGGCGCCGCGGTCGAAGTTCGACGCGATCAGCGCGACGATCGCGGGCATGATCAGGGCCGCGCCGACGCCCTCCAGCACGGACCAGCCGATCAGCAGCACCGTCAGGTCGGGCGCCAGCGAGGTCGTCAGCGAGCCGACGCCGTAGATGACGCAGCCGATGGCGAAGGCGCGCTTGCGGCCCAGGATCTCGCCGATCTTCCCGCCCGTGATCATCAGCGACGCCATCACCAGCGTGTAGAAGGTGATGGCGGACTGGATCCCGGTCACGGTCGTGCCCAGGTCCGCGGCGACGGTGGCGATGGACACGTTCATCACCGAGCTGTCCAGCGCCATCAGGAACTGTCCCGACGCCAGCGTCAGCAGGATCAGCCCGGACGCCGCCGCGGCCTCCCGGGCCGGGAGGGAATCGCTCGTCTCCACCATCAGGCACCCCCGTCCAGGACTCGCGCACCAGCGTGCCCTGGACGGGGCCGCCCGTCATCACCCGTAGCGTGCGATAGCGGACGGGCGCGGCCTCAGGTCACCGGGGCCGTGCCGACGTTCAGGATGTTGCCGTCCGGATCCTTGAACCAGGCGCCGCGGAAGGGCCCCAGCTCGGCGATCCCCCGCTCGTCGGTCTTCAGCCCGGGCAGGTCGTACTGCTCGAACGTCACGCCCTTGCCGGCCAGCTCGTCGACCGCCGCATCGACGTCGTCGACGACCCAGGTCGCCACCGTCTGCGGCGGCCCGCCCGCGAACTCGCTCGCGTAGAGCAGGAACCGTGTCAGGCCCGACCCGTAGAGGATGCCCCCGGTGGCGTCCTCCATATCGGGACTGAACCCCAGGGTCCCCTCGTAGAAGGCCCGTGCGCGGGCCAGATCGCCCGTCGCGATCGTGGCGTAGACCGGATAGTCACTCAACATGACCATCACCCCCCTTGGTCGAACGTACGCCCCTCGCGGGGCGGCCACCAGGGGATGGAGCCGTCGAGCTAGGCTGCGGCGGATGATCACCGTCGTCGACCACGACCCGCAGTGGCCCGAGCGGTTCACCCGGCTGCGCGACGAGTACGCGGCGGCGATGGCGGCCGGCGGCGTGCCGGTGGTGGCGATCGAGCACGTCGGCAGCACGTCGGTGCCCGGCCTGGCCGCCAAGCCCGTCATCGACTGCGACATCGTGGTCGCGCGCGCCGACGTCGCCCGGACGTCGGACGTGCTGGCCGGGCTCGGCTTCCGCCCGCTCGGCGAGCTCGGCATCCCGCTGCGGTGGGCGTTCAAGGAGCCGGAGCGGCTGGCCGGCACGAACACCTACGTGATCGTCGACGGGTCGCTGGCGCTGCGCAACCACCTGGCGGTCCGCGACGTGCTCCGCCGCGACGCCGCCCTGCGCGACGAGTACGCGGCGGTGAAACGCCGGGCCGGCGCCGACGCCGCGGACATCGACGATTACGGGCATCGCAAGAACGCCATGGTCCAGCGGCTGCTCGCCGCGGCCGGGCTGAGTGCGGCCGATCGAGCGTCCATCGACGGGAACCAGGTGCCCTCGCACGCGGACGTGCCCCGGTAGCGGTCGCGCCACCGACCTTGTCGGTGCCGGGTGCTTGGGTGGGCCCATGAGCGACGCCGACTTCGACTTCCTGTTCGGGCGGTGGGACGTGCGCAACCGCTGGCCTCCCGACCTCGACGACGACACCTCCTGGGTCGAGTTCCCGACGACGTGCCAGGCGGGGCCCATCCTCGGCGGCCTGGGCAACGTCGACGCGTTCAGCTTCGCCGGGCTGCCCGGCTACGCGCCATGGGAAGCGGCGACCGTCCGGCTCTACGACCCGGTCGCCGACCTGTGGCGCATCTTCTGGACGACCTCCCGCCGCCCGGGCGACTTCGACTCGCCCATGGAGGGCCGCTTCGAGGACGGCGTCGGCGTCTTCTACGGCTCCGAAGAGCGCGACGGCCGGGCGGCGCGGGTGCGGTTCGTCTGGACCCACACCCCCGGCACCGCCCGCTGGGAGCAGTCCTACCAGTTCGACGAGGAGGCGCCCTGGAAGACCGACTGGATCATGGACTTCCGCCCCGCCGCTACGAAAGGCTGACGGTGACGCCGCCGGAGAACAACGAGTCGTGCAGCTCCACGGCGGCCGGAACCGCGTCGGCCGCGATGTCGAAGACGACCGTCCCGGTCAGCGTGTTGCCGGGGTTGATCTCCTCGTAGAGCGACTGCGACTCGGGCAGGTAGATGGCGGCCTCGGCGTCGGCGCTCGCCTTCCGGCCCTCGGTGTCGATGAGGTACTGGTTGTCGCCGAAGAACGACCCGGGCGCGTCGCCGTGGTTGGTGACGGTGATGGTCACGTAGACGAACCGGCCCTGCGGGCTGACCCCGAAGGCGTCGTCGCCGATCCGCTCCGGCCCGTCCTCGACGGCGTCGACGACGAAGGTGAAGTCGCCGTCCTCGGCCGGGTCGCCGAGTCCCGGAGCCGCCTCCTCGGCCGGTTCCGCCGGCTCCTCCGCCGCCGGCTCCTCTCCCGCAGGCGCGGCGGCGTCCTCCTCCTGCGTCGTCGCCGGCGTCTCGGGGTCGTCCCCGCCGCCGGCGGCCTGGACGATCACGATCAGCGCGATCACCCCGATGACGATGAGGACGGCGTTGCGGAGGCGGTGTCGCTTCTTCGGCGGCTCCGCGACGCCCACCGTGGCCGGCATCGGCCGCTGCGCCGTCATGGCGGCCGGCCCGCCTCGGGGCCGCGTCGCACCGGTCCAGCGGGTGCCGTCCCACCACCGGTCCACCGCCGGGTCCTGCCCGTCCTGGTACCAGCCCTCGGCCCACTGCTGCTCGTTCATGGATCCCCCCTGCGTCGTGGCGGTCCCACCCGAACCGCGCAGGCCGCACCCCCTGTGCCGCCTGCCGGGCGGACGCTACTCGCGGGATCGGACAGAAGCCCCGAACGGCGGCTGACCCGCCAGCAGACCGCCGTCGACGGCGAGGGTGGCGCCGGTGACGAACGCGGCCTGGTCGCCGCAGAGCCAGAGCGCCGCGGCCGCCACCTCGTCCGGGGTGCCGAGCCGGTGGACGGGGACGGCGGCGGCGACGCGCTCGCGGGCGGCGGGGCCGGCGCGGTCCAGTTGCTCGGTGTGCGTCGGCCCGGGCGCGATGGCGTTGACGCGGACGCCGTCGGCGGCGTGGTCGAGCGCGGCGGTCTTGGTCAGCCCGATCAGCCCGTGCTTGGCGGCCACGTACGGCGCCAGCCCGGCCACCGCCTCGAAGCCGGTCGTCGACGCGACGTTGACGATCGCGCCGCCGCCGGACGGCACCATCGCGGCGATCTCGGCGCGCAGCGACAGGAACGCGCCGCGCAGGCTGACCGCGATCGTCCGGTCCCACTCCTCGACGGCGAGCCCGGCCAGCGGCGTCGGCCGGCCGCCGTGCGCCGCGGCCGCGTTGACGGCGGCGTCGAGCCGGCCGAACCGCTCGACGGCGGGCTCGGCCATCCGCGCCGCGTCGTCGGCCCTCGTCAGGTCGGCCGCGACGACCAGCGCCGTCCCGCCGTCCGCCTCGATGCCCGCCCGCACCGCCGCCAGCGCGTCCGCGTCGCGTGCCACCAGCACGACCGCCGCCCCGGCGGCCGCGAACGCCCGCGCCGTCGCGGCGCCGATGCCGCGGCTCGCCCCGGTGACGAGCGCGACCTCCCCTCGAAACCTTTCATTACAGTGACTGTATCCAACCGTCTGGCCCAGTGCACGGACGCCCGGCTGGCCCTGTCGCGTCCCGGGCGTCGGCACGCAGGATGCCCGCATGCGGTTCCGTCACGCCCCGGAGATCTGGGCCGACCACCCCACCCTGGCCGCCGGGGTCCTCTCCGTCGACGGCGTCAGCGACCGGGCCGCGCCCGACGACGCCGTCGACCGGTACCTCGAGCGGGCACAGGAGCTGCTCGCCGCCGGGCCGGCCAGCGCGCTCCCCCAGTTGCAGGCCTGGCGGCGCACGTTCGCCGCGATGGGCGTGAAGCCGACGCAGTACCGGTGCGCCTCGGAGTCGCTGCTGCGCCGGCTGGGGAAGGACGGCACTCTGCCGCGGATCCACCCGCTGGTCGACCTGTGCAACGCGGCGTCGGCGGCGGCCGCGATCCCGGTCGCCGCGCTGGACCGCGACCGCGTCAAGGGCGACCTCGAGGTCTGCCGGGCGCAGGGCGACGAGACGTACGCGTCGTTCGGCGGCGAGGTGGAGCGGCCGGTGCCCGGCGAGGTGATCTTCGCCGACGAGGCCGGTCAGGCGCATGCCCGGCGCTGGACGCACAAGCAGAGCGGCACGTCGATCGTCCGGCCGGAGACCCGCGACGTGCTGATCGTGTCCGAGGCGCTGCACCCTGGCGCCGCCGCCGACGTCGAGGCGCTGCTCACGGCCCTGGCGGCCGACCTCACCAGGGCCTGGCCGGGTGTCACGCCGCGGCTGACGATCTTGACGCCTGAGCGGCCGGTCGCGGAACTCGCTGGCTGACGCCGTCGGCGCTGTGATGGAGTGGCGCGGTGGACGCCGCCGCGATCGCCGACCGCTTCGACCTGGGCGCTCGTGCGGCGCTGTCCGACGGCCCGGTCGCACGCGGCAAGCAGGGCGTCGTCTGGCGGCTCGTCACGTCGGACGGACGGTGGGCGGTCAAGGTCCCGTTCCGGCACGAGGACGAGGCCGCGCTCGCCCCGGCGGCCGCGTTCCAGGAGGCCGCCGCCGCCTCGGGCGTCCCGGCGCCGCGCATCCGCCGCACCGCCGAGGGCACCCTGTTCGCCGTCGTCGACGGGGTCCGGCTGCGGGTCTACGAGTGGATCGACCTGGGCGAGCCCGATCCGCTGCTCGACCCCGAGCTGGTCGGCGCCGCTGTCGCCGCGACCCACCTGGTGCCGGGCGCCGAACACGCCGGGCCCATCACCGACCCCGACCGCTGGTACCTCGACCCCGTCGGCGCGCCGCGGTGGGACGAGCTGATCGCGGAGCTGCACGCTGAGGGCGCACCATTCGCCGGCCGCCTGGCGGCGGTGCGCGACGAGCTGGTCGAGCTGGAGTCGTGGCTCACTCCCCCGGCGGCGTTGCGCACCTGCCACCGCGACCTCATGGCCGACAACCTCGTCTCGACGGCCTCTGGCGGCGTGTGCGTCATCGACTGGGAGAACAGCGGCCCGGCCGGCCCGGCACAGGAGCTCGCGGTCGCGCTGTTCGAGTTCGGCCGCACCGATCCCGGCCGGGCCCGCGCCCTGGCGAGCGCCTACGCGGAGGCCGGCGGCCCTGGCCGCGTCACCGCCAGCGGCGACTTCTCCATGCTGATCGCTGTGCTCGGGCACATCGCCGAGATCGCGGCCACCGAGTGGTTGCGGCCGAACCACCGCTCGCGCGGCCGGTCGCACTCCGAGGCGTGGATCGGCGAGATGCTCGACGACCAGCACACCCGCGACCGGCTGGACGGCCTGCTGGCGGCGCTGCGATGAGGCTCACCGTGTTCGGCGGCTGCGGCGCCTGGCCGGCGGCCGGCCAGGCGTGCGGCGGCTACCTGCTCGAACGGGACGGCTTCCGCCTGCTCGTCGATCCCGGGTACGCGGTGCTCCCCCGGCTGCTGGCGACGATCGACGCCGCCGCGGTCGACGCCGTCGTCGTCTCCCACGGGCATCCCGACCACTGCGCCGACCTCAGCCCACTGCTCCGGGCCCGGGCGCTGAGCGACGAGCCGCCGGCGCCGCTGCCCGTGTACGCCCCGGCGGGCGCGGTCGATGCCGTCCTGGCGCTAGACTCCATCCGGTCCGTGGCCGGCGCCGTCGAGCTGGCGACGCTCACCGACGGTGACGGCGTCCGCGTCGGGCCGTTCGACGTCGCGACGGCGTCGCTGCCGCACTTCGTGCCGAACCTCGGCATGCGCATCACCGACGGCAGCGCGACCCTGACCTACAGCGGCGACGCCGGCCCGGACCCGGCCCTCGTCGAGCTGGCCCGCGACGCCGACCTGCTGCTCGTCGAGGCGACCTACCCCGACGCCGTCCCGCACGAGGACGCCGGGCTGCTGTGCAGCGCCGTCGAGGCGGCCGAGCAGGGCGTCGCCGCCGGTGCCCGGCGGATCATGCTGACGCACCTCTGGCCGGGGCTGCAGCCCGCGGCGTTCCTGGCCGCTGCCGCGCGCACCGGCGCGCGGGACGTCACCGTCGCGGCACCGGGGCCGGCTCAGCCGATCGGCTCGTAGTCGAGCTCGAGGAAGTCATCGACCTCGGCCACCCACCGGTCGGCGACGAACGCGACGTGCACCGGGTGCTCGTTGTAGCCGTCGTAGGCCGCTTGGTCGGCGAAATCCATGGAGAAGCCGAACGCGAACTCGTTCTTCGGGCTGGTCTGCCGCAGCTGCTCGAACCGCTCGACGCCGGGGATGTCCGCCAGCGCGAGGGCGGCGCGCAGGAAGTCGCGCTCCTGCTCCGAGCCGGCGGGGTGACGAAGGCGGAAGGCGACCGTGTGCCGGATCATGGACGGAGCGTAACCGAGCGCCGTTCCTGGTAGAACGTCCGGATGGTGCCCGACGTCAGCGCCTGGGGTGGCCTCGAGTTGCTGGAGCCGCTGCGCGGCGGCGCCCGCAATCCGGTGTTCCTCGCCCGGCGTGGCGGCGAGCGGTTCGTGGTGCGCGTGTCCGGCCGCGCGGAACCGTCGCTGAGCTGGGAGCTCGACCTCCTGGAGCACCTCGCCGCACACGGTGTCGCCGTCGCCGGAGTGGTGCCCGCCGACGACGGTCGGCGTCAGCACGGTGGCGTGCTCGTGCACCCGTTCGTCCCGGGCGGGCCCCCGTCGACGGCCGACGACTGGCGGCGGGTCGTTTCGGCGGCCGCCGCTGTTCACGACTGCACGCGCGACTGGCCGCAGCGGCCGGGGTTCGCGAGCAGCACCGCCCTGCTGACGGCGTCGCGCGGCGGTGACGTCGACCTGACCGCGCTGCCCGACGACGCCGCCGAGCTGGTCCGCGCGTGCTGGCGGCGGCTCCCGCCCGCCCCGCCGTGCGCCGTCCACGGCGACCTCGGCGCCGGGAACGTGCTGGTCGACGGCGACCGCGTCACGCTGATCGACTGGGACGAGTCACGCGTCGACCTGCCGTGGCTCGACTTCGCCCACCTCCCCGAGGACGTCGACGTCCCGGTGCCGATCGACCGTACCGACCTGGTGACGGCCGGCGTCGCCTGGGAGGTGGCCACCTGCTGGGTCGCCGAGCCCGCGTACGCCGCCCGCCGGCTGGCCGAGCTGCGCGCCCGTACCGCCCGCTGACGCCAGCGCGATGCTCGTCAGCCGCAGTGCACCCGGGTGCGCGTGGCCGTCGTCCAGTCGACCACGCCCTTGAGGTTGAGGCAGCGGTTCGACATGTCCACACCCGCCGGCGTGTAGACCGGGCCGGCGTAGTAGCTGTACATGCCGCCGTCGCAGCCGACGCTGTTGGGGCAGGAGGGTGCCGCCGAGCCGTACGGCCAGATGCTCGCCTCGGTGTACAGCTTGGTGCCGTAGGTGGCGCTGGAGTGGTTGACGACCAGGCAGTTGCGCTTCGCCGTGCCGGACCAGTAGACGTCCATGTAGCCGAGCACCGGTGACGAGCCGATCGGGTAGTGCCCGACGTGGCGGTACGACCCGCCGCACGGACCGGCCGACACGGCCATGCGGTCGTCGTCGATCGTCGGATCGGAGTCGCCGCCGGCGGCCGCGGGCGCGGCGAAACCGAGCAGCAGGAACAGGACGAAGGCAAGAGCTGAGATGACGCGTTTCATCCGGTGAGTCCTCCTTTTGCCCTGCGACAACCGGATTGTCACGAAAGACATTGGCGGACCAGCAGCGCGAACGCAAGATCATTTCCGCATCGATCTCACAACGGCGGCGGATTCACGGCCGGCGGGGCGACGTCCGGCGACCGGCCGGACCGGCCGGACTGCCGCGGGATCGGCCGCTCCAGCGGGCCGATGGTGACCTGCAGGCCGAGATGCTCGGCGAGCAGGTGCTCCAGCTGACCTCCGTCGATCAGCTGGATGCGCCCGTGCCGGGCCGCGAACTCGTGCGTCGCCCGGCCGAACCACGACGTCGTCACGAGGACGCCGCGGCCGGCCCGCTTGTCGTCCATCGCGCCGGCCAGCGCGCGGACGGCGTCGGGCGGGACGACCTTGCGGTAGCGCTTGGCCTGCACGACGCAGACCCCGCCCATGATCGGGTCGGTGTTGACGGCGACCGCATCGACGCCGTCGTCGGCGGAGGCCTGCGTGGTCCAGGCACGCATGCCCATCGCCTCGAACAGCTGGCGCACGAGGTGCTCGAACTCGACCGGCCGCAGCTGGAGCAGCACCGGGCGCCCGTCCAGCAGCGCGGCGGCGTCCTGCGGCTCGACCACGCGGTACCGGGACAGGTCGGGGTCGAAGATCGGCGGGACGGCCTCCAGGTCCCACGGGTGCGGCGACACGACGGCGGACAGGTGCCGCAGGCACTCCCGCGGTTCGAGGCGGGTCAGGACGAGGTCGCCGAACTGCTCGCGGGTGGCGGTGACGCTGACCAGGCACGGATGCTCCGACCGCCCGGTCGCGCGGTTGCGGGTCGACACGTGCGCGTTGACGGCGACCTCGTCGACCAGCCCCGGCGGCTGCGCCTCGAACGCCGCGTGCAGCGTGCGCAGGACCAGCTGCGCCACCACGCCGGAGTAGAGGCGGCGGATGTCCTTGGCGGTGCGCAGCCGCGGCGCGACCTTGTCCAGCGACCGCACGTACTGGTATTCGCGGACGACGGGGACGATTTCCACCGTCGGCAGTTCGCGCACCACCAGCAACCGTCGCTCGTCCGGCCGGTACGCGACGTCGACGGCCGCGGGCAGGCCGTCGGGCAGCGGCGCCGCCTCGATGAGCAGCTGGTAGTAGTCCGCGACCGCGCGAGCGTCGCCGGCCTCGACACCCAGCTCGACCTGGTCGACCTGCGCGTTGTGGCGGTCGATCTGCTCGCGCCGCGACGCCTCGGCGACCGCATGCCGTCGCTCGGCCTCGGCCAGGGCGGCCAGCCGCAGCTCCTCGTGCTCGCGGTGCGCGCGGACGGCCCGCCCGAACCTGGCACGGGCCTGCGTGGCGGCCCTTCGGCGGCCGCCGGTCAGCACCCGGGCCAGCCAGCCCATCGGGGGCGGCGCGTAGTCGTCCCACGCCGGCTTCTCGGCGGCGGTGACCAGCGCACGGTCGGGCACGAACGGCCATGGCCGGTACGCGTGCCGGAGCTGGTCGATGTACACCGGCCCGCCGACGGCGAGGCCGTCGACCAGGATCGACTCCAGCTCGGCGACCCGCGCGGCGACCGCGCTGGTCATGTCCGCGGCGTCGGCCTGTTGCCGCCGGACATGCTCGGCCCGTTCGGCGGCGCGTTCCGCGCGAGCGGCCCGTTCGGCAGCGCGCGCGGCCCGCGCTTCATGGCCGTCATGGCCGTCGTTGTCGTCGCCGGCCGGGTTCCCGGCGGCGGAACCGGGGTGCCGCCGGGTGCCTCGGTGATGTGGTTCGTCGGTCGGTTCACTGCTCCGTCGCGTCATGATCCGCCCCAGACTCGACGCCGAACGGTAAGGACCATTATATGGCGGGAAAATGTCACGAAAGATCGATAAAGCCGCCACGCGGGCGTTATCGATGAAAACTCGGTGAACGCCCGGCGTCGCGCGGAATACCGGCGATCGACGCTGCCACCAGCGGCGACGTGAAGCCTTTCTCATCCATATGCGGCTTTGTGACGCCCGGGGTCACACCGTGGGGTCGACTCCGTCGGGCAGCACGGCCACGCAGTCGATCTCGATCTGGATGAACGAGAAGTGGTTGCCGACGGTCGTGCGCGCCGGGTACGGCGGCTGGAACGTCTGCGCGTACAGCTCGTTGAAACGGGGCCGCGCCTCCTCGTCGCGCAGGAACGCCCGCACCTGCACGACGTCGCGGAGCGTCGCTCCCGCGGCGGCGAGGATCTCCTCGAGGTTGCGGATCGTCCGGTGGAACTCGCCGTCGAACGTGTCCGCCACGATGCCCACGCCCGGCTCCGTCGACACTTGGCCGGACACGAACAGCAGCCGGCCCACCCGGACCGCCGACGACAGCGGCACGGACGGCGGGTTCTCGGGGTCGGGCTCGATGTGCTCGATCAACGCGGGCGCTCCTCGGTGGGTGGACGGGCCTCGCTCACCCTCCGGTGGCATGCCGTTCCATGTCAATCCGCGCCCAGCCATCCGCTCCATGATCATCAACCTTCTGTGCTGCCCTGACGACCAGAAAGGTTGATGATCATGGGCGAGAGCGAGTAGACGCGATAGCGGATATGCTTCCGCCATGGAGGACGACGATCTGCCGGAACGACTGCGCATCCGGCTCAAGGCGCAGCGGCACCAGCGCGAGCTGAGCCTGGAGGCGCTGGCCGCCGCCAGCGGGGTGAGCCGGAGCATGATCTCCGACATCGAGCGCGGCGCCAAGATCCCCACGGTGCTCGTGCTGGCCCGGCTGGCGACGGCGCTGGGCGTTACCGTCGCGCGGCTGCTCGGCGAGGACCGGCCCGAGCGGGTGATCGTCCGGCGGGCCGCCGACCAGCGGACGATCACCGACGCCGGCGGGTGGCAGCGGCGCATCCTCTCCCCCACGCTGCCCGGCGTCGAGTTCGAGTTCATCCGCACGACCATCCCGCCCGGCGTGGTGCTCGGCTCGTTCGCCGCGCACGCCGCCGGCTCGCGCGAGTACATCGCCGTCGAGGCCGGCGAGCTCACCGTCACCGTCGACGGCGTCAGGCACCGGCTCGCCGCCGGCGACGCCCTCTACTACGCGGGCGACGCCGTGCACGAGTTCGCCAATCCCGGCGCCGCCGAGTGCGTCTACTACACCGCCATGCACGTCGCGAAGGAGCCCGCATGACCATCGAACGGCTCGACCCCGCCGCCCTGCCCGCGGCGAGCGGCAACTACACCCACGGCACGCTGATCACCGGCGCCCGCCGCACGGTGTACGTCAGCGGCCAGGTCCCCTGGGCCGACGCTGACGGCCGGGTGCCGCCGGAGTTCGAGGAGCAGTGCCGGCTCACCTGGCGGCACGTGCTCACCGTCCTGGCCGAGGCCGGCATGGGCGCCGAGCACCTCGCCAAGGTCACCACCTACCTGTCCGACCGGCGCTACCGCGAGGCCAACAGCCGCATCCGCCAGGAGGTCCTCGGCGACCACCGACCGGCGCTCACGATCATCATCACCGACATCTACTCCGAGGACTGGCTCCTCGAGATCGACGCCGTCGCGGTCGGCTGACCGCGAGAGGAAACGTCGACACCCGGAGGAACGATGTCTACACTTTCTTTCATGACTGAGAGTCGGCACGACGCCACCGAGCGCGCCCTGGCAGCCCTGCGCCGGTTGCCGGCCACCTTCACCTACAGCGAGGCCACCGCGGCAGGGCTGCATCACCGGGCGCTGTACGGACTCCGCGACGCCGGCGTCATCGAGGCGCTCGGCCGCGGCCTGTACCGCCGCGCCGACGCCGCCCTCGTCGACCCGACGCTCGCCGAGGTCGCCGCCCGGGTGCCCGTCGCCACCTTGTGCCTGACCAGCGCCCTGGTCGAGCACGGCCTCAGCGACGCAATCCCGCCGGCTCCCCATCTGGCGCTGCCCCGCGGCCACCGCTTCCCGGCCACCTCCGGGCCGGTCAGCTGGCACGCCTTCGCGCCGGCGACGTTCGAGCTCGGCCGCGAGTCCCTCACCGTCGACACCGACCTGCGACTCGGCCTGTACAGCGCTGAGCGGACCCTCGTCGACACCTTCCGGCTGCGGCACGTCGTGGGCGCAGACGAGGCCTACGAGGCGCTCCGGCGCTGGTCGGGCCGCCGCGGCTCGCGGCCGGCCCGGCTGCTGGAGCTCGCCGGCCACTTCCCCGGCGCCGTCGCGCCGCTCCGCCACGCCCTGGAGGTCCTGCTGTGAACCAGCCCCGGCGCCCGACCCGCGACACCGTCGGCGGCCGCGCCTACCTGGAGCTGCGCCGGCAGGCCAAGGCGGGCGGCAGCGACACCGGCGCACTGCTCCAGCTCTACGCGCTCGAGGGCTTCCTCGACCGGCTGACGCGCTCGCCGTACGCCGAATCGCTGGTCCTCAAGGGCGGCGTCCTGCTGGCCGCGTTCGACACCCGCCGGCCGACCCGCGACATCGACGTCGCCGGCATCGGCCTGAGCGGCACGCCCGACGACGTGCTGGCCACCGTGCAGCGCATCGCCGCCGTCACCGTCGACGACGGACTGCTGTTCGACGGCGACGCCGCGGCCGCCGCGACGATCCGCGACGACGCCGAGTACGGCGGGGTCCGGGTGTCCGTGCCGTGCGTGCTCGAGCGGGCGAAGCTGCCCTTCCACGTCGACGTGAACCTGGGCGACCCGATCCACCCCGGGCCGCGCATGGTCGAGCTCCCCCGGCTGCTCGGCGGGTCGATCCGCCTGCTCGGCTACCCGCTCGGCATGGTCGTGGCGGAGAAGCTGCGCCACGACCACGACGGCGCGGAGCTGGTGTCCGCGGTCGAGACGGTCGCCGGTCATCGCGGGGTAGAGCTTCATGGAGCCACACTGCGATCGGCCAGCTTCGCCGAGCTCGCACAGCCGCGGTGGGCGCTCTGGCGGCGCCGGCAGCGCCTCGACGAGCTGCCCGAACGGTTCGACGACGTCCTCGCCCACCTGGACGGATTCACCGCGGCCGTACTGGACGGCTCCGCGCGCGGGCGGCGGTGGGTGCGCCAGGAGCGCAGCTGGGAACCCGCCTGAGCGCGTCGTTCATGGACGTTTCATCCGGCCGCCGGGGCGCGTTCCCACGCCGGCTCCGGGCGGGTTCGAGGCTTCTGTGCCACCACCCGCCCCACCACCGAGCCACACCATCGAGCCACCGGAGGACCCATGATCCGCCGCAGGAAGGTCGCCACCGCGTTCGCCGTCGCGACGACCGCCGCCGCGCTGGGAACGTTGCTGGTGTCCGCGCAGGCCGCACCGGCCGCACCCGCTGCACCGACCGCCCCCAAGACGGCCGCGTCCGGCGCCGACCAGGTGCTGCCGGGTACCGAGGTCGCGCGCTACGACGCGTTCGACGCGAACCAGGGCGTGGCCGTCGACGGGCGGTACTTCTACGCCGTCAACAACCGCACCATCACCAAGCATGACCGGCGAAGCGGCGAGCCGCTGCTGCAGTTCGCCGGCGACGAGGACGGCCCGATCGAGCACCTCGACAGCGGCGTCGTCCACAACGGGCGCCTGTACGCCGCGCACTCGAACTACTCGGAGTACCCGATGGAGAGCTCCATCGAGGTCTTCGACACCCGCACCATGCGCCACGTCGGCACGCACAGCTTCGGCATCTACCGCGGCTCGCTGACCTGGCTGGACCGCCACGACGGCGCCTGGTGGGCGACGTTCGCGAACTACGACCGGCCGCGCAACGGCACCGAGGACGTCCCGTACGGCGAGACCTACAACACGCAGGTCGTGAAGCTGGACGACGACTTCCAGGTGGTCGAGTCGTGGACGATCCCGAAGGAGATCCTCGACCGCTTCGACGACATGAGCAACAGCGGCGGCTCGTGGGGCCCGGACGGACGGCTCTGGCTGACCGGCCACGACCTGCCGGAGGCCTACGTCATGCAGCTGCCGCAGGCCGGCGGCGAGCTGGAGTGGGTCGCGACGATCACGCTGCCGGGCATCCAGGGTCAGGGCATCGCGTGGGACGACGCGCGGCAGAACTCGACGCTGTGGGGCATCAGCCGCAACAGCTCCGAGGTGCTCAGCTACCGCATCCCGGTGAATGACATCGTCGAGTCCGACGAGGACCCGTGGCAGGTCAACGGGCCGGGCGAGTTCGAGCAGTGACGAGTTGACGGCGGGGACGCCACGCCGCGGCGCCCCCGCCGTCTCATCTTCTCCCGCTAGATTCGCCCCATCATGAACCGACGCCGACCTGTCTCTCTGGGGACTGACGTCAGACCCCGCGGTCGGCGACGACGCCTCTCCATCGCCGGCGCCGCCATCCTCATCACGGTCCTGACCGCGGTGTCGACGGTCATGGGTCTGGCCCGCGACGTCGTCATCGCCGCGGTGTTCGGCGCGGGCGGCGAGCTGGACGGCTACTTCGTCGCGCTGGGGCTGATGAACGTCGCCCTGGGGCTGCTGGCCGGCGCGATGTCCAAGGCCGCCGTCCCGGTGCTGTCGCGCCAGTACGCGGCCGAGGACGGCACCCGCCGCAGCCGGCGACGGTCGCGCACCACGATGTCGGTGGCGATCTCGGTGACGGTGGTCGGGCTGGGCGTCGCGACGCTGGTCATGCAGCTGTTCGCGGCCGAGATCGTCGCGGTGCTGGCGCCGGGGTTCGGCCCGGCCGAGGCGGAGTCGGCGCAGCAGCTGACCCGCATCGTGCTGATCGCGACGGTGCTGATCGCCGGGACGAACCTGCTGGCCGCGGCCGCGCAGTCGCGGCGGACGTTCTTCTGGTCGGCGATCCAGGGCGTCCCGTTCAACCTCGCGATGATCGTCGCCGCCGCGGTGTTCGGCCCGGAGTACGGCGTGACGGCGCTGGCCTGGGGGTTCGTCGTGGGCTCGGCGGCCAGGCTGCTGGTGCAACTGCCGCCGCTGCGACGGATCGGGCTGCGGCTGCGCCCGAGCCTGCGGCTGGACGACCCCGACTTCCGCGCGATGGTCCGGATGATCCCGCCGCTGCTGCTGGGCAGCGCGATCGGCAACGTCAACACGCTGGTCGACCGCGCCGTCGGGTCCACCGTCGGCGACGGCGTCATCTCGTCGCTGTCGTACGCGTGGCGGCTCGTGAGCCTCGCCGACACCGTGCTGATCGCGTCGCTGCTGGTCGCGCTGTACCCGGCGCTGAGCACGGCCGCCGACGACACCGCGGAGCTGCGCCGCCTCGTCGACCGCGGCCTGAGCGCGACCGTCGTCGTGCTGGTGCCGATCTGCGTCGGGACGGCGGTCGCGGCCGGGCCGGTGGTCGAGACGGTGTTCCAGCGCGGCGAGTTCAGCGCCGACGACGCCTCGACGACGGCGACGGCGCTGCTCTGGTACGCGCCGGCGGTGCTCGCGCTGGGCTGGCGCGAGGTGATCGTGCGCGCCAGCTATGCGCTCGACGACACCCGCCGGCCGGTCGCGGTGGCCGTCGTCGCGATGGTGGTGAACGTGGCGGGCGACCTCACGCTCGGCATCGCCTACGGGATCCCCGGGCTGGCCGCGTCGACGTCGTTGTCGCTGGTCGTGGCCGCGGTCGGGAACACCTGGCTGCTCAGCCGCCGGCACGACGCGGTCGCCGTCGGCGCGCTGTGGGGGTTGCTGGGGCGCACGACGGCGTCAGCGGCGGCCACGCTCGGCGCGGCCCTGGGGGTCGCCTGGCTGGTCCGCGACCTGCCCGCGATCGCGCAGGTCGCGGCCGTAGGCACGGTGTGCCTGACGGTGTTCGCGGCGGCCGCGCTGCTGCAGCGCGGACCCGAGGCGTCAGTGCTGCGCGACGCGACCCGGCTGCTGCGCCGTCCCCGGGCTCGGGCCTGAGCCCAAGGGCCGGACGATGCCGAACGGCGTACTGGCCGCCCGCTGCCCGAGCGGGTTGCCGGACAGCGCCGCGAACAGCACGTCCGCCGGGAGCGACAGCGGCGAGACCGCGCGGATGCTGCCGCCGTAGTCGTTGAGGTCGACGATCGCCACGCCGGCGCCCAGGAACGCCTCCAGCTCACGGCACAACTGCGCCGCGGCGGCCGCGGTGAGCGGCGGCAGCACCAGGTGCTCGTACGGCGGCCGCCCGCCGTCGATGTCGCGCGCCACCGGCCCGGCCACGCGGTAGAACACCCCGCGCAGGCCCAGCGGCCGGGTGACCGCGCCGGCCAGCGCCGCGGCCAGGATGCGCGTCCCACCCGTCGTCCGGACGACGTACTGCATCTTCTCCGGTACCGACAGCCCCCGCGATCCCGGCCGCGGCCGCACTGATCGGGCCAGCAGGGTCGCCAGCCGGCCCGGACGCAACTCGTCGATCGGCACTCCGCGCCCGGTCAGGAACACGGTGGCCTTCTCGCTGAGGACGACGGTGTCGCCCGGCTCCAGGCGCGGCAGCGCCTCGCGCAAGGCCGCGCGCAGGTCGTCGTCCTCGGTGAACCAGCGGGTGCGGACGGCATGCCGGAGGTACCCCGCACCGGCCACCTCTGACCGGGTCCAGGCACCCGTCACCACACGACCTCCCTGTCCGCCCCCCACGAGCCCGTCGTCGAGAGCCTGACGGACGATGCTGAGAGCGGACGTGAAGGACGCGTGAGAGTTCCCTCATGCGGCCGCCGCGGACGCCCGTAGACTCCCGACGGTGAAGAGGTCGCGCATCGACGCTGTCATCGACGGTGCCCGCGAACTGGCCGCTGCGGCCCCGATGCCGTTGCCCGGTTTCGCCGCCTGGTCCCGGGCCGACTGGCTGGCCGCCGCGCCGACGCCGGCCGCCCGGCCGGCGCTGGAACGCGGCCTGGGCTGGGACGTCACCGACTTCGGCCGCGGCGACTTCGACCGCGTCGGACTGGTCCTGTGCACACTGCGCAACGGGACACTGGCCGAGCGCGACTCCGGCTCCGGGCAGACCTACGCGGAGAAACTCCTGGTCGCGCAGAACGGCCAGGAGACCCCGATGCACCTGCACCGGCGCAAGGCCGAAGACATCATCAACCGCGGCGGCGCGGCACTGGTCGTCGAGCTGCGCCCGGAGACCGGCGACGGCGACATCATCACGCTGGTCGACGGGCTCGAACGGGCGGTCCGGGCCGGCGAGTCGCTGCACGTCGAGCCCGGGCAGAGCGTGCAGGTGCCGGCCGGCGTCTACCACCGGTTCTGGGCCGACGGCGGCGCCGTGCTCGCCGGCGAGGTGTCGGCGGTGAACGACGACGTCGACGACAACCTCTTCCTCGACCCGTCGCCGCGCTACCCGTCCGTCGACGAAGACGCACCGGCGCGATACCTGCTGGTCAGCGAGTACGCGGAGCTCCTCGCAGCCGGCTGAAAACCTGGTGCGCCAGCGGGCGCGGGCGGGCTACCGTGCCGTTCATGAGCACCGACACCGTCACCATCGAGGAGCTGGCGATCCCGGCCTCAGTGGACGCGCCCGAGGCGGCCGCCTTCGCCCAGATGGTGGACGTCCGCAACGCCATCGAGACGCACCTCATGGGCACCGACGCGCTGAACTACACCGCGCGCGAGCTGCTGCCCGTCTACCAGGTCCAGGACGACGAGCCGATCCGGCTGTTCGTCGCCCGCGTCGACGGCCGCATCGTCGCGCGCGGCATCCTGTCGTGGCAGGCCGAGGAGGGCGCGAGCGCGTCGTGGGCCGAGGTCGAGGTGCTGCCCGAGTACCGCCGGCGTGGCATCGGCACCGCGCTGCTCGACCACCTGACGGCCATCGCGCTGGCCTCCGACCGCCCCTCGCTGCAGGCCGACGCCATTCACACCCGCCCGTCCACCGGGCGCCGCATCGAGCCGCCGACGGGGTTCGGCTGGTTGTCCGCCGACGACCCCGGCGTGCGGTTCCTGCTCGGCCGCGGCTACCGGCTCGAGCAAGTCGGCCGCATCAGCGCGCTGCCGCTGCCGGTCGACCCGGCGCTGCTGGTGCGGCAGCGCGCCGCGGCACAGGCCGCCGCGGGCGACGACTACCGCGTCGTCGCCTGGACCGGCCCGACGCCGGCCGACCGCGTCGGCGACCTCACCATGCTGAAGACGCGCATGAGCACCGACGCACCCAGCGCCGGCATCGACTACGCCGAGGAGCGGTGGGACGCCGACCGCGTCGCCCGCTGGGACCGCCAGCTCGCCGACAGCGGCCGCGAGCGCCTCACCGTCGCCGCCGAGCACGTGCCGACCGGGCGGCTGGCCGGCTACAACGAGCTCTACCTGCCCGCCGACCGTCGCCGGCCGGTGACGCAGGAGGACACCCTGGTGCTCTCCGAGCACCGCGGCCGCCGGCTCGGCATGCTGCTCAAGGTCGCCAACCTGCAGCAGCTGGCCGAGGTGAGCCCGTCCTCGCCCATGGTCACCACGTTCAACGCCGAAGAGAACCGGCACATGCTCGACGTCAACGAGGCGGTCGGCTTCGCGCCCATCGGCTACGAGGGCGCCTGGAAGCTCACACCCTGACGGCGGCGGCGACGCGCTCGGCGACGGCGCGCGGCTCCGTGCGCGCGGTGTCGACGACGGTGTCGGCGGCACGCCGCAGCCACGGCAGCGCCGCCGCGTACGGCGCCAGGTGGTCCAGCCGCCACTGCCGGGCGCCGGCCTCGACGGTGTCGCCGTCGATGCGCCGCCGCAGCGTGTCGTCGTCGGTGTGCAGCAGGACGAGGTGCACCGGCAGGCCGGCCTTCTCCAGCCCGGTCCGCAGCTCCTGCCAGTACTCCTCCACCAGCACCGTCTGCGGGGCCACCAGCGTGCCGCCGACGTAGGCGTGCACCTGCGCCGCCGTCTCGACCACCAGTCCACGCCACGGCGGCCGCGCTTGGAAGTCGTCGACCGGCACGGAGCCGAGGACGTGGCGGAGCATGAAGCCGACGTACTCGGCGTCGAACACGCGGGCGCTGGGCAGCAGCGCCGTCAACTCCTTCGCCGTCGTCGTCTTGCCGGCCCCGAACGTGCCGTTCAGCCATACGATCATGGGTCCCCAAAATATCCGGTTCGCACCGGGTTCGGATCCGGCGGGCGGGCCTAGACTCTTGCGCGTCTGGAACTCCGACACGGGGGGCCGGCACCGGCCGGCCGAGGAGTGATGGCTATGGCCAGTACGCGTCGCCGGCTGGGACCGCTCGTCTGCGGCCGCCGCAGCAAGTGGATCGTCCTGGGGTTCTGGCTGGTCGTCATGGGTGTCGGGTTCCCGCTGTCGGCCGAGCTGACCGGCGCACAGGACAACGACACCGCCTCGTGGCTGCCCGGCTCGGCCGAGTCGACCCAGGTGTTCGAGGCGCAGCAGGACGCCTTCCAGACCGGCGAGGAGCTGCCGGCCATCGTCGTGTACGAGCGGCAGGGCGGCATCACGCCCGAGGACCAGGCCAAGGCCGCCGCCGACGCGGAGGCGTTCGCCGGCGTCGAGCACGTCACCGGCGACGTCGTCGGGCCGATCCCGTCCGAGGACGGCGAGGCGCTGCAGGTCATCGTGCGGGTCGACCCCGGCGACGGCGGCTGGTTCGCGCTCGGCGACGCCGTCGACGCGATGAACGACATCCTCGCCGACGAGCCCGAAGGGTTGTCCGCCTACGTCGCCGGGCCGGCCGGTGTCTCCGCCGACTTCGCCGACGCGTTCGAGGGCATCGACGGCACGCTGCTCTACGCGGCGATGGGCGTCGTCATCGTCATCCTGCTGATCTCCTACCGCAGCCCGGTGCTGTGGTTCATCCCGGTGTTCTCGGCGTTCACCGCGCTCACCGCCGCCCAGGCCGTCGTATACCTGCTGGCCGAGTACGCCGGCGTCACCGTCAACGGGCAGACCGCCGGGATCTTGCTGGTGCTGGTGTTCGGCGCGAGCACCGACTACGCGTTGCTGCTGATCGCGCGGTACCGCGAGGAGCTGCGCCGGCACGAGGACCGGCACGAGGCGATGGCGTTCGCGCTGCACCGGGCCGGTCCGGCCATCGTGGCCAGCGCCGCCACCGTCACCGTCGGCATGCTGTGCCTGCTGGCCGCGGAGATGAACTCGACCCGCGGCATGGGCCCGGTGCTGGCCGTCGGCATCGTCATCGGCCTGGCGGCGATGCTGACGCTGCTGCCGGCGCTGCTCGTCATCTCCGGGCGGTGGGTGTTCTGGCCGCTCAAGCCGCGGTTCGGGTCGGACGAGCCGACGGAGCGCGGGTTCTGGGCGCGGACCGGACGGGCGATCGCGCACCGGCCGCGGACGGTGTGGATCGGGACGTCGCTGGCGCTCGGCGCGATGGCGCTCGGCCTGCTCGGCCTCAACACCGGCGTCATCGCGAACGCCGACGCCTTCGTCGACCGTCCCGCGTCGATCGCCGGCGAGGAGGCCCTCGCCCGGCACTTCCCGGCCGGCACCGGCAGCCCGGTCACCGTCATCTCCAACGCCGGCGCCGCCGACGACGTGCGGCAGGCGTTCGAGGACACCGACGGCATCGCCGAGGTCACCGAACCGGAGTCCATCGGCGACCTCGTGTACATGGAGGGCACCCTCGACGCCGCGCCGGACAGCCCGGCGGCGCAGGACACGGTGGAGGCGGTCCGCGACAGCGTGCACGCCGTCCCCGACGCGGACGCGCTGGTCGGCGGCAACACCGCGATCGCCCTGGACGCGAAGAACGCGGCCGCCCGCGACAGCACGGTGATCATGCCGCTGGTGCTGGTGGCGGTGTTCGTGATCCTCATGATCCTGCTGCGGGCGTTCGTCGCGCCGCTGATCCTGGTCGCGACCGTCGTGCTGTCCTTCGCGGCGGCGCTCGGGCTGAGCTCGCTGATCTTCGAGCATCTCCTCGGGTTCGCCGGCGCCGATACCGCGTTCCCGCTGTTCGTCTTTGTGTTCCTCGTCGCGTTGGGGATCGACTACAACATCTTCCTGATGACGCGCGTCCATGAGGAGGCCAAGCAGCACGGGACGAGGCGCGGCGCGCTGATCGGGCTCGCCGCCACCGGCGGCGTCATCACCTCCGCCGGACTCGTGCTGGCGGGGACGTTCGCCGTGCTGGCGACCCTGCCGGTGGTGGCGTTCGCGGAGATCGGGATCGCGGTGGCGCTGGGCGTGCTGCTCGACACGCTGATCGTCCGCTCCATCCTCGTGACGGCGCTCAACCTCGACCTCGGGCGGGTCATGTGGTGGCCGAGCGCGTTGTCGAAGCACGCCGAACCCACGGCCGCCGAGGTCGCCGACGAGCCCGATGAGGTGACCGAGGAACCGCGCCCCGTCCGCTGACCCGCCAACGACAGCGACCCCGCCCCGCCGAGTTGATCATGGAGAAGGTCGGGTCCCCGGCGACCCGGAAGCCTACTTTCTCCATGATCATCAAGGTTGCGGGGTGCTGACCCGCCAACGACAGCGGCCGAGCCTGGAAACGCGCGCCACCCAGACGCAAACTTCTTGCACAATCCTGTCGTATGCTTGCGCCCATGGCTGGACGACTGACTGAGGTGGCCGCGAAGGTCGGCGTGAGCGAGGCGACCGTGAGCCGGGTGCTCAACGGCCGCCCGGGGGTGTCGGAGGCGACCCGCGAGGCGGTGCTGACGGCGCTCGACGTGCTGGGGTACGAGCGGCCGACGAAGCTGCGGGGGGAACGGGCGCGGCTGGTGGGGCTGGTCCTGCCGGAGCTTCAGAACCCCATCTTCCCCGCGTTCGCCGACGTCGTGGGCGGGTCGCTGGCACAGCAGGGGCTGACGCCGGTGCTGTGCACGCAGACCGTCGGCGGGGTGTCGGAGGCCGACTACATCGAGCTGCTCTTCCAGCAGCGGGTGTCGGGTGTGCTGTTCGCCGGCGGCCTGTACAGCGGCCGCAACGGCGCGCACGACCACTACGCCCGGCTGATCGAGCGCAAGCTGCCCACCGTCATGGTCAACGCGGGCATCGACGAGCTGCCGTTTCCGCGGGTGAGCTGCGACGACGCGGTGGCGACGGAGCAGGCGGCGGGCCATCTGCTGTCGCTCGGGCACACGAAGATCGGCCTGATCCTCGGGCCCACCGACCACGTCCCGTCGCAGCGCAAGCTGGCCGCCGCGCACGCCAGGCTGGCCACCGCCGGCCTCGAACTGCCCGACGACCACGTCGAGCACGCCATGCACTCGCTCGAGGGCGGACAGGCCGCCGCCACCCGGCTGCTGCGCCGCGGCGTCACCGCGGTCATCTGCGGCAGCGACCCCATGGCCCTCGGCGCCATCCGCGCCGCCAAGCGGGCCGGCCTGCGCGTCCCGCAAGACCTCTCCGTCGTCGGCTACGACGACTCCGCCCTGATGAACTGCACCGAGCCGCCGCTCACGACGGTCCGCCAGCCGATCGAGGCGATGGGCAAGGCCACTGTCGACCTGCTGGTCGGGCTGATCAACGGGCACCGGGTCGAGTCCGACGAGCTGCTCTTCGAGCCAGAACTGGTGGTCCGCGGCTCGACGGCGCCGCCGCCGCGCGACTGAGACGAGCCGTCGTAACCTCATCGTGTTGTTACAACTTCCTGTCGAAGTCTTGCGCACGAATATCGCCGTCGTTAACGTGACCGCCATGGATCAGCGACGCTTCGACGACGACGCCTGGTGGCGCAGTGCCGTCATCTACCAGGTCTACGTGCGCAGCTTCGCCGACGGGAACGGCGACGGCACCGGCGACCTGGCCGGCGTCCGGGCCAGGCTGCGCTACCTCGCCGACCTGGGCGTCGACGCGCTCTGGTTCAGCCCGTGGTACCCGTCGCCGATGGCCGACGGCGGCTACGACGTGGCCGACTACCGCGACATCGACCCCGCCTACGGCACCTTGCGGCAGGCCGAGGAGCTCATCGCCGAAGCACGCGAGCTGGGTCTGCGCACCATCGTCGACATCGTCCCGAACCACGTGTCCGACCAGCACACGTGGTTCCAGGCCGCGCTGGACGCCCCGCCCGGGTCGCCGGCCCGGCAGCGGTTCTGGTTCCGGCCCGGCCGCGGCGCCGACGGCGCGGAGCCGCCGAACGACTGGAGCTCGATCTTCGGCGGCTCGGCCTGGACCCGCACGAAGAACGCCGACGGCACGCCCGGCGAGTGGTACCTGCACCTGTTCGCGCCGGAGCAGCCGGACCTCAACTGGACCCACCCGCTGGTGTGGCACGAGCACGAGCAGATCCTGCGGTTCTGGTTCGACCGCGGCGCCGCCGGCGTCCGCGTCGACTCCGCCGGGCTGCTGGCCAAGCACGCCGACCTGCCCGACCTCGACCTCGACCACGCCCCCGGCCAGCACGTGCACACCGACCGCGACGAGGTGCACGACATCTACCGCAGCTGGCGGCGGCTGGCCGACAGCTACCCGGAGCCGCGGGCGCTGATCGGCGAGATCTGGCTGCCCGACCTCGAGCGCCTGGCCCGCTACCTGCGCCCGGGCGAGCTGCACACCGTCTTCAACTTCGACTTCCTGGCCTGCCCGTGGGAGCCGGACCGGCTGCGCGCCAGCATCGAGCAGAGCCTGCACCTCCACGAGGAGGTCGGCGCGCCGGCCACCTGGGTGCTGTCCAACCACGACGTCACCCGGCCGGTGACGCGGTACGGCCGCGCGGACACGTCGTTCGCGTTCGAGACGAAGCGCGCGGGCACCGCGTCCGACCTCATCCTCGGCAAGCGCAGGGCCCGGGCGGCCGCACTGCTGATGCTCGCGCTGCCCGGCTCGGCCTACGTCTACCAGGGCGAGGAGCTGGGGCTGCCGGAGGTCGAGGACATCGACCCGGACCGCATCCAGGACCCCATGCACTTCCGCTCCGGCGGCGTCGACCCCGGCCGCGACGGCTCCCGGGTGCCGGTCCCGTGGAGCGGCACCGCGCCGCCGTACGGGTTCAGCCCGGACGACGCGACCGGCGAGCCCTGGCTGCCCCAGCCGGCGACCTGGGCGGACCTGACGGTGGAGGCGCAGCAGGCCGACCCCGCGTCGACCCTCCGCCTGTACCGGGACGCGCTGCGGGTGCGCAAGGCCGCGCCCGCGCTCGGCGACGGCACGCTGACCTGGCTGGACACCCCGGCCGACGTGCTCGCGTTCCGCCGCGGCGACGACGTCGCGTGCGTCGTCAACCTGTCGGCGGACCCCGTCGACCTACCCGCGCACGAGGAGGTCCTGCTCGCCAGCGCGGACCTCGAGGACGGCCGGCTCGATTCCGACGCCGCCGTCTGGCTACGCCTGCCCACCCACGACACCCCCGAGTAGTGAGCCCCGACAACGCCGCAACGCAGCGGCACCAAGGGATGGAGCACGAGATGAGCAGCACACGCAGACACCTGGGCGCCGTGGCCGCGGCGGTGATGGCGCTGAGCCTGATGGCGGCCTGCGGCTCCGACGACGACGAGCCCGCGGCCGACGGCGGCAACGGCCAGGGCAGCGAGGACGGGGGCGGCGAGGACGAGGCCGTCACCATCAGCGTGAGCAACCTGCCGCCGGCCACGGAGTCCGCGACCCGCGAGGCGTTCCTCGCCCGTGTCGAGGAGTTCGAGCAGGCCAACCCGAACATCACCATCGAGCCCAACGAGTTCGAGTGGGACGTGACGACGTTCGCGGCCCAGCTCGCGGGCGGCACTCTGCCGACCACGTTCGAGGTCCCGTTCACCTACGCCCAGTCGATGATCGAGCGCGGCCAGCTGGCCGACATCACCGCCGAGGTGGAGGAACTCCCCTACGCCGACGCCTTCAACCCGAGCGTCATCGAGGTCGCCCAGGACGAGAGCGGCAGCATCTTCGCCGTCCCGACCGCCGCGTACGGCATGGGCCTGCATTACAACCGGGCCATGTTCGAGCAGGCCGGCCTCGACCCGGACCAGCCGCCGACCAGCTGGGCCGAGGTCCGCGAGGCCTCCGACGCGATCGCCGAGGCCACCGGCCAGGCCGGCTTCATCCAGATGAGCCAGAACAACACCGGCGGCTGGATCCTCACCACGCTCACCTACGCGCTGGGCGGCCGCATGGAGGAGGGCAGCGGCGACGATGTCACCGCCACGCTGAACAACGACGGCACCCGGCAGGCGCTGGAGCTGCTGCGCCAGATGCGCTGGGAGGACGACTCCATGGGCGACAACTTCCTGTTCGACTGGGGCACGATCAACCAGGCCTTCGCCGCCGGGCAGGCGGGCATGTACATCGGCGGCTCCGACGTCTACAACAGCCTCGTGACGGAGAACAGCATCGACCCGGCCAACTACGGGCTGACGGTGCTGCCGCTCGAAGGCGACGACGCCGGTGTGCTGGGCGGCGGGACGATCGTCGGGGTCCAGCCGGACGCCAGCGAGGCCGAGCGCGACGCCGCGGTCAAGTGGATCGACTTCTTCTACATGAGCAAGCTGACCCAGCAGGACGCCGCGATCGCCGACGCCGAGGCGCTGGTCGCGACGGACGCCCCGCTGGGCACCCCGGCGCTGCCGATCTTCGGCGCCGAGCAGCTGGCGGAGTCCGACGCCTGGGTCGCCGACCTGGTCAACGTGCCGCTGCAGCAGATGATGCCGTTCAAGGAGAGCATCCTGGACCAGCCGCTGGTGCCGGAGCCGCCGGTGGGCGCCCAAGAGCTCTACGCCGAGCTCGACGCCGTCGTGCAGGCCGTGCTGACCGACGAGAACGCCGACATCGACGCCCTGCTCGAGACGGCGAACAACAACGTCAGCGCCATGGTCGAGGCCGGCTGACATGATGACGGCCCCGGGGATCGCGTGGCACCACCGCGACCCCCGGGGCACTCCATCCACAGCGCCGTCGATGGGAGAACCGAGGTGAGCGCGACCATCCGCTGGGTCCGCGGCGGCGGGCTCAGCACGCTGCTGCTCCTGCTGCCGCTGTTGCTGGTGTTCAGCTACTTCGCCTGGTTCCCCATCGGCCGTGCCGTGGTGATGAGCTTCCAGGAGACGAACATGGTCACCGACCCGGTCTGGGTCGGCCTGGCCAACTTCCGGCACGTCCTCGAGGACCCGCTGTTCTGGACGTCGGTGCGCAACACGCTCTACTTCACCGGGCTGGCGCTGCTGTTCGGCTACCCGGTGCCGCTGGTGCTGGCCGTCGTCATGAGCGAGCTGCGCCGCGGCAAGGGCCTGTACAGCGCGCTGGCCTACCTGCCGGTCGTCGTGCCGCCGGTGGTGGCGGTGCTGCTGTGGCGGTTCTTCTACGACGCCAGCCAGACCGGCGTCTTCAACACCTTGCTGGGCTGGGTCGGGCTGGGGCCGTTCAGCTGGATCCAGGACACGTCGTCGGCGATGCCGTCATTGGTGCTGCAGGCGACCTGGGCGAACGCCGGCGCGACGGTGCTCATCTACCTGGCCGCGCTGACGGCTGTGCGCGGCGACCTGTACGACGCCGCCGAGGTCGACGGCGCGGGGCTGTGGCACAAGATCTGGCACGTGACTCTGCCGCAGCTGCGCGGCATCCTGCTGATCACGTTGATCCTGCAGGTCATCGCCACGTTCCAGGTGTTCACCGAGCCGTACCTGATGACCAACGGCGGCCCGCAGAACGCCACCGTCACGGTGCTGCTGCAGATCTACAACTACGCGTTCCGGTTCGGCGACTACGGAGCGGCGACGGCGCTGTCGGTGCTGCTGGCGCTGTTCCTGGCGGTCCTGTCCGCCGTCTACTTCCGGCTCACCCGGTCCTGGAGCACGACATGAGCGACACGGTGAAGGACGACGTCAGGGTGGCGCCACCCACGACGGAGCCGGCGGCGCCGGACGGTGGCGGACGGCGCGCGCGGCGGCGTGGCTCGAACGCGGGCGGCGACGGTGAGCGCGGCATCCTGTCCGACTTCGACTGGGGCCGCACAGCCACCCGGTGGGGCGTGCGCGTCGCCCAGGGGCTGGTGCTGGTGCTGCTCGCCGTGGCCAGCCTCGGCCCGCTGCTCTGGCTGGCGCGCGCCTCGATCAGCACGACGCAGGACACCCTGCGCACGCCGATGGCGTTCTGGCCCAGCGGCATGGACTGGTCGAACCTGTCGGCCGCCTGGAACGAGGCGCAGATCAGCCAGTACTTCACCAACACGGTGTGGGTGGCGCTGGGCTCCTGGTTCGTGCAGCTGCTGGTCGCGACGACCGGCGGCTACGTGCTGGCGGTGCTGCGGCCGAAGTACGCCCCGGTGGTGACGGCGGCCGTGCTGGCCACGCTGTTCATCCCCGGCGTGGTCGTGCTGGTGCCGTTGTTCCTGACGGTGCTCGACCTGCCGCTGGTGAACGCGTCGCTGCTGAACACGTACTGGGCGGTGTGGCTGCCGGCCGGCGCCAACGCGTTCAATGTGCTGCTGGTCAAGCGGTTCATGGACGGCCTGCCGCGCGACGTCTACGAGGCGGCCCGGATGGACGGCGCCGGCCCGCTGCGCATGCTGTGGTCGGTGGTGCTGCCGATGTCGAAGCCGATCCTCGGCGTCGTGTCGATCTTCGCCTTCCTCAACGCGTGGAAGGACTTCCTCTGGCCGCAGATCGTGCTGCCGGAGCCGACGCTGCAGCCGCTGTCGGTGCGGCTGCCGCTGATCCGCGACACCGTCGAGCTGGACGTGTTCCTGGCCGCGCTGCTCATCTCCATGGCGCTGCCGATCGTGATCTTCCTGGTCTTCCAGCGGCTGTTCCTGCGCGGTGCCGGGCTGGGTGGCGCCGTCAAGGGCTGACGGCCTGGAGCCAGTCCAGGTGTAACCCGGGCCCGTATGTGTTGGTAGGTCAAGCCGCCGCCAGCAAGGAGCCCGCTCGATGACCACGTTCTCGCGCAGAAATCTGTTGATCGGCACCGGTGGGGCGGTCGCGCTCGTGGCCGCCGGAGGAACCACGGTCGGCGCCACCACGCCACGGCACGACGCCGGGGTCGTGCTGCGGTGGAACCGGACGCTGCTGGGGATCGTGCGGACGCCGGGCGCGCAACCAGCGACGGTGCACGCCACGCGTGGCTTCGCGATGATGCACGCGGCCGTCTCCGACGCGGTGGTGGCCACCACCGGCCGGGGGCGTTCGTTGCTGGCTCGGGTCGACGGCGGACGCGGAGCGTCCCCGGTGGCCGCCGCAGCACAGGCCGCTCACGACGTGCTGAGCACGCTGTATCCGGCGATGGCCGCCGCGCTCGACCGGCAGCTGGGCGACGACCTCGCCACCGTCGACGATCGGCGGTCCCGGGCCGCGGGTGTCAGGGTCGGCCGCGTGACCGCGCGCCGGCTGCTCGCGGCACGGGCGAACGACGGATCGGCCGCCACGCCGCCGGTGCTCCAGCCGGGGACCCGGCCGGGTGAGTACCGGCCCACCCCGCCGAACTTCACGCCCGCGGTGTTCACCCACTGGCCGGCCGTGCGGCCGTTCGTCATCGAGCGCGCCAGTCGGTTCCGCCCGCCTCCGTACCCCCACCTGGCCGGGTCGCGCTATGCCCAGGCCGCCAACGAGGTCCAGCGCCTCGGGCAGGACACCAGCACCGCCCGCACCGCCGACCAGACCACTCAGGCGAGGTTCTGGGCCGCCCCGATCTGGAACTACTGGAACGAGATCACCCAGAGCGTGATCATCGCGCGGGCCGGCGGCCTGGCGACCGCCGCGACCGTGTTCGCCCGCCTGAACCTGGCCTTCGCCGACGCGGTGATCGCCTTCTACGACGGCAAGTACCGCTTCAGGATCTGGCGGCCGGTCACCGCGGTCCGGCTCGCCGACACCGACGGCAACCCGGCGACGCGCGCGGACCCGTCCTGGAACAGCCTGGCGACGACACCGGCCGATCCCGCGTATCCCGGTGCGCACAGCGTCGTCTCCGCGGCGGCGGCGACCGTCCTGCGCGATGCCTTCGGCGCGACGCAACGGGTGTCCGTCACCTCGGAGGCGCTGCCCGGTGTCGTGCGCGAGTTCGGCCGGTTCGACGACGTCGCGACGGAGGCAGGGCTCAGCCGGATCTTCGCCGGAGTGCACAGCCGGCCGGATCACGACGCGGGCATCCACCTCGGCGTCCAGGTGGCCCGCGCCGTCCTGCATTCCTTGTGAGCGAGAGCGCGCAGCCGGAGGGGACGCGGCTGCGCCTGGTGAGCACGCAGACCTACACCGGATGGGAGGCGATCTACCGCGACAACGTCCGCCGGGTGTACGCCCTGATGTACACCAAGGTCGGCAACGCCCCCGATGCGGAGGACCTCACCACCGACGTGTTCCTGGCCGCACTCAAGACCCTCAGGACGACGGCGACGGTCGGGGAGGTCCGCGCCTACCTGCTGGCCACCGCCCGCACCGTGCTCGCCGACCACTGGCGGCGCACGCTCGGCTGGCAGGTCACCACGCTGGACGGTGACACGGTGGCCGGCGTGTTCGAGGCGCCGGACGGCCCGGACAAGACCGCCAGGGTGGAGGCCATCCTGGCCGAGCTGCCCGAGCAGTACCAGCGCATCCTGCGGCTGCGCTTCCTGGATGCCTGCTCGCTGCGGGAGGCCGCGAGCGAACTGGGCGTGACCGTGGCCAACGCGAAAGTGCTGCAGCACCGCGCGCTTCGCCGGGCCGCGGTGATCGCCGAAAGGACGGCACCGTGACCAAGCATCCGTTCGTCTTCGTCGAGGACCTGCTGCGCGGTCGCCGGCCGCGGTCCTTCGCGGCCGGCCCGGACGACGTCGCCGAGCTGCGCGCGGCGATCACGCTGCGAGCGGGAGCGCCGGACGCGACCACCCCCTCGGACACCTTCGTGGAAGCGCTGCACGATCGCCTCGCCGCCGAGCCGTCCGAGGAGGACGGTGAGCCCGCTCCCCCGGCCCGGTCCCGGCGGCGGACGCTCATCCAGGTCGCCGCCGTGGCCGCGACCTCCGCCGCCGTCGGTGTCGCCGCCGACCGCGTGCTGACCGGCGACTCCGCACCGGATCAGACCCTGAACCCCACCGCCGGGATCTGGCACGCCGTCGCCGCCAGCGACGACCTCGAGGAGGGCGCCGTCCTGCCCTTCGACACCGGCACGGTCATCGGCTTCCTCCGCCGCACCGGCGGCGTGGCGCATGCCGTGTCCGGCGTGTGCACCCACCTGGGGTGCCGGCTCGTCCTGAACACCTCTGAGCGCCGGCTCGACTGCCCGTGCCACCGGTCGGCGTTCGCGGTCACCGGTGAGGTCCTGCACCAGCAGCTCCCGACCGAACTGCCGGCGCTGCCGCGCATCCTCGTCCGGGAGACCGACGGAACCGTGCAGGTCTTCGTCCCTCCGGCTCAGGGATGAACCCGTGCGGACGGTTCCGTCGGTCCTGAATCGCCCCGGCTAGTCGAAGACCAGCTGGAACGTCGACGTCGTGTTCTTGACGTCCTGGGCGTTGTTGCTCATCACCAGGTTCTCGAAGACGGCCGAGCCGACGGCCGGGCCCTGACCCGGCTCAGGCAGCTCGTTGACCCAGATGCCGAAGCCGGACTTGGCATCGAACTGGTCGCCGCTGCGCCGCGCCCCGGTGATCGTGACGTCGGTGAAGACGGTGTCGGCGACCGGGTTCTGTGGCTGGCCGCCGACGTAGTTGGTCTGGAACATGATGCCCGAGTAGGTCGGGTCGACGATGTCGACGTCAGTGACCCGGATCCCCTGGAACACCTTCGACGCGGAGAAGATCCAGATGCCGGGGAACGTCTGCGCGCCCCAGAAATGGCCGCCGGCCCGCACGATCGAGATGTTCTCGAACCGGGTCGGCGGACTCGCTCCGAAACCGTCCATCGGGATGCCGAAGTCCAGCGAGCTGATCGTGATCCCGGAGTAGACCAGCGTGTCGGCGATGTAGAGGTTGCGGAACGTGTTGCCGACCCCGCCGTAGACGGCCACGCCGGCCGCGCGCCAGGTCAGGATCGACGTCAGGTTCTCGTAGACGTTCCCGGTCTGGGCGCCGCCGCCGGCGTCGGTGGCGGCGAACAGCGCGAAGCTGTCGTCGCCGGACGCGCGCGACTCGATGTTGGCGACCCGGTTGTTCGAGCTGCCGTTCGTCATGTTCAGCGCGTCGGCGAACAGGTTGCGGGCCCGCGAGTCGGTGATCGTCATGTTGTCGGTGTTGGCGCCCCAGTAGAGGCAGATCATGTGCTCGGCCCAGATGTTGTCGATGGTGATGTTCGAGACGTTCTGGAAGTCGAACACCTTGCCGGGGCCGTCGATGCGCGACGTGTAGTTGCCGAAGTAGGCGAACCCGGAGAACCTGGAGCCGTTCACCGACGCCTCCGCGCGGAAGCCGACGTCGGTGTTCTCCTGACCCGCCGGCGCGTGGAACCGGGTGAACCACGGCCCGGCGCCCAGCACCTGCACCGGCTTGCCGTACACCTGGAACTTCTGCGCCGTCTGGTAGTCGCCGGCCGGCAGGTAGACGCCGAGCAACTGGCCGGTGGTGTCCATCCGGAACCGGTCCAGCGCGCTCTGCACGTCCTGGTGGGTGAACCCGTTCGGCTGGACGTACCGGGCCGGGTCCGGGTTGGCGATCGGCGTCGCCTGCTCCAGGCTGATGAAGTCGATCGCGTAGTAGGCGGCGGTGTTGGCGGCGTCCTTCTGCAACCGGATCGTGCTGCCCGCGGGCACCGTCGTGCCGAGCAGGATGTTGGCCTCGTCGTAGATGTGACGGGGGCCGCCGGCGCCGGGCGAGTTGCCCGGCGAGGCCTCGTTGCCGTACAGCCACGCGTACCGAGAGGTGAGCGTGATCGGCGTGAGCAACTGGCCGTTGACGTAGACGTTCAGCGTCGCGGTGGTGCCTCCGCCGCCGGGCGCGTCGGGGATGGAGAACCGGGTGACCAGCGTGTTGGTACTGGCGGCCGTGGTGAACTCGACGTAGCTGCCGGCGCTGTTCAGCCGGACGGCGCGCCGGCCCGACGCCTCGCCGGCGATGTCGCCGATGGTGCGGTTCGGCCCGAGCACCTGGGCGCCGCCGCCCGTTCGCCCGTCCTCGGCCTCGAGGATCGAGAACGGCAGGTTCGCGCCGCGGCCGACGAACAACGACTCGGAGACGGTGTTGTTGCCCTGTTTGACCGGCAGCTCGTTGCCGTCGACGGCCGCCTGGACGGTGACGGTGTACCGGCCGTTGGCCGCCGGCCACGTGCCCAACGCGACCGGTGCGGTGGTGCCGCCGGCCGCGATGACGCCGGTGTGCGAGCCGGTCAGGGTGCGCACGACGGCGCCGGTCTCGGCGTTGCGGACGGTCAGGGTGAGGCCGTGGGCGCCGCCGGCCGAGGCGACGGTGCCCTGGTTGCGGATGACGGCCGAGAACGAGACGGTGCTGCCGGCCGCCGGGTTGTCCGGCGTCCAAGACACCACCGGCACCAGGTCCGACGTCGCCACCGCGGCCACGACCAGCGGCGACGGGTCGGTGTAGGCGTTGTTCGCGTCGTCCTGCTCGATGATCGTGCCGTCCGGGTCGACCTCCGCCCGCACCTGGTAGCTGCCGGCGTCGCGCGTCCCGATCGACGTGGAGACGGTCGTGCTCGCCCCGGCGGCGAGCGCGCCGACGGCGACCGTGCCGACCGCCGTGTCGCCGAGGAACAGGTCGGCCGAGGTGGCCGGCGCCGCCAGGCTGCCGGCGTTGCGCACCGTCGCCGACACCGTGATGGCGTCGGTCTCGACCGGCGAAGCCGGGGTCCAGGCGAGGTCGGTCACGACGAGGTCGGGGTTCGGCGCCGGCGTCCCGATGACCTGGAGCTCGGCCACCTGCCCGTTGGGCGCGCCGGTGTTCGCGGTGAACTGCAGCCTGACGTCGGCGACGGTGGCGCCGACCGGGATCGTGACGGTGTTGCCGGTCGAGGACGAGAACGCGTAGGCGGCCGACGCGCGCAACGTGGTGAACGTGCTGGCGCTCTGCTCGCGGCCCAGCACCGAGAGCGTCTGGGTGCGCGGGCCCCAGACCGGGTCCGGGTTGAGCCGCACGACCAGCTGGTCGACGACGGCGTTCGAGCCGAGCCGGACGGTCAGCGTGCTCGGGTACGCGCCGGGCGCGCCCTCCCAGTAGGTCGTGACGTCGTTGTCGTTGGCGTTCGCGGCGGCGAAGACGTGCACCGTCGAGGACGCCTCGATCGGCTTGCCCACGGCGAGGTTGCTGCCCGCGCCGCTGCCGGTCCTGGTGACGGAGTTGCTCGGCGCCGACACGTTGCCAGCGGCGTCGCGCGCCCGGACCTGGTACGTGACGGTCTGCGTCGCCGGCCGGGTGTCGGTGTAGGCGAGCGTGGAACCACTGACGGTGGTGAGCAGCGCGCCGTTGGCGTGCACCTCGTAGCCGGTGACGCCGACGTTGTCGGTCGACGCGCTCCAGGTCAGCCTGATCTGCCCGGACGTCGGCTGGGTGAAGGCCAGACCGGTCGGCGCGCTCGGCGCCTGAGTGTCGCCGCCCTGCCCGGTCCGCGTGACGCTGTTGCTGTTCGGCGACTGGTTGCCGGCGGCGTCCCGCGCGCGGACGTGGTAGGTGACCGTCTGGTCCGGCGGCCGGACGTCGGTGTAGGCGAGCACGGTGCCGCCGACGCTGGTGAGCAGCTCGCCGTTGGCGTAGACGTCGTACGCGGTGACGCCGACGTTGTCGGTGGCGGCGGCCCAGGTGAGCCGGATCTCTCCCGTCGTCGGCTGGGTGAAGGCCAGGCCGGACGGGGCGGTCGGCGCCTGCGTGTCGCCGTGGGCGGGTCCGTAGACCTCCAGCTCGGAGACCTGCCCGGCCGGCCAGCCGGTGTTCGCCGTGAACCGCAGCCGCACGTACCGCGTCGTCGCGGGGGCGAACGTGATGGTCGCCGTGTTCGCGGCCGCGGGTGCGAAGGAGACCGGCGCCGGCGCGACGATGGTCGAGAACGACGACCCGTCGGTGCTGCCCTGGACCTCGATGGTCTGGGTGCGCGCGCCCCAGCCGGCCGTCGGCAGCTTCACCACCAGCCGCTGGACGGCGAGCGCGGCGCCCAGGTCGACCTGCAGCCACTGGGGGAACGCGTTGTTGGGGCTCTCCCAGTAGGTGCCCTGGTTGCCGTCGCCGGCGTTGCCCGCGACGTAGGTCTGGGTGTGCCCGCTGGCGCTCATCGGCCGGCCCGCCGCGAGATTGACGTGGTCCGCGGCGGCGGTGGGCGCGTCGACGGCGGCCTGGACCGGGAGGACGGCGGCGGCCAGCACGGCGACCGCGGCGACCCTGGCCAGCAGCCGCCTTCCGGTGCGCGAGAGACGGGACGACGGTGAACGGGACGGCGACATGACAGATGCCTCTCTCTGGATGGGACAAGGAGTAGAGCGGCGCGATCTGTCAAAATTTCGGACTCTTCGATGACTTCGGATGACGTTCTGCCGAGATCTTTCGTTGAGTTGCTCAGATGTTACAGAAACGTCACAAGGGGCGTCAACGGTCCATCGGGCGCAAATACCGCCGGGACTCCACGATCGACGTGGAGTCCCGGCGGGGTGAGCGGGCGGGCGGCGGTCAGGGGGTGGGCACGAGGCGCGCGGCGGACGCGTGCACGGCGCCGTCGCCGGCGAACGTCACGCGAGCGCCCAGCCAGTGGCCCTCCGGCGGCGCGACGCAGCCGCCGCGGCCGGTCGTCACCTCGGCGGACCTGCCACCGCGCTCGAACGTCACCGGCTTGCCCGGGAAGCCGAACCCGTTGCCGGCGTTGACCAGGCAGATCTCGTCGATGCGGCCGTGCTCGCCGCGGACCGTCTCGATGGCGGAGCCGACCGCCTCCCCCGCGGCGGCGACGATCAGCTCCGGCTGGTTGGTCTGCACACCGTCGGCGCCCATCGCGCGGGCCTGCAGGAACTGTGCGACCTCCTGCTCCGGGCCGGCGTCGTAGGCGTGCGGCATGACGATCGCGCAGGCGTCGTGGGCGGCCGCGATCGACTCCGGCGTGTACTCGTCCAGCCGCGAGCCGAACACCTTGAAGATCTCGGCGATCTCGTAGACGAGGAAGTTCGGCTCCCACTGGTCGCGGTTGTAGATGAGCCGGGCGGCCGGCTCGGCGATGAACACCCGCGGGTCGGCCGAGTTGAAGATCGACTCCTCGACCAGGCCGTACTCGCCGACCAGCTCGGCCAGCTCGCCCTCCTCGGTCACCGAGCCCTTGATGTCCAGCTCGACGCCCTTGCCGGCCTGCTGCGCGAGCGCCAGCACCTCCTCCAGCGACGCGACCTGCGCGGGGTCGTACGCGCCGCCCTTCCACGGCGCGTAGTCGGCCGCGTTGAGCGCGCGGACCTCGTCGAACGTGAGGTCGGCGATATTGCCGTTGCCGTCGGTGGTGCGGTCGACGGTGGAGTCGTGCAGCGCCACGAACCGGCCGTCCTTCGTCTGCTGGACGTCGACCTCGACCAGGTCGACGCCGTAGGCGAACGCGTAGGCGTAGGAGTCGAGCGTGTTCTCCGGCGCCAGCGTCAGCGCGCCACGGTGGGCGGAGATGACGGCGTCGGCCGAGCCCTGGTCCGGGGTGCCGGCGTCGGCCCAGCGGTCCGGCTCGGGCAGCTGGTCGCACGCGGGCGGGTCGGTCAGCGGCCGGAGCTGCGCGAGGGCCTGGCGGTACTGCTCGATCCGCGGGTCCTCCTCGACCTCGGCGCCGGCCTGTGTCGCGGCCAGCCCGGTGAGCAGCGCGATCGCGCCGGCAGCTGAGACCGTCCGGCGCAGCGTCCGCACGTCCATGTCTGATCCTCTCGACGGAGCTCAGGGGGGTCGGTCGAGTATTCGCCGCGCCGTCCGACCGGCCGGTGAACCGCGGACGACGCCGGCACGGCGTCCGTACGACGTTTGGATGCCCACCGCGATTCACGCGGCGTTCCGGCCCAGGCCGATTTCGGCTGGGACCGTGCGTGGGATCCGCAGCCGCCCGACCTCGAGGAGACACCCATGCCGCGCAGACCCGCCGGCCGCCTGGCCGCCGCCGTCGCCGCGACCGCCGTCCTGGCGACCACCGTCTCGCTGCCCGCCGCCGGCGGGCCCGATGAGCTCACCCGGACCGACACCGACGCACCGTTCACGCTGGTCGTCATCCCGGACACCCAGCTGGCCGTGCAGAACCGGCCGGAGATGTTCACGGCCCAGACCGAATGGATCGTCGAGCACCGGCGGGAGCTGAACATCCCGTTCGTCGCGCACGTCGGCGACCTCGTCGAGTGGCCGTCGCGGGTGTCGGACTGGGAGCGGGCGCAGTCGGCGATGTTCGAGCTGAACCGCCGCGTGCCCTACAGCTTCTCGGTGGGCAACCACGACTTCGACGCCTGGGCATGCGACCCGCCGGCCACCTGCAACCCGAACGAGCACATCGCCGTCGACCGCAGCACCGAGATGCTCAACGCCTACTTCCCGGAGCAGCTGTTCCGGCGGCTGCCCGGGTTCGGCGGCAGCTACCCGGCCGGGTCGATGGACAACAGCTGGTTCCAGTTCTCCGCGGGCGGCGTCGGCTGGCTCGTGCTGAACCTCAAGTACAACCCGACCGACGACGAGCTGGCCTGGGCCAACGAGGTCGTCGCCGCGCACCCGGACCGCCAGGTGATCGTCAACGCGCACGAGTACCTGCGCCGCGACGACCGGTCCGCGATCGGCGAGCGGATCTGGACCGAGTTCGCCCGCCGGCACGCCAACGTCCAGTTCGTGCTCTCGGGCCACTACACGTACGCCGGCCGGCAGGTCGCCCAGGGCGACCACGGCAACACCGTGTACGCGTTCCTGGCCGACTACCAGACCTACAGCATTCCGAACGTGACGGAGAACAGCTACCTGCGCACCATGCGGTTCGACCCGGTGGCCGGCACCATCGACGTCCGGACCTACTCGCCGTACTGCGAGCAGACCAGTCTGTGCCCCGCGTACAAGACCGATGCGCGGAACCAGTTCACGGTGACCGGGGTCGAGTTCGACCGGTCCTGACGCAATGCCGTTAAGTTAGGGCGGTTTGTGCTGGTCAGCGGCGTGTCGGTGGGGTTCGTGGGCAGGGCCCTCCGTTAGAACGGTGATTGTCGAAGATCATCGTCTGCCGGAGGGCCCTGTGAGTTCTGAGTCTGCCACGTGGCGATCGGGCGAGGTGAGTCTGGGCGCACTGGAAAGTGATCTTTGTCCGGAGCTGCTGGACGAGGTGATCGAGCAGGCCGGTGTGCGCGAGCAGCGGCGGCGGCTGTTGCCGGCCCGGACGGTGATGGTCTTCGTGCTCGGGTTATGCGTGTTCTGCGGCGCCGACTCGCATTCCCCGCCGGGATACCGCATGGTGATGTGCTGGCTGACCAGCACGTTCGGGTACCTGCGGGGGGCTGGTCGTGCCGAGCGCGTCGGCGCTGTGCCAGGCCCGCAAACGCCTGGGCGTCACGCCGCTGCGGCTGCTGTTCGACCGGGTCCGAGGCCCACGCGCGGCGCCCGACGCGGCGGGAGCGTGGCTGTTCGGGCGGCGGCTGGTCGCCTTCGACGGCACCGCCCTGGACCTGGCCGACACCGCGGCCAACGTGGCCGCGTTCGGCCACATCGGCACGCCCTCGGGGTTCGCACAGGTGCGGCTGGTCGCGCTGATCGAATGCGCCACCCACGCGATCATCGACGCGGTGTTCGACGCGTGCCGGCACAGCGAGCAGGAACTGACCCAGCGGCTGATCGGTGCGATGCGTCCGGGGATGCTGGTGCTCGCCGACCGCAACTTCGGTCACCGGTTGTTCGCCCAGATCGCCACCAGCACCGGCGCGGACCTGATCTGGCGGATCAAGGGCAACGCCGACTTCCCCGCCATGAAGATCCTCGACGACGGCTCCTACCTGTCAGTGATCACCGCGCAACGCTACAAGAAGCGCTGGCGCACCGCCGCCCGGCGGGGCTGGCCGGAGCCTCCGATGCCCGGGCACCCGGTGCGTATCGTCGACTACCGAGTCACCACCCACGTCGGCGATACCGTCACCATCAGCGATATCAGGCTCGTCACCACCCTGCTCGACCCGGCCGAGGCGCCCGCCCGAGCCGTCGCCGAGGCCTACCACCAGCGGTGGGAATCGGAGAACAGCTACCAGGAACTCAAGACCCGACTGCGTGGCGCCGGGTTCATCCTGCGCTCGAAGTCACCCGACCTCGTCGATCAGGAGATCTACGCCCTGCTCGTCACCTACCAAGCCCTCTGCACCCTGAGAACCGACGCCGCGGACACCGTCGGCGTGGACCCGCGCCGGATCTCCTTCACCATCACCATCCGCGTCACCCGAGACACCATCACCGCCGGCCGACTCGACCAGAACACGCGCGTCCTGGCCATCGCCGCCATCAGCAGCGACCTCAACCCGCCACGACGAGCCCGCGTCACGCAGCGCGTCAAGAAACCACCCCGGAACACCTTCAAAGCCAAACGACGAGACCAGACCCGCCCACCCAGCCACGCCACCCACAAGATCAAAGTTCGCCGGGCCAGCAAAACCGCCCTAACTTAACGGCATTGGGTCCTGACGTCAGGGTGCGCCGGCGGTCGCGCGTGCCGTCTTGCGGTGCTCGACGACCGCCAGCGTGCCCAGCACCACGAGGGCGAACGCCGCCGTCACCAGGCCGCTCTGCTCGGCCATGACCGGGACGGCGGCCAGCAGCACCACCACCGCGACGACCGCCGGCCAGCCGACCGGATGCTGGACCCGGATGCCGCAGGCGGCCAGGCCGGCGAGGAACAGCGCCGGTCCGCCGAGGACGGCCAGGGCACCGACGGTCTCCATGTCGTAGTCAGGGTGCGCGATAACCAGCTCGTCGCCGACCGCCATCAGCACGATGCCGGCGATGATCGGCACGTGCAGGTAGGTGTAGATGTCGCGGCCGAGGGCGCCCACGTCCTCGCTGCTGCTGGCTCCGATGCGGCGGGCGATCACCGGCGACGCCCCGGAGAAGTAGAGCCACCACAGCGCCACCGAGCCGAGGAACGTCAGCCCCAGCGCCACCCCGGTCTCGAAGCTCATCTCGCCGTTGGACGCCGTCACGCCGGTCAGCACGATGCTCTCGCCCAGCGCGATGATGACGAACAGCTGGAAGCGCTCGGCGAAGTGGTGCCCGTCGATCGCCCACTGGCTCATCGGCGTGCTGCCGGCACCCGGCAGCCAGTACCGGGCCAGCGGGCCGGCGAGGTCGAGCGCCAGCGCGGCCAGCCACAGCGGCCAGCGGGCGTCCTCGGCCAGGCCGCCGGCCACCCAGAGCGGCGCCGAGAGGACCGACCAGGCCAGGATCTGGCGGAAGTTCTGGTGGAACTGTCCCGGCGGCGTCGCGAGGACGACGAACACGTTGCGGCCGATCTGCAGCCCCGAGTAGGTGCAGGCGAACAGCAGCGCGAGGTCGCCGAAGCCGTCCGGGATGGCCACCGCCATCAGCAGGCTGGCCAGCATGACGAACGTCAGCACCAGGCGCACCGGCACCGTCTCGGGGTCGAACCAGTTCGCCATCCAGGTCGTGTAGTTCCACGCCCAGTAGACCGCCACCAGCATGAACGCCGTCTCGGCGGCGCCCGTCCAGGTCAGGTGGGTGGCCAGCAGGTGGTGCGAGAGCTGCGTGACGGCGAAGACGTAGACGAGGTCGAAGAACAGCTCGAAGAACGTCGCCCGCTGCTCGGGACCGGAACGTCGCATGATCCGGATCTGCGGGATGAGCGGCTCGCCGCCCTCACGTGTCGCGTCGGACATGAGGCGGAGCGTAGTCCCGCCGCTCCCCCGCGGCGACGCCCGTTCGCTCAGCGCGTGGCGGGGAGGCGGTCGCGGATCGTCACGGCGATCGCCGCGTCGGACCGTTGCCCGGCCAGGTCGCCGGTCGCCGTGTCGAGCTCGAGCTGCCGCGCGACGACCTCCAGCCGGGCCGCGTCCACCTCGGCCGGCGGCCGGTAGGCGAGGGTGAGGTCGAGGACGGCCGTAGAGGTGTCGACGGCGGCCTGCCTGACGGCGTCGGGGTCGCCGGCGGCCGCCGCGTCCGCCAGCCGGCCGAGCGCGTCCTCCAGCGCGGCGGCGAGGGTGGCCGGTGCGGTCTGGTCCGGCCGGTCCCGCCAGGCGGCCGTCATCGCGTCGACCTGGTCGCCGGCCGCGTCGCCGGTGCCCGCGGCCTCGAAGACCCGCGCGGCGCCGTCGGCCAGCTCGGTCAGGACGGCGGGCGTCTCGCCGGGGCTCGCGTCGGCCGGGACGGCGAGCGCGACCTCGACCAGCTCGTCGGGGGCCTCTGCCCGGAACTCGCCGTAGCCGGGCGCGAAGACCTTGTGCTCGACGGTGCCGTCCATGAGGTGCTCCTCGGTGGCGACGGCGCCGTCGACCGGCCCGCGCGGGCCGTCCGCCGTGACCGCGGCGTCCTGGATCGTGACCTCCTCGAACACCAGGTCCGGGATGTTCTCCGGCCGAAAGACGTCGCCCTCCCGCGGGTCCGCGGGCATGATCAGCCCGCCCGGCCCGTCACGGCCGGCCAGCCAGCTGCCCTCGTGGTCGGCGATCACGCCGTCCTCGTAGTTGTCGACGTCCTCGCCGAGGTACCAGACGCCGCCGTCGTCGTCCTGGGCGTAGTAGTCGAGGGCGACCTCGACGATGCGCCCGGACCGGTACGCGACGTACTGCGCCACGACGGCGTCGATGCTCCGGCCGTCCCAGGTGATCGTGCGGGTCTCCGGCAGGGTCGTGACCTCGACGCGCAGCGGCTCGCCCTCCTCCTCGCCGAGCTGGAGCGTCTGGCCGCCCGCCGGCACCGGGAACAGCGGGTTCGTGACGACCGTCGGCTCGGTGAACGACGGCGTCGCGGTGTCGACCCGGCGCGTGGTCGTGCTGCCGCCGTCGTCGCCGTCCTCGCCGCAACCGGCCAGGAGGAGTCCGGCCAGGACGACCACGATCCCTGGTGGCCGGCGCATGGTCAGTCGCCGCTCTCCTCGTCGTCGCCGGCGCCGTCGGACTCGTCGCCGAGCACGGTGAAGTCCTTGTCGAGGTGGACGTCGACCTGCGTGCCGTCGTCGAGGGTGACCTCGACCTCGTAGAAGCCCTCCTCGTCGCCGACCTCGGTGCCGGTGACGGTGCCGCCGCCGGTGTGTTCGAGAGCGGCCGAGCTGGCCTGTTCCAGGGCGTCGCCGGTGATGGGCGCCTCGTTGTCGTGGTCCGCGGACGCCGCGCCCATGGTGGCGACGGCGCCTGCCGCGGCCACCGCCGCCGCGCCGGCGCCGATCCATGCCTTCGTGTGCTTCATGATCCTTCGTCCTCTCATGCGTTCGACTCGAATGGAACGAGCCTGCGCCCGGGTCGCTGAACCAGCGCTGAACGTCTTGGCTGCACCGAGCGCGGACGTCGTTGCACGCAGTGCCGGGCCTCGTTGACGTGGAACGCCCGGCGCCAGATGGTTCACACCAACCCGTCCGCATGTCGACATCCACCCGGCCGCCCGTGCGCCCGGGCCTCTCCGCGATTCCCGCTCGCATCCGAGCGGACGACGTCTCAGGAGGACCGACATGGTTGGGCAAGCACGACACGTCCCGCAGGCACTCGCTCGCGGTGCCCTGGCGATGGCGGTCGCGGCCGGGCTGGCGGCGACGTCGAACCCACCGGTCACGGCGACGGAGGAACCGGCCGAAGCGCAGGCGCTCGCCGGCAGTGTCACCGTCCCGGCCGGGACCATGTTCACCGTCTCGGACACGCACTTCCTCGGCTTCCCCGGACTGTTCAACGGCTCGTCGACCAACGGCGAGGGGATGCGCAACCCGCGCATGATCGCGGGCTACAACGCCAACCGCGACGCGGTCGGCGCCGGGTCGGTGATCCTGCGCGAATCGACCGACGGCGGCGGCGTCTGGGACCCGTTCGACTCCGGGGACGGCCGGTTGCAGCCGATGAACTTCTACCGGATGTCCATCGCGAGCGGCGCCGTCTACGCGATCGACTTCGAGGATCTCTCCGTCACCAGGGGCAAGGACGCGGACGGCAATCCGATCTGCGACATCCAATGGTGCCGCGAGGTGTTCAACCGGCGCATGCTCGCGGGCAGCGAATGGGTGGACGCCCCGGACGCGAAGGTGTACTTCGCCGGCAAGACGATCGCCTGGGCCAGGTTCCATCAGGGCCCGATCCTGATGAGCGACGGCCAGACCCTGCTGAGCACCATGTACGGCCGCTACGGCGCGGCGCACAGCTGGGCCTGGTTCACGGGCGTCGTGAAGAGCACCGACGGTGGCCAGAACTGGAGCCTGGTCAGCGAGTTGACGCTGGAGGCATCGCAGGGCTTCTCCGAGCCGAGCATCGCGCCGACCAGCGACGGCGGCCTGATCGCGGTTCTACGCAGGGACGAGGCCCTCAGGAGCCGGAACATCCCGTCGAACGTCGCCCTCTACACGATGCGCTCGGACGAGCAGACAGGGGCGAACTGGGACGCGCCGGTACGCCTGTCCAGCGACGGCGGCAACTCACCGTCCGTCGAGCTGCTGGGCAACGGCGCGCTCGTGCTCGCGTCCGGGCGCACCGACAACCAGCTGCGGCTCTCCTACGACGGCCGCGGCCTCACGTGGGACGGGCCCTACCGGCCGTGGAGCAACTACCCGACCACCGGCGGCGAGACCAGCGGCGAGTTCGCCGGCTGGTACCGGTTCGACGCGGACTCCTCCGGCTGCTGCCTCTACCGGCCGATGCGGCACCTGGGGTCCAGCGGCACGATGGGCGTCGAGGCGATCTCCGGCACTCAGGCGTTCGTCATCGGCGACAACTGCGGATCCGGCTGGGGCTGCCCGTGCCCGTGGGGCGCCGGCTGGATGTGCCCGCAGCGGGCCGGCGGCTACGCGCACGGCACCCAGCACGGCCTGTGGAAGAGCGTCGTGACGGTGAACAACGGCCGGCCCGGGCGCCTCGACCTGCCGACGATGTTCCGCAACGACCAGCTCACAGTGGTGGAGACGTCCTTCAGCAGGTACGGCGTGTGCGGCGGCAATATCAACGGGTGCCGGCAGTCGTACGCATCGTTCGCCTTCGACGGCGACATCCGCTCCGACACCAGTCTGGTCACGGCCGGCCGCAGCGTGACCCTGCGGCTGCCGCGCACCTATCAGCTCACCGGCGTCGGCCTGCATATGCACCTGCAGGGCAGCACCGATGCCCGCATCCAGGTCTCGACGGACGGCGTCACCTTCACCTCACCGGCTCGCGGCGCCCGCGACGGCTATCTGCGTCCGTTCGCGGCCCCGGTGACGGCGCAATACATCCGGATCAGCGACCCGAACCCCCTCGTCGATACAACGAGGGCCTTCCTCAACGAGGTGGAGCTCTACGGCTCATGACCCCTCGCGTGATCGAGCGAGGGAGGTGAGAACCATGATCGGGGGCGGGTTGTTGCTGCTTCCGGCGACCACAACTCACCCTTGATCATGGTTCTCACCGGTGCGGGGTCCGCGTCACGGCCGCGGGTTCCCGGCGCTCCGGAGCCCGCCTTCTCCATGATCAACGGCTGCTGCCGACGTCATGGTGGCGCCAACGGTTGATGATCACAGGATCTCAACCGGACTCATTCATCCAGCGAGGTTGGCCTCGGACCGCCGAGCCGGTGGTGTGAGGTGCGCAGACGGGGCGGAACCGTGGCCGGCGCATCCCTTTCCGGGATCCTCACCGCACTGTGTGAGTTCGCTGCGTCGGGTGGCGTGGATCACTGTTGCTCCGGCGACAGCGACGCCGCCCGGCAAGCACAGCGATCTCACCCCGGTGATCTCACCCGGTGATCTCACCCAGTGGCGCGCCGGGGTGGGCGCACTGTCGTCGCGGTCGTGATCGATGTGAGATCGCTGCGGAAACGATGCGGCATCACTGTGGCGGACACGACAGTGTTCTCACATCGATCACGCAGCGATCCCACATCGTTGCACCGGGCAGGCGGACGCCAGCTACGCGAGCAGAGCACGGAAGCAGCAGAAGAACCTCGTTCGGACTCACCCGAGCCGGCGTGTGTCACCGAACGTGGCTGGTCAGACACTGCATCTGCACATGTGCAGCAGGCATCAGCCACGCTTTGCCCGCTCAGAAACTCGGCTCGAGTGTCGGAGTTTCGGAGACCAAGCGAAGCTACGCGAACTTCTCACCCGCAGTGGATGCACCTCACCCGCCGGAAGACCCGCGTGCGGCGGCAATCCGGGCATCATCCGGCGCTGCGGCGAGTGAGGTGCACCTCGCGCGAGTGAGGAACTGGCCCAGCGGGCGTTCGGCCCCAACCGTCGCCGGACCGGCTGGCAGCGGCCCCGCCGGGCGAGGTCGCCCCCGGATGCGGGTTCGCCGCCTCGTTCACGCTTCGTGATCGGCGGGGAGGCGGACGACGATCCGGGCCCCGCCGCCCGTGCCCTCGCCCACCTCGACCTCGCCACCGTGGGCGCGGACCAGCTCGTCGACGATGGCCAGGCCGAGACCGGCGCCGCCGGCGTCGCGGTCGCGGGCCTCGTCGAGGCGGACGAAGCGGCGCAGGACCCGCTCGCGGTCGCCCGCCGCGATGCCGGGCCCGTCGTCCTCGACGGCCAGGACGACCGCGCCGTCGCGCGCGGCCACCGACAGTGCGACGACGCCTGACGCGTGCCGGGCGGCGTTGTCGCCGAGGTTGCGCAGCACCCGGCGCAGCGCCGCCGCGTCGCCGCTCACCCGGGCCGCGGCGACGCCGGTCGTGTCGACGTCGACGCCGCCGGCCGCCCGCAGCCGCGCCGCCTCCTCCAGCACGAGGTCGTCCAGGTCGACGGGGTGCGCGGCGAGCCGCAGCAGGTGCTCGTCGGCGCGGGCGAGCACGAGGAGGTCCTCGACCAGCCGCTGCACCCGCAGGTCCTCGGCGAGGACGGTGGCGGCCAGCGCCGGGACGGTGGTGCGGCCGGGGTGCGCCAGCGCGACCTCGGCGTGCTGGCGGATCGACGCGACCGGGGAGCGCAGCTCGTGCGAGGCGTCGGAGACGAACTGGCGCTGCCGGGTCTGTGCCTCCTCCAGCCGGTCCAGCATCCGGTTCATGGTGCGGGCCAGCCGGGCGATCTCGTCGTCGCAGCGGCCGCCGGGCACCCGGCGGTGCAGCTCGGCGGCCGAGATCTCGTCGACCTCCGCCCGGACCGCCTCGACCGGCGCGAGCGCCCGGCCCGTCGTCCACCACGTCGTCACCGCCACGACGGCGAGCAGCGCCGGCAGGCCGAAGCCGAGCAGCCGGGCCACCACCCCGGTCGCCTCGGCGACGTCGTCGGCCGACTGGCCGGCGACGACGGTCCGGTCGCCCGCACGCACCGCGACGGCCAGCATGTCCTCGCCGGGGACGACGTCGACCCGCGCGGTGTCGCCGGGCCGCACCTCGACGGCGTCGGCGCCGGCCACGTTCGGCGTCGCCGCGACGACCCGGCCGCGGGCGTCGAGCACCTGCACGAACCCGTCGTCGTCGGCCACCGGGTGCGGGTCCGTTGGGTCGACGGCCGCGGCCCGCGCCTGCGCGGCGTCGGCCACCTGCTCGAGCAGCGTCGAGCGCATGACGACGACCAGCGCCACGCTGCCCAGCAGCAGCGCCAGCCCGGCGATCACCACCGCCCCGGCCGTCGTGCGCAGCCGCACCGAGCCCCGCCGCCCGCGCTCAGCCGCCATCGGCGGCCATCCGGTAGCCCGCGCCGCGCACGGTCTCAATGCTCTGACACCCGAACGGACGGTCCAGCTTCGCGCGCAGGTGGCCGACGTAGACCTCGACGATGTTGGGGTCGCCGTCGAACGCCTCGTCCCAGACGTGTCGCAGGATCTCCGACTTCGACAGCACCTCGCCGCGACGCCGGAGCAGGAACTCCAGCACGGAGAACTCGCGCGCGGTCAGCTCCACCTCGCGGTCGCCGCGCCAGGCCCGCCGGGATCCGGGATCGGCCCGCAGGTCGCCCGCCTCCAGGACGACCGGCCGTTCCCGCAGGTCGCGACGGAGCAGCGCACGCAGCCGGGCGACCAGCACGTGGTGCGAGAACGGCTTGGTGAGGTAGTCGTCGGCGCCGGTGTCCAAGGCTTCGACCTCATCCCACTCGCCGTCCTTGGCAGTGAGCACGAGGATCGGCGTCCACACGCCGCGCTCGCGCAGCCGCGCGCAGACCTGGTAGCCGTTGAGGCCGGGCAGCAGCAGGTCGAGCACGATCGCGTCGTACGGATGCTCGGCGGCGGACCAGAGCCCGTCGGTGCCGGTATGGGCGACGTCGACGGCGAAGCCCTCGGCCTCGAGGCCGGCGCGGATTCCGTCGGCCAGCCGCCGTTCGTCCTCGACCACCAGGACGCGCATCGCGTCACCTCCGGTCCCGACCGTGCTGCGCCGCACCTGAACGCCCGCTGAACGCGCCGACGACGGCGCCGAAGGCCAGGTGGTCCAGCCACTGCGGCCCGCGCGGCAGCGCCCGGATCGCCGGGTAGCGCCGGCCGACCAGCTCGAGGTCGAGCGCCGCGATGGCGGCGCCCGCGGCCAGCCCGCCCGCCACCCCACCGGCCACCGATGGGCGCGACCGCCGGCCCGGCAGCAGCGTGCCGGCCGCCCGGGTGGCCGCCAGCACGTCCCCGCCGGCGGCCACCGCGCACGCCGTCGACGGCAGGCCGCTCAGCACCGCCGCGACCGCCGCCACCCGCACCGTCCGCGCCAGCCCCATGGGCCCAATCTTGCTCTTCCTGCGACCTGGTCGCACACCTGGAGCCGGGCAGTCGACGCCGTGTCGTAGCAGGTGCAAACCCTGGGCGAACAACCGGCGACGACCATTGCCGCCGGGAACCCGGGCGAAACAGGGTGATCCAGGCGGATCGCCGGATCCGGTGACCGGAAGGTGCGCATGTCGACGAGGCGGGTGGTTCGCGCGGCTCTGGCCGGGATCGCGGCCGTCCTCGTGCTGCTGCCGGCCGCCGCGCCCGCCCTGGCACACGTGCGCACCAGCGACGGCTGGTCGCAGCTGCGCTCCGACGGCGACCGCGTCGACTACGAGCTCGGCCTGGAGTACGAGATCCTCGCCCGCGCCATCGGCATGGGCACGGCCGCGATCGAGGCGCCCGACGACGGCAGCCGCCGGGCCGCGCTGGACGAGCACCACGACCTCATCGAGGACTACCTCACCGAGCGCGTCCTCGTCTTCATCGACGAGGTCCAGTGCGCGCTGACGCTGGACGGGTCCGACGTCCGTCAGCAGCCGGCCACCGACGCGAACGCCGAGGACGTCCCGTACGCCGTCCTGGACCTGAGCTACGACTGCCACGGCGCGACGTCGGGCCGGTACGTCGTCGACTACTCGGTCTTCTCCGGCGCCGGCTCGGACGCCGTCGTCGACGACCACACCACCGCCGTCGACTACGACCTCGGCGGCGAGCGCGGCCGGGTCGTGCTCGAGCGTGGCAACCCGCGGTTCAGCACCGGCGAGCAGTCCTTCGGCGACTCCGCGGTGCGGTCCGCCGGTCTGGGTGCGGACCGGGCGCTGACCGGCCTGGACCACGCGCTGTTCGTCGCCGCGCTGGCGATCGGCGCGACCGGCCTCGCACAGCTGGCCCGCTCGGTCGCCGCGTTCGCCGTCACCAGCAGCGCCGGGCTGCTCGTCGCCGTCGCCGGCTGGGTGAGCCTGCCCGACCAGGTGGTCGGCGCGCTGGTCGCGCTGTCCGTCGTCTACGTCGCCGCGACGAACGTCGTCGGCCCGCGGTCGCGCTGGCGGCTGCCGGTGGTCGCCGGCGCCGGCCTGCTGCACGGGTTCGCCTTCGCCGGGGAGCTCCGCTTCGCCGACGACCTCGGCTGGGACCTGGTGACGTCCTACGCCGGCTTCAACCTCGGCATCGAGCTCGGAACGGCCGCGCTGGCCGCCGGGCTGTTCGCGCTGACCGCTGTCGCCCGGCGGTACGCGTGGTTCTCGCTGGCCCACGTCGTCGCGGCCGCCGCGACGGTCGTCGCCGGGCTGGCCTGGTTCGTGCACCGGTTGCTGTGACCCCCACCTCAGTGAATGGAGCCGTTGTGAGAACGATCAGTGTCATTGCCCGCTGGCGCGCTCGGTCGCCCGATGCGGTCACGAGCGCACGCCTCGCCCCGGAGGCGCTCGGCCGCTACCGCCGCGCCGTCTACGCGTCGCTGGCCCTGCTGGCCGCACTGGCCCTCATCGGCCCCGTCGCCACCGTGGTCGCGGAGACGATCGCCGCGTCGGCCGCGCAGGTCAGCGGCGTCGTGTTCGACGACAAGAACGCCAACGGCCGGCAGGACGCGGGCGAGCCCGGCGTCGCGGGCGTCAGCGTGTCCGACGGCGTCGCACTGATCGAGACCGACGCGCAGGGCCGCTACGAGCTGGAGCTGGACGTCGACCGCCGGCTCAGCGACATGGTCTTCATCAGCCAGCCGTCGGGCTACGTGCTGGGCACCGACGAGTTCATGACGCCGCGGTTCTACTAGAACTTCGGTCCCGTGCCGGCCGGGCAGACGCGGACGGCGGACTTCGCGCTGACCCGCGACCCGGGCAGCGACGGCTCGACGTTCTCGTTCGCGAACATCGCCGACCCGCACGTCAACCCGCAGCTGCCGGAGCAGATCCACGAGATCAACTCCACCTCGAACGACATCCCGTTCATCGCCGTCAGCGGCGACCTCACGAACAACGCCACGGACGCGGAGTTCACCAACTACAAGGCGGCCACGGCCGGCTCGGACGTCCCGGTCTGGTCCGCGGTCGGCAACCACGAGTACTTCTCCGGCGGCGGCACCGGGTACGCCGCGCGCATCGACAACTACCGCCGGCACGTCGGCCCCGAGTGGTACTCCTTCGACTACGGCAACCGGCACTTCCTGGTGCTGGAGAACAATGGCCAGGCGCCGTTCGACGAGCAGCTCAGCTGGATCCGCCGCGACCTCGAGGCCAACGTCGGCGACAAGGAACTGATCGTCCTCGCGCACCAGCCGATGAACGTGCCGTTCGGCTCGCCGTCGCAGTACGACCAGTACGGCGACCTGTTCGACCAGTACAACGCCGAGCTGATGCTGGTCGGCCACGAGCACTCCAACGACGCCGAGCCGAACAGCGAGTTCGCGCCGTCGGCCAAGCACATCCAGACCGTCTCGATGTCGTACACCATCGACAACGCGCCCCGCGGGTTCCGCTTCATCCACCTGCGCGGCGACACCTTCGAGAACCCGTTCCGGATGTTCGGCGTCGACCAAGCGCTGACGATCACCAGCCCGGCTCCCGGCAGCGAGGTCGGGGCCGACGGCAACCGCACCGGCTTCCCGGACATCCAGGTCAACGCGTACGACACCGCCGACGAGGTGGTCCGGGTCCGGTACCGCATCGACAACGGCTCGTGGCGCAGCCTGAAGCCGACCGGCGAGCTGACCTGGCACTCGGAGTTCGTCGGACGGGCGCCGGCGCCCGGCGCGCACACCATCGAGGTCGAGGCGGTCAGCGAGGGCGGCGAGCGCTGGACCGAGTCGGCCGACTTCACCATGACGACCGAGCCGCTGGTCGCGCCGGTGGCCGGCGCCGACTGGACCCAGCACCACGGCGACTCCGCCCACTCCGGCGTCGCGGCCGACGTCGTCGACCCGGGGCTGGAGCTGGCCTGGAGCTACCGCACGCCGGGCACGTTCCTCACCGGCTCGCCGGTCGTCGCTGACGGTGTCGTCTACGCGGGCACCCGCGACGAGAACGGCGACGGCAACGCCGCGCTGCACGCCGTCGACCTGGCCACCGGCGAGCAGCTGTGGGAGTACGAGGTCCCGTCGTCGGTCGTCGGCACGCCGGCGATCCTCGGCGACACCGTCTTCGTCGGCACACTGCGCGCGCAGCTGTTCGCCGTCGACCGCGCCACCGGCGAGCTGGTGTGGCAGCGCGACACCGAGGACGCGCCGGACCCGAACAACCAGCGCGCCTACGGCTACTACTCCCCCGCCGTCGCCGACGGCAAGGTCTACTGGGCGTACCAGACCCGCTTCGGCCCGGCCAGCCAGGGCCTGCTGACGGCGCTCGACCCGGCCGACGGCAGCGAGCTCTGGGCCTCGCCGATGGCCGGCGCGACGATGAGCGACGGCACGCCCGCCATCGCAGACGGGCAGGTCTTCGTCGGCAGCCAGACCGCCGACCAGGTGCTCGCCTTCGACGCGCAGACCGGCGTCCGCCAGTGGCAGTCGTCGGCCGTGCTCGGCGGCTGGCAGGACGGCATCCCCGCCGCCGCGGACGGCCGGGTGTTCATCGGCTCGAACAACGGCATCATCGCCCGCGACGCCGCGACCGGCCGTGACCTGTGGACCTACCGCAGCCCGCACTCGTCGCGGGTGTCCAGCGGCGCCACGCCGTCGGCGCCGGTCGTCGCCGGTGAGGTCGTCTACATGGGCTTCCCGAGCGGCGCGGTGACGGCGCTGGACGTGCGCACCGGCGCGGTGCTGTGGGACCGGCTGCTGCCCGGCGGCACCTACACCGGCGGCGTGCTGTCCTCGCCCGTGCTCAGCGGCGAGACGCTGTTCGTCGGCGCCAACAACGGCTTCTTCTACGCGCTGGACAGCGTGACCGGGCAGCCGCTGTGGCAGTACGAGATCGGCACCTGGGTCGGCTCCGGCCCGGCGGTCAGCGGCAACACCGTCGTCGCCGGCGCGTGGGACGGCAACCTCTACGCGTTCACCCCCGGCGGCGAGGCGGCGGCCCGCTGGGCCCGGGTCGCCGGGACGGTGACCGACGAGGCGACCGGCGCGCCGATCGCCGGCGCCCGCGTGGTCGCCACCAGCGGCGGCACGTCGCTGTCGACGACCACCGACGTGCAGGGCCGGTACGTCCTCGGCCTGGCGCCCGGCGCGTACACGGTGTCGACGACGAAGCGGGCCTTCCTGCCCACGGACGGCTCGTCGGCGGCGGTGACGGTCGGCACGACCGGCACGCAGACGGCGAACCTCGAGCTGGTCGAGGTGACCGGGCCGACGGCCGGCGCGTCCACCGTCGTGCCCGACTACGGCTCGGGCAGCCCGCGCACCGACGCGACCGCCGGTGAGACCTACCACTTCACGATGAACGACCGGATCCAGGCGACGATCTCGTCGCGGGCGTCAGCCAACAACCAGCCCGGCACGCTGGCCGCCGGCAGCCTCGGCGACCTGTTCCTGCTCGACGGCACCGCGCAGGAGACGCTGGACTGGAGTGAGCTGATGCTGTCGCGGACGGCCGGCGGCCCGGGCACGCCCGACTGGAACCGCCCGAACGACTGGCTGAACCTCACCGACATCGGCACCGAGGGCTCGTCCGTCGTGGCGTCCGGGTCGGCGAAGGTCGACAGCAACCTGCAGACGACCCTGCGCTACCGGGCGCTCGGCGACGCGCCGGTCGTCAAGATCACCCTGGAGATCGAGAACACCGGCACGTCGGACTTCGACGGGTACTTCCAGTACCTGCTCGACCCCGACAGCGCGCAGGACGTCGCGTACGTGCCGGGCATCGGCCGCAACGACCCCGGGTACGTCACATCCGGCTGGACCGACAACTTCGTGTACGTCGGCTCCACGACGGTCCGGCAGGTCCCGGCGCACGGCCTGGCCTGGCTGGAGGACGAGCCGACCGCGATCAGCGGCTTCGGCTACGTCACCGGCACCTGGTTCGACGCGAGCGTCGACGCCGGCGACACCCGGACGATCAGCTGGTACCACATCACCGACTACCCCGGTGCCGGGCACGTCTCGTCGAACGTCGCCGCGTGGGCCGACCAGCTCGACCTGCTCGACGACGAGGTGGCCGACCGGTCCCGCGTCGGCGGCACGGTGACGCAGTCCGACACCGGCGCCCCGGCGGCGGGCGTGCTGGTGGAGGCGCTGGACGCGGCCGGCGCGGTCGTCGGCTCGGCGCGCACCGCCGCCGACGGGAGCTACCTGATGGCGCTGGACCCGGGCGAGTACTCCATGCGCGTGGCGACGCTCGGCTACGCGACGGCGACCGTGCCGGCGTCGGTCGTGGCCGGCGGAACGGCGACGGCGGACGTCACGCTGGCGCCGGTGAGCGTGCTGGCCAGCACCGGCCGGCAGATCTCCGGCGGCACCGTCGAGGGCGGCCCGCAGGACGTCGTCATGGAGAACAGCAAGCTCGCCATCACCATCTCCAAGGTGTTCAACGACGGCCAGCTGCCGAACTCGACCGTCGGCAAGCCGATCGACCTCGCCGTCCGCGGCCGGGCCGACCAGCTGGACTGGCTGAACCTGCCGTACATCGTCGACGACCAGCCGACCGGCACCGAGGCGTGGCAGCAGACCACGGTCCGGAACACCGGCGTCGAGATCGTGCAGGCGACGGGCGACGAGGCGATCGTGCGCACCACCGGCACGTCGTCGGCGCACCCCGGCGTGACCGTCGAGACCACCTACACGATCCGCCCCGGCGAGGAGTGGGTGCAGGCCTCGAGCGTGTTCACGAACACCGGCGGCGACGATCTGGACGTCTGGGTCGGCGACGCCATGGACTGGGACGGCGCCGGGCAGCGGATCGGCGTCCCCGGCCACGGCGCCATCACGACCCCGTACGAGAGCCCGGCCGAGTACGCACCGGCCGGGCGGTGGATCGGGGCCGCCGGCAACGACCCGCAGACGTACGGGGTCATCTACGCGGGCGACGACGCGTTCTCCGCGTACGGCAACGGGAACTGGGTGATGAGCCGGTTCCAGGTCGAGATCCCGGCCGGCGGCAGCTACACGCTGGACCGGCGGGTCGTCGCGGCCGCCAACGGGGGCGCGTCGAACCCGTTCGCGGTGCTCGACCAGCTGGCCGCTGACTGACGCTCCACCCTCTCCCGTCCCCGTCGTCCGGCGCGTAGCCGGACGGCGGGGACGGCCCGTTTCGGCCCGGTTGATGAGAGATGACGGCCCGGCGATGAGGTCTCGATGAGAACGCTCTCAACAACGCCGTTCGAGCTGGAATATGGCCGCTGGCCAGGACAGATTGGGTCTGCAAGTCCACCCGATACGAGGGAGTCCAGCCATGCGTTCCAGCAAGATCAGCCTCGCCGCGGCGCTCGCCGCGGCCGCCGGACTGACCGGTGCCGGCGTCGCGCTCGCCACCCCCGCGACGGCGGCGGTCGACTCCGTCGTCTTCGCCGACGACGACGGCGGTGACGACGGTGGTGACGACGGTGGTGACGACGGTGGTGACGATGACGGCGGTTCCGGCGATGACGACGGCGGCGGTGACGACGACGGCGGTTCCGGCGATGACGACGGCGGCGACGACGACGGCGGGGCCGGTGGCTCCGGTGGCGGCGACGACGGCGCCGGCGACGACGGTGCGGGCGACGACGACGGCGGCGCCGGCGGCTCCGGCGGTGGTTCGGGCGGCGGTTCGGGTGGCGGCGGTGACGACGACGGCGCCGGTGGCGACGACGACGGTGACGACGGCCAGGCCCCGAGCGGCGGCGTCAACACCGGCGTGACCACCAGCGACGACGACGGCGATGACGACGGCTCCGGCGACGACGACGGCGGCCAGGCGCCCAGCGGCGGCGTCAACACCGGCGTGACCACCAGCGACGACGACGGCGGGGACGACGACGGCTCCGGCGACGACGACGGTGGGGATGACGACGGCGGCCAGGCGCCCGCCGGTGGCGTCGACACCGGCGCCGGCGGCACGGCCGCCGACAACACCGGGTGGCTGGCGCCGGGCGCGCTGGTCGGGCTGGCCACAGTCGGTGGCGCGGGCCTGCTGTGGCGCCGGTTCCGGACCGAGAGCTGACCGGGACACCGGTCGCTCGCCGTACACGCGGTGGCCGCCGGCCCGGGCGGGCGGCGGCCATCGCGGCGCTGTCCGCCCTGCTGGCGGCCGCATGCGGCGGCGACGGCGACCCGTCCGGCGCCGGCACCACCGCGCCGCCGGCCGCCATGGCGGCCGGCGCACCGGAGACGACCGCATCGGCACCGAGCAGCATGCCGACGCCGTCCCCCACACCGACACCCACACCCACGCCGGCGCCCGATCCGGAGCTGGCCGACCCTGTGGCGGTCGCGGTACCGGCGGTCGGCATCGACACGAACGTCGTGCCGATCGCCGTCGACCCCGGCAACGTCCTCGTCCCGCCCCCGTACGGCGACGCCGGCTGGTGGCAGGAGGGGCCCGAGCCGGGCGAGAACGGCGCCGCCGTGATCGCCGGCCACCTGGACAGCCGCGACGGGCCGGACGTGTTCTACCGGCTCGGCGACGTCGCGCCGGGCGACGAGATCGTCGTCACCCAGGCCGACGGCGGCACGTCCGCCTTCGTCGTGGTCGAGGTCGGGCAGTACTCGCAGGACGATTTCCCGACCGATGCCGTCTACGGCGGCGCCGAGGACCGGCCGCTGCTGCGCTTGATCACCTGCGGCGGCGAGTACGACCGCGGGCTGGGCCGCTATCGCGACAACGTGGTGGTGTTCGCCGAGCCGGCATGAGCCATCCACCGCCCACCGAAGTTGATCATGGAGAAGGTCGGCTCTGGCGGCGATCTGGAGCCGACCTTCTCCATGATCAACTTCGGTGGGCGGCAGCGGGGCGGGGCGCGGGGGCGGGTCGTCAGCGGGGTGGCAGGGCGGCGGCGTACAGCCGGGTGAAGTGCTCCATCGCGGCGTCGACGGCGTCGCGGTCGCCGGTGGCCAGCAGGTCCAGCAGCAGGCCGCGGCCGACCGCCACGCCGAGCCGGGCCTGCGTCCGGGCGACGTCCGGGGCGACGCCGGCCCGCTCCAGGGGTCCGGCCAGCGCCGTCACCCAGGTGTCGACGATGCCGTCGAGCAGCGGCAGCGCGGCCGGGTCGCCCTGCAGCGCGCGGCCGTAGAGCTCGAAGAACAGCCGCTCGTGCGGCCACAGCGCGGGGTCGGCGAGGCGGGCCCAGAACCGCCGGCCCGCCTCGATCGGGTCGTCCGCGGCGGACAGCTCGGCCAGCAGTTCCCGCTGCCGGCTCTCCATCGTCCGCACGACCTCGACGAACAGGCCCTCCTTGGAGCCGAAGTGGTAGATGAGCATGCGGTGGCTGGTGCCCAGCGCCGCCGCGATCTGCCGCAGGCTGCGCTCCCCCACCCCGTTCGCCGCGACGTAGTCGACCGCCGCCCGCAGCAGCCGCTCCTTCCCTGCGCCGACCCCGGCACCCGCCTCCGTCATGCCCAGATCGTACCTGTACCATTTGGTACATGGGTGTTCAACGTATCGACGTGACTGCCACCACGACGGCGCCGGCCGGCGCCGTCTACGCACTGCTGCGCGACGGCGCGAGCTGGCCGGACTGGTCCCCGATCGGCTCGTTCGAGCTGGAGTCCCCGGGCGAGGACGGCGGCGAGAGCCTCGGCGCGATGCGCGTCTTCCGCACCGGGCGCATCACCAGCCGCGAGCGCATCGTCGAGCTGGTGCCGGAACGGCGGCTGAGCTACGTGCTGGTGTCCGGCCTGGCGATCAAGGGCTACCGCGCCGACGTCGACCTCACCGAGGGTCCGGACGGCACCACCATCCGCTGGCACTCGTCGTTCCGGGCCAAGGTCCCCGGCATGGGCGGCATCTACCGCCGCGCGCTGACGATGGTGCTCCAGCGGTGCGCCGACGGCCTCGCCCGCGCCGCCGCCGCGGCGCACGCACCCTAGTAAGGCGCCCCCTCCGCCCGCTAGGGTGCGACCGGGCAGGCGCGCCGGCCGCGGGTGACGCGACGGCTCGTCCGGTGTTCGCGACAGCGGAAGCGAGCCTGCTGTGTCCGACCCGTCGGCCGAGGTCGCGGCGCCCGCGTTCGTGGGCCGGGGTCGCGAGACCGCCGTTCTCGCCGGCGCCTTGGCGCAGCCGCCGGCCATGGTGCTGCTCGAGGGCGAGGCCGGCATCGGCAAGAGCCGGCTCATCCACGAACACGTCGCCGCCGGCCCGCTAGGCGCGCTGGTCGCGACCTGTCCCCCGTTCCAGGAGTCGCTCACGCTCGGGCCGATCGTCGACGCCGTCCGGCAGAGCCGCGCCGGCGCCGGCCTGTCCGGGATGCGGGTGAGCTCCCTGGTCGGAGCGTTGCGGCCGCTGTTCCCGGAGTGGAGCGCCGACCTGCCGCCCGCGCCGGAGCCGCTGGACGATCCGAAGGCGGCCCTGCATCGCAGCTTCAGCGCGCTGGCCGAGCTGATCGGCCACCTGCGGGTGCGCGTGCTCGTCGTCGAGGACGTGCACTGGGCCGACCGCGCGACGCTGGAGTTCCTGCTCTTCCTGGTCGCGCGGCGCCGGCCGGCGCTCAGCCTGGTGCTGAGCTATCGGCCCGAGGACGTCGCCGCCGGCTCGCTGCTGCTGCGGCTGTCGTCGCGGCTGCCCGCCGGTTGGACCCAGGTCCGGCTCACCCTGCCGCCGCTCGACGTGACGGCGACGGCCGGGCTGGTCTCGTCGATGCTGGGCGGCGAGCAGGTCTCCGACGAGTTCGCCGCCTTCCTGCACGACCGCACCGACGGCGTCCCGCTCGCGGTCGAGGAGTCGGTGCGGCTGCTGCGCCAGCGCGACGACGTGGTCCGTCACGACGGCGAGTGGATCAGGCGCAGTCTGGACGAGCTGGCCGTGCCGCCGACCGTCCGCGACTCGGTGCTGGAGCGGGCGCAGCGGCTCGGACCGGCGGCCCGGCGCGCGGTCGAGGCGGCCGCCGTGCTGGCGGGGCCGGCCGAGGAGCGGCTGATCGCCGAGGTGGCCGGGCTCGCTCCGGCCGACGCGCGGGCCGCGCTGGCCGAGGCGGTGCGCAGCGGGCTGCTGGCCGACGACGACCGCGGCGGCCTGGCGTTCCGCCACGTCCTGGTCGGCCGGGCGGTCTACGACGCGATGACGGGGGTCGAGCAGCGCCGGCTGCACCACCGCGCGGGCGAGGCGCTGGAACGTCAGCAGCCGTGGCCGGTCGTGCAGCTGAGCCGGCACTTCCAGGCGGCCCAGGAGTTCGGGAAGTGGTGCACGTACGCCGAGCTGGCGGCCGACCACGCCGGCGCCTCGGGCGACCACACGACCGCCGTGACCCTGATCGTCCGGCTGCTGGCGACGGCGCCGCTCGGCACGCCCGCCGCGGTACCCCTGGCGATCAAGCTGGCGACGGCGGCAACCGCGCGCCGCGAGCCGGTGGACGACCTGCACCACGAGGTGATCCGGACGCTGCGCGACGTCCTGGACCGCGGTGACCTCGCGCCGCGGTCGCAGGCCGAGATCCGCAACCCGCTCGGCCGCCTGCTGCTGCAGGCCCGCGAGTTCGAGCAGGCGCACGCCGAGCTGTCCCGGGCGGTCCCCGACCTCGCCCACGACCCGGTGGAGGCGGCCCGCGCGATGACGTACCTGGGCTACCCGCTGCAGGGTCCGTGGCCGGCCGCCGTCCATCTGCGCTGGCTGGAACAGGCGGCGCGCGTGGCGCCCGGCATCGGCACCCCGGTCGACCGGCTGGCGCTGACCGCCGACCGCGCCGCGGCGCTGCTGGCCCTCGGGCAGGAGGACGGGTGGGCGGTCGCGGCCGAGCTGCCGAACGCCGTGACCGACGCCGAGGAGCGGCGGCAGCTGGCCCGCGGCCTGTCCAACATCGCCTACGTCGCGACGGGCTGGGGGCGCTACGCCTACGCCGAGGCGCGGCTGGCCGCGGCGACCGAACTGGCCAGGCTGACCGGCTACGTCCGGCTGCACGCGAGCGCGCAGGCGATGCGGGCGCAGCTGGACTGGTACACCGGACGGTGGACCGGCCTGGCGGACCGCGTGGCGGCGCTGATCGCCGCCAGCGACCTGGAGACGTCCGGCAGTCTCGAGCCGTTCCTGGTGGACGGGCTGCTGCATGCCGCCGGCGGATCGAGCCGCCGGGCGGAGCAGCGGTTCCGCGATCTGCTCACCGACGCGCCGGTGGACAGCATCGCCGCGCTGCCGGTCACGCCGGCGGCCGCGCTCGCCACCCTGCGACTGGCCGCCGGCGACGTCGACGGCGCCGCCGAGGTCACGGACGAGCCGATGCGGACGATCGCCACCAAGCAGATGTGGGTGTGGGCCAGCGACCTGGCCCGGGTCCGCCTGGACGTGCTGCTCGCGGCCGGCCGCGCGGCGGGGGCGGCCGACCTGCTGGCGGCCTTCGAGCAGGGCTTGGGCGACGTCGACGCGCCGGCGCCGCGCGCGGCGCTGCTGACCTGCCGGGCCGCGCTGCTCGCCGCAGGCGGTGAACCGGACGGCGCCGCCGCCGGCTACGCCGAGGCGGCCGCGGCCTGGCAGGCGCTGCCGCGTCCCTACGACGCCGCGCTGACGCTCGAACGGCAGGCCCGCAGCCTGCTGGACGCGGGCCGGGCCGACGCTGGCGCCGCGCTGCTGTCCGACGTCTTCCACACGCTCGCCGAGCTCGGCGCCCGCACCGACGCCGCCCGGGTCGGCACCGGCCTGCGCGAGCTCGGCGTGGAGGTGCGGCGGACCTGGCGGCGCGGGCGGCGCGGCTACGGCGACCAGCTGTCGCCGCGCGAGCTCGAGGTGGCGCGGCTGGTCGCCACCGGCCGGACCAACCGCGAGATCGCCGACGCGCTGTCGCGCTCGCCGAAGACGGTGGCCGCGCAGCTCAACTCCGCCATGCGCAAGCTGGGCGTGACCTCTCGCACCGCGCTCGCGGTCAAGGCGATCGAGGCCGGCCTGCTGCCCGGCGATAAAGATTAGGTCGATCGCCCCGTTACAAACCGGGCGTACCGGTCGAGACTCACCTCACTACTCCCTGTCGAACGACCGGAGAAGCACGGCATGACCTCCCCCGACCCGCCGGAACGAGGGCCGGACGCCGACCCCGATGAGGCCCCTGGGTCCGAGCCGGGAACGACCTCGCCCACCAGACCAGCCGACCGCCCGGACGGCTACGAGCCGCTCTGAGCTGCACCGACACGAGGAGTGACGATGGGACGACTGCGACGCGCGACCGCGGCTCTGGCCTCGATCATCGGCCTGACCGGCACGGCCCTCATCCTGCCGGGAGCCCCGACGGCCGGCGTCGAGGGTCCCGACCCGGCACCACCCGTCGCCGCGGGCCCGCCGTCGGCCCTGGCCGGCCTGGAGCGGCAGACCTACGAGCTCACCCTCGTCACCGGCGACCGGGTGACGGTGGAACGGCAGGCGCCCGGCGACTACACCGTCGACACCGAACCGGCCACGCGCCCGGACGGCAGCGTCCCCGGCATCCAGGTGACCAACGAAGGCGAGAGCGACGCCCTCTACGCCATCCCCGACGACGTCCGCGGACACCTCGAGTCCGGCCTGCTCGACCGGCAGCTGTTCGACGTCGCCTACCTGGCCGAGAACGGCTACGCCGGCCGCACCGGCCTGCCGCTGATCGTCGAGTACGCCGGAGCCCAGGACGCCCGCACCCTGGCCGGCCACGCCGCCGCGCTCGCGGCGACCGACGCCAGCACGCCGCTGGACAGCATCGACGCCACCGCGGTGACGGTAGGCCGGGACGGCGCGGCCGCCTTCTGGGCGTCGCTGACCGGCGGCCGCGACCGGCTGGCGGCCGGCATCGAGCGGGTCTGGCTGGACCCGGCGGTCTCCGTGAGCCTCGACCAGAGCATCCCGCAGATCGGCGCCGACGACGCCTGGGCAGCCGGCCTCGACGGCGCCGGCGTCACCGTCGCGGTGCTGGACACCGGGGTCGACGCGGCGCATCCCGACGTCGCCGGGCAGGTCGCGGCCAGCCAGAGCTTCATCCCGGGCGAGGACGTCGCCGACGGGCACGGGCACGGCACACACGTCGCGTCGACCGTCGCCGGGACCGGCGCCGCCTCCGATGGTCGCTTCACCGGCGTGGCGCCCGGCGCGCAGCTCGTCGTCGGCAAGGTGCTGTCCAACGCCGGCAGCAGCGTCGGCTCGTCGGTCATCGCCGGCATGGAGTGGGCCAGCGTCGAGCAGGACGCCGACATCGTCAGCATGAGCCTCGGCGGCACCCCGACCGACGGCACCGATCCGCTCAGCCAGGCGGTCGACGCGCTGACGGAGCAGACCGGGGCGCTGTTCGTCGTCGCGGCGGGCAACGCGGGCCGCGACTTCTACGTCGGCACACCCGGGGCCGCCGACGCGGCCCTGACCGTCGGCGCCGTCGACAGGAACGACGCCCTCGCCGCGTTCTCCAGCCGCGGCCCGCGGCGGGGCGACTACGCGATCAAACCGGAGATCACAGCGCCGGGCGTGGCGATCGGCGCGGCCCGGTCGGCCGGCACCAGCATGCCGGGCGCCGTGCACATCGACGACCACTACACCCGGGTCAGCGGCACCTCGATGGCGACGCCGCACGTCGCCGGCGCCGCGGCGATCCTCGCGCAGCAGCACCCGGACTGGACCGCCCAGCAGCTGAAGGCGGCCCTGGTGGCCGGCGCCGACGACGGCGACTACACGGTGTACGAGCAGGGCGCCGGCCGGCTCGACGTCACCCGGGCGATCGGCCAGCAGGTCCAGGTGAGCCCGTCGACCGCGGACTTCGGCTTCCTGCGGCTGCCGGTCGAGGGCGACGCCGCCGCACGAACGCTGACCTACACCAACCCCACGGACGCACCGGTGACGCTCGACCTGGCCGCGACCGCGCGGTCAGAGGACGGCGCCGACGTCCCGGCCGATGCGCTGCGGCTCGACCGCGACACCGTCGACCTGCCGGCCGGCGGCTCGGCCACCGTCGTCGTCACATTCGACCAGAACGCCGTCGAGCCCGCGCTGTACACCGGCAGCGTGGTCGCGACCGCACCCGGGATCCGGCTCGGCACGCCGCTCGGGATCGTCATCGGCGAGCAGCTGCACACCGTCACCGTCCGCCAGCTGCACTCCGGCGATCCGGCCGGGTGGCACCCCAGCAGCGTGACGTTGGCGCCGATCGACGGCGAGGCCGACGCGTCGACCCGGGCCGGCTGGGTCACCGAGGGCGCCGGCGCCGGCGGGGTGCGCAGCCCGGAGGAGTGGGCGGCGGGCGTCGAGTTCGCGCTGCCGACCGGCACTTACATCGCCTTCACGAACAACGCGACGCAGTGGTACGACGCCGAGACCGGCGGCACCCACCGGGCCACGCTCGTCGACCCCGAGGTGGAGGTCTCGGCCGACGGCGAGATCGTGCTGGACGCCGCCGACGCGGTGCCGGTCTCCTTCGACACGCCGCTGCCCACCGAGGGCTTCCAGCGTCGCTACCTGCTGCAACGCTGGGTGCCCGATCACGTGGCGGCCGGCGGCGGGTTCGTGACGCTCGCGGAGAACCCGACCACCACGAACGGCCGGGACGACTACCGGGTCACGCCGACCGACGAGGTGAGCACCGGCGAGTTCCGGCTGGTCGTCGAGAACACGCTGGTCGCACCCAGCCTGACGATGCGAGCCGAGGGCCACGACGAGCTGGCGCTGCGCCCCCAGTATCCGGAGTGGGGCTCGCCGTTCGCGACGGTCGTCCCGCCCGGCTTCACCGTGGCCGAGCCGGCGGTCGACGGCGTGCCCGCGGCGGCCGCCCCCGGGCCGGTCGTGCGAACCGGCGCGGAGGTCGAGGTGTCGGTGCGGGTGGCCAACCCGGCCGGCGCGCCGGCGCGGACCGGGCTGCGCGCCGACACGCCGGTGGGCGCGGGCAGCTGCGCCTCCGAGACGCTCGCCGGGGGCCAGTCGACCACGTGTGGCATCCGGACCACCGCCGCCGCCGGGCCGCAGGTGCTGCCCGTCGTCGTCACCGGATTCAGCGCCGGTGCGGGCGGCGAGCAGGTCCCGCTGGCCGCCGCGGCCGTCGCCCACTACACCGGCGCGGACGACCCTGCCGACCCGCCGCCACCGCCCGGAACCGCCGTCGCGATCGTCGCGGCCACCGTGTCCGGGCTGGCCGCGACCCGGGCGCCGGGCCCGGAGCTGGAGATCGCCACCGACCTGACCATCCAGGCCACCGTCCGCAACACCGGGACGACGACCCTGAACGAGGTGGCGGCCGGGTCGGACCTGGGCCCGCTGACCTGCCCGCGGCAGACCCTGGCGCCGGGCGAGGAGGCCACCTGCACCGTGCCGGCCGAGGTCGTGGGCGGGCGGCACGCGATCGTCGTCACGGCCACCGGCCGGGCCGCCGACGGCCCGGCGGGCGGCGCCGCCACGGTGGTGTACTACACCGGCCGGGGCAAGCCGGTGCTGTTCTCCGGCCATCAGGAGCTGGACGTGGTGGACGCCGGCTTCGGCACGCCGGCGGAGCTGGCCGGGCTCGACCTGCAGGGCGCGCTGGTGCTGCTGCGGGCGGACCCGGCCCGGTTCGACGGCCGGCCGGTGACCTGCTGGCCCACCCGCGAGGCCGTCGACGCCGCGGTGGCGGCAGGCGCCGCCGGTGTCGTGCTGACGCCCAACGAGGAGCACCTGTTCCGCGACCGCCCGGGCTCGGACCTGGACGGCATGCTGTGGTGCCCGGTTGCGCCCCGGCTGGGCTCGTCCGAACTGGCGCCGATCGACAACGCGGTGACGCGGGTGCCGGTCACGTTCGTGCCGTACGACCAGGGCGCCGCCCTGCGCGAGCTGGCCGCCGGCGACCTGCGGATCGCCGTCGACGGCACGACCGAGACGCCGTACTACTACCAGCTGCGCCCGGCATTGGAAGGTGGCGTCCCGGACTCGCTGCACTTCACCGTCGACGAGGACGAGCTGGTGACGATCGACCATCGGATCCACGCCGGCGCCACGAACGGGATCGGGGTGTCGGTGGCGGCGTGGCAGCCCACCGACGCGGCGGCCGGGCCGCGGACGCTCGGCACGCGGGCGCTGCCGCCGTTCGCCACCACCGCGCCGTGGACGGTCACCGAGTACTCCTGGCCGCTGGACCCGGAGACCGTCGTGCGCCACGAGGTGCAGGACTTCACCTCCCCCGCCGGCCGCCAGGTGCGCTACGACGTCTTCGACGAGCCCACCCGCACCACGATGGTGTGGAACGACTCGCCACCCGTCCCGGCGCCGGTGCCGCCACTGGCCGGTACCGCTCCGATCGGCTACCAGACGCACGGATACACGCCGGTCGACATGGCGCCGTGCACCGGCTGCCGGGAGGGCGACGTCTTCTACCCGCACCTGCGCTACACCGCGTCGGCCGATCCCGGCCAGATCGGCTGGGACAGCGTCGGCCAGTTCGGCCAGCTGCGCAACGACCGCAACACCCGGCTGTACCGCGACGGCGTCGAGGTCGCCGGCGGGCCGGACCCGGTCGGCCAGACGCTGCTCGCCTTCCAGCTGCCGCCGGAGCCGGCGGACTACCGGCTGACCCACCGGCTCGGGCCGACGGAGACGGCGTGGGAGTTCACCTCGGGGACGGTCGAGGAGGACCAGCTGGCCGAGCCCTACAGTTGCGACTCGGAGTGGATGACGCGGCTGCTGGAGCAGCCGCCGCTGGACACGCCGTGCTCGCCGGAGCCGCTGATCTTCCTGCGCTACGACCTCGGGCTGGACCTGACGAACCGGGCGGAGGCGCCGGGCCCGCAGCGGATCGAGGTGACCACGCACCGCCAGCCGTCCCTGGAGCCGATGCCCGACGTCGTGGGCCTGCGGCTGTGGGTGAGCTACGACGAGGGCGGCGAGTGGTCCGAGGCACGGGTGCGCCCCCGCGCTGACGGCCGCTTCGACGTCACCGCCCTGCACCGGCCCGCCAGCCGCCGCGCGTCGGACGTGGTCAGCCTGCGGGTGGAGGCGTGGGACGAGGAGGGCAACCGGGTCGAGCAGACCATCCGCAACGCCTACCGGCTGACCGACCGGTCGGCCGCCGGCAGCCCTCGCTGAACCGAGCCGGCCGGACCGCGCCGCAGGTGGTCCGGCCGGCTCATCCTCTGCTGACCAGCACACGCGAGGCACTGGCCAGCAGGCGTGGGACGCGCTAGACTCGAGTTGCGATTATTTCGAATATTTCGCTTACTTCGACTGGAGGACGTCATGGCTCATCGCTTCGCCACGTCGGTGGCGCCCGGTGAGGTCGAACAGGACGTCGCCGACCGGGCGCTCGGCCGCATCGCCAGCTACCTCGGACGGCACGACGAAGCGCAGATCGAGCTCCACACCGAGGCCGGCCGGTCCGACGAGGTCCTGGTGGTGCCGCGCGCCGCGGTTCAGCTGTTCGCGAGCATGCTGGCCTACATGGCCGAGGGCAAGGGCGTGTCGGTCATGCCGATGCACACCATGCTCACCACCCAGCAGGCCGCCGACCTGCTGAACGTCTCGCGTCCGTACTTCATCGGGTTGCTGGAGCGCGGTGACATCGCATTCGAGAAGGTCGGCCGGCATCGGCGGGTCCGGCTGGAGGACCTCCTGAACTACCAGCGCGCCTCGATCGCCCGGCAGCGGGCCGCGGCCGACGACCTCGCCGCCCTCGGCCAAGAACTCGGCACGTGATGCCCGATGTCCTTCGTCGTCGTCTACGACGCTTGCGTCCTCTATCCGAATACCCTGCGTGACCTGCTCATCCGAGTCGCGATCTCCGGCCTGGTCCAGGCGAAGTGGACCGACCGGATCCTCGACGAATTGGAGGCGGCGCTCATGAAGCGCCGTCCTGACACCACGGCGGAGCAGACCGGACGGCTGCGCCGGCTACGACGGGCTCGCCGACGGGTTGGTGCTGCCAGACAACGACGACCGGCACGTGATCGCCGCCGCCATGCGGTCCGGCGCTCAGGTCATCGTGACGAGCAATCTGCGCGACTTCCCGGCCGACCAGCTCCGGCGGCTCAACCTCGAGGTCAAGACGCCCGACGAGTTCATCCTGGACCAGCTCGGCATCGACGACCGAGAGGTATGGGCCTGCCTGCAGCAGATCGCCGACTCCCGGACGGCTCCACCGGAGACCATCCAGGACGTCATGAAACAGCTGGAGCGGGCCGGCCTCATCCGGTCGGTGGCGCAGCTTCGCACCCCGGACGGCCAGCAGGGCGGCTGAGCGGCCGGCTCACTCCACCTCGTTGCGGACCAGCGCGACGGCCGCGTCGACGCGGGCTTTGGTGGCGGGGTCGCGCAGGTCGAGGCCGGAGTCGACCGCCGCGGTCCAGGTGATCAGGTCGGCCGGGGTGCGGCGGCCGGTGACGCGCACGCCGCGGCGGCCGTCGACGGGGACGTGGCGGCTGATGACGACGCTCTGGGTGACCTGCTCGCGGACGACGTCCACCAGGCGGCGGGGCGACTCGAGCGCCACCCGGTGCCGGCGGCGCTGGCCGCGCCCGTCCGGGACCTCGGTGACGACCAGCAGCTCGGCGTCGCCGTCCCAGGCGGCGGTCTCGACGCGAGCCCACTCGACCGACGTGTCGCGCAGGAGCAGGCGGTGCGTGGTGGCGGCCACCTCGCCGTCGGGTCCGCCGCCGGTGGCGAGCACCCGCTCACCGGGCTCGAGGCCGTCGATCGGGGCCGGTCGTTGCCGCCGCAGCTTCACGGCATCAGCCTAGCGACCCGCTCAGCCGAGGTAGTCGCGCAGCTCGCTGGCCCACTCGTTGCGCCGCAGCTTGGTCAGCGTGCGGTGCTCGATCTGCCGGACCCGTTCGCGGGTGACGCCGAACTCGCGGCCGACCTCCTCCAGCGTCCGGGTGCGGCCGTCGTGCAGGCCGTAGCGGAGCCGGACGACCGCCCGCTCGCGCTCGCTGAGGCCGTCGAGCACCTGCTCGACCTGGTCGCGCAGCAGCAGCTGGGCGACCAGCTCCTCGGGACTCAGCTCGTCGGTGTCCTCGACGAAGTCGCCGAACATGTTCTCCGACGACTCGCCGACCGGCAGCTGCAGGCTGACCGGCTCATCGGCGTACGAGAGCAGCTCGGCGACGCGGTCGGCGGTCAGCGACGTGGCGGCGGCCAGCTCCTCGACCGACGGGTCGCGGGCCTCCTTCTGGGCCAGCGTCCGCAGCACCCGCAGGACGCGGTTGAGCTCGTCGACGACGTGCACCGGCAGCCGGATGGTGCGGCCCTGCTCGGCCAGCGCGCGGCTGATGGCCTGGCGGATCCACCAGGTGGCGTACGTGGAGAACTTGAACCCGCGCGCGTGGTCGAACCGCTCGACGGCGCGGATGAGGCCGACGTTGCCCTCCTGGATGAGGTCCAGCAGCGGCAGCCCGCGGCGGGTGTAGCGGCGGGCGATGGAGACGACGAGGCGCAGGTTGGCCTCGATGAGGCTGGCCTTGGCGCGCTGGCCGAGCCGGACCAGCTCGACGTACGCGTCCTCGTCGGGCCCGGCGTCGCCGGCGGCCAGCCGCTCGCCGGCCAGCAGCCCGGCCTCGATGGCGCGCGCCAGCCGGACCTCGTCGGCGCCGCTGAGGAGCGGGATGCGGCCGATCTCGCGCAGGTAGCGGCGGGTGAGGTCGGTGCCGTTCCCGTTGCCGGACCCGAGGTCGGCGACCCGCGGCGCCGGCGCGGCGGGCGGCTCGTCGTCGTCGACGACAGCCCCGGGCATGGCGTCGCCCGGCCTGCTGACCTCGGAAAAGTCACCGTCCGGCCGCCCACGCTGGGACGGCAGCGCGCGACCCTCCGCCCTAGATCGGATCACCGGCACCACCTCGGTCCACCAAGTGTGCCCCGACCAGGTGCCCCGGATCTACCCTTCCGGCCGAATCGAAGATCATTGGCCTCCGGACGCACCAGGGGCGGCGGCCCGCGTCAGCGTGCCGCCGCCCCTGCCGGAAACCGGCGCGTTTCAGTGCTTGCGCAGCTCGCTCAGGTACTTGTAGCCCACCCGCGCCGTCTGCAGCGGGGTGACGTCCGGGGTGTCGTTCTCGACGATGTACTCCAGCACGCGGTGCGCGCGGAAGATCTTGCGGAAGTCGATGTGCCCGGTGCCGAGGTCGGCCATGTCGCCGCCGTTGAGGTGCCGGTCCTTGACGTGGTACTGCAGCGTCTGCTGCCGCGCGTCGTCGATGACGTCGATGGCGAACTGCTCCGACCGGTTCACCGGGACGCCGCTGTTGATGCCGCCGGTCACGGCCCAGTAGAGGTCGACCTCGAGGTGGACCAGCTTGCGGTCCAGCTCCGACGTCAGCACCTCCCACGGGGTCACGCCGCCGCCGAGGTCGGTGGTGAACTCGTGCGCGTGGTTGTGGTAGCCGTAGCGCAGCCCGTACCGTCGCGCCAGCTGCGCCTCCTCGTTCATCTGCTCGGCCCACAGCTGCCAGTCAGACAGGTTGTCCGACTGCAGGAACGGGACGACGATGAACCGCTGCCCCAGCGTGGCGGCGTTCTCCAGCTTCTGCTCCAGCGACGCACGGTCGGCGCTGATGCCGTCGTGGCTGGAGGTGCAGGAGATGCCGATCTCGTCGTAGAAGTCGCGCAGTTGGGCGGCCGTCCGGCCGAAGTACCCGAGCGCCTGCTCGACCTTCGTGTAGCCGTAGCCGGCGATCGACCGCAGCGTCGAGTCGAACAGGGCGCCGGGCGCCAGAGCGTCACGCACCGTCCACAGCTGGATGCTGATCGCGCCGCGGGGGACGATCCGGCCGCCGGTCGGGCGGGTGTGTGCCGCGGCGGGCGCCGCGCCGGCCAGGCCGCCGGCCAGCACGCCACCGGCGGTCGCGGCCGCTCCGAGCAGGAAGGTCCGCCGGCCCAGTCCGCGCCGGCCCAGCGACTCGTCGAGAGCCCGGTCGCCGTCGTATCCGTAACACATCGTCGTGCTCCTTTCAGGGGGCGTAATGCGGAGGTCAGTTGCCGCCGCTGAGCGCGGCGTCGAACGCCGCCGCCGGCGGGTCGAACAGGTGCGACTTCACGAACTCGAGGGCCTCGGCGGCGCCGCGCAGCCGGTCCATACCGGCGTCCTCCCACTCGACGGAGATGGGGCCGTCGTAGCCGATCGCGTTGAGCATCCGGAAGGACTGCTCCCACGGCACGTCGCCGTGGCCGGTGGAGACGAAGTCCCAGCCGCGCCGCGGGTCGGCCCACGGCAGGTGCGAGCTGAGCCGGCCGTTGCGGCCGTTGCCGAGCTGCTTCTTCGTGTCCTTGCAGTCGACGTGGTAGATCCGGTCGCGGAAGTCCCACAGGAACGCGACCGGGTCGAGGTCCTGCCACACCATGTGGCTGGGGTCCCAGTTGAGACCGAACGCCTCGCGGTGCCCGATCGCCTCGAGCGTCTTCACCGTCGTCCAGTAGTCGTAGGCGATCTCCGAGGGGTGCACCTCGTGCGCGAACCGCACGCCGACCTCGTCGTACACGTCGAGGATCGGGTTCCACCGGTCGGCGAAGTCGCGGTACCCGGCCTCGATCATGTCCTCGGACACCGGCGGGAACATCGCGACGTACTTCCAGATCGCCGAGCCGGTGAAGCCCACGACGGTGTCCACGCCGAGCCGGGCGGCCGCGCGCGCCGTCACCTTCATCTCCTCGGCCGCGCGCTGACGGACGCCTTCGGGGTCGCCGTCGCCCCAGATGCGGTCCGGCAGGAGCGCGCGGTGCCGCTGGTCGATCGGGTCGTCGCAGACCGCCTGGCCCTTGAGATGGTTGGAGATCGTCCAGACCTTCAGGCCGTTCTTCTCCAGGATGTCGTGCCGCGACTTCACGTACGCGTCGTCCTCGGCCGCGCGCCAGACGTCCAGGTGATCGCCCCAGCAGGCGATCTCGAGGCCGTCGTAGCCCCATTCGCCGGCCAGCCGGGCGACCTCTTCGAACGGCAGGTCGGCCCACTGCCCGGTGAAGAGGGTGATCGGTCGTGCCATGGTGTCTCCTTACGTGCGTCGGCGCGGGTGCGCTCGGGGTCACTTCCGTACTGGGGTGCTGAGCCCGGCCAGCTCGAGCATGAGGTCGCGGACGTCGGTCGCGGCCAGCTGGTCGCGGGCGGTCGACGGGTCGCTGCACAGCAGCACCGGGCCGTCGGCGGGGTCGTCGGGCAGCCGGCCGTGCGTGCCCCGTACCCACTGGCCGTCCAGCGGCACGACGTTCATCGTGTAGCGCAGGCCGAGCTTCTTCTTCGCCAGGTTGGCCCCCGCGCGCAGCTTCACCCGCGGGTCGGCGGGGTCGAGGAACAGCTCGGCGGGGTCGTAGCCGGGCTTGCGGTGGATCTCGACGCCGCGGGCGAAGTCGGGCGCGCGGTCGTCGTGCAGCCAGTAGTAGTACGTGAACCACGCGGCGATGTCGGCCACCAGCACCAGCTCGCCGGAGCGCTCGTGGTCCAGCCCGAACTCGCGCTGCGCCTGCTTGTCCAGGACGAGGTCGACGCCGGGCAGCGCCTGGCACAGCTCGCGGACGGCCTCGAGGTCGGCCGGGTCCTTGACGTAGACGTGCGCCACCTGGTGGTCGGCCACGGCGAAGGCCCGCGACGCCCACGGGTCGAGGTACTCCATGCCGGCCTGGGTGTAGACGTCGAGCAGTCCGGCTTGCCGCAGCGCCCGGTTGACGTGCACCGGGCGGCTGGCCGGGCCGATGCCGTACTCGCTGAGCGCGACGACGGTGACGCCCTGGTCGCGGGCCTCGGTCAGCAGCGGCGCCAGCACCCGGTCGATGTCGCGGGCGGCGGCCACGGCCTGCGGGCTGTGCGGGCCGAACCGCTGCAGGTCGTAGTCGAGGTGCGGGACGTAGGCCAGCGTGAGGTCGGCCTGCGGCATCAGCCGCCGGGTGGCCTGCACGATCCAGTCGCTGGACTTGATCGACGCGGTCGGGCCCCAGTACTGGAACAGCGGGAACTCCCCCAGCGACCGGGTCAGCTCGTCGTGCAGCGCCGGCGGGCGGGTGTAGCAGTCCGGCGACTTGCGGCCGTCGGCGTGGTAGATCGGACGCGGCGTCACCGTCCAGTCGGTGTCGGCGCCCATGGCGTACCACCAGCACACGTTCGCGACGGTGTAGTCGGACTTGGCCTGCCGGGCGATGTCCCACACCTTCTCGCCCTGGACCAGCCGGTTGTGCTGGCGCCACAGGAAGATCTCGCCGAGGTCGCGGAAGTACCAGCCGTTACCGACGACGCCGTGGTCGCGGGGCATCGCGCCGGTGAGGAACGTCGACTGGACCGAGCAGGTCACGGCAGGCAGCACCGTCCCCAGCGCCGCCTGCCAGCCCTCGCCGGCGATCGCCCGCAGGTTCGGGGTGTGCTCCAGCAGCCGCGGCGTCAGGCCGACGACGTCGAGCACGAGCAGCTTGTTCACGCGATCTCCTCCATACCGATCTCCACCATCCGGTCCGCGACCCAGCGCAGCTCCGCCGCAAGCCCGGCGACCAGCCCGTCCGGGCCATCCGGCCGGCGCCCCTCGGGCAGCACCGACCAGGTGTACGACTCGACCTCCACGTGGTCGGTCACCGCCCGCTCGCCGCCGAACAGCCCGCGCAGCGTCGCCGTCAGGTGCTGCTGGGTGGCGGCCAGCGGCGGCGCCGGCTGTTCGTGCACGGGCACGTGGAAGTGCACCCGCCACGTCCCGTCGTCCGGGAACCCCGCCGACGACAGCGCCGCCGGGAGGTCGTCGGTGCCTATGACCTGCCCGCGCGTGCGCACCCGGGTCTGGTGCAGGAACCGGTCCTCGGCGTAGGCCGCCAGCGCCCTGCGGGCGGCCGGGTCGGACGGGTCGGCGATCTCCAGCGCCGCCGACGCCTGCGTCTTGACGACGGGCAGCCCGGCGGCCGCGAGGGCGGCCAGCGCGTCGATCGGCTCCTCGAACTGCGTCGCCAGGTGGCAGGCGTCGAGGCAGACCCCGATGCGGTCGGTGTCGACGCCGCCGAGCTGGGCGATCGCGCCGTCGATGGTCTCGACGACGCAGCCAGGCTCGGGCTCCAGCGCCACCCGGACCGTCCGCCCGGTGTCGGCCTCGACCTTGGCCAGCCCGTCGGCCAGCTGCGCCAGCCGGTCGGCGGCGAGCCCGCGCCGGGCGTCGTCCCACGGCGTGCGCCAGGCCAGCGGCAGGCTCGAGACGCTGCCGCGGACGGCGTCGTCGGGCAGCAGCGCGGCCAGCACCCGGGCGCAGTCCAGCGTGTACGCCAGCCGCTCGGTCGTCAGCCAGTCCGGGTGGTAAACGGCCAGCTTCACCCGCGGGTCGTGGAAGCCCTGGTACGGGAACGCGTTGAGCGTCACCACCTCCAGGCCGCCGGCGGCCAGCGTCGCGCGCAACCGGTCGAGGTCGGCCCGCCCGGCCTCGGACGCCAGCCGCGCGACCACCGGGGCCGGCAGCCACAGGCCCAGCCCCAGCCGCGACACGCCGAGCCGCGACCGCGCGCCCGCGCCGTAGCGCGTCACCTGGTCCAGCAGCGCCTCGACGTCCTCGGTCGGGTGCACGTTCGTGCAGTACGCGAGGTGGACGACGGTGCCGTCGCGGTGCCGGAACCGCATCACGCCTCCGGTCGCTGGCCGCGCAGGATCGAGTTGCCCTCGAACGTCGCGGTGCGCCCGCCGGTCCCGGCGAGGTCGACCTCGTCCAGCAGCAGCCGTCCGCTCTGCCCGTAGAACGCGACCGGGTTCTGCCAGAGCACCCGGTCGACGTCGTCGGCGCTGAACCCCTCGGCGAGCATGGCCCGGCCGGTCTTGACGGTCTTCAGCGGGTCGCTGTGGCCCCAGTCCGCGGCGGAGTTGACGATCATCCGGTCCATCCCGCGGTCGGCGAGGATGCGCACCATCCGGTGCTCGTCCATCTTGGTGTCCGGGTAGATCGAGAACCCCATCCAGCAGCCGGAGTCGGCGACCATGCCGACGGTGGTCTCGTTGAGGTGGTCGACCAGCACGCGCTCCGGCGGCAGCCCGCTGGCCGCGACCAGCTCCAGCGTGCGCCGGGTGCCGGCCGCCTTGTCGCGGTGCGGCGTGTGCACGAGGACGGGCAGGTCGTGCTCGCCGGCCAGCTCCAGCTGCCGGACGAACACCTTCTCCTCGTCGTCGGTCATCGAGTCGAAGCCCAGCTCGCCGACCGCGACGACGCCGTCCTTGGCGAGGTAGCGCGGCAGCACCTCGAGGACGCCGTGGCAGCGCGGGTCGTTGGCCTCCTTCGGGTTCAGCGCGATCGTGCAGTGGTGCCGGATGCCGAACTGCGCGGCCCGGAACCGCTCCCAGCCGACCAGCGCGTCGAAGTAGTCGACGAACGAGCCGACGTTGGTGCGCGGCTGGCCGAGCCAGAACGCCGGCTCGGTGATCGCCCGGACGCCGGCGGCGTACATGCGCTGGTAGTCGTCGGTGGTGCGCGAGGTCATGTGGATGTGGGGGTCGAAGATGCGCACGTCAGTCCTCCTGGGAGGGGACGGGGAAGCGGCCGTCGACCGCCTCGGGGTGGCGGCCGAGGATGCGCCAGGCGTCGCTCGGCACGGACCGCCCGGCGGCCACCCGTTCGTTGCCGTAGTCGGCGACCATACGGGCCAGCTCCTCGTCGGTGCGCGCGTCGAGGTCCGCGACGGCGTCCAGCGGCACGCCGACGAACAGGCACTTCAGCACGCCCTGGCGCCAGGCCGCCGCGTCGAGGTGCCGCGCGGCGTACGGCCCCAGCGCTGCGGCGACCAGCCGGACGTCGTTGGTGCGCAGCGCGTCGGCCACCAGCGGCAGGCCGGCGTCGCCGAGGTCCAGCTCGGCCAGCGCCCGCAGCACCGCCCGCTTCTCGTCGGCGTCGCCGTACTGATACAGGGCGCCGACCTCCTCGGTCAGGGCGGCGCGGTCGAGCCGGGCCGCGGCCGTGACCAGCAGCGCCGCCCGTGCCTCGTCCTCCAGCCGCGGCGTGCGCAGCCCGTCCGGGTCGGCCGGGTTGGTCGGCCCGCGGGTGACCCGCCGCCCGACCGCCGGGAACAGCACCGAGATGCGCCGGGGGTCGTTCTCGACCTCCGCCAGCAGCTCGGCCAGCCGCTCGCGGGCGGCCTGGTCCAAGTGCGGGGCGGTCCGTTCGATCGTCGCGCTCATGGCATTTCTTCCTCTCCGTCGCGCTGCCGCACTGCGCGGGCCCGCCCTCGCTCTCCCCCGTCGTGTCCTGTCCGTGTGGCCAGTGCCTCGGCCTCGGCGGCGCGCAGAGCGTCCAGTGAGCGGCGCGCGACGACGGGTGCGGCGTGTCCGTGCCGCGGCAGCTCGACGGCGGCCAGCCCGCCGTAGCCGACGTCCAGCAGCGCGCCCAGCGCCGCCGGCAGGTCGACCTCGCCCTCGCCGAACTCGAGGTGCTCGTGCACCCCTTCGACCATGTCGTCGACCTGCACGTTCGCCAGCAGGTCGCCGGCCTGGTGGACGCAGTCGGCGACAGTGCCCGCCTCGTTCGCGACGACGTGCCCGACGTCCAGCGTCACCCGCAGGCCCTCCGGGTCGCCGAGCCGTTTGCGCAGCTCCAGAACCCCGGCGACGGTGTCGACGAACATCCCCGGCTCCGGCTCGAACGCGCAGATCATGCCGCGCTTGTCCGCCTCCTCGAGCACCGACGCCACGCCGGACGTCACCCGCCGCCAGCCCTCGTCGGCGCTGACGCCGCCGGGCAGCGTCCCGGACCAGAACGACACCGCCTCGGCGCCCAGCTCGGCGCCGATCCGCACCGCCCGGCACAGCAGGTCGACCCGCCGCTCCCGGCCGGCGTCGGACACCAGGTTCGGCTCGTGCTTGCGCCACGGGTCCAGCACGTACCGCGCGCCGGTCTCGATGACGACGGCGAGGTCCAGCTCGGCCAGCCGCTGCCCGACCGCGATGGTGCGCGCGGACAGGTTCGGCGCGAACGGGTCCATGTGCGGATGGTCGACGGTCAGCGCGACGCCGTCATACCCCAGCCCGGCGATCACGGCGAGCGCGTCATCGAGGCGATGGCTGCCGAAGCCGTTCGTGCCGTACCCGAAGCGGAGGCTCATGTCGGTGACACCACCTTGGACAGCGCCCGGACGGCCGGCCCGATCCCGACGACGGCGCCGGCCAGCACGACCGCCCCGGACCTGGCCAGCAGCGCGGACTGCAGCGGGATCACGCCGCGCACCCCGGCGCCGGTCGCCGACCGCACGGTCGCAGCGTCCGGGCTGCGGGCCGCTCCCCACTGGGCCTTACCCACGGTCGCCGCATACACCCCGGCGAACGCCGCCGTGGCGAGCCCGCGGACGGACGAAAGCCCAGGCCGGAGTGGGGTGTCGCCCCGCTGGAGGGCTGCTGTCGCAGGAGACCGCAGCTCTCCATCGCGCGATGGAGGGCTGCTGTCGAGGGAGACGGCAGCCCTCCAGCGGGGCCACCGGGCGTCGGCCGGGGCGAGCGAGTCCGCGGCGCGGGCCGACGCCGACCGCGGCAGGGCGGCGGCCAGCGAGGCCGCGGCCGTCGCGCCAAGGGCGAAGCGACCCGACTCCGTGGACCCGCCGTGCACCTCGCCGCGGCTGAGCACGGTGACGCCGACGGTGTGCGTGGCGACGACCAGCGCGGGCAACGCCGCCGCGCGTTCCCGGCCGCCGGCGCCGAGCAGCACGTCCAAGCCGCGGGCCAGCCCCATCACCGCGGGTCCGGCCGGCGTCGGCTTGGCGAGGAAGTCGTAGGCCCACACCGTCGCGGCGAGGGGGACGGCGACCCGCAGCGCCCGCCGTCCACCGGCCGCCGCCGCCAGCGCGAGGCCGGCGGCGGTGAGCCCGGTGGCCACGGCCAGCGCCTCGGCCGGCTTGACGCGGCCGGACGGGATCGGCCGCTCCGGCCGCTCGAGACGGTCGAGGTCACGGTCGGCGTAGTCGTTCAGCGCCATGCCGGCCCAGTACAGGCAGGCCGAGGCCAGCGGCGTGACCGCGGTCCGGACGCCGTACGGGAACCCGGCCGCGGCCGCGCCGGCCAGCGAGTCGCCCGGCACGGTCAGCGCCGCGGGCGCCCGCACCAGCTCGGCGACGTCGCGCAGCTTCATACCGCGCCCTGACCCGCCGAGCCTTGGCCGGCCCGCTCGCACCAGTCGGTCAGCGCCGCCCACTGCGGGCTGAGCGCATGCACGTCGCTGGCGACCGGGTCCTTGAAGAAGAACCCGAACTCCGGCACCGGCCCGGCGGCGCCCACCTCGTGCGCCCGCGCGATCAGCCGGACGAGGTCCAGCACCAGCGGCGCGGCCAGCGAGGAGTCGCAGCCGGACCAGGTGAACTGCATGGTCATGCGGGTGCCGAGGAAGCCCTCGAACGACACCAGGTCCCAGGCGGTCTTCCAGTCGCCGAGGTCGGGCACGTAGTCGATGTGCAGCGGCCCGTCGACCGGGTGGCCGAGGATCGACTCCAGGCCGTTGGCCTTGGTGGCGATCTTGCTGGCCGCGTTGTCCGGGTCGGCCAGCGTCTGCCCGTCGCCGCCGCCGAGCAGGTTGACCGACGACCACGAGCGCACCTTCAGCGCGCGCATCGCGAACATCGGGCCGAGCACGGTCTTGACCAGCGTCTCGCCGGTCTTGGCGTCGGAGCCGGCCCACGGGACGCCGCGGTCCAGCGCCAGCTCGGCCAGCGCCGGGACCCGCGGCCCGGGGCTGGGGGTGAACGCGACGTACGGGCAGCCGGCCCGGAACGCCGCATACGCGTACAGCGAGCTGGCCGGCAGTGGAGCCTCGCCCGCGTCCAGCGCCGCCTCCAGCGCCGCGAGCGTCGCCAGCGCCGGGATGTCGGCGGCCGGCGGCTCGGTGCTGGACACGTCGACGACGACCACGCGGTCCAGCCCGTGCTCGTCGCGGAACGCGCGCAGCTCGGCCTCGACCCGGTCCGCCGCCGACCGCTGCGTCCCGTGCCCGGCGACGACGCCGGGCCGGATCCGCTCGTCGGCGGCGGCGAGGTCGCCGGCCAGGACGGTGGCCAGCGCGGGCGGGAACACCCCGCCCGCGCTCAGCTCTTCGGCCCGCTTGCCCAGCGTGCCCTCGGCGACCTCGTGGCCGCCGATGACGACGCCGTCCAGCGCCGGCAGCCCGGCCGCCGCGATCTCCGGCAGCTCGGACACCATGCCGGTGTGGCCGGCCAGCCGGGACCGGATGGCCAGGAGCCCGACCGTGGTCGTGGTGGCCACGGAGCCACGAGCGCCGACGAACCAGATGCCGACGCCGCTCATGCGACAACCCCTTCGAACGACGCCACGAGGGTGGTGGCGCCCCGGTGCCGGCGCGGAGCGCGTCGCTCCGGCACCGGGGCCGGGAACCGGCGTGTGCCGGCTCCCCGTCGCCCATGAGAGCCCGGCCCGGCGATCCGGGGCAGGGCCGAGGTGCCCTGGTCGCGGGTTCCGTTCCGGCGCGGCGCGCCGGACGGCAGCAGAACTCTCATGGTGACGTCTCCTCTTCAGGGGGGGTGGAGGATGGTTAGTCGGTGGCGGGCAACTCCCTGCCCTCTGTACGGTCCGGATCGCCGTCGAGACGGCCCGTACCGGCGAGTTCTTCGCCACCGTTGGCCCGGACACCGGCGGACGCCTGCCGTGGCGTGCCGCCGAGCCGGATGATCATCGCGTCGGCGTCGCGGACCAGAGTGCCGCGCGCACCGGCGTCGGTGACCTTGCTGTTGACCGCCGACTTGAAGGACTCCAGCGCGATCACGGCCCGGTCCTCGCGGCCCATGCCCTCCTGGCGGCGGGCGGTGGCCAGCGACTTCTGCAGGTCCTTGGCCACCTGCGACGTGATGCGCCCGGCCGTCTGGAACTGGGTGATCAGGCTCTCCATGTCCGCGAACGACGTGGTGGAGAAGAACACCAGCTCCTGGACGGTCTCGTTGCCGGCCGAGTCGGTCGCCTCGACGACCAGCTCGTGCAGGCCGAGCGGGATCGCGTGCAGCGCGACCACGGCGCCGGACTGGATCGGCGCGCCGTCCAGCGTCCCGGTCACGGTGACCGGGCCGTTGTCGGTGGCCGTCCAGGCGACGGTCAGGTTCTGGCTGTCGCCGTAGAGCTGGCCGTGCGCGACGCCGCTGACCGACAGGACCGGCGCGGACCCGTCGACGGTCACGGTGACCGCCTTGGCGTCCTCGGCGTTCCCGGCCTGGTCGGACGAGCGGTAGAGCAGCTCGTGCTCGCCGTCGCCGCTGACCGCGACCGGTCCGGTGTACGCCGTCCAGTCGCCGCCGTCGAGCGACCACTCGGTGGCCGCGACACCGGAGGTGGCGTCGGTGGCCGCGAGCGTGACGTTCACGGCGCCGCCGGTGCCGCCGCCCAGTGTGGCCGTGGTGACCGGCGGGGTGGCGTCCTTCGCGATCGCCACCGGCACCGGCGCGGACACGTTGCCCGCGGTGTCGGTGCCGCGGAACTCCAGCGCGTGCTCGCCGTCGGCGTCCACGACGACCGCACCGGTGTACGGCGCCCAGTCGCCGCCGCCGGTCCGGTACTCCAGCGCGACCTCGCCGCCCTGGTCGTCGGTGCCGACCGCGGTGACGGAGACCGGGCCGGTGTACCAGCCGTTCTGGCCGGTCGGCTCGGCCGGGTCGAGGGCGACCTCGACCGTCGGCGCCGTCTCGTCGACGAGCTCCTGGATGCGGACGTTGCGGAAGTAGTTCTGGTCCGCCGCGCCGTGGTTCTGGATGCCGATGTAGCTGGGCTGGTTCATCCGGTTCGGGTCGGTGTCGGTGTAGTCGTTGATCAACTCACCGTTGAGGTACACCCGAATGCGGTCGCCCTGGACCACGATCTCGAACTCGTTCCACTCGCCCGGCGGGTTGAGCGCCGCGTCGCGAGCGGCCTGGTCGGCGCCCTGGAACGCGTAGATCGCACCGGTGGTGCGGTCGGCGGCGTCGGTGGCGTCGATCTGGACCTCGTGGCCCTGGTTGACGGCGACCCACGGGTCGTCGCCCGGGTCCGGGAACCCGACGAAGACGCCGGAGTTGTCGTCGCCCGGCATCATCCAGTCCAGCTTGAGGCTGTAGTCCTCGTAGGCGTCCGCCGAGTACCAGTACAGGCCCATGCCGCCCTCGGACAGCAAGGTGCAGTCCTCGGTCAGCGCGAACCCGCCCGGGCCGGCCATCTGCCAGCCGGCGAGGCTGGCCTCGGTGCCGTCGAAGAGGCTGGTGTAGCCCTCCTCCGGCGCCGTCGGCTCGCACACGTCCTGGCCGCCGGTGACGCGGAAGTGCTCGTACGTCACGGTCTGCGGCTCGGACTGCGAGGTGCCGATGGCGAACAGGCCCACCCGCACGTCGCCGGAGGACAGCGCGGTGTTGGTGACCGCCTCGCCCAGCGGGGTCCAGGTCTGGCCGTCGGCGCTGTAGGCGCCGCTGTAGGTGTCGCCGGACCGGGACAGCCGCAGGTGCCACACGCCCTGGGTGAGCGCGGTGACCTGGGGCTGTGGGTTCTGGATGACGGCGCCGATCTCGCTGCGCAGCTCGATGCGGCGGGCCACCGGCTGACCGGCGGGGTTGTCGACCACCATGTCGAACTTGACGTAGTTGTCGTCGTCGCCGTAGACGATCATCCCGCCCTGCTGGTACTGCTCGACCAGCGCGGACGCGTCGACCAGGGTCTCGATGGTCCACTCGTCGCTCTCGGGCGCCGGCTGGAGCATGAAGTTCCCCGGCAGCGGGTCGGTGTTGCCGGTGTAGATGTCGCCGTTCGGGGTGTCGATCTCCAGCTTGCCGCCGGCGACCCGGTAGCCGTCGGCGTCCGGCCGCAGCACCGTCCAGCGGCAGCCGTCCAGCACGGTGCCGGCGAACTCGTCGTTCGGCTCCGTCGGCGTGGCGGTGTCGTCGGGGGTGATGTGGAACGAGTCGAACTGCACCTCGGTGATCGGCTGCCCGGTGCCGGACAGCGCGACCAGGCCGATCTTCGGGTCCTCGATGCCGGCCAGGCTCTTCGTCTGCGGCATCTCGGTGAAGGTCACGCCGTCGGCGCTGTACGCGGCGCGCAGGTTGCTGCCATCGCTGATGTAGCGCACCCAGACGGTGTCCGGGTAGGCGGCGCCGAGGTTGGCGGTGTTGCTCTCACCGACCTCGTTGGGCGCGCCGTTCTCCTCGCGGATGAACTGGAAGATCCGCGCCGCCGGGTTGGTGGTGCCGGTGTCCCGGCCCTCCAGCACCATCTTGGCGTAGTTGTCGTCGTCGCCGTAGATGATCAAACCGGCCTGCTGGTAGGCCCGGTAGGCCTGCATGGTGAGCTTCACGGTCGCGGTGAACGGCCCGTCCGGCAGGTCCTGCAGGACGATGTTCGGCGTGTCGGTGTTGTTGGTGCCGTAGATGTCGGTCGCCGTCGCCGGCAGCACCACGTGACCGTCCTCGACCACGAGGTCCTGGTTCTCCCGGATCACCGTCGTCCAGCGGTCGCGGTCCAGCGACGTGCCGTCGAACCCGTCGGAGCGCCCGTTCAGGCAGACCGGCGGCTCGGTGATGACCGGGTCGACCTCGATGGTGACGTGCTCGGTCGCCGCGGCGCCGCGCGCGTCGGTCACCGTCACGGAGGCGTCGTAGCTGCCCGCCTCCGTGTAGGTGTGCGCCGCCGTCGGGCCGGTGGCCGTGCCGCCGTCACCGAAGACCCACGCGTAGGTGAGCGGGTCGTCGCCCTCGGGGTCCGTCGCGCTGGCCTCGAACTCGACGTCGAGCGGGACGGTCCCGCTGGTCGGCGTCGCGGTCAGCTCGACGTCGGGCCGCTGGTTCTCGGTGACGCCGCGGCCGCCGAAGTCGATCCAGTTCACGTTGAGCTGGCCGGACACGTTGACGAAGTACAGCGGGCCGCTGTCGTCCGCCGTCTCGCCACTGACCTCGCCGGTGAAGTAGTCGTAGGTCTGCCAGCCGCCGGTCGGGTTCACCGTGATGGTGGCCACCGTCGGGCCGTCCGGCGAACCGGTGCGGACCTCGACCGTCGACGCGCCGGTCGGCGTGGCCGCCCGCAGCGTGATGTCGTCGATGTTGGTGAGGTTCATCGGGTCCCAGGCCCACCAGTCGCCGGGCTCGATGAACCCGATGTTCTGGGTGCCGCCCAGGACGTCGCCGGTGGTCTCGCGCTGCACGCCCGGGTCGCCGCCCGAGGTGGACCCCTCGAGCCGGCCGGTGAGGTCGAAGTGCTCGGCCTCACGCCGCTTGGGCTGCAGGATCAGCACCTCCTGGCTGGTCAGCGGGCTGACGTTCGGCGCGCCGTTGTCGGTGTAGGTGACCGTGACGGTGCCGAAGATGTTCGCGCCGACGTGGCCCTCGTCGCCGGGCAGCGGGAACACGCCCTCGCAGCCGAAGTACTCGGCGTACTCGTGCGAGTGCTCGTCGTGACCGAGCGCCGGCTGGGTGACGATGCGCGGGCACTCGGCCTGGCCGTCCTCGGCGTCGGTGGCGCTCGCTTCGTACCGGATGGTGTCGCCGAACTCGAAGAACCCGCCGTTCGGCGGCCACGCGACGTCGACCTCCGGCGCGGTGTTGCCGGCCGCGATCTCGACGTTGGCCACGTCCTGCAGGCCGTCGCCGTCGGTGACGGTCAGCGCGACGGTGTAGTCGCCGGCGGTCGTGTACGTGTGCGACGCCTCCGGCTCGGTGGAGTCGACCGTGCCGTCGCCGTCGAAGTCCCACGCGTAGGTGATCGGCCCGCCCTCGGGGTCGATCGACGCGGTGCCGTCGAACGCGACCTCGAGCGGCACCGGGCCGGACGTCGCGCTGGCGTCGATGCGGGCCACCGGGGCACGCGTGCCCTGGACGTAGTCGATGCGGTACACGCCGGAGTCGGCGTTGTTGCCGCCGAACCCGCCGCCCCACTCGATCATGTAGAGGGCGCCGTCGGGACCCCACTCCAGCGCATGCGGCCGCAGGATCGTCCAGTCCGGGAACACCGGGTTGATGTCCGTGACGTCCGAGCCGGTGGCGTCGAGCTGGAACGAGTACAGGTTGCCCTGGTTCCACTCGCCGAAGATCGCCTTGCCGTCCCAGTACGCCGGCCACTTGCGGTCCGAGACCAGGTCGGCGTCGTAGCGGTAGACGCCGCCGGCCATCGGGGCGCCGCCGCCGCCGATCTCCGGGTACAGCGGGTTGGTCTGGTAGCCGTACCAGACCTCCGCCTCGATGGCGGCCGGCAGCTGGGTCAGGCCGGTGTTGTTCGGCGAGTTGTTCACCGGGGCGCCGCAGTTGAACGCCGCACCGGACGCGTTGGTGGCGAAGTCGAAGTCGATGTACGGGGTGTTGTTGCCGACGCAGTACGGCCACCCGTAGAAGCCGGGCTGGTCGACGATGTTCCACTCGACCCGGCCGTCGGGGCCGCGACTGGGGTTGGCGCTGCCGGCGTCGGGACCGTAGTCGGCGACCATGAGCTTGTTCGTCGCCGGGTCCAGGCCGATGCGGAACGGGTTGCGGAAGCCCATCGCGAAGATCTCCGGCCGGGTCTGCGCGGTGCCCGGCGGGAACAGGTTGCCCGCGGGGACCGTGTAGCCGCCGCCGTCGGACGGGGTGATCCGCAGCACCTTGCCGCTCAGGCTGTTGCTGTTGGCCGACGTGCGCTGGGCGTCCCAGAGCTCGCGGCCGGGCCGCTCGTCGATCGGCGCGTAGCCGCTGGACGCGAACGGGTTCGTGTTGTCGCCGGTGGTGAGGTACAGGTTGCCGTCGTTGTCGAACTCCAGCGCGCCGCCGGCGTGGCAGCACTCGACCCGGTTCGTCGGGTACTCGATGATGACGGTCTCGCTGCCGAGGTCGAGCGTCTCGCCGGTGAGGGTGAACCTCGACACCCGGTCGATCGCCTCACTCCCCGTCGGGGCGTAGGTGAGGTAGATCCAGCCGTTCGTGGTGAAGTCCGGATCCAGGGCGATGCCCATCAGGCCGAACTCTTGGCCCGTGTACACGCTGAGCGTGCCGACGGTCGTGGCCGAGCCGTCCGGCCGGACCAGCCGCACGGCGCCGTTGCGGTCGATGTAGAAGACCCGCCCGTCGTCGGCGACGGCCAGCTCCATCGGGTTGCTGGTGGTGTCGTCGAGCGTCACCTTCTCGAAGCTGTCCGGCGAGCTGGCCGAGCAGTCGGCCGGCGTGACGCCCGCCGCGGTCTCGATGCCGCCGAGGACCAGCTGGAGGAAGTCGGGCTCGGAGAACGACTCGATGGTGTGGCCCAGCCCGGTGTACCAGGAGCGGCCGCCGTCGTAGTCCTGGCACCAGGTGATCGGGTGGTCCGCGCCCATGGCGCCGGTGCCCGGCGAGTACGACGACTCGTCCAGCGACGTCAGCACGTGCACGTCGCCGCGCGGGTTGGTCTGGTAGTTGTACCACTCGTCGAAGCGCGGCCAGAGCGGGTCGAGGTGCTGGGTCGACGGGTGCGCCGGGTCTTCCACCTTGACCGTCGCGGTCTGGTTCTGCGGGTGGCTGGCGAAGTAGGCGCCGACAAGCTCGCCGTACCACGGCCAGCTGTACTCGGTGTCGGACGCGGAGTGGATGCCCGCGTACCCGCCGCCGGCCTGGATGTACCGCTCGAACGCGGCCTGCTGGTCGGCGTTGAGGACGTCACCGGTGGTCGACAGCCAGACGACGGCGTCGTACTGGGCGAGGTTCTCGTCGGTGAACGCCGCGGCGTCCTCCGTCGCCGTCACGTCGAACTCGTGCTGGGTGCCCAGCTGCTGGATCGCCGCGATGCCCGCGGGGATCGAGTCGTGCCGGAACCCGGCGGTCTTCGAGAACACCAGGATCGAGTAGCCACCATGGCCCGGGTGGGCCGCCGCCGGCGGCGCCATCGCGGCGACCGCCAGCGGCACCGCCGTCACGACGGCGACACCTGCAGCCAATAATCGTCGCGCCCATCGGCGGGCGCGGTGCGTGGGATGACTCACCACAGTCTCCTTCGACTGTCGGGAACGGATGATGCGCTCCGTGCCCGGGGTCGCCCCCGGCGGTACTCGGCCCTGCGTGGTGTGCTCAGGTGGGTGCGGGAACCTCCGTCCACGCACTGCCGGCGGCCGCGCTGTCCTCGACGGCGGCGAGGATGCGCTGCACGGCCAGGCCCTCGGCGAACGACGGCTCCGGGTCGCGGCCCTCGCCGATCGCCGTCAGCAGGTCGACGGCCTGGTGCGTGAAGGCGTGCTCGTAGCCGAGCCCGTGCCCCGCGGGCCACCAGGCGCTCACGTAGGGGTGGCTGGGCTCGGTGACCAGCACCCGCTTGAAGCCGGCCAGCCGGGCGTCCTCGGTGTGGTCGTAGACGTTGAGGACGTTCATGTCCTCGAAGTCGAACGCGAGGCTGCCCTTCGCCCCGTTGATCTCGATGCGGATCGCGTTCTTCCGGCCGGTGGCGAACCGGGTGGCCTCGAACGTGGCCACCGCCCCGCCGGTGAACCGGGCCAGGAACAGCGCGGTGTCGTCGACGGTGACCTGGCCCAGGCGTGCCGCGACCGGCGCGTTCCCGGCAAGTCCGGTGAACGACTCAGGGATCGGCCGCTCCTTCACGAAGGTCTCGAGCATGGCGCTGACGCCGGTGATGCGCTCGCCGGTGATGTACTGCGTCAGGTCGATGATGTGCGCGCCGATGTCGCCGAGCGCGCCGGAGCCGGCCTTGTCCTTCTGCAGCCGCCACGACAGCGGCGCGTCCGGGTCGGCGATCCAGTCCTGCAGGTACTGGGCACGGACGTGGTGCAACTGCCCGAGGCGTCCCTCGGCCACCAGCTGCCGAGCCAGCGCGATGGCGGGCACCCGGCGGTAGGTGAAGCCGACCATGCTGCGCACGCCCGCCTCCGCGGCCTTCTCCGCCGCCTCCACCATGGCCTCGGCCTCGGCCACGCTGTTGGCCAGCGGCTTCTCGCAGAGCACGTGCTTGCCGGCCTCGAGGGCCGCGATCGCGATCTCGGCGTGCGTGTCGCCGGGCGTGCAGACGTCGACCAGCCCCACGTCGTCGCGGGCGACGAGCCGCCGCCAGTCCGTCTCGACGCTCTCCCACCCGAAGCGTCTGGCGACGTCGCCTGCTGCTTCGACGTTCCGGCCGCCCAGCGCCACCAGGCGCGGGACGACCGGTACTGCGAAGAAGCTCGGCGCGTTGCGCCAGGCCTGGGAGTGGGCCGCCCCCATGAACGCGTAGCCCACCATCCCGATGCCCAGTGACGTGTCCTGAGTCGGCGTGTCGTCAACCGTCATGTGCTGTGCCTTCCTTGTCTGCCCCCGTGGTGACGCGGTGGTTCCGGGTTCGGGCGCCCGAACCCGGAACCACGCGTCCTGTCGTCAGGAGTCGAAGCCCAGGTGCAGGTAGTCCTCGACGTTGTCGGCGTTGACGACCGGCGCGTTCAGCACGATCCGGCGCGGCACCTCGACCTGGACCAGGTCAGACATCCCCTTGTTCTGCGCCAGCAGCCGGGCGAGCCGGATGCCGTCGGCGGCCTGGGTCGGCGGGTAGAGGATGGTGGCCTCCATCTCGCCGTCCTGGATCCACTGCATCGCGTTCGACGAACCGGCGCCACCGATGAAGAAGAACTCGTCGCGGCCGGCGTTGTCGAACGCCTGCTTGACGCCGACGCCCTGGTCGTCGTCGTGGTTCCAGATGATGTCGATCTGCGGCGCGGCCTGCAGCAGGTTCGCGGCCTGCTCCTCGCCGGACTCGACGGTGAACTCGGCGGCCACGCGGTTGTCGACGGTCTGACCACAGGCCTCCAGCGCCTGGGCGAAGCCGTCCGAGCGGTCCTGGGTCAGCGGCAGCGAGTCGATGCCGGCGATCTCGGCGATCACCGGGTCGGCGATGCCGTTGTCCTCGATGAGCCCGCAGGCATAGGTGCCGGCCGACACGCCCATGCCGAAGTTGTCGCCGAGGATCGTGGTGCGGGCGGCGAACGGCGTGGAGAACTCGCGGTCGACGTTGACGACCGGGATGCCGGCGTCCATCGCCCGGGTGGCCACCTCGGTGAGCTGCGCGCCGTCGGTCGGGAGCAGCACGATCGCGTCGACGCCCTCGTTGATGAACGTCTCGATCTGGCTGATCTGCAGGCTGGCGTCGTTGGTGCCCTCAGCGGTGCGCAGCTCGACGTCGTCGTAGGACTCCGCCTCGGCGATGGCGGAGTCGTTGACGGCGGCCAGCCAGCCGTGGTCGGCCTCCGGACCGGAGAACCCGATGACGACGGTCTCGCCCGGCTCGTCGTTGCTGTTGCCGCCGGATCCTTCGTCACCGCCGGTCTCGGCCGCCGGCGCGTTGTCCTCCTCCTCGGGCTCGTTGCTGGTGCAGCCCACTACGAAGGCCCCGGCCGCGAACACGGCGGCCATGGAGGTCAGCAACCGGCGTCGCGGCCGATTCGTGTGTACGGACATGGGTCTCTCCTCGTCATTGATTCGGTTCCCGGACTGTCCGTCCGGAGGTGCGCTCTTGGGGTGGGTCAGTGTTTCGGGGGTGAGGTCGGGGGGTGAAAGGCGGGGCCGGCGGCCCCTGGCTAGCTCGAGTCGGTGCTCCGGACGGCGACCCGCTGCTGCAGGAACACGGCGATCACGATGATCGCGCCCTTGGCGACGTTCTGGGTCGAGCTGTCGAGGTTGTTCAGCGTGAACACGTTCGTCAGCGTGGTGAAGATCAGGACGCCGATGATCGTGCCGACGATGGTGCCGCGGCCGCCCGACAGCAGCGTCCCGCCGATGACGACGGCGGCGATCGCGTCCAGCTCGTACAGCGAACCGTGCTGAGCGGTGCCGGTGCCGGTGCGGGCGGTCAGCATGATCCCGGCGATGCCGCAGGCAAGCCCCAGCACCACGTACAGCAGGACGGTGTGCCGCTTGACCGAGATGCCGGCCAGCCTCGCGGCCGTCGAGTTGCCGCCGACGGCGATGGTGCGGCGCCCGAACGTGGTGCGGTTCAGCAGCACCCAGCCGATGGCGCTGACGATGGCGAAGATCCAGATCAGCACCGAGATGCCGAGGAGGTCGCCGTTGATGGCGTCGACCAGCCCGCGGACGTCGACGAGCTGGTTGCGCCGATCAGAGATGATCTCGGCCAGGCCGCGGGCGGCGGCGAGCATCGCCAGCGTGACGATGAACGGCGCCATCCGCCCGTACGCCACGAGTATGCCGTTGACCAGCCCGCAACCGACGCCGACGGCGCAGGCGACGAAGACCATGAAGAGCCAGTGGATGTCCTCGGCCATCGTCTGCGTGGCCAGGGTGGTGGCCCAGACCGACGAGAGCGCGACGATGGCGCCGACCGACAGGTCGATGCCGCCGCCGATGATCACGAAGGTCATGCCGATGCTGATGACACCGATGATGGAGGCGAACCGCAGGATCGTCACCATGTTGTCGGCGTCGACGAAGCGGTCGCCGGCGGTGATGGCGCCCACGGCGCACAGCACGAGCAGCGCGATCACCAGGCCGAGGTTCCGGCCGAACGGACTGCTCATGAACCGGACGAAGCCGGACTGGGTCTCGCCCTCGGCCGCGGCGGCCGCCTCGATGCGGCGGTGTTCGTCGGCAGGTGGGGTGGTCGGCGGTGCGGCCGGAGTCTGGTCGCTCACGCTGCGCTCCCTTCCATCACCAGGTCGAGGACCCGGTGCTCGTCGATGTCGTCGGCCGGCCCGGTGTGCACGACGACGCCTTCCCGCAGGACCAGCACCCGGTCGGCCAGGCCGAGTACCTCGGGAACCTCACTACTGACCAGGACGACGGCCACGCCCTCGTCGGCGAGCCGGCGGACGAGCGCGTAGATCTCGCTGCGCGCCCCCACGTCGACCCCTCGGGTCGGCTCGTCGAGCAGCAGCACCCGGCACTCCCGGAGCAGCCACCTGGCGAGCACGATCTTCTGCTGGTTGCCGCCCGACAGCGTGCGGACGGCGCGGTCGACGTCGGGCGGGCGCACGTCGAGCGACTTCACGTGCTCGGTGGCGGCGCGCTTCTCGTCGCCGCGGTTGATGAAGCCGCCACGGGAGAACCGGCCCATGGTGGCGAGGCTGACGTTGCGGTAGACGGCCTCGTCGAGCAGCAGGCCCTGGCTCTTGCGCTCCTCCGGGCAGAGCCCGACGCCGGCGCCGACGGCCGCGCGAACGTGCCCGTTGCGCAACTGCTTCCCGTCGACGGTGACGGTGCCGGTGGTCGCCTTGCGGGCGCCGTAGATGGTCTCGAGGATCTCCGAGCGGCCGGAGCCGACCAGCCCGGCCAGCCCGACGATCTCGCCGGCCCGGACCTCGAAGTCGACGCCGCTGAACCGCTTGCCGCCGGAGAGCTCGCGGACCGACAGCACGACCGTGCCGTCACCGTCGCCGTTGTGGGAGGTGCGCTGCGGGAACACGTACTCGATGTCGCGGCCGGTCATCCGGCGGGTCAGCTCGCGGGTCGGGGTGTCTCGGGCCGGCAGGCCGGTGGCGACGGTGCGGCCGTCCTTGAGGACGGTGACGCGGTCGCCGATCTCGCGGATCTCCTCCAGCCGGTGCGAGATGTAGACGACGGCGACGCCCTCGGCCTGCAGGTCGCGGATGACCTTGAACAGCCGGCCGACCTCCTCCTGGTCGAGGACCGCCGACGGCTCGTCCATGATGATCAGCTTGACGTCGTGGGACAGCGCCCGCGCCATGCTGACGATCTGCTTGCCGGCCGCCGACAGCGTGCCGACCTCGCGCCGCGGCGAGATCTCCGGGTGGCCGAGCCGGGCCAGCAGCTGCGCGGCCTCCTTCTGGGTCTCGCCGCGGTGGGCGAACCCGCCCGAGGACAGCTCGTGGCCGAGGTAGATGTTCTCCGCGACGGAGAGGCCGTCGACGAGGTCGAGCTCCTGGTAGATGGTCGCGATGCCGTTCTTCATGGCCGCCAGCGGCGTGCTGAGCCGCAGCTCCTCGCCCTGCCACCGGATGACGCCCTCGTCGGGCTGGTGGGCGCCGGACAGCACCTTGATCAGCGTCGACTTGCCGGCGCCGTTCTGGCCGAGCAGGCAGTGCACCTCGCCGGCGCGCACCTCGAGGTCGACGCCGTCGAGGGCCCGCACGCCCGGGAAGACCTTGACGATGCCGTTCATCTGCAGCAGCGCGTCGCTCACGCCACACCTCCGGAGAGTGGGGTCGGAATCGAGGACGCGGCCGCCACGCCCACAGTCGCGGGGTCGGTGAAGACGGCCTCGAGCGCGACATGCGCGCCGCCGCGGCAGGCCGCGGTGAACCCGAGCGCGGACAGCTCGATGCGGCAGCCGCCGCGCGCCGGCGCGACGACCCGCTCGTCCAGCTCGGTCTCCATGGCCGGCAGGAAGAACTCACCGAGGGCCGCGAAGTAGCCGCCGAGCACGATCACCCGCGGGTTGAACAGGTTGACCAGGATGGCCGCGCCGAGCCCGAGCGCGGTGCCGACCGCCTCGATGCCGCGCAGCGTCCGCCCGTCGCCGAGCGAGGCGCGGCGGCGGATCTCGGCCAGCCGGACCTCGAGGTCGACCGCGGGGTCGGTGACCGGGTCGTCCTTGTCGGCCACCTCGCGCAGCAGCGCCGCGAGGCCGACCGACGCCTCCCAGCAGCCGAGCTTGCCGCAGCCGCAGCGGTGCGCGGGGTCGCCGATCGGCATGTGCCCGATCTCGCCGCCGTAGCCCTCGGTGCCGCGCAGCAGCACGCCGTCGGAGATGACGCCGCCGCCGACGCCGGTCTCGCCGGTGACGTAGACGAGGTCGGTGGTGCCGGCCGACGAGCCCATCGCGTACTCGGCCAGCGCGCTGAGGTTGGCGTCGTTGTCGACCCTGATGATGGTGCCCGGGCCGGCCAGCCGCGCGGCCAGCTCGTCGGCGATGCGCACCTCGCGCCAGCCGATGTTCGGCGCGTGCCGCAGCACGCCGGGCGCGGTCTCGACCATGCCGGGGATGCCGACGGTGATGCCCGCGACGTGGTGCCCCTTCGCCGCGGCGTCGTCGACGGCGGCCGCGATGGCGGCGGCCAGCTCGTCCAGCGTCTTCTCCACGCCCAGCCGCGGCACGTCCAGCGGGGTGCGGACGTAGCGGACCTCGTCGCCGCGCAGGTCCAGCACCAGGACCGCGACGTAGTCGACGTTGACCTCGGCGCCCAGGCCGCAGGTGCGCCCGTCGATCTCGACCGTCTGCCCGGGCCGGCCCACGCCGCCGCCGCGCTCGACGTCGCCGTCGCGGACCAGGCCGAGCTCGGCCAGCTCGGCGACCAGGCTGGAGACGGTGGCCTTGTTGAGCCCGGTGTCGGCGGCGATGCGGGCCCGCGAGCGCGGCCCATGGTCGCGCAGATCGCGCAGCACCATCGCGAGGTTATGCCGGCGTAGGAACACCTGGTCCGCGGGCGCGGATGCGTCCGTCATCGGTGCCCCCTCTCCCGGCGTGACCTGCATCACGAGTGTTCGTCGGTTGGAACAACAAACTAGGAAGGGCGGCCACCCAAGGTCAAGAGTTACGAACGAGTTTCTTCCGGTGACCAGGCGATGACGCCCGGGCGACGACGGGCGTTGGCGCGGCCGATGGAACGGCCGGATGATCCGGTCTATACCAGGCGATATACGTCCTGAGCTGCGGGTTGTCGGTTGCGCGCCGACGCGGGGCTCGGCGCCGCCGACGGCTGCGGCGGAGAGGTCACGGTTCGGCAACATCCGGCGCCGCGACGGCAGAACGACAGCACTGAATCCAGGTTTCGCGCATACGAATGTCGAACTTCTGACTTTCATTGGACAAAGTGGCGAACCGTTTCAAGGCTCCCGCCGCCGGCGGGCGATGACGGAGTCGCCGGCCAGCGACCTGGCCATCGGCCGGTTCTGGTGGCGTGCGGCGGCTTTGCAATGAGCACCTCCACGCACCACTCGCGGCCGGGCGCAGCTTGGTAAGGCTGGTCGCCGCTCGGAACCGGGCATTCCGGGCGTCCGCGCGATGACCAGCCTTGCCAAGGTGATGGTCAGCCGAGCCAAGTCCCGATCCTGCTGCCGCGGACAGGTGGTGCGTAGAGGCGTCCATTGCAAAGCGGTGCGGACAGCCTGGCGGGTAGCGTCACGGGGCATGCATCGCAGCCGTCTCTCCACCCTGCTCATCGACGCGCCGGCCGAGGAGGCCGGGCGGAGCGTGGCGTTCTGGACCGCCGCGCTCGGCACGACCAGCCAGAGCCCGCCGGGCGAGCCGCAGTTCCGCGGGCTGCCCGGCGCTGTCCCCGGCCTCGTGACCGCCGTCCAGGCCCTCGAGGACGGGCCGGCCCGCTACCACGTCGACATCGAGACCGACGACGTCGCGGCCGAGGTGGCGCGGCTCACCGGCCTCGGCGCCGTCGAGGCCGGCAGCTGGCAGGGCTGCCACACGCTGCGCGTTCCGGGCGGCCACCTGCTGTGCGTCATCCCGGTGCACAGCGACCCCGCCGAGTTCGCCGCCGCGGCCCGCGTCTGGGAGTAGGGCCCCGGGACGCGGGGCCGGCCGGGTTCTCGCCCCGTGGACGAGAACCCGGCCGGCGTGTGCGTCCGGACGGTCAGGGCGTCAGCCCTCCGGAACCAGCACCACCTCCGCGCTGTCTGTCAGCGCCGGCACTCCCTCGCCGGGGTCGTCGGTGTACGTGACGTTGAAGACGCCGGTCAGGTTGTCGCCGGGGTCGTGACCGCCCGGCAGTGTGGTCAGCAGCGTGCCGCTGCAGCCCAGGGCCGTCGTCTGCGGGTGGCCGTGCTCGTCGTGGCCGAGGATGTACGTCACCCGCACCCGGGCGCAGTCCACCGGCTGGTCGTCGGTGACCTGCACCTCGTAGGCCACCTGGTCGCCGAAGTTGAACGTGTCGCCGTCGGACGGCGTGACGAACGAGACCTGCGGCGTGAGGTTGCCGACGATGATGTCGACCTCGGCCGACGCCGACTTGCCGCGGTGCCGCCCGCCGAGGTCGGTGACCTTCAGCGTCGCGTGGTACAGGCCGTTCTCCTCGTAGGTGTGCGAGGGGTTCGGCTCACGCGAGTCGATGCGGCCGTCGCCGTCGAAGTCCCACTCGTAGCGGATCCGGTCGCCGTCGGCGTCGGCCGTACCGGCGCTGGAGAACTGCACCGCCATCGGCGCGTGCCCCTCGGTGACGTCGGCCGCGACCACGGGCGTCGGCGTGTGGTTGCCGCCCACGCCGATGTAGTCGATGCGCGACAGCTGAGCGTCGGGGTTCTCGGCGAAGTAGCCGTCGCCGTACTCGAGCACGTAGAGCGCGCCGTCGGGGCCCCACTCGAGGTCCATCGGGTTGTCCGTGACGACGGACGGGATGAACTGCTCGATCTCCTCGACGTTGCCGCGGCGGTCCAGGTGGATGCCCTGGATCCAGTCGCGGGTCCACTCGTAGAGCAGCGGGACGCCGTCGTAGTACTTCGGCCAGGCGATCGGCGCGCGGCCGCGGGTGTCGCGCGAGTCGTAGTCGTAGGCCGGGCCGCCCATCGGGCCGATGCCGCCGGTGCCCAGCTCCGGGAACTCCGCCGACTCGCCGTAGCCGTACCAGATGTCCGGCTGCACCACTTCCGGCAGCTCGGTGCGCCCGGTGTTGTGCGGCGACTCGTTGACCGGCGCCGCGCAGTCGAACGCCGCGCCGGACGCCCCGGTGCCGAAGTCGAAGTCGACGTACGGCAGCTCGGCCGTAGCGCAGTAGGGCCAGCCGTAGTTGCCCGGCTCGCGGACGACGGTCCACTTGCCCTGGCCGGCCGGTCCGCGTGCGGGGTCGGCCTCGCCCGCGTCGGGCGAGTAGTCGCCGACGTAGACGTCGCCGGTCTCCGGCTGCACGTCCAGGCGGAACGGGTTGCGCAGGCCCATCGCGTAGATCTCCGGTTTGGTGCCTTCGGTGCCGGCCCTGAACAGGTTGCCCCTGGGGATCGTGTACCCGCCGTTGCGCCCCACCTTGATGCGCAGGATCTTGCCGCGCAGGTCGTTGGTGTTCGCCGACGTGCGCTGGGCGTCGAAGGCCGGGTTGCGAGTGGTCCGCTCGTCGATCGGCGCGAACCCGTCGGACTCGAACGGGTTGGTGTCGTCGCCGGTGCCTAGGTACAGGAGGCCGTCCTCGTCGAAGGCGATGTCGCCGCCGACGTGGCAGCAGATGCCGCGGTCGACCGGGACGTCGAGGATGTGCTGCTCCGTCCCCAGGTCGATCCGGTCGCCCTTCAGCTGGAACCGCGCCAGCGTGATGTGCCCCTTGAACGGCTCCCAGTCCGCGGGCACGCCGTCGAACAGCGCGTCGCCCTCGTTGACGGTCGGGGTGTCGGGGTTGTCGAGCGGGGTGTCCAGCGGCGGCGAGTAGTAGAGGTAGATCCACCGGTTGGTCTTGCCGAACCCGGGATCGATGGCGATGCTCTGCAGGCCTTCCTCGTCGTGCTCGTAGACGTCGAGCTCCGCGGCCAGCGTGTTGAGCCGGGTCTCGGGGTCGTGCAGCCACACCTCGCCGGCCCGGGTGGTGTGCAGCACCCGGCCGTCCGGGAGGACCGCGAGGTCCATCGGCTCCCCCGGTGTGTCGTTGAGGGTGACCTTCTGGAACGCCGAATCCGGCGGTGCCGCTTCTGGGCCACCGGCTGGGGCTGGTGCCCCGGACGCCGCCAGCCCTGGTGCCGCAACGAGCGTGGACGCTACGAGCGCCCCCGCCGCCATCACTACGGCTTTGCGCATGCTGCCCTCCGATCACAACGGTTCGGACGGCCTCAGATAAACGTCCTGTTTCCTCTATGTCAAGACGTTTGAAACAGTTTCACCATAAACCGTGCAATCTTGGCGGCGACGTGACGAAAGTGCGCACCGCGCGACGGCCGGGAAGCGGGCATGGCGAAGCGCCGGTGGGCCGGTCTGCGGCCCGGCCCACCGGCGTCGCGAGCTGAACCGTCAGCTCAGCTGGGCGCTCACCACCTCCGTGTGGTGGGTGAGCGCCGCGCGCGCCCCGGCGTCGGTGACGAACGTGGCGCTCCTGGCTGTGGACAGGAACTGGCCCAGCGACCGGACCGCGCTCTCGTTCCGGCCGGCGTCGGCGTGCCGCACTGCGGCGTCGAGGTGCAGCCGCAGCCGGCTCTCACCACCCGATGTCAGGACGCCCGCGCCGTCGTAGTGATCGAGGATCGCGGCGAGGTCGGCCAAGGACGTCGTGACGGTGAATGCCGTCGTCGCGGTGCCCTGACGGCCGGCGTTGTCGGTGGCCGTGGCGACCAGCGTGTGCTGGCCGACGGTCAGCGTCCACAACTGCACCGTGGCGCCGGACGCCAGCGGCGCGCCGTCCAGCGTCCCCGTCACCGAGGCGAGCCCGGAGACCGCGTCGGTGCCGGCGAACGACGGCGCGAGCGTGCCGCTCGCGGCGTAGCTGCCGCCGTTGTCGACACCGGTGATCGACGCGGCCGGCGGGGTCTTGTCGATCTTCACCGTGACGGAGCCGACGGACGACACGTTGCCGCCGTTGTCGGTCGCCCGGTACTGCACCGTCGTGCTGCCCTGCGCCGTGATGGTCAGCGGGTTGTTGGCGTTGACCCAGGTGACGCCGCCGTCGGTGGAGCGCTGCCGGCTGGCGACGGTGCCGTTGTCGGTGGCGTTGACGGTCAGCGTGACGTCGCCGGTGTACCAGCCGTTCTGGCCGTTCGGCGCCGCCGGGTTCAGCGTGTGGCTGACCGTCGGCGGGGTCATGTCGGCCACGCCGTCACCGACGAAGCGCACCTCGTCCAGCTCGAACCCGCTGGTCGACGTCAGGTACAGCCGGCCGGAGCCGGACGGCGCGTTGGCCAGCGCCTGCTCCACCTCGAACCAGCCGGTCCGGTTGCGGAACGAGAGCTGCGCGAACGGCGGCGCCTTCGGGTCGTTCCAGCGCAGGTGCAGCGTGCCCCGTCCCCAGGCGCGGGCGATGACGCTGTCGATGTTGGCCAGGTTGACCGGGTCGAAGGCGATCCAGTCGCCGGCGTCGAACGAGGTCACCTTGCGCAGGCCGTTCGCGTCGGGGTCCTCGGTGATCTGCACGCCGTTGCTCGCATCGAACCACTCCGCCTGCTGCGTCTTCGGGTTCAGCAGCAGCGACGCCTCGCCGCGGGCCGGCGGGACGCCCAGGTGGCCGTTGTCGGTGTAGCCGACCACCAGCGCGCCGTAGATGTTCTCCGTCTCGCCGTGCTCCGGCGCGTCGGCCGGCGTCGGGACGCCGAACGTGCAGCCGGTGCCCGAGCTGAGCGGATGCGCGTGCTCGTCGTGACCCAGGCCGAACGCCCAGCTCACCCGCGAGCAGACCGGGGTGTTGCCGTCCTCGGGGTCGCTGACGGACGTCGTCACCGGCACCGCCTGGCCCCAGTCGAAGAAGCCGCCGGTCGGGGTGTCCAGCGTGACCGTCGGGGCCACGTTGCCGACCGTGACCTGCGTCGACCGGACGCCGAACTTGCCGGACGGGTCGGTGACGCGCAGCGCGGCGTTGTACTGGCCGAGCTCGGTGTACGTGTGCGTGACGGTGGCGCCGGTGGCGTCGAACGTGCCGTCGCCCTCGAAGTCCCACTCGTAGGTCAGCGCGGCGCCCTCGGGGTCGGCCGACGCCGAGGCGTCGAACGTCACCGTCAGCGGGGCGTTGCTGCTGGAGATCGGCGTGGCGGTGAACCGGGCCTGCGGCGACTTGTTGCCCTCGGCGTAGTCGACCCGGTACAGGCCGGCGTCGGGGTTCTGCCGGAAGAAGCCGTCGCCGTACTCCAGCACGTACAGCGAGCCGTCCGGGCCGAACTCCATGTCCATGACGTTGTCCCAGATCGGCTGGGCGACGTGGTTGAGGTGCGCGTTCGGCAGGAAGTCGGTGATGTCGGTGACCGGGCCGGCGGTGGCGAGGTCCAGGGTGAGCGCGACCACGTAGTCCTGGGAGAACTCGGCGAAGAACGGGTGGCCGTCCCAGTACTCGGGGAACTTGGCCGGCGACGGGTTGTCCGGGTCGAACCGGTACACCGGGCCGCCCATCGGGCCCTGGCCGCCGCCGCCGAGGTCGGTCAGCTCCGGCCACGGCTGGTGGCTGGCGTTGTCGCCGTAGTACAGGTGCGGCGCGGTGGCCGGCGGCACGACGTCGAGGCCGGTGTTCCAGCGCGAGTTGTTCTCGGCGCCGGCCTCGCAGTCGAACCACTCGCCAGGCGTCGCCGTCGCGTAGTTCCACTCGTTGTAGTTCGCGTTCGGGCCGTGGCAGTACGGCCAGCCGCCGTTGATCGGCTCCAGCGTGGTCTGCCACTCGACGTAGCCCATCGGGCCGCGGTCCGCGTTCGGCGCGCCGGCGTCGGGCCCGTAGTCGCCCCAGAGCAGCGCGCCGGTCTCGACGTCGTAGTCGATGCGGAACGGGTTGCGCACGCCCATGACGTAGATCTCCGGGCGGGTCTGCGCCGTCTCCGGCGCGAACAGGTTGCCGTCCGGGATGGTGTACGACCCGTCGTCCTCGACGTGGATGCGCAGGATCTTGCCGCGCAGGTCGTTGGTGTTGCCGGGGCCGCGGCGGGCGTCGAAGCCCGGGTTCATGCCCGGCGCGTCGTTGTTGGGTGCCATGCCGTTGGCGCCCGGCGTGCTGGCCGGTGTGTTGTCGCCGGTCGACAGGTACAGGTTGCCGTCCTCGTCCCAGGCCATGTCACCGGCGACGTGGCAGCACTGGCCGCGCTGCGTCTCGACCTTGATGATCTGCTGCTCGGTGGACAGGTCCAGCGAGTCGGTCGCCTCGTCCCACTTGAACCGGGACAGGACGTTGTAGCCCTTCCAGCGGTCCCAGTAGGCCTCGGTCTCGCCGCCCGGCAGCGAGTTCGGCGCGCTGCCCGTCGGCGTCGTCTGCGGGTACGGCGCCTCCATGACCCGCGGCGCGTACAGCAGGTAGACCCACTGGTTGGTCGCGAAGTCGGGGTCGATGGCGATGGTCTGCAGGCCGTCCTCGGAGTTCGCGTAGACGTCGATCGTGTTGACCACGCGGGTGATGCCGGTGGACGGGTCGGTCAGCCGCACGTCGCCGTTGCGGGCGGTGTGCAGGACGCGAGAGTCGGGCAGGATGGCGAGGTCGATCGGCTCGCCGGTGCTCTTGCTGATCAGGATCTTCTCGTAGTTGTCCCAGTCGACGGCGGGGTCGGCGGCGCCGGGGTCGTGGTCCTCGTGGGCGATCGCCGGCGCCGTCGCCGTCAGTGCGGCTGCGGGGAGGACGACGGCGAGGAGAAGGGTGGTCAGACTGCTGCGGATGCGGCGCATGGAGTGTCCTCTCGTCAGCCGCGGAGCTCGTAGATGGCGTCGAAGCTGCGTTCGGCCGCGCCCAGCGCGCCGCCGACGTCCGGTGACGTGTTCGGGGCGTTGTCCTGCTCGTACAGCGAGTAGTGCCGGCCGCGGGAGCCGATGCTGGTGTAGAAGCGCTGGAAGTCGATGTCGCCGGCGCCGAACTCGACGATGTCGTAGCCGTTCGCCGCCGTGGACCTGCGGCCGTCCTTGGCGTGGAACAGCGGGTAGCGCAGCCGGTTGGCGATGACGTAGGCGATCGGGTCGAAGCCGGGCGCGATGTGCTGGCCGACGTAGGCCCAGTAGATGTCCATCTCGAGGAAGACCAGCTTCGGGTCCGTCTCGGCGAGCAGGAGGTCGTAGAGGCGCACGCTGGGGTCGTCGTTGGCGAACCGGAACTCGTTCTGATGGTTGTGCTGGTACCAGCACAGCCCGCGCGCCTGTGCGGCCGCGCCGAACGCGTTGAACTCGGCCGCCGCGGCCCGGTAGCCGGCCACCGTGCGGTTGGCGGCCGTCACCGGCTCGTTCGCGGTGCCGATGAACGGCAGGCCGAGGATCTCGGCGCGGTCCAACTCCAGCTCGATGTTGGTCCGGAACGCGTTCAGGCCGACGTGGCTGCCGATGCCGGTGAGGCCGTTGTCGTCGAGCAGCTGCTTGATCTGCTGGACGGTGATGCCCGGCTCGGCCGGCGAGCTGTAGCCGGCGAACTCGACGTTCTGGTAGCCCAGGCGGGCCAGCTCCTCGAAGACGGCCCGGAAGCCGAGCGAGGAGACCAGGTTGCGGATGGTGAACAGCTGGATGCCGATCTTGCCGGGCGGCACCAGCATGCCCTTCGCCGCGTTCGCGGCGGCCGGCGCGGCCAGTCCGGCCGCGGTCACCGCCATCGTGGTGCCGGCGACGGCGGCCAGGAACCGCCGTCGGTCGATCTCGGGACGTGCCATCTCGTTCTCCTCATTGAGTCGATCGACCGCTGCGGCGGGATCGGTGACGGGATGCCGGCGCGCGCCGAGCGGTGCCCCCCTCCCCTCCGACACGGGCTCGCACGAACGCGTGAAGAAAACGGCCGCAAAAGGGCCGTTGATCACGCAAACTAGACGTAGGGGAAAACTCCGGTCAACAGTTCCTCACAGGCTTTCGAAACTTGACGTGGTAAGTAACGCACGTCGCCGGAGATAGTTCACGTCTGTGCAGGTGCGAGAACGGGCCGCGTCAGGGCGCGGCGTAGATGGCGTCGCTGATCAGCGCCGCGGCGCCGACCACGCCCGCGTCGTCGCCCATCTCGCTGAGCACGACCGGCAGGTTGCCGGTGGCCAGCGGCAGCGAGCGCCGGTACACGACGCCGCGGATCTCGGCCAGCAGCGGGTGCCCGAGGCGGGCCACCCGGCCGCCGATGACGATCAGGCCAGGGTTGAAGAACGACACCAGGCTGGCCAGCACCCAGCCGACGCGATGGCCGCCGTCGCGGATCATCTGGACGGTGTACGGGTCACCCATCGTCACCGCCGCGGCGACGTCGGCGCCGGTCAGCTCGCCCTTCTCGGCCAGCAGCGACGCCAGAGCCGGCGACCGTCCGCCCCGGGCCGCCGCCAGCGCGTCGCGAGCCAGCGCCGAGCCGCCGAAGAACGCCTCGAGGCAGCCGGTGTTGCCGCACGCGCAGGTCGGGCCGAACTCCTCGACCCGGATGTGCCCGATGTCGCCCGCGCACCCGTCGACGCCCCGGTACAGCTGCCCGTCGACGACGATGCCGCAGCCGATGCCCGTCCCGATCTTGACGAACAGGAAGTCGCGGGCCGCCTTCGCCACGCCGGAGTGCTGCTCGCCCAGCGCCATGACGTTGACGTCGTTGTCGAGCAGCACGGGGCAGCCCAGCTCGCGCGCGAGCGCGTCGCGGACCGGGTAGCCGTCCCAGCCGGGCATGATCGGCGGCGAGACCGGCATGCCGCCGTGGAAGTCGACCGGTCCCGGCACGCCCACGCCGACGCCGGCCGGGCGGGTGACGCCGTGTTCGGCCAGCACCTTGTGGGTCAGTTCGAGGGCGCGGGCCAGCACCGGCTCCGGGCCGAGGCGCACGTCCATGTCGACCGATCGCTGCCCCAGCACCGTCAGCCGCCCGTCGGTGAGCGCGACGGACACCGTCGTCGCCCCGATCGCCACCCCGACGAACCGCACGTCCGACGACAGATCCACCAGCGTCGACCGCCGCCCGCCCCGCGACGCGGCGGGGCCGGCGCCCTCGGCCAGGCCCAGCTCGGTCAGCCGACTGACCTCGCTGGCCATGGTGGTGCGGGATACTCCGAGCCGGTCGGCGAGCTCCACCCTGGAGAGCGGTCCCTCGTCGCGCAGCAGCTTGAGGACTTTCGCCTGGGTGGCCGTCTCAGGCCGTCCGGCGAGCGTATGCGCCATGGAGCTATGGTGCCATACTTTCGCCGCCACCCCGCGAAAGTGTCTCCCATCGTGAACGCGTTCGTCTCATGGTTCAGTGTTGGGGCGGGGGTTGGCCGGGAGTTTGCCGAGTTGGACGTCCCCTGCTGCCCATTTTCTTAGCCGCGCACCCGCGCCTCAAGCGGACAATTTGGGCGCTTCGCGCCGACGGGACCGCTTGACCCGCGCGCCCGCCCCCGGCCCAAGGGCGCTATCAGGGGGACGGGGAAGAACCGGGCACAGCCCTGGGTGTGAGGCGCGTCCTGGGTGTGAGTCGCGCTGAACCGCCGAAACGGGCCCCAAAACGCGACTCACACCCAGGACGCGCTCCACACCCAGGTTGGTAACGCCAGACCAGGACCCGCCCGTCGCCACACCTCCCCCGTCCCCCTGATAGCTGCCCGTTCCTGGACCGGGGACGCGCGGGTCAAGTCCAGAGCCCCCAACCACAGACCACCGCAACCAGCAGAGGCGTCGGACTTGAGGCGCACGTCCACGGCTAAGACCATTGGCAGCAGGGGGACGGCCAACTCGGCAAACCCCCGCCAACCCCCAAAGCGCTACTCCGTATGACCGGCGTGGTCCTCCTGGGAGGGCTCGAAGCCGACGCCGCCGTGCGGGTCCACCTCCTCGCCGGGGCGGGACGGCAGGGTGATGTGGACGTGGCCGTTGCCGGCGTCGATGTTCAGGACGTCGAGCTGCGTCGCCGCGACCGACCAGGCCGCCACCGCCTGGTCGCGCAGCCGGCCGGCCAGCTCCAGCAGCTCCTCCTGCTGCGGCCCGGCAGGCGCCACCACGGCCGCCTCATAGGCCGTCGCGGCGGAGCCGAGGAGGTCGATGGCCAGGAGCAGGCCGTTGCGGGCGGTGTTGAACTCGGTCGAGCCGGACGGCGCGTCGCCGTAGGTGCCGATGGCGGCGCCGACGGCGGTGTGCCAGGCGGCGGGGTCGACCGACGGCGAGACGACGGCGGGCTCGCCGGTGGGCACCACGGTGTGCAGGCCCTCGATGACGCTCAGCAGGCCGGCGTGCGCCGCGGTGGTCTGTTCGGTCAGCTGGCCGACGAGTTCGAGCTGGCGGTCCGCCTCCTGGGCCTCCAGTTCGGCGACGCGGTCGGCCACCGGGTCGCTGTCGTCGTCGCCGCTGGTGAGGACCAGGGTGGCCAGCACGATGTTGGCGGCGGCGAGGACCGCCGCGACGGCGATCCAGAATCCCCGGCGCCGGGGCGGGGTCTGCTGCCCCGGCGCCGGGGACGAGGACCGGCCGGCACCGGTCCCCCGTCCGCCGCGCGCACTCGGTCTCCGTGATTCGTCGCGTCGGTTCGCCACGTTCGCAGGACGTTGAGCTTGCACGGTGACGTCTCCTCTCTGTGACGGCCGTCCGGACCAGCGGGGGGCGCCGGCCCGGACGGCCGCTGGTGGTTACAGGCGCGCCCGCAAGGCGTCGCCCATACGGAGCAGTTCAGCCCGAACCGCCTCGTCCTGGACACCGTCGGCGACGGCACCATAGCGGTCCAGCGACCGCTCGGCCTGCGCGGTCTGGCCGTCATCGGCCAGTCGCGAGGCCATGGACAGGTGCTGGGTCAGCTGCCGCTCCTGCTGCCGGTTCAGTGCCCCGGCCGCATAGTGGTCGGCGACCAGCCCGGCGCCGGAGGCGAACGTGAACTCCTGGATACGGACGTTCCGGAAGTACACGTCGTCGCCGTTGCCGTGGTTCTGGATGCCGACGAAGCTGGGCTGGTTCATCCGGTTCGGGTCGGTGTCGGTGTAGTCGTTGATCAGCTCACCGTTGAGGTACACCCTGATCCGGTCGCCCTGTACGACGATCTCGTACTCGTTCCACTCACCTGGCGCCTCAAGAGCAGCATCCCGGGCAGCAAGATCGGCGGACTGGAACGCGTAGATCGCACCGGTCGTGCGGTCCGGCGCGTCCGTCGCGTCGATCTGGATCTCGTGGCCCTGGTTCACCGCCAGCCAGGGGTCGGTGCCGGGGTCGGGGAACCCGACGAAGATGCCGGAGTTGTCGTCGCCCGGCATCATCCAGTCCAGCTTGAGCGAGTAGTCCGTGAACGCCTGGTCGTACCAGTAGAGCCCCAGCCCGCCGTACGAGACCAGCTCGCAGTCGGCGTGCAGGAACCCACCCGGACCGGCCATCCGCCACGCCGCCAGGCTGTCCGCCGTCCCGTCGAACAGGCTCTGGTAGCCCGCCCCCGGGTCGGTCGGGTCGCACTGGACCGTAGGCGCCTCACCGAAGGTGAAGTGCTCGAACGTGGCGGGCTGCCCCACGCCGTTGTACGCGGCCAGCCCGACCCGCGGTGTGGGCAGCCCCGACGTCGGACGCGGCCGCCCGAACGCCGTCCACTCCTCGCCGTCGGCCGACCAGTACGCGGTCAGCGTCGCGCCGTTGCTGACGATCTTGACGTGGGCGTTCTCGTTGATGCCCGCCGGCAGCGGCCCGGAGCGGTCCAGCGCGGCGTCGAACACCGCCTGCCCGCCCTGGTTGAGGCCGAACTCGAACCGCCAGCCCTGGCCCGGGATGTTGATGAGGACGGCCTTGGCGAAGTTCTGGTCGCCGGAGTGGACGATCAGCCCGGCCTGCTCGAAGTCGCCGCCGGCCGGGATCGCCAGCTGGGTCGACGTCTCGAAGCCGGCCGCCGGGTCGGCGATCGGCTGCAGCACGACGTTGGCGGCGGTGGTGTTGCCGCCGAACATGTCACCCTCCAGCGCGTCGATGCGCAGGTGACCGTCCTCCACCCCCATCTCAGCCGGGTTCGGCCGCAGGATCGTCGTCCACCGGCACCGGTCCAGCGAGGTGCCGTCGAACGCGTCGTTCGGGTCGACCTCGGCGCCCGGGTCCTCGCACGCCGCCGCGTCCGTGCTGAACGTGAACGCGTCGATGTCCATCAGCCCGCCGCCGTTGCCCTGGAACACCAGGTACAGCGGGGCGGTGCCCGTCCCCGGGTCGGTCAGCGGGACGGGTTCGAGGTCGACGTAGTTGTCGGGACTCCCCGTATGCGGCACGGAGACGGTCGCCGCGAGCGGGCCGTCCGGCGCACCCGTGCGCACCTCGACGGTGCCGCCGGGACCGCCGGCCGACACCCGCAGCTGCACCGACCTCGCGCCGGCGAGGTTCCACGGCTCGAACGAGATCCAGTCACCGGGGTCGATGTAGCCGACCCGGGCGCCGCCCTCGGCCCCGCCGTGGCTGACCACCTGGACGCCGTTCTGCGCCGAGAAGTGCTCGGCCTGACGGTGCATCGGCTGCAGCACCAGCTCGGCGGTCCCGGTGACGGGGACGGTGTCGGGCGACGGCGGGACGTCGGTGTACTCGGCCAGCAGCAGCCCGAAGATGTTGTCGTCGGTGCCGTGCGAGCCGTCGGTGCCGGTCGCGATGGTGCCGGAGCAGCCGTTGACAGACTCGCCGCCGTGCGTGTGCTGGTCGTGCCCGAGCGCGAACGTCACCTCGACGTCCTCGCAGTCGACCGGCTGCCCGTCCGGGTCGGTGACGCTGACCTCGAACGCGACGTCCTCGCCGAAGGTGAACAGGCCGCCGTTGGGCGGCGACACGAACTCGATCACCGGCGCGGTGTTGCCGACGATGACGTGCGCCGTGGCCACGCCGGTGTTGCCGTCGGAGTCGGTGACGGTCAGCGTCGCCGTGTACTCGCCGTTGGCGGTGTACGTGAACGACGCGGCCGGCTCGGTGGAGTCCACCGTCCCGTCCGACTGGAAGTCCCACGCGTAGGTGAGGACGTCACCCGGGTCCGGGTCGGCGGAGCCCTCCGAGGAGAACTCGACGGTCAGCGGCGCCAGCCCCGACGTCGGCGTCGCGGTGGCGACGGCGGACGGCGAGCGGGTGCCGGCGACGTAGTCGATGCGGTAGAGCGCGGAGTTCTCGTCGCCGTTGAAGAACCCGGTGCCGTAGTCGAGCACGTAGAGCGACCCCTCGGGGCCGAACTCCAGGTCCATCAGCTGGGTGTTCTGCATGAAGTCCGAGAACGGGCCGATGTGCAGCAGCCCGCCGTCGCCGTCGACCGACATGTTCTTGATCCAGCGGCGGCCGAACTCGTAGGCGAAGAACTGCCCGTCGTAGTACTCGGGGAACTTCGTCTCCGACTCCAGCTCCGGGTCGTAGCGGTAGACCGGGCCGGCCATCGGCGACTCGCTGCCGCTGCCCAGCTCGGGCACCGACCCGCCGTCGTACGGCAACCACGCGGCGACCGCGGGCGGCACCGTCGGCAACCCGGTGTTCAGCGCGGAGTCGTTCGCCGGGCCGTTGGCGCAGTCGAACTTCGCGCCGACGGGGTCCTGCGTGCCGTCGTTCGGGTCCGGCTGCCCGGTGTTCGGGTCGATGCCGTAGTACGAGGTGAAGTCGCGGTCCGCGTACGTCTCGGCCGCCGTGTTGAGGCCGGTGCAGTACGGCCAGCCGAAGTTGCCCGGCTCGGTGACGCGGTTGAACTCGACCTGCCCGCCGGGGCCGTACTGGTTCGGGCCGCCGGAGTCGGGGCCGTAGTCGCCCACCCACACGTCGCCGGTCTCCTGGTCGACGCTGATGCGGAACGGGTTGCGGAAGCCCATCGCGTAGATCTCCGGCCGGGTGTCCTCGGTGCCCGGCGCGAACAGGTTGCCGTCCGGGACCGTGTACGAGCCGTCCTCCTGCACGGTGATACGCAGGATCTTGCCGCGCAGATCGTTCGTGTTGCCCGACGTGCGGCGCGCGTCGAACTGCGGCGCGCGGGTCGTCCGGTCGTCGATCGGCGCGTACCCGTTGGACTCGAACGGGTCGGTGTCGTCGCCGGTCGACAGGTAGAGGTTGCCGTCGGCGTCGAAGTCGATCTCGCCGCCGTGGTGGCAGCAGTTGCCGCGGTCCTGCGGGACCTGCAGGATCACCTGCTCCGACGCCGGGTCCAGCACGCCGTCGGCGAAGGTGAAGCGGGACAGGTTGTTGTGGCCCTCGTACGCCTCCCAGGTCGCCGGGTTCAGGCTCGAGTGCGCGACCTCGCCCGGCGGCGTGTTCAGCGGCGGCGAGTAATAGAGGTACACCCAGCCGTTGGTGGCGAAGTCCGGGTCGACGGCGATGCCCTGCATGCCGTCCTCCCGGAAGTCGTACACCGGGATGTCCGCCGCCAGCGTCGTCTGGCCGGCCTCGGCGGTGTAGAAGACCTGGCCGTCGCGCGACGTGTGCAGCGCGCTGCCGTCGGGCAGCACCGCGACGCCCATCGGCTCGCCCATCTCCACCGGGCCGCGGGCCAGCGTGATCTGGTCGAAGTTCTCCGTGACGGTGGCGCCGCAGTCCGCGTCGGCCACGCCCGCGGCGGTCTCGATGCCGCCGGCGAGGTGCTCGCGGAACTCCGCCTCGGCGTAGGACTCCTGGGTGTGCCCGCCGCCGGTGTACCAGGACCGGCCGCCCTCGTAGTCCTGACACCAGGCGATCGGGTGGTCCGCACCCATGACATCGCCCTCGTAGCTGTCCGCGTCCAGCGACGCCAGCACGTGCACGTCGCCGCGCGGGCTGGCGCGGTAGTCGTACCACTCGTCGGTGCGCTCCCACCGGTCCGGCAGGTGCTGCGTGGACGGGTGGACGCGGTCCTCGACGACGACGGTGGCCGGCTGGATCTGCGGGTGCGACTGGAAGTACGCGCCCACCAGCCCGCCGTACCAGGCCCAGTCGTACTCGGTGTCGGCGGCCGCGTGCACGCCGGCGTACCCGCCGCCGGCGGCGATGTAGCCCTCGAACGCGGCCTGCTGCTCGTCGTTCAGCACGTCACCGGTGGTGGACAGCCAGACGACGACGTCGTACTGCGCGAGGTTCTCGGCCGTGAACTGGGCCGCGTCCTCCGTCGCCGTGACCTCCCAGCCGCGCTCGGTGCCGAGCTCCTGGATAGTGGCGATGCCGGTCGGGATGGAGTCGTGCCGGAAGCCGGCGGTCTTGCTGAACACGAGGACGTGGGCGCCCTCGTGCATGGTCTCGAAGTCCTGAGTGACGACCGGCTCGGCGGCGGCCGGCGCCGTGGTCGCGGCGAGTGGGAGGAGGAGCGCTCCGGCCGCGGCGATCGCCGCGGATCTGAGCAGGGATCGTGGGTGTCTCGGGTGGTGTGGCAACGGTGCCTCCAACGAACGTCGAACGTGCGCCCCTCGGTCCCCCGTCCACTCGCCTCGGCCGCGAATGGTGTGCTCGGCTCGGGTGCCGGGCGGCGGTGACGATGACCACCGCCGCCCGGCACGTCTGCGGTGTTAGAGCTGAGCCCGCAGCGCGTCGGCGTACGCCAGCAGCCAGCCGCGCGCGGTCTCGTCCGTCACCCCCTCTGCGAGCGCCTCGTAACGGTCCAGTGAGGTCGCCGCACCCGAGGTCCCCTGCCCGGCCAGCCGCTCGGCGTTGGCCAGGTGGGTGTTCAGCTGGGTGGCCACGGACCGCTGCACGGTCCCGTCCGCCCGGTAGCGCTGCACCAGGGCCTGGGCGCCGTCAAAGGTCGCGACGACCTCGAACGCGACGGTCGTCTCCGCGGCGTTGCCCGCCTCGTCGGTGGCGATGGCCACCAGCGTGTGCGCGCCCAACTCCGGGGTGACGGCCGACGGGTTCTCGACCGCTTCACCGTCGAGGGTGAGCAGCACCACGACGTCGCGGGACACATCGTCCGTCGCCGTCGCGCTCAGCTCCAGCGCCGTGGCCAGGTCGTAGCCGCCGCCGTCGGCGACGCCCTCGACCGTGATCGCGGGCGGGGTGGTGTCCGGCTGGTCCGTCGTGACCCGGAAGTAGTCGAACGCCACCGTGACCGGCTGGGTCTGCTGCGGGCCGATCGCCATGAGGCCGAACGAGGTGAGCTCGGCGTCGTTGGTGACCGGGTCGCCCAGCGAGGTCCAGTTGACCCCGCCGTCGCTGATCTCCGCCGCGTAGGTGTCACCGCTCCTCGTCAGCCGGAGGTAGTACCAGCCGCTCTCGCTGGTCTCCGGGATGTCGATGTTGCGGTTGCCGCCGTTGCCGAACTGGCCGCCCTTCTCCGAGACCAGCTCGGCGCGCAGGTTGGTCGCCGCGCCGGCGGTGTTGTTCGCGACGACGTCGAACTTCACGTAGTTGTCGTCATCGCCGTACACCATGAGGCCGGCCAGCTGCCACTGGTGCAGCATCGTCGGCGTCACCCGGGTCTCGATCGTCCAGTCCTCACCCTCGGGCACTTCCTGGAGGATGAAGTTGCGCGGGTTCTCGTTGGCGGCGCCGTTGATGTCGCCCGGCTGCGTCTGGATGCGCAGCTGGCCGTCGGCCACGCTCGCCGCCGTCGAGTCGTAGCGCACCACCGAGTCCCACCGGCAGCCGTCGATCGCGCTGCCGTCGAACTCGTCGGTGGGCTCGCGCTGACCGTCGTCCTCGACGTCCGGCGTGATGGTGAAGTGGTCGAACACGGCGTTCACCGCGTGCGGTGCCGTGTCACCGGCCGCCATCAGGCCGATGGTCGAGTCCTCGACCAGCGCCGCCGCGCCGGACAGCGCCGTCCACGTCTCGCCGTCGGCCGAGTACGACGCCGTCACCTGCTCGCCGTCACTGGCCAGCCGCAGATGCGCCGTCGACGGGAAGTCCGCCGGCAGCGTGACGTTGGCGTGCCAGGTCCGGGTGCCGCCGGCCTCGGTCTGGAACTCGAGGATCCGGCTGCCCGAGTTGGTGCGGGTGAAGGCCAGCTTGACGTAGTCGTCGTCGGTGCCATGCATCAGCAGGCCGGCGTGCTGCCACTCGCGGGTGTGCGCCACCGAGACCTCGGTCTCGACGGTCCACGCCCCGTCGCGGGTGGGCTGGCCGACGTAGCTGATCGGGCCGGCGACGGCCTCGTTGATGTCGCCGTTGGTGACGGGCAGCACCAGGCCGCCGTCGGCGACGCTCGCAGGCAGGCCGTCGGCGCCACGCACCGTCGTCCACCGGGTCTCGTTCAGCGCGTCACCGTCGAACTGGTCGGTCCCGGTGATCAGGCAGACCGGCGGCTCCTCCGGGTCCGGCCCCTCGCCGGGCAGGCCGTCCTCGAGCACGAAGTCGGTGAACACCGCCGCCGTGCGCGCGCTGCCGCTGTGCGCGGTGACGGCCAGGCCGATGTCCTGGACGTCTGTCGCGCCCGGCAACGCCACCGGCTCGCCCACCTGGGTGAACGTCTCGCCGTCACGGCTCCAGTACGACGTGTAGAGGTCGCCGTCGCGGACGATGCGCACCCACGCCGGGTAGCCGTTCTGGCCGGCGCTGGTGCTGGCGTCGAGCTGGCCGTTGCCGTCGCTGTCGCGCAGCCACTCGAAGCTCAGCCCCGCCCGCATCGCCATCGCCGCGTAGCCCGGCGAGACGCCCGGCTGCGTGACGTCGTTGCGGACGATCAGGCCGGCCTTGGCGGAGGCGTTGGAGTTGGTCTGGCTGACCACCTTCGCCGTCGCCGTCCACTGGTCGCCGGTGGCGCCGGCCGCACCCGGCAGGTACACGGCGCTGTACTCGTCCGTCCCCTGCCACATGTTGCCGCCGCCGGACTCGATCACCCAGGTGTTGTTGTCCGGGCGGTCGAAGGTGCCGGCCGCGCTGGCGTGCGAGTACGTCAGCCAGTCGCCGAACAGGTCACCGATCTCGACCTGCACGATGCGCGACGTCGAGCTGGCGCCGAGGTTGTTCGTGGCGACCGCGGTCAGCTGGTAGCGCTGCTCCTCGGTCACCGTCCAGGTCGCCTCGTACGGCGCCTCGGTGTCGACGCCGATGGAGTCGTCGCCGACGAAGAACTCGACCTGGGTGATCGTGTTCTCCGCGTCACTCGCGTCGGCCGTCACCTGGACCTCGCCCAGCTCCAGCTCGTCGGCCGGCGTCGGCGCGGTGATGGCGACCTTCGGCTTGGACGTGGTCGCGGCGCCCTTGCCGTCGGCCTCGATGAAGTTCAGCCGCCGCTCGCCGGCGCCCGGGAACACCGCGTAGAGCGTGAAGCTCTCGCCCGGATCGTCGACCTCGACCGCCACGTCGGCGTACCCGGACCCCGTCGCCGGGACCTGGCCGGTGCCCAGCAGCGGCCCGTCGGGGGCGTCGCGGCGCAGCTCGATCGGCCCGCCCGCCGACGACGACGCCCGCAGCACGAGCGCGTCGACGTTGAGCAGATTGACCGGGTCGAACGACGCCCACGCGCCGTCAGCACCGGCGATCGCGGTGCCGTGCCCCTCGACGTCGCGCGACGGGCCCGTGGTGACGCCCTCGGCGTCGTCGTGGAACTCCGCCTCGCGCTGCCGCGGGAACAGCAACGACGTGTCCTCGCCGGCCAGCGCCGGGATGCCGCCGGCGCCGCCGCCGTCGGTGTAGCGGGCGTTGAGGATGTAGAAGACGTTCATGTCCTCGCTGTGCCCGCCGCCGAGCGCCGTCTGCACCTGCCCCGTGCGCCCGCTGAGCGGGTCGGCCGGGTGCGGGTGCTCGTCGTGGCCCAGCGCCGGCTGGATGATGACGTCCTCGTCGGCGATCTCGGCGTCCTCGGCGTCGGTGACCTCGACGTCCCACGCGACCGTGTCGCCGAAGTCGAAGAACGCGCCGTCCGGCGGCAGGTCGAAGGTCACCTCCGGCCGGGTGTTGCCGACGGTGATCGGCACGGTCGTCGTGCCGGTCTTGCCGTGCGGGTCGGTCACCGTGAGCCGGGCGTTGTAGACCCCGTTCTCGGTGTAGGTGAACGACGCCTGCGCCTCGGTGGAGTCGACGGTGCCGTCGTTGGTGTAGTCCCAGGCGTACGTCAGCGCCTCACCCTCGGGGTCGGTGCTGCCGGAGCCGTCCAGCTGGACGGCCAGCGGCGCCTGGCCGGAGTCCGGCGTCGCCGTCGCGTGCGCCACCGGCGAGCGTGAGCCGGACACGTAGTCGACGCGGTACAGCCCCGAGTTCGGGTTGTCACGGCCGAAGCCGCCGCCCCAGTCGAGGACGTACATCGAACCCTCGGGGCCGAACTGGGAGTCGATCGGCGCCATCCACTGCTCGTTCGGCGGCGGCAGGAACGGGTTCACCTTCTCGACGTCGCCGGTCTCCTGGTTGAGGTCGATCGAGTAGAGCCGGTTCTTGGCCCACTCGTAGAAGAACGGCTTGCCGTCGTAGTACTCGGGGAACTTCGTGTCCGAGTCCAGCTCCGGGTCGAACTGGTAGAACGGGCCGCCCATCGGGGCCAGGCCGCCGCCGGCCGGGATGACCCCCGGGACCGAGGACGAGTCGTAGCCGTAATACATCTCCGGCTCCTGCACCGGCGGCAGCTCCGTCAGGCCGGTGTTGCGGACGGAGTCGTTGACCGGGTTGTCGCAGTCGAACGGGGCGCCGACCGTCACCGGGTTGGTCGTGTAGTCGACGTCCAGGTACGGCTCGTTCGGCCCGATGCACAGCGGCCAGCCGTAGAAGCCCGGTTCCTTGATCAGGTTCCACTCGACCATTCCGGCCGGACCACGGGTCGCGCTGTCGCTGCCGTTGTCCGGGCCGTAGTCGGCGAGGCCCACCCAGCCGGTCTCCGGGTCGATGGAGAACCGGAACGGGTTGCGGAAGCCCATCGCGTAGATCTCCGGGCGGGTCTGCGCGGTCCCCTCCGGGAACAGGTTGCCCTCGGGGATCGTGTAGCTGCCGTCCGGCTGCGGGGTGATGCGCAGCAGCTTGCCGCGCAGGTCGTTGGTGTTCGCCGACGTCTCGCGGGCGTCGTGGAACGTGCCCGCGCGCTCGGACAGCGGTGCGTAGCCGCCCGACGGCTCCGAGTGCGGGTTGACGTCGTCGCCGACGGACAGGAACAGGTTGCCGTCCGGGCCGAACGCCAGGCCGCCGCCGGTGTGGCCGGGCTCGTCCGGGAGCCGGCGGGCCGGCACCTCGAGCACGACGACCTCGGACGCGGGGTCGATCTGCGAGTTCGCGCCGACCGTGTACCGCGACAGCGTGCTGATGAAGTTCGCCGGATCCGAGTCGTTCGCGCTCGCCTTCGAGTGGTAGACGAACAGGTGCCCGTTGGTCTCGAAGTCCGGATCCAGCGCGATGCCGAGCAGGCCGTCCTCACCGCCTGAGTACACCGGGATGGTGATGGCCGTCGACGTGGTCTGGGTGGCGGGGTCGTAGACGCGGATCTGCCCGCGGACCAGCTCGGTGAAGAACACCCGGCCGTCCGGCGCGACGTCGATCGCGAACGGGGCACTGGTGTTCTGGTCCAGCGGCACCTTCTCGTACTGGTCCCACACCGTGCCGCCGCAGTCGCCCTCGGCCACGCCCGCGGCCCACTGCACGCCGCCGAGGATGTGCTGCACGAAGTCGGGTTCCTGCGTGTAGTGGGCGCCGAAGTGGCCCATCGCCGTCACCCAGGCGCGGCCTCCGTCGTACGGCTTGCACCACGAGATCGGGTGGTCGTAGCCCTGGGCGTTGCCGCCCGGGTCGTAGGTGGTCTCGTCCATGGTCGCGAGCACGTGCGCCGTGCCGCGGACGTTGGCCGAGAAGTTGTACCACTCGTCGGCGCGCTCCCAGCGCTGCGGCAGGTGCGTCGTCGACGGGTGGACGCCGTCCTCGATGCGGACGGTGCCGGGCAGGCCCGGGCTGGAACCGGTGGCCGCGTGGCCCGGCATCAGCGAGCCGATGAGGGTGTCCCACCAGGCGTAGTTGCCGCGCATGTCGGCGGAGTTGTGGATCGCGACGATGCCGCCGCCGGCCTGCTGGTAGCGCTCCATGGCGGCCTTCTCCTCGGCCGTCCACGGGTCGCCGGACGCCTGGAACATGATCAGCGCGTCGAAGTGGGAGAGGTCCTCGTCGTTGAAGATCGACGAGTCCTCGGTGTGCTCGGAGGTGATGCCGGCGGCCTCGAACGCCGCCTGGAGCACGGGCACACCCTGCGTGATCGCCTCGGTGTGCCGGAACTGGGTGGTCTTGGTGAAGATCAGGACGTGCGCCTCCTCGCCGTGCTCACCTTCGTGAGCCGTCGACGGGAGCGCGGTCAGGAGTGGTATCGCTAACACTGCGGCGAGCGCCACGGCCATGAGCCGCGACCATCGCTGGCGTAGAGCCACGAGCATGAGGGGTTCCTCCAGGGAATGAGCGACGTTGCTTCTCGAAACCCCGCGGCGTGCCGGCGCCTGCGGTCGAACGTGACGACTGCTGATCAGGCGGGCTGCTCCACCACTCCTCTCAAGAAGGACAGGCCGTCGACGGCGATCGCGTCCTGGCTCGCGGCCAGCGGCCGCCAGATGGAGGCGGCCGTCGCGATCGTCGCGTTGTCGGCGGTGAAGGACTCGATGACCAGCGGGCCGGTGTAGCCCGCCGCGTCCAGCGCGGCGACGATGCCGGGCCAGTCGAGGTGGTCCGCACCCGGCGCGCCGCGGTCGTTGGCGCACACCTGAACGTGCGCGATGCGGCCGGCCGCCCGCGCGATCGCGCCGATGATGGACTGTTCCTCGATGTTCATGTGGTAGACGTCCAGCGCCAGGCCGATGCCGTCCTCCGGCAGCCCGTCGATCGCCTCGAGCGCCTGGTCGACCGTGTTGATCAGGCTGGTCTCGTAACGATTCAGCGGCTCGACGGCGACGGTCACGCCGGCGGCGCGGGCGTGCTCGACCACCGGGCTCAGGCCGTCGCGCAGCTCGGCGTAGTGGCCGGCCCGCTCGGCCGGGGTCATCCGCCAGGTCCGCCCGACCGACGCGTACGCCGGTCCGGCGATTGCCGGTGCGCCTACCGTCGCGGCGACGTCGACGACGTGGCGCAGGTAGTCGCGGGTGCGGGCGACGGTGCCCTCGTCCGTGCCGACCAGCTCGCGGCCGTCGCCTATGACCAGGGCGACCGCCGCCGTCAGGCCGTGGTCTCCGAGCACCTTCGCCGCCCGGACGGGGTCCCAGTCGCCGGGGTTCTCGACCGGCAGCTCGACGACGTCGAACCCCCAGCCACTGATCCGCGGCGCCAGCTCGGCGAGGGCAGCGTCCGTGAGCGGTGACGTCCACACCCAGGTGTTGACCCCGAAGCGTCGGGTCATCGGTCGTCAGCTCCCCTCCCCCGGGTCCCGCCGATCACCGGCACGCTGCGGCGTACCGGTGATCGGCGGGTGGCCGGGTGCGTCAGCGGGTCAGCGGTCCTGCCAGGCCGTCGGGAACCCGGGCAGGTCCTCGCCGCCGAACTTCGCGTAGTGCAGGGCGGGCATGTCCGCGTTGCGGTCGAGGAAGTCGTCGCGGTCGTCCTCGGTGATCGGGTCCTGCGGGAGCACCCACTCCGAGGGCACCTGCTCGCCGGCCCAGATCATCGTCGCGGCGAGGATCGGGGTGCGCCACTGGAAGTTCGAGTAGACGGGCGCGACGGCGGTCATGCCGGTCTCCTGCCACTTGCGCATGAAGCTCAGCTCGTCCTCGCCGGCCATGACCGGGTAGTCGTTGCCGGTGTCCTCGAACGCCTCGATGGCCGCGACGGCGCCGTCGCCGGCGTCCATCCAGATGCCGTCGACCTCGCCGCGCTGCAGGTACTGCGTGACGATGTTCTTGATCTCCGCGCCGTCGCCGCCGGTGAACTCGTCGCCGAGGACCTCCAGCTCGCTGTCGCCGAAGATCTCCTGCGCCGCCGCCCAGCGGTTCTCCAGCACGTCCACACCCGGGAGGATGCGCAGCGCCAGCACCGTCGAACCCGGCTCCAGGTTCTCGACCAGGAACTCCGCCGCGTCGGCGCCGTAGGCGTAGCCGCCGATCGGGTGGATGAACGTCACCATGCAATCGGTGTTGACGCCGCGGTCGAACACGATGACCGGCACGCCGCTCGCACAGGCCGCCTCGACCGCCGGGGTGAGGGTGGCCGTCGTCGACGGCGAGATGATGATCGCGTTGCAGTCCCCGGCGTCGATGAACGCCTGGATGTCGGAGATCTGCTTGTTGTCGTCGTCGGCGGCGTCGGAGACGCGGAACTCACCAATCAGGCCCTGCTGCTGCAGCACCTCGACCTGCTGCTGCATGGTGATCCAGCCGGTGACCCGCCACGGGTTGCTCACCGAGGCGTTGGAGAAGCACAGCGTGTTGCCGTCCTGCGCGAACTCCGCGGTGTCGACGTACTCGGGCTCGATCGCCTGCAGCCACGGGGTGGCCGGGTCGCCCTCGGGCTCGATGTCACGCTGGGCGAGCTGACGGTCGAAGTCGGCGCGGACGAAGAACTCGCCGTCGGCCGTCTCCTCCTCCTCGCCCCCGGCGCCCGCGTCCTCGGTCGCGGTCTCATCGGGCGCCGCGGTGTCGGATGGCTCGTCGGTGGTACAGGCCGCGAGCATCAGGGCCGCGGCAGCCGACGCCGCCAGTAGAGCGCGCGTTGTGCGCATCGTTCCCCCTCCTTGGGTGACGAGCGAATTCAGACGTGGTTCGGTTGCGGTTGGGTCGGGACTTCCTGGTGGTGCCGGGGGCGCGCTCGCTCGCGGGCCGCATAGGCGACGGCCGCGATGATGATCGCGCCTTGGACCGCCGGCCGGATGGTCGACGGCATGCTCAACTGGTTGAACAGGACGAACAGGGCCTCGAGGGTGAGCGCGCCGGCCATGGCCGCGACGACCGAGCCGCGGCCGCCGCCGAGCGCGACGCCACCGAGCACCACCGCGGTGATCGCGGTGAACTCCAGGCCCTGGCCCACCTGTGCTGTGACGCCCGCGTAGCCGCCGATGAGGATCGCGGCGAGCGTGGCCAGCACGCTGGAGACGACGAACGCCAGCGTGCGTACCCGCCAGACCCGGACGCCGGAGAACCCCGCGGCGCGCTCGTTGTCGCCGGTGGCGATCAACGTGCGGCCGTACGAGCTGCGCATGACCGCCACGGCGATGAGGGCGATCCCGATGAGGATCATCAACGCCCACGGCAGTTGCCGTACGACCGACATGTCGATGCCGCCGCGTCCGGGCTGGCGGAACGCCTCGGACAGTGCGCCGGTGGGTGCGCCGCCGGTCCACAACCGGATCGCGCCGTAGAGCACCAGCATCATGCCGAGGGTGGTGATGAAGGACTGCACCTTGAGCAGCGTCGTGATCAGCCCGTTGACCAGGCCGACGAGGATGCCGAAGCCGATCATGAGCAGGATCACCGGGACGGTCCGGCCGTCCTCGCCGTCGATCAGTGCGGCGGCGATGACCACCTGCGCGCCCACCAGCGACCCGACCGACAGGTCGAACTCGCCGGACACGATGACGAAGTACTGGCCGATGGCCAGGATCATCAGCGGCGCCGCCTGCTTGAGGAACGCCATCAGCGACGGCGGTTCGGCGAAGCTCGGGTTCACGATGAAGATCGCCACGAACACGACGATCAGCAGGGCGAACACGGTGGCGCTGCCGCCGCCGAAGACGCGGGCGAGCAGGTCGCCGGCGCGCGCGCCGGCGCTGCGCTGCGGCGCGGGCCCCTGGGCGGGCTGCTGTGTCGTGACGCTCATCGCGCACCTCCCGTGCTACCCGCGGGAACAGGACTGTCAGGGACGGGATCGGGTGGCGCGGAGCCGCCGTCGCCGCCGAATCTGACCCGGCTGGCCTTCCGGTCGATCTGCCGGCGGGCGTAGATCGCGACGGCGGCGACGATGATGGCGCCGCGCAGCACGTCCTTGAAGAACGGGTCGACCGCGAGGATGTTGAAGACGGTGTCCAGCACGGCCAGGATCAGCACGCCGGCGATCGTCCCGCCGATGCCGCCGCGGCCGCCCATCAGCAGCGTCCCGCCGAGCACGACGGCGGCGATGGACTCCAGGTCGTAGCCGGAGTTGTAGACCAGTGCGCTGCCGGTGCCGAACCGGGCGGCGATGAGCAGGCCGCCGAGCCCCGCGGCGATCGAGCAGAGCACGTGCGCGGTGACCAGGACGCGGCCGGTGCGGATGCCGGACAGCCGCGCGACGTCCGCGCTGCCGCCGACGGCGAACATGTGGTAGCCGGTGCGCGTCTTGCGCAGGAACAGGATGCCGGCGACCGCCACGATCAGCATGACCAGCGTCGACACCGGGATCGGGCCGATGCGGCTGAAGCCGAACTGCTGGAACGAGCTGGGCACGTCGCCGGCCGGGCCCTGGTACTCGGTGTCCAGGTAGCCCTTGATGATGAGGCCGACGCCGAGCGTCGCGATGAACGGGTTGACCTTCAGCACCGTCACGATGAGGCCGTTGCACAGGCCGATCGCGCCGGACACCAGCAGCACGGCGACGATGGCCAGTGGCACCCGCGCGGGGTCGCCGTTCATCGTCGTCGCGGCGATCAGGCTGCTCAGCGCCATGACGTAGCCGACGGACAGGTCCAGCGACCGGCACAGGATGACCAGCGTCTGGCCGATCGCGACGAACCCGAGCAGGCTGGAGCGGCTCAGGACGTCGCGGGTGTTGGCGATGCTGAACAGGTTCTGGTCGTCCAGCGCCACCAGGATCGCGCCGATGACCGTCACCCCGACCAGCGCCAGCCACACCAGCTCGGTGGCGCCCAGCCGGCGGCGGGCGGCCTTCCCGGTGCCCGTGACCGCGACAGCCCGGCTCATCGCTGCTCCTCCTCGACGTCGTGGCCCGTGGCCAGAGCCATCACGCTCTCCTCGTCGGCGCCCCCAGGACCGCCGGGCAGCTCGCCGGCGACGCGGCCGTCCCGGAGGACGACGATGCGGTCGGCCATGCCGAGCACCTCGGGCAGCTCGGACGAGATCATCAGGATCGCCACGCCCTGCGCGGACAGCTCGCGCATCAGCGTGTAGACCCGCTCCTTCGCGCCGACGTCGATGCCGCGGGTGGGCTCGTCGAGCACGATCACCTTGGGCTCGGTGGCCAGCCACTTGGCCAGCACGACCTTCTGCTGGTTGCCGCCGGACAGGAAGCGCACCTCCTGGCCGCTGCCCTGCGAGACCAGCTCCAGCGACGACAGGATGCCGGGGATCCGGCGGGTGCTCTGCGACGCGCGGCGCGGCAGGACGGCGTCCAGCACCAGCCGGGCGTTCGCGGCGATCGACTGGTTCAGCACCAGGCCCTCGCCTTTGCGGTCCTCGGTGACCAGCGCCAGCCCGGCCCGAACGGCCTGCCGCGGCGTCCGCGCGGTGAGCGGGCGGCCGTCCAGCCGCACCGTGCCGCGGGTGAACCGGTCGACGCCGAACAGCGCGTGCGCGATCTCGGTGCGTCCGCTCCCCTGCAGCCCGGCCAGCGCGACGATCTCGCCGCCGCGGACCCGCAGGTCGATGCCGTCGAGCTGCTCGTTGCCGCCGCCCTGGATCTCGAGGCGGACGTCGCCGGCTTCGGTGCCCGGCAGCTTGTCCGGGAAGAAGCTCGAGATCGGCCGGCCGACCATCTTGCGGACCAGCTCGTCGGAGGTGATCTCCGCGGTGGCGGCGGTGTCGACCAGCGCGCCGTCCTTGAGGATCGTCACCCGGTCGGAGAGGTCGAAGATCTCCTTGAGCCGGTGCGAGACGTAGAGGATGGCGACGCCGCGCTCCTTCAGCCGCACGATGAGGCGGTAGAGCAGCTCCACCTCCTCGTCGGCCAGCGCGGCGGTCGGCTCGTCCATCGAGATGATCCGCGCGTCATAGGACAGCGCCTTGACGATCTCGACGATCTGCTGGCCGGCCACCGACAGCGAGCGGACCCGGGTCTCCGGCGTCAGCCAGGTCAGCCCGAGGTCCGCGAGCAGCGTGGCCGTCTCGGCGTTCATCCGGCCGGCGTCGACCAGCCGGTTGCGGCGCGGCTCGCGGCCGAGGAACACGTTCTCGGCGACGGTCCGCTCCGGCAGCAGGTTGAACTCCTGGAAGACGGTCGACACGCCGGCCTGCTGGGCCAGCAGCGGGTGCTCGAACCGCACGTCCACGCCGTCGAGCTGCACGGTGCCGCCGTCGGCCTGGTAGACGCCGGCGAGGATCTTCATCAGCGTCGATTTGCCGGCGCCGTTCTCGCCGATGAGCGCGTGCACCTCGCCCGCGCGCAGGTCGAGGTCGACGCCGTGCAGGACGCGGACGCCGAGGAAGGACTTCTCGATGCCGCTCATCCGCAGCAGCGTCGTGGCGGGGCTCGCCACCTCGGTCATGTGGGCACCTCCACCCACTCGCTGTCGCGGGCCGACGTGATGACGGCCTCGGCCAGCCGGGCCGCGCGCAAGCCGTCGTCGAACGTCGGCAGGCCGTCGGGGACGTGGCCGCCGATGGCCGCCTGGGTGTCCGCGACGAACGCGTCGAAGCAGTCCTGGTAGCCCTGCGGGTGGCCGGCCGGGACCCGGGCGTACCGGGCGGCGGCCGAGCTGAGCGTCTCGGGGTCGCGGACCAGCTGGCTGCTGCGCGCGCGGCCGCCCCACCACAGCTGCTCGGGGTTCTCCTGGTCGAACGCGAGCGAGCCGCGCGACCCGGACACCTCCAGCAGCAGCCGGTTCTTGCGCCCGGCCGACACCTGGCTGACGACGACCGAGCCGATCGCGCCGCTGCGGGTGGCGAACTGGACGACCACGACGTCCTCGGTGGTGACGTCGCGCAGCGTCTCGACGCCACGCAGCTTGTTCACCGTCGACGACTGGGCCGACAGCCGGGCGATCCGTTCCCCCGTCACGAACTCCATCAGGTCGCACCAGTGCGAGCCGATGTCGCCGAAGGCGCGGGTCGGGCCGCCGAGGTGCGGGTCGACGCGCCAGTTGTCGTCGGTCGGGTGCAGCAGCCAGTCCTGCAGGTAGCTGCCGTGGGCCAGGAAGATGGTGCCGACCTCGCCGGCGCGGACCCGCTCGCGGGCCTCGCGGACCATCGGGTGGAAGCGGTAGACGAACGGGACGGCGGCGATGCGGCCGGCCTCGCGCGCCGCGGCGGTCATCGCCTCGGCGGCCGGGGTGGACGTCGCGAGCGGCTTCTCGCACACGACGTGCTTGCCGGCGGCCAGCGCGGCGAGCACCACCGACTCGTGCAGGTGGTTGGGGGTGCAGACGTGGACGACGTCGACGTCGGCGCGGTCGAGCAGCTCGTCGAGCGTCGCGTAGACCGCGTCGGCCTGCAGGTCGCTCTGCGCCGCCGCCGCGCGCTCCAGCGTGGAGCCCACGGCCCCGACCACCCGGCCGCCTGCCACCTGGACCGACCGTGCGTGCACACGGCCCATGAAGCCGGTGCCGACGATCGCCGCCCGATAGTCCGTTTCGGGAAGGGGGTTCTCACCGGCCGCGCGGTCTGTGATCGGAGTCACTGCCATGGCAGAGGAACTTAGAGGCACTTTTGCATGCACGTCAAGCAAAAGTTGCGTGGTCGTTACCGCATGTGCGGATGTTGCACAGATGGAAGTCTGGTGTGTTTCACTAGTGCCATGCTCGAAGGCGTAGGCGTCACGACGTCACGGCCGGCAAACTTCCAGCCAGACGGCTCCTCGATGTACTCGCCGGGGTCCCTGTTCCAGCTGCTGCGCGACGGCCGGCCGCGCACGCGCGCCGAGCTCGCGGCCGAGACCGGTCTGGCCCGCTCGACCGTCACCCAGCGCGTCGACGCCTTGCTCGCGAGCAACCTGATCGGCCCGGCCGACAAGGCCGCCTCCACCGGAGGACGGCCGCCCACCCGGTTCGCGTTCAACCCCAACGCCCGGTACGTGCTGGCCGCCGACATCGGCGCCACGCACGCCCGGCTGGCGCTCACCGACCTCGCTGCCGAGGTGCTGGCCCAGTCCGCCGACGACCTGCTCGTCGCCGCCGGCCCCGAGGTCGTCCTCGACTGGGTCGACCGCGTCGGCCACGAGCTCATCCGCGAGGCCGGCCGCGACCCCGACGACCTGCTGGGCGTCGGCATCGGCCTGCCCGGCCCGGTCGAGCACTCCACCGGCCGCCCGGTCAGCCCGCCGATCATGCCCGGCTGGGACGGCTTCGACGTCCAGGGCTTCCTGCAGGACCGGTTCGGCGCGGTCTCGCTGGTCGACAACGACGTGAACATCATGGCGCTGGGCGAGCACCACGTCGTCTGGAGCGACGCGCCGCACATGATGTTCGTCAAGGTCGCCACCGGCATCGGCAGCGGCCTGATCAGCGACGGCCGGCTGCACCGGGGCGCGCAGGGCGCCGCCGGCGACATGGGCCATCTCCAGCTGCCGCACGGCACCGACGTCGTCTGCCGCTGCGGCAACACCGGCTGCCTCGAGGCCGTCGCCAGCGGAGCGGCCATCGCCGCCAAACTGGCCGCCCGCGGCACCGCGGCTTCGTCCAGCTTCGACGTCGTGGGGTTGGCCCGCGGCGGCAACATCGAGGCGCTGCAGCTGCTGCGGCAGGCCGGCCGCGACATCGGCGAGGTGCTGGCGGCCGCGGTGAGCCTGTTCAACCCGTCGGTCATCGTCATCGGCGGGTCGCTCTCGCAGGCCGGCGAGCACCTCATCGCCGGCGTCCGCGAGATCGTCTACCGGCGGTCGCTGCCGCTGGCCACCCAGGACCTGCGGATCGTCCAGTCCAGCACCGGCGACCGCGCCGGCATCATCGGCGCCGCCGTCATGGTCATCGACCACGCGCTGGCGCCGGTCCAGGTCGACCTGCTGATGTCGGCCGCGCCCGCGGCGATGAGCTGACCCCGTCCGCGCAGGTCAGTCACCGGTGCGCGGCAACAGCTCGGCCACCCGCTCCACCGCGGCGACCATGCTGTCCAGCGCCTGGTCATAGCTCGCGATACGGAGTGCCACGACGGCACGGGAGCCGAGCTGCGTGCTGACCTCCTGGCCGGAGCGTTCGTCCTGCCCGGTCTCCACGCTCTGCCCGGGCAGCGGACTGCACGCGTTGGTGACCGTGAGGCACACCGCGTCGTACGGTGCCGCACGCTGCCAGACCTCCACCTCGACCTCGACGCCGTCGGGCAGCACGTACCGCCCGATCACCTGGCCGCGGCCGGTGTCTTCGATAGCGAAGTCCGGCGGACTCAGCTCCGTAAGGGCGCCCCGGTCCAGCTCGGCCTCGACGGCCGACCGGAGCTCGTCCCAGCCGGCCTCCGTCGCCTCCAGGTCCACCCCCGTCGACCACGCGATCGTGCCCTCCGCGGCGACCGAGAGCGCGGCCTCGGCCAGCGCTGTCCCCTCGTCCCGGGTCAGCGTCACGCCCTCCAGGACGTCCCAGGTGACCAGGACGCCGTTGGTGCCGTCGACGAGCGAGACCAGCCCGGTGCCGCCGCCCAGCACGTCGGCCTGGACCCGCCAGCGCCCCGCGTCGTCCTCGCCCTCGACGCACGGCCACGGGGCCACGGTGACCCCCAGCTCGGGGGTCGGCTCGCTGCACGGCCGGAACGCCTCGGCGGGGTCCTCGTGCACGATGACGGTGGCGGCGAACCGCTGGTCGCCGCGCCGCAACTGCAGGGCGAGACTCGGCTCGACCGGATCGCCCACGATGTCGGCGACCGGTTCGACGTCGGGCGGCAGCGCCTCGTCCACCGCCGCCCAGACGGCCGACTTCATCGGGTCGTCGGCGACGACCGGAGCCACCACCGGCTGTGGGACGTCCTCCGTGCGCGGCTGCCGGGCCGCCTCGCCGTCGAACACCGAGGCCGGCGACGACGGCAGCGCGAGACCGGCGGCGACCGCGACCGCCGCGGCGACGACGCCCGCGCCGGTCCTGCGGCGGCGCCGGACCCGGGCCCGTCCGCCCCGCACCGCCGCGTCGAGGTCGAACGGTGCCGGCGGCTCGGTCGTGGCCGCCGCGCCGCGCAGCTGGGTGATCGTCTCGTCCGTCATCGCACACCTCCGCCGTTCTCCGCCAGGTACTGTCCGGTCAGGTCGCGGCGCAGCCGGGCGAGCGCGTCGTGGCTCTGCCGCTTCACCGTGCCCGCCGCGATGCCGAGGATCGCCGCGACCTCGTCCACCGGCCGGTCCTCGAGGTAGCGCAACACCACGACCGCGCGCTGCTTGACCGTCAGCCCGGCCAGTGCACCGGCGAGGTCGAGGCGGTGGGCGACACCACCGGCGTGGTCGCCCGCGGACGACTCGGGCAGCTCGTCGCGCGAGTGCTCACGCCGCCGCCACGGCCGCCGCGCCTCGCTGAACACCCGCCGCACCAGTGTGGTGCGCAGATAGGCGCCCGGGTCGGTGGCGGTGTGGGCGCGCGGCCAGGCGGCGTACACGCGTTCCAGCGCCTCCTGCACCAGGTCGTCCGCCCGGTGCCAGTCACCGCACATCGCGTAGGCGAGCCGGCGCAGTGCCGGCAGCTCCCGCCTCGCGAGGGTGACGAACGACTCTTCGAGGTCCGCCCGCATCCACTTCCACCTTCCTCGGCCGCTGCAGGATAGACGCCGCGGCGAGGGCGGGCGGTTGTGTCAGTTCTCGGCGAGGAGCTGCTCGAACGGGGTCGGGACGGCGAACGGGTCGGCCGCCTGCCGGGGTTCGCGGCCGGTCACCAGCTCGGCGAACTCACGCGCGCCGCGCTCGATGCGGCGGGTCAGGCCGGTCGGCGCGCCCGGGTTGCCGTCGGGGTCGCCGGCACCGTCGCCGCCGGTCTCCGAACCCCAGTCGGAGGTGGCCGCGTAGACGCCGGTCGGCACGACGATCGCGTGCAGGTACGTGAACAGTGGCCGCATCGCGTGCTCGAGCGCCAGCGAGTGCCGCTCCGTCCCGCCGGTCGCGCCGAGCAGCACGGGCATCCCCTCGAGCGCGTCGGCGTCGACCACGTCGAAGAAGGTCTTGAACAGGCCGCTGTAGGAGGCGGTGAAGATCGGCGACACCGCGATCAGCCCGTCGGCCGTCGTCACCGACTGGATCGCCCGCTCCAGCGACGCGCTCGGGAAGCCGCTGAGCAGGTGGTTCGTCAGGTCGTGCGCGTGCTCGCGCAGCTCGACGACCCGCAGGTCGACGTCCACCTCGCGGAGGGCGAACTGTCGGCCGGCCGCGTCGGCGAGCCGGTCGGCCAGCAGCCGCGTCGACGAGGGCTGGCGCAGCCCCGCCGACACGACCGCGATGCGGCGCGACGTCTTCATCGGGCGGCCTCCGCCGTCGTCTCCGTGTCCTCCGCGTTCTCCGCCGCCCGGCCGGTCACGTCGTCCTCGGCATGCACCGTCGTGTCGCGTGCCCCGCCCGCCGCCGCGACCAGCGACGCATGCGTCGGCGCGTCGGGCACGTGCTCGGGCCGGCCGATCGCCATCTCCTTGCGCAGCACCGGCACGACCCCGGTGCCGAGGATCTCCAGCTGCTCCAGGACGATGTCCAGCGGCAGGCCTGCGTGGTCCATCAGGAACAGCTGGCGCTGGTAGTCGCCGACGTCGTGGCGCATGGCCGCGTACCGGTCGATGACCTGCTGCGGACTGCCCACCGTCAGCGGCGTCTGGTCCATGAACTCCTCCAGCGAGGGGCCGTGGCCGTACACCGGCGCGACGTCGAAGTACGGGCGGAACTCGCGGATCGCGTCCTGCGAGTTGGGCCGCATGAACACCTGCCCGCCCAGCCCGACGATGGCGGTGTCGGCCGCGCCGTGGCCGTAGTGCTCGAAGCGGCGGCGGTAGAGGCTCACCATCTGCTTCGTGTGCGACATCGGCCAGAAGATGTTGTTGTGGAAGAAGCCGTCGCCGTAGTAGGCGGCCTGCTCGGCGATCTCCGGGCTGCGGATCGAGCCGTGCCACACGAACGGCGGCACCCCGTCCAGCGGCCGCGGCGTGGACGTGAAGCCCTGCAGCGGCGTGCGGAACCGCCCCTGCCAGTCGACGACGTCCTCCCTCCACAGCCGGTGCAGCAGCGCATAGTTCTCCACAGCCAGCGCGATGCCGTCGCGGATGTCCTTGCCGAACCACGGGTAGACCGGGCCGGTGTTGCCGCGGCCCATCATCAGGTCGACCCGGCCGTCGGTGAGGTGCTGCAGCTTGGCGTAGTTCTCCGCGATCAGCACCGGGTCGGTCGTCGTGATCAGCGTGGTGGCCGTCGAGAGGATGATCCGCTCGGTCTGCGCGCCGATGTAGGCCAGGGTCGTCGTGGGCGCCGACGCGATGAACGGCGGGTTGTGGTGCTCGCCGGTCGCGACGACGTCCAGGCCGACCTCCTCGGCCTTCTTCGCGATCGCCACCGTCGCCTTGATGCGCTCGTGCTCGGTAGGCGTCCGCCCCGTGGTGGGATCGGTGGTCACGTCCCCCACCGTGAAGATCCCGAACTGCATCTCGCGTCACTCCCTCTCGCCGACTGTTGACGTGTCAACCAAATCTAACCGCCACAACCGGCCGGCGTGTGCCCGTATTCCACCATGCCCAATGACGGGGGTCGCGCGAAAGAGAAGGACGCCTCAACTCCTCAGACAGGCGCTCGCGGAGGTAGGCATTCCGCCACGAACGCCCCGAGCGCCTGCCATCGTCGCCGAGCTTTCGCGCCACCCACCAGGGGTGACACGCCGAAGGTCGGCCGTGCAGCAGCCGCCGCGCCGCGGCGCATACCCCCACTCCGCGTTGATCTTGGAGTTGTTCGGGCATCAAACGGACGAATCGCCCGGCAATCGCCGAAGAACTCCAAGATCAACGGGGCCTGTCAGGCGGAGGTCAGCCGTGCAGCCGCTGCCGCGCGGCGGCGTAGGCCTCCCGGACCCCCGTCCCGGCCCCCGCGTCGACCGTCGTCTCCACGTCCAACGGCCAGGCCGGCGGCGTAGCGGCGCCGGAGAGCGCCCAGGCCGCCTGCCGGGCGGCGCCGAGCGCGACGTACTCGCCCGGCGCCGGGACGACGACCGGCGTGCCGAACACCTCGGCGGCGACGGCGCGGACCGCGGCCGACTTCGCGGCGCCGCCGATCAGCAGCACCCGCCGCACGGACACCCCCTGCGCGGCCAGCGCGTCGACACCGTCGGCGAGGCCGCAGAGCATGCCCTCGACGGCGGCGCGGGCGAGGTTGCGCGGGGTCATCGCGGCGCGGGTGAGATTGACCAGTGAGCCGGTCGCGTCCGGCAGATCGGGCGTGCGCTCGCCGTCGAGGTACGGCAGCAGCACGAGGCCGCCGGCGCCGGAGTCCGCCTCCAACGCGAGCCGGTCCAGCCCGGCGAGGTCGGTGCCGAGCAGCGTCGCGGCGGCGGTCAGCACGCGGGCGGCGTTGAGCGTCGCGACGAGCGGCAGGTGCCGGCCGGTGGCGTCGGCGAACCCGGCGACCGTGCCGGTGCGATCGGCGACGGGCGCCTCGGAGACGGCGAACGCCGTGCCGCTGGTCCCCAGTGAGACCACGACGTCGCCGGGCTCGAGCGTCAGGCCCAGCGCCGCGCCCATGTTGTCGCCGGTGCCGGGTGCGATGGCCGCGCCTGACGCCGTCGAACCCGTCACCTCGGCCGGAGCGGCGACCCGCGGCACGCCGATCGTCCGGCCGAAACCGAGTTCCAGCAGGTCGGGGCGGTACTCGTTGGTGGCAGCAGACCAGTAGCCGGTGCCCGAGGCGTCGCCGCGGTCGGTCACCGCCTCGTTCGGGCGGCCGGCCAGCTGCCAGCTGAGGTAGTCGTGCGGGAGCATCACCTGCTCGACGCGGGCGGCGTTGTCCGGTTCGTGCCGGGCCAGCCAGCGGAGCTTGGTGACGGTGAAGCTGGCGACCGGCACCAGCCCGACGGCCTCGGCCCAGGCCGCGGGGCCGCCGAGCTCCGCCGTCAAGTCGCGGGCGGCGCCGGCCGAGCGGGTGTCGTTCCACAGCAGCGCCGGCCGCACCACCTCGCCGGCGTCGTCGAGCACGACCATGCCATGCTGCTGCCCGCCGACGGCGACCGCCGCGGCCCGCTCCAGCAGCCCGTCGCCGGCCTGTTGGAGGGCGTCCCACCAGGCACGGGGGTCGACCTCGGTGCCGTCGGGATGGTCGGCGCGCCCGGTCGCGACGACGGCGCCGGAGTCGGCGTCGACGAGCACGACCTTGCAGGACTGAGTGGACGAATCGATGCCGGCGACGAGGGTCATGCCCGCATCATGCCCGCCGCGGCGGCTTGTCCGCGACGGCGGGTTCTGTCAGCCGGCCGGCGCCGTCGCCCGCTGGTACGCCTCGGCGAGCGCACCGTCGAAGACCTCGACCGGCTGCGCCCCGGAGACGCCGTGGGTGCGGCCCATCACGAAGAACGGCACCCCGTTGGCGCCGAACTGCCGCGCCAGGTCGATCTCCGCCCGCACGTCGTCGGCGTAGTCGTCCCCGTCGAGCACCCGGCGCGCCTCGTCGGCGGGCACGCCCACCTCGGCGGCCAGCCGGACGATGTTCTCCGGCGTGCCCAGGTGCACCGACTCGATCAGGTGCGCCCGCATGAGCCGCTCGTGCAGCTGCGGCCCGGCCCCGTGCTCGCGGGCCAGGTGCGCCACCCGGTGCGCGTCGAACGTGTTCGCGACCCGCGCGGTGTCCAGGTGGTAGTCCAGCCCCTCGGCCGCGGCGAGCGTCGTGACCCGCTCGTTCATCTGCACGACCTGCTCGGCGCTCGCACCGTACTTGGTCCGCAGGGTCTCCGACACCGGGCCGTCCGCCCCGGGCGGCGTGGACGGGTCCAGCTGGAAGCTGCGCCACACGATCTCGACGTCGCCGGCGTGCTCGAACCGGCTCAGCGCCGTCTCCAGCCGCCGCTTGCCGATGTAGCACCACGGGCAGACGAAGTCCGACCACACCTCGACCAGCACTGTTGTTCTCCTCGTTCTGGGGAATCGCTCAGAGGGCGCAGAAGCCGTCGGCACACTCGCCGGCGTCGCCGTCGGCCGTACCGCTCGCGCTGCCGAGGACGATCAGACCGTTCGGCTGGACCTCGTCCGTGGTGCTTGCGGTGGCCGCCGTGTCCCGGATCTCGCTCATGATGATTGAAGCGTCAACGGGTAGCGGCGCATTCCCTCGCGGCCGTCGAGTGTTGGAGAATCCACCGTGCACACCACCGAGCAGCGAGCAGAGATCCGCCGGCGCTTCGCCGCCGTCGACACGTCGAACGTCGCGGACGCTCTCGACGTCCTGGGCCGGACCGGCCAGGGGCTGTCCCCGTCACTGGCAGCCGTGTCCGGCGAGCGGGTGGCCGGCTGGGCCTACACGATCCGCGGCCAGCTGCGCCCGTACGAGGGCGCCGGCGACCCCGCCAAGATGGAGGCCTGCCAGGGCATCGGCCCCGACGAGGTCGCCGTCTGGGCCGGTGACGGCGACGGCGTCTGCTACTTCGGCGAGCTGATCGCGCTGGGCCTGCGCGAGCGCGGCTGCGTCGGCGCGGTGGTCGACGGTGGGGTGCGTGACCTGCGCTGGCTGCGGAAGCACGGGTTCCCGGTGTTCGCGCGGTATCGCACGCCGGTGCAGTCGATCGGGCGCTGGGCGGTCACCGGCTGGCAGGACCCGGTCTACCTGCGCGGCGCGACGACGGCCTGGGTGGAGGTGCGGCCGGGCGACTTCGTCCTCGCCGACGAGGACGGCGGCATCGTGGTCCCGTCCGAGCTGGTCGACGAGGTGCTGGCCGCGGCCGAGCGACTCACGGCCAGGGAGGTGTCCATTCGGGCCGCGCTGGCGGACGGCCTCACGCTGGCCGAGTGCCTGGCCCGCTTCGGCCACGTGTAGGCCCGGCTCCGTCGTCCACAGGGGCGATGCGTTCCGGTGGTTATCCACAATGTCCGATTCGTCCTCCACGAGCTGCGCCGCTCCCGGGCAGGGTCGTACCATGACGATCCACGAAGGAGCAGTAGATGAACGACGCGCAGACCTGGACGCTGATCGGCAGCTTTCTGGCCGCGATCAGCATCGGTGCCACCTTGCTGCTGCGTCTGATCGACGCAAAGATCGACGGGCTCGGGGCGCGGTTCGACACCATCGACCACCGGTTCGACACCATCGACCACCGGTTCGCGGCGATGGACGAGAAGTTCGACGCGCGCTTCCAGTCCATGGACGCGAAGTTCGGGGCCATGGACGCCAAGTTCGGCGCCATGGATGCGAAGTTCGACTCTATGCGCGCGGAGATGAACACCCGGTTCGACGAGGTCAATCGACGCGTCGACCACCTCGACAGCGACGTCCAGGCGCTGACCCGCACCGCGTTCCGGCGCGAGGACGGCTGAACCCGCCACCCGCGGCCGAGCGGCGGTCAGCCGGCGGTGCCGATGCCTCGCTCGCGCAGGTCGCGGCGGTGTTTCTCCAGCGCCATCAGCTCGCCGAAGAGCCGGTTGTAGACCTCGACCTGTGCCGACGGGTCGGTGCGCTGCAGCTTGGCCTTCAACGCCACCAGCTGGCGCGACACCCACACCTCATGCAGCCGCAGCACGACTGAGTCGGCGTAGCGCTGCACGGCGTTCTCGTCGACGGGCATGGCCTCGACAGCGAGCTGGGTGACGATGTGCCGGGCGGAGTCGTCCGGCGCGACGGCCAGCAGCGCCTCGACCCAGTCGTGGCCCCCGGCCTGGGTCGCGCAGCCGCCGGCCTTGGCGACGGTCTCGCGGACGGCGCGGTAGGCCGGCGACAGGAACGCCTCGGGCGCGAGGTCGTCGAACGTGGGTCCGGCCAGGGCCGGGCGCTGGACGCCGACGCGCAGCGCGGCCCGCTCCAGCTCGAGGGTCTGCGGGTCGACGTTGCCGTGCACAGGCACGCCGAGCGCCTGCTGTCCGGCCGCGGGCGGCGCGGCGGCCCGGCCGCCGCGGCCTCCCCCGGCGCGCCGGTCGGGCACCCCGGCGGCCGCGCGGACCCGGGAGACGACGTCGCGCTCCCAGTTCTCCGAGTGACCCAGCGGCGGGCCGACCCACCCGGACATCCGGACGGCGTACTGGTCGCGGACGGCGCGGTCGCGGATGCGCGCGATGAACGGGATCGCCCGGTCCAGCGCGTGGGCCCGGCCCTCGGCGTTGTCGAGGTCGTACTCGTCGATCATGCTGCGGATGGCGAACTCGAACAGCGGCCGGTGCCGCGCGATCAGCTCGCGCACGCCCGGATCGCCGGAGGTCTGCCGCCGCTCGCACGGGTCCAGGCCGTCGGGGTCGATCGCGACGTAGGTCTGGCCGACGAAGCGCTGGTCGCCCTCGAACGCCCGCAGCGCCGCCTTCTGGCCCGCGGCGTCGCCGTCGAATGTGAAGATCACCTGGCCGCGGTACTCGTCCTGGTCGCGCAGCAGCCGGCGCAGAATGCGCGCGTGGTCCTCGCCGAACGCCGTCCCGCAGGTGGCGACGGCGGTGGTGACGCCAGCCAGGTGACAGGCCATGACGTCGGTGTAGCCCTCGACGACGACGGCCCGCGACGTGCGGGCGATGTCCTTCTTGGCGAGGTCGACGCCGTACAGGACGTGGCTCTTCTTGTAGATCGGCGTCTCGGGGGTGTTGAGGTACTTCGCCTCGATGCGGTCGTCGTCGAACAGGCGGCGGGCGCCGAACCCGACGACGTCGCCCATGAGGTCGTGGATGGGCCACACCAGCCGGCCGCGGAAGCGGTCGTACGGCGCGTTACGGCCCTGTGCGACCAGCCCGGCGGTGATGATCTCGTGGTCGCTGAAGCCCTTCTGCCGCAGGTGCTTGCGCAGCACCTCGCCGCCCTGCGGTGCGTAGCCGACGCCGAAGCGCTGCGCCGCCTCGTGGTCGAACCCGCGCTCGTCGAGGAACTGCCGGCCGGTCACCGCCTCCGGCGACCCCGCCAGCGCCTCGGCGTAGAACTCCGCCGCGACCCGGTGCGCCTCGACCAGCCGCGTGCGCTGCTCACGGTTCTGCCGCGGCGCCGTGCCGGACCCGGTCTCCTCGTACCGCAGCTGCATCCCGACCTTGTCGGCCAGCCGCTCGATCGCCTCGGTGAACGACAGCTGGTCGATCTTCTGGACGAAGCTGATGACGTCGCCGCCTTCTGAGCAGCCGAAACAGTGGAAGAATCCGCGCGCGGGCGTGACGTGGAACGACGGTGACTTCTCGTCGTGGAACGGGCACAGCCCTTTGAGCGACCCGCCGCCGGCGTTGCGTAGCGCGACGTACTCGCCGACGATGACGTCGATCCGGGCGCGCTCGCGGATGGCTGCGATGTCCTCGTCCCGGATTCGACCTGCCACGCGCCGAGTCTACGACCGCTGCCGCCTCAAGCCCATTCGACCGGCGGTCCTGCGGTGCGGTCAGTGGGTGAGGCGCGTGTGCAGGGCGACGGCGGAGTCGTCGGTGAGGGAAGCGACCTGGTCGACGATCACGCGCAGGCGGGCGGCGTCGTCGGGGGCGTCTCCCCAGAACTCCTGGAAGGCCGGTTCCAGCGAGTCCGGCGCGCGCAGCCGCAGCGCCGACACCAGCTCCTGGATCAGCTCCCGCTGGCGGGCGTAGATCGGCTTGCGGTCCGAGGCCGTCATGACGTAGACGGCGGCCAGGCCCTTGAGGACCGCCACTTCGACGCGGGTGTGGCGCGGCACGACGAGGTCGGCGGCGTACCGGGTGAGCCGCCCACCCCCGTAGGCGGCGTGGGTCGCCCGCTCGGCGTCGTCGCAGAAGCGGCCGATCAGCTGGCTGGTCATGTCCTTCAGCGCGGCCAGCGAGCGGAGCCGGCCGTCGTACGCGGCCACCCAATAGGGCAGGGCGCGCAGCCGGTCCAGCGCCTCGGTGATCTCGTCGGCCGACGCGTCGGGCAGGTACCACTCCTGGGTCAACTCGGCGACGTGTGAGCGCTCCGACGCGTCGTCCAGCCGCTCCCCCGGCTGCAGCCAGCCGCCGACGATCGCGTCCTCGACGTCGTGGACGCTGTAGGCGACGTCGTCGGAGAAGTCCATGACCTGCGCCTCGAGGCAGCGGCGGTCGCCGGCGGCGCCGTCGCGCAGCCAGCCGAACACCTCGGCGTCGTCGTCGTAGACGCCGAACTTGCGGCCGTCGCGCTCGCCGCGGCGCCACGGGTACTTGGTCGACGCGTCGAGGCTGGCGCGGGTGAGGTTGAGGCCCGCGGACCGGCCGTCGGGGTGGACGGCCTTGGCCTCCAGGCGGGTGAGCAGCCGCAACGTCTGGGCGTTGCCCTCGAACCCGCCGATGCCGGCCGCGATCTCGTCGAGCACCTGCTCGCCGTTGTGCCCGAACGGCGGGTGGCCGATGTCGTGCGCGAGGCAGGCAGCGTCGACGACGTCGGGGTCGCAGCCCAGCTCCTTGCCGAGCTCGCGGCCGACCTGCGCCACCTCGAGCGAGTGCGTCAGCCGGTTGCGGACGAAGTCGTCGCTGCCGGGCGCCACCACCTGGGTCTTCGCCGCCAGCCGCCGCAGCGACGCGGAGTGCACGACGCGGGCGCGGTCACGCTCGAACGCCGTGCGCACCGCCCGCTTCGGTGGCTCGGCCGCCCACCGTTCGCGGTCCGCGTCGTCGTAGCCGCTCATCACGGCCAGAGGTTACGCTGCCCGCCGCCACGGCGCGTTCGGTACCCTGGCGCCACTGTTCACTCGGGGGGAGTGGCGCATGAGCGTCCCGTCCAGCTTCGCCGTCGTCGGCGGCGGCATCGTCGGTTCGGCCGTCGCCCGCGCGCTGGCCCGCTCGTCCGACGGCGCCACCGTCACCGTGCTGGAGAAGGAGCCCGAGCCGGCCCGGCACCAGACGCGGCGCAACAGCGGCGTCGTGCACGCCGGCATCTACTACGCGCCCGGCTCGGCGAAGGCCCGATTCTCGCGCCGCGGGGTCGGGCTGCTGCGCGACTACTGCACCGAGAAGGGCCTGACGTACGACGAGTGCGGCAAGGTCATCGTCGCTCTGGACGAGTCGCAGCGGCGCCGTCTCGACGACCTGCACAAGCGGGCCATCGCCAACGAGGTGCCCGGCGTGCGGATGCTCGACGCCCGCGAACTGGCCGAGCTGGAGCCGCACGTCCGCGGCGTCGCCGGGCTGCACTCCCCCACGACGGCGATCGTCGACTTCGCCGCCATCGCGGCCGCGCTCTTGGCCGACGCCGCCGAGGCGGGGGCGACGCTGCGCACCGGCTTCGAGGTGACGCGGTTCCACCAGTCCGACGACGAGGTCCGGGTCACCGGCGCGTCCGGCGAGACGCTCGCCTTCGACCGCGTCGTCGTGTGCGCGGGGCTGCAGTCCGACCGGCTGGCCCGGCTGGCCGGCGACGACACGTACCCGCGCATCGTCCCGTTCCGCGGCGAGTTCGCGCTGCTGCGCCCCGAGCGCCGCCACCTGGTCAACGGCCTCGTCTACCCGGTGCCGGACCCGCGCTACCCGTTCCTCGGCGTGCACCTGACCAAGCGCGTCGACGGCGAGGTGATGGTCGGCCCGAACGCCGTCCTCGCACTGGCCCGCGAGGGCTACCGCAAACGCGACGTCGACCCGGCCGAGCTGATCCGGCTGGCCCGCTGGAGCGGCTTCCGCAGGTTCGCCTGGGCCAACCGGCGCACGGCGGTCAGTGAGCTGTACGGGTCGATGAGCCGGCGCCGGTTCGCCGCGGCCGCCCGGCAGTACCTGCCCGCGCTCACGGTCGACGACCTCGTGCCCGCCCCGGCCGGCATCCGCGCGCAGGCGATGAACGCCGACGGCACCCTGGTCGACGACTTCCGGTCCAGCCGGCGCGGCAACGTGCTGTGCATCCGCAACGCCCCTTCGCCGGCGGCGACCGCGTGCCTCGCCATCGCCGACGACGTGGTCGGCGAGCTGCTGGCCGGCTGACGCATTCGTGCGCGGAGGTTGACTTCAGCGCCAGCTGGTGGCGCTGAAGTCAACCCGCGGAATCGAGAGCGTCGGTGTTACAGCTTCACGAGGCGGTGCCGCAGCACGAGCAGACCGGCGAGCAGCAGCCCACCGGCCAGCGCCAGCAGGACGCCCGGCGCACCACCGGTGTCGGGCAGCTCCCCGTCGTCGTCATCGGTCGGCGACGGCGTCGGGCTGTCGGTCGGCGACGCGCTGGGCGACTCCGACGGGGACTCGCTCGGCGTTTGCGACGGCGACTCGGACGGAGACTCGCTCGGCGACTCCGACGGGGACTCCGACGGCGTTTCCGATGGCGACTCGCTGGGGCTCTCGGACGGCGACTCCGACGGCGTCGGTGTGGGCGACGGCGTCTCGTCCTGGTAGCCGCAGACGAACCAGTGGCTGATCCCCGGGTACTTGGCATCGCCGTCCAGCGGCGGCGAGTGCAGGCCGGTCCACGGCGACTCCGTCTCGCCGACGACGTACAGCGTGTAGGCGGGCCCGCCCTTCACCACGATGGCGGTGATGACGTACGAGTCGTCGAGCTGCTCGACGTCGAGGAACTGGTCGTCGTCGCCGTAGACATCGCCGCTGACGATGTCGTTGGCGGCGTCCGCGCCCGGGTCGACGTCGATCAGTGTCTCGCCCGGGCTGGGGAGCCCGACGAGTGCGGCGTTGGCCAGGAACTCCAGGTCCTCGCAGTCCTGGGCGTTGCCTTCGAAGTAATAGGAGTCGATGGACTCGCCGGCGGCGGCCGGAACGGCGGCTCCCACGGCGATCGCCGCGCAGGCAGCGGCAAGGACAGTGATGCGACGCACGATATGCCCCTCGATGTGAAGAGTTCACTGATGACACAAGCCGTTGCGGAGGCAGACGGAACATATCGGACGCGGGCGTCGCTGGCAACGCGCCGGACACAGACACGCCGGGCGCGCGACCGTGAGGTCGCACGCCCGGCGGCGTCAGTGACGGTTACTGCTTGACGAAGCGCTGCCGCATCGCGATCAGACCGGCGATCACCAGTCCACCGGCCAGCGCCAGCAGCACGGCCGGGGAGCTACCGGTGTCGGGCAGGTCCTCGTCCGGCGTCTCGGTCGGCGTCGGGGTCGGGCTGTCCGAGGGGGTCTCGGACGGGGTCTCCGACGGCGACTCGCTCGGCGTCTCCGACGGGGTCTCGCTCGGGGACTCCGACGGAGTCTCGGACGGGGTCTCGCTCGGCGTCTCCGAGGGGGTCTCGGACGGCGTCTCGCTCGGGGTCTCCGTCGGCTCTTCCGTCGGCGGCTCCGTCGGCGGCTCGGTCGGCTCTTCGTTGAAGTGGACCTTGCAGATCGTGTAGTTGCTGATCTGCGCAGGGTTGCCGGACGCGTTCTCCGGCGCGTGCAGGTGCGTCAGGTCCGGGCCGAGGTACAGGGCGGTGTCCTGTCCACCCTTGACCAGGACGGCGAGGTCGATGCCGCTGTTCTCACCATCGGGCGTGAGGACGACGTCGAGCCACTGGTTGTCGTCGGACAGATCCACGGTGAACCAGCCGTGCTGGATGATGTCCGGGACGTCCGCGCTCTCCTCCCAGATGACGTCGCCGTCGACGACGCCCTCACAGGACTTGACGTTGCCATCGAGGATCTGGTCGGGCTCGGTGTGGTCGGCGGCGGCGGGCAGGGTGCCGAGCAGGGCAGCACCCACGGTTACGGCAGGTAAAACGGCAGCAAGGTACGCAAGACGGCGCATGGTGCCCCTCAAGTATTAAAACGCTCTAATACGACACAATCGGGGCAGAGGTTATCGGACTGGGCCGCCTGGTTGCAATGCACCCCGTCCGCGAGTCTCAGCGGCTGTCGGAACCTTCCGTGACCAGCGCGGCACGACCCGCCTCCAGCCGTGCGACGGGCACGCGGAACGGCGAGCAGGACACGTAGTCCAGCTTGATCGACTCGAAGAAGTGGATCGAGTCAGGGTCGCCGCCGTGTTCCCCGCAGACGCCCAGCTCGAGGTCTTGCCGAGTCTCTTTACCCTCCCAGGCGGCGATCGAAACCAGCCGGCCCACACCGTCCGCGTCGATCGACTCGAACGGGCTCACGCCGAAGATGCCGCGCTCGAGGTAGGCGGGGAAGAACGTCGCCTCGACGTCGTCGCGGGAGAAGCCCCAGGTGGTCTGGGTGAGGTCGTTGGTGCCGAAGGAGAAGAACTCGGCCGCCTCGGCGATCGCGTGCGCGGTCATCGCCGCGCGCGGCAGCTCGATCATCGTCCCGATCGGGAACCGCAGCGCCGTCCCCGTCTCGGCGGCGACCTCGGCGACCGTCGCCTCGGCCATGTCGCGGATCGCCTCCAGCTCCTGGACGGCGGCGACCAGCGGCACCATGATCTGCGGCTGCGGATCCAGCCCGCGCGCGAGCAGCGACGCGGCCGCCTCGGCGATCGCCCGCACCTGCAGCTCGAACAGCCCCGGCACGACCAGCCCGAGCCGCACGCCGCGCATGCCGAGCATCGGGTTCTGCTCGTGCAGCCGCTGCACCTCTGCCAGCAAGGCCGCCGCCTCGGCGTCCGGCGAACCGGTCGCCTCGCCCACGGCCACCCGCACGGACAGGTCGGTGAGGTCGGGCAGGAACTCGTGCAGCGGCGGGTCGAGCAGCCGGATCGTCACCGGTTGACCGTCCATCGCCTCGAGGATCTCGGTGAAGTCGGCCCGTTGCAGCGGCCGCAGCTCGTCCAGGCCGGCGTCGCGCTGCTCCGGCGTCCGCGCGAGGATCACGTGCTCGACGATCTTGCGCCGCGCGCCGAGGAACATGTGCTCCGTCCGGCACAGCCCGATCCCGGCGGCGCCCAGGTCGCGGGCCCGGCGGGCGTCCTCGCCGGTGTCGGCGTTGGCGCGCACCTCCATCCGGCGGCGGACGTCGGCGTGCCGCATGAGCCGCAGGACGGCGGACACGACCTCGCGGCGGACGACGTCGCTCGACTCGCCCTCGGCCTCGGCCTCCGACTCCGGCCCCGACGACGCCGACGGCGGCGCCGCCGCTCTCCCGTACAGCGCGTCCACGACCGCCGACGGCACCACCGGGAGGGCACCGAGGAACACCTCGCCGGTCCCGCCGTCGATGGAGATGACGTCGCCCTCGGTGACCCGGGCGCCGTCGGGCGTGGTGAACGCGCGCGCCCGCGGGTCGACCCGCAGCGCCTCGACGCCGACGACGCAGGTGCGGCCCATGCCGCGGGCCACGACGGCGGCGTGCGACGTCTTGCCGCCGCGCGAGGTGAGCACGCCGCGCGACGCGACCATGCCGCGCAGGTCGTCGGGGTTGGTCTCGCGCCGGACGAGGATGACGTCGTCGCCCCGCTGCGCCCACTCGACCGCCGTCGCCGAGTCGAACGCCGCCTTGCCCACGGCGGCGCCCGGGCTGGCGGCCATGCCGCGGGCGATCGAGGTCCGCGAGGCGGCCGGGTCGAACTGCGGGAACATCAGCTGCGCCAACTGCGCGCCGGTGACCCGCGAGAGCGCCTCGTCCTCGTCGATGAGGCCCTCGTCGACCAGCTGACCGGCGATGCGGAACGCCGCGGCGGCGGTCCGCTTGCCGACCCGGGTCTGCAGCATCCACAGCTTCCCGCGCTCGATGGTGAACTCGATGTCGCAGAGGTCGAGGTAGTGCTTCTCCAGCGTCTCCATGATGTCGAGCAGCTGGTCGTACGACGCCTTGTCCAGCCGCTCCAGCTCGGCCAGCGCCAGCGTGTTGCGAATGCCGGCGACGACGTCCTCGCCCTGCGCGTTCGGCAGGTAGTCGCCGTAGACGCCCTGCTCGCCGGTGGCGGGGTCACGGGTGAACGCGACGCCGGTGCCGGAGTCGGGGCCGAGGTTGCCGAACACCATGGCGACGATGTTGACCGCCGTGCCGAGGTCGTCGGGGATGCGCTCCTGGCGGCGGTAGATGCGGGCCCGGTCGGTGTTCCACGACTCGAACACGGCCCGGACGGCGAGGTCGAGCTGCGTGCGCGGGTCCTGCGGGAAGTTGGTCCCGCTCTCCCCGCGCACGATCTCCTTGAACTCGGCGACGAGGTCGCGCAGGTCGTCGACGGTGAGGTCCACGTCGGAGTCGACGCCGCGGTCCTTCTTGCGGGTCTCGAGCGCGTGGTCGAACCGCTCGCCGTCAACGCCGAGCACCGTCTTGCCGAACATCTGGACCAGCCGGCGGTAGGAGTCCCAGGCGAACCGCTGGTCGCCGGCGACCGCCGCCAGCCCGGCCACCGAGAGGTCGGTGAGGCCGACGTTGAGGACGGTGTCCATCATGCCGGGCATCGAGAACTTGGCGCCGGACCGCACCGACACCAGCAGTGGGTCGGTGGCGTCGCCCAGCCGCTTGCCCATCCCCGACTCGAGGCCGGACAGGTGCCGCTCGATCTCGTCGGCGAGGCCGTCGGGCTCGCGTCCGGTCGCCAGGTAGCTGCGGCAGGCCTCGGTGCTGATGGTGAAGCCCGGTGGGACGGGAAGCCCCAGGGAGGTCATCTCGGCGAGGTTGGCACCCTTGCCGCCGAGTAGGTCGCGTTGGTCCTTGCTGCCCTCGGTGAAGTCGAAAACGTACTGCACAGGCCGGCCCTCCGTGTCGCGTACGGCATCCAACGAGCGAGTTTCGCGGAGCCTAACGACGCGGCCCGAGCGGCCGCATGGACCACTTCGGGACCAATCACACGGAACGCGAACGCACGAGCGTCCCCTGCACCGATGACCGCGTCGGACCCCACTGCCATGGTGGGTGGCGCGTGACGCACGGCACACGTGCTGGTACGGACCTCTCCCTACCAGTGGGAGCCGGTCAGCCGGGCGCGGACGTCCCGCCCGGGAGGTCCTCGCCGATGGTGTCGCTGAGCTGGTCGACGTTGAAGACCAGCCAGATGAAGATGCCGGCCGCGAGCGCGGACACGATGATCGTGCCGAGCGAGAACTTCGACTGCACGGCCTTGTAGATGACGAACACGACGGCCACCGTGACGGCCACCGTCTGCAGCACAGGCTGGAGGTCCACCGCGGTGGTGGACGCCCAGTCGAGGAGCCCTGTCTGCATACCCCCACGATACGGACGGACCCGCTCCCCCGCCGCCCCTCGCTCAGTTCGCGGGACGAGGGGCGGCGGCCGGGGACGCGCTCAGCGGTAGTTGGTGAACTCCTCCATCGCGATCACGGGCTTGACGCGGGACTGGAACTGCGGCGTGACGAACGCGTCGCGCAGCAGGTCGTCGGCCAGCGCGTTGCCGATCGCGCCCATGACCATGCCCTGGTCGAGGGACAGGAAGTACTCGTCGACGGTGCCGCTGTCGACGTTGACGGCGTCGCGGAAGCCCCAGTCGGAGTAGATGTCGAAGTCGCTCTCCAGGTTCGCGAGGTTCTCCATCGCCTCCTCGGGTGCGTACCGCAGCGCCAGGAACGCCGCGTGCGGCGTCACGACGCCGTTGGTGTAGTCCTCGGGTTCGGGCAGCGGCTGGGCCGGCTTGTCGCAGCCCTCCCAGCCGTAGTCGACCAGCGTGGCGTCGTTGTTCGACGGGTAGCCGTTCGGGTCCATCCCGATCGCCTCGACGCCGTAGACGTTGTAGCCGCCGTTGGTGTTGTTCGACGGCGAGAATCCCCAGTAGCCGTACTGCGCCTCCTCCAGTCCGTGCTCGATGTGCGCCTGGACGTAGTTCGGGTGGTTCACGGCCCAGCTGCGCCGGCCCCACTCCTCCTCGGGCACGAACAGCGTCGGCATCAGCGCCTCGAACATGCTGCCGCCCCAGGCCGGCACGATCTCCATGCCGCGGTACTGGTAGGCGCCCTCCCAGACCTGCTGGCGCAGGTAGTTGCGGTGCTCGCCGACCGACTTCTGCTCCGTCCAGTTCCAGTCGCAGGTGTTCGGGAAGCTGCGGAAGGTGCCGAAGTAGGCCTTGCGCGGGATCTCGTCCTTCGCCATGCCGATGTAGGTGGCGATGCGGCTCTCGCTGACCAGCGTGTCGTAGCAGCACGGCGCGGCGCCGGTGCTGGGCGCGTAATGGAACAGGATGCGGTTGACCTCGGGCCGGTAGTAGAACCCGAAGTCCATGCTGTCGAACAGCGCGCCGGCGGGCTCGGCCAGCTCCGGGACGGCCTCGCGGACGACCTGCAGGCCGGTCGCCAGCCAGCCGTTGTCGACCGACGAGTAGTGCGGGATGACCGTGCTGCCGTCGTCGGGCCAGACGGTGATGACCTCGCCCGTGCGGTGGTCGTACCAGTTGAAGAACTGGCCGCTCCCCTCGTCGCGCTCCAGCCCGGCGAGCGTGTCGAGCGTGACAGAGAGTCGCTCGACCAGCTCGTCGCGGTCGATGATGTCCAGTTCCTCGGCGACGACGGCGCTCCACATGTAGGCGCCGATGTTGGTGGTCGACGTCTGCGGGCTGGTGCTGCCGTCGGCCTTCAGCTTGTCCGCGGGCATCCCGCTGGCCTCGTCGGTCATCGCGACGAACGACGCCCAGGTGTCCTCGGCGTAGCGGTGCAGCGTGGCGCGGTCGTCCTGCGACAAGCCGTCGGCCGGTCGCGCGGCGGGCGCCGTCGGCGCGGCCTGGGTGGGCAGCGCCAGGCCGGCGACCAGCACCGTCGCGGCGGCCGCCGCAACGGCCTTCGCTGTCGGTCGAATCTGCATGGACAGTCCTTTCCGGGGGTGGACGGGGTCAGCTGCGGCCGGCGGCGGCGATGACGGCGTTGCGTTCGGCCCGGGTGAGCACGCCGTCATGCACCAGGTGCTGGGTCACGCTGCGGACGTGCATCATGAACCGGCCCTCGTTCGGCCACTCCATCTCGTCCTCGATGAGGTCCTCGACGGTGCAGCCGTCGTCGCGCTCGTAGTTGGTGACGCCGGAGTCGACGGCGCGGACGACGACCGTCGGGCTCTCGTCGGAGTCGGGGCAGGCGTCCGGCGGCTCGGACTCGAGCACGTGGAAGTAGTCGAACGCGACGGTGGTCGCCTGCGTCTGCTCCTGGCCGAACGCGTAAAGCCCGACGTCGGCCGTCGCCAGGCGGTCGTTCTCGATGACGCCCACCTGCTCGAAGTTCACGCCGTCGGAGCTGTAGTAGCCGGTGTAGGTCGAGCCGGACTTCTCCAGCCGCAGCCACCAGGTCGTCACGCCGTCGGGCAGGGTGACCTCGGGGAACGCGGGCTGGAAGATGTCGTCGATCTCGTGCCGCATCTCGATCTTGCGCTCGCACGGCTCACCGACCGGCGACGTGCCGACGTAGTCGAGCTTGAGGAAGGTCTGGTCGCTCTCGTAGACCAGCAGGCCGCCCTGCTGCCAGCGTTCGCAGACGTCACCGGACACCTGCGTCTCGATCACCCAGTCGCCGGCCGGCAGCGTCTGCAGCATGAGGTTCGGCGCGTTGTTGTGCTGGTCGAACAGGTTGGTCGGGGTGGTGTCGATCTTCAGCTGGCCGCCCTCGACGCGGAACCGGTTGAGGTCGGGCCGGACCACCTGGTCCCAGCGGCAGCCGTCCAGCCGGTCGCCGTCGAACTCGTCGTCCGGGGGCGGGTCGCTGCCCGGGTCGGCGCACTCGATCGGCGGCGACGCCTCGGGCACGGCCTCGACCCGGACGGAGTCGTGCGCTTCCGAGCCGGCCGCGTCGGTGACGGTGACCGTCGGGCGGTACACGCCGGACAGCTCGTAGGTGTGCGTGACGGTCGCGCCGGTCGCCGTGGCGCCGTCGCCGAAGTCCCAGGCGTAGGTCAGCTCCTGGCCCTCCGGGTCGGTGGCCTCGACGCTGAGCGTCACCTCGTACGGCAGCTCGCCGGACGGTGGCGTCGCCTCGACCGACCACACCTCCGGCCGCGCGTCGACGGACACGCCCTTGCCGCGGAACTTCAGGTAGTTGAGGTTGAACAGGCCGGTCGACCCTGGCTCGTGCTTGAACACGAAGAACAGCTCGTGCGTGCCGCCGGGGTCCTCGATCGGGACGGTGACGTCGGTCCACGACTGCCAGCCGCCGGTCGGCGCGATGAAGCCACTGTCGGAGACCAGCGGGCCGTCCGGCGCGCCGGAGCGGACCTCGATCCGCCCGCCGCTGCCGCCGGACGCGAGCCGGTAGGTGATCGCGTCGATCCCGGCGAGGTTCATCGGGTCGTAGGAGATGTAGTCGCCGTCGTCGATGAAGCCGATGTTCTGCCGGCCGCCGCGCGGGTCGCTGGTGGCCTCGAGCTGGATACCGCTCATCGTCTGGAAGTGCTCGGCCTCCTTCAGCTTCGGTTGCAGGACGTGCAGGTCGCGGCCGGTCAGCGCGCCGACGCCGGCCCCGCCCGCGTCGGTGTAGCGGGCCTCGAGCACCCAGAACAGGTCCTCGCCGGCCGGGTGACCGGCGTCGGTGCTGGTGGCGACGGTGCCCTCGCAGCCGGGCAGTACCTCGACGGGGTGCGCATGGCCGGCGTGGCCGAACAGCACCTGCAGGTCGACGCCGTCGCAGCTGATCGAGCCGTCGCCGGTCGAGCCGTCCTCGGCGTCGGTGACGTCGATGCCGTAGGCGATGTCGTCGCCGAAGTCGAAGAAGCCGCCGTCGACCGGTGGATCGAGCGTGACCTCAGGCGCGGTGTTGCCGGCGGTGATCTGGACGGTCTGCGAGCGGGTCGCGCCGTCCTCGGCCGTCACCGTCAGCCGGGCGGAGTACTGGCCGGCGACGGTGAACGTGTGGCTCGGGTTCGGGTCGGTCGACTCCGCGCCGTCGCCGAACGCCCAGTGGTACGTGACAGGCAGGCCGCCCGGGTGGCCGGAGCCCTCGCTGCTGAACTGCACCGTCAGCGGCAGCGCCCCGGACGTCGGGTCGGCGCCGGCCTGTGCGACCGGCCGGGTGCCGCCACCGGCGTACTCGATGCGGTAGATGCCGGAGTCGGCGTTGTTGCCGCCGAACCCCGTCCCCCACTCGATCAGGTACAGCGCGCCGTCAGGCCCGAACGTCATGTCCATCGGGCGCAGGAACTGCATGGTGCTGAGGAGCGGGTTGATGTCATGGACGGTGTCGCCGTCGAGCCGGAGCTCCCAGACGTCGTTGTCGAAAGGCCGCACGTAGCCGTCCTCGGTGTTGGTCCACTCGTAGAACAGCGCGGCGCCGTCGTAGTAGGCCGGCCACTTGACGTCGGAATCCAGCGCTTCGTCGTAGCGGTAGACGGGGCCGGCCATCGCGCCGCCGCCGGTGCCCAGCTCAGGCGCGTTGGTGCCGGTCTCGGAGCGGCCGTAATAGAGGTCCGGCGCGACGACCGGCGGGAGCTGCGTCAGGCCGGTGTTGTTCGGCGAGTCGTTGACCGGGTTGGCGCAGTCGAAAGCGGGGCCGGCGGTCTGGCTGGCGAAGTTCCAGTCGCGGAACGGGCCGGCGCCGTGGCAGTACGGCCAGCCGTAGTTGCCGGCGGCGGTGATGCGGTTCCACTCGACCTGGCCCTCGGTGCCGCGGTCCGGGTTCGCCGACGGCGCGTCCGGCCCGTAGTCGCCGACCAGCAGCGCGCCGGTCGCGCCGTCGACCTCGATGCGGAACGGGTTGCGGAAGCCCATGGCGTAGATCTCCGGCCGGGTGCTCGCCGTTCCCGGTGCGAAGAGGTTGCCGTCCGGGACGGTGAAGGTCCCGTCCGGCTCGGGGTGGACGCGCAGCACCTTGCCGCGCAGGTCGTTGGTGTTCGACGAGCTGCGCTGGGCGTCGAACGAGGCGCGGCCGGGTCGCTCGTCGATCGGCGCATATCCCTCGGACTCGAACGGGTTGGTGTCGTCGCCCGTGGCCAGGTACAGGTTCCCGGCGGCGTCGAAGCTCAGGCTGCCGCCGGCGTGGCCGGACACCGCGCGGTCGACCGGCACCTCCAGCAGCTGCACCTCGCTGGCGAGGTCGAGCGTCGTGCCCGTGAGCGTGAACCGCGACAGCCGCTGCTCCGCCTCCGTCCCGTCCGGCGAGTAGTACAGGTAGATCCAGCCGTTGCTGACGAAGTCCGGGTCGAGCGCGATGCCCAGCAGGCCGTCCTCGCGCTGCGTGTACACGTCGAGGGTGCCGACGACCGTGGTCTGGCTGCTCGCGGGGTCGATCATCCGCACTTCGCCGGCCCGCTCGATGTAGAACACCCGCCCGTCCGCGGCGACGTCCAGCTCCATCGGGTTCGCGGTGCCGGTGTCGAGCGGGACCTTGTCGAACGTGTCCCAGACCGTGCCTCCGCAGTCGGCCGCCGTCGCGCCGGCCGCGGTCTCGATGCCGCCGAGCAGGTGCTGCAGGAACTCCGGCTCGGAGTAGCTCTCGGTGGTGTGCCCGCCCGCGGTGTACCAGGCCCGGCCGCCGTCGTAGTTCTGGCACCAGGCGATCGGGTGGTCCAGGCCCATCGGATTCGCCTCGGGGTCGTACGTGCTCTCGTCCAGGCTGGCCAGCACGTGCACGTCGCCGCGCGGGTTGGTGCGGAAGCTGTACCACTCGTCGAACCGCTCCCATTGGGCCGGCAGGTGCTGCGTGGACGGGTGGGTGCGGTCGGCGACCTCGATGGTGGCGTCCTGGTTGCGCGGGTGACCCTGGAAGTAGGCGCCGACCAGCTCGCCGTACCACGGCCAGTCGTACTCGGTGTCCGACGCCGCGTGGACGCCGGCGTAGCCGCCGCCCGCCTGGATGTAGCGCTCGAACGCCGCCTGCTGCTCGTCGTTCAGGACGTCGCCGGTCGTGGAGAGCCAGACGACCGCGTCGTACTGGGCGAGGTTCTCGTCGGTGAACGCGGTGGCGTCCTCGGTGGCCGTGACGGTGAACTCGTGCTCGGCGGCCAACTGCTGGATCGCGGCGATGCCGGCCGGGATCGAGTCGTGCCGGAACGCGGCCGTCTTGCTGAACACGAGGATCGAGTAGCCGCCGTGGCCCGGGTGGGCGGCGGCCTCGGGCGCCTGCGCCGCCTGCCCGCCGACGACGGTCAGCAGGCCGGCCAGCAGCCCGAGGACGGCAGTCAGTGCGGCCGGTCCGCGCCGGCCGGTGCGGTGGCGCCCACGTGGGCGCGGTCCGGGCTGAGCCATGAGCGGTTCCTCTCCATCGAGTCCCCCAACCCCCGTGTGCCCGGCCTCAGCCCTCGATTTCGTCTGGGCGCCCGCCGAATGTAACCGGTATCAGTAACCGGTTACGAAGAGATTTCCGTACCAAATGTCCGGTGTCAAGAGGGTGCGCGGGAACGGCCGGAGAGGTGCCGGCGGTTGGGGTCCGGGCCGTTGGCCGGGGGCTCGCGGCCGGTCGCCGAAGTGTCGCCGAGTTGGCCGTCCCCCTGCTGCCCATTTTCTTAGCCGTGAACGTGCGCCTCAAATCCTCACTCGCGTGGGGAACACCTCACTCGCGTGAGGACCGGATAGCGGCTGGATCGGTGCCGGGTGCGGTCCTACGGCGGGTGAGGTGCTTCGGTGACGGGTGAGGTCTCACCGTCGTGCTCGTGAATCCGGCGGATACTCGAATTTCCGACGCGTACGGCCCGGATCTGGCCCGCACTCGCCGGAAATTCGGGTATCCGCCGGTTCTTTGAGCATCCGACGGCCGGTACGACGGTCCAACTAGATCGAGGTGTGCCCGGTTCTTCCCCGTCCCCTGATAGCTGCCCGTTCTTAGGCCGCGGGTGCGCGGCTAAGACCATGGGCAGCAGGGGGACGCCCAACAGGCAAACCCCCGACGAACCTCCCGTCAGCCGCCGGAGATGTCGAGCTCGGCGTCGGCGAGGTCGCCGGTGACGCCGTCGGTCTCGTCGAGCCAGCCGGCCGGGAGGGCGACCTTGCGCGGACTGCCCTGCCGCCCGCGCGGCTGGCCGAGCTCGGCGACCGGATACGGCTGCGCCGGGTCCAACTCCCCCAGCAGCGCGTCGAGGTCGGCCAGCGACGACACCATCCCCAACGACGCCCGGACCTCGGAGCCCGCCACGAAGCCCTTGAGGTACCAGGCCATGTGCTTGCGCATGTCGCGCAGGCCGCGGTCCTCGCCCATGAGGTCGGCGAGCAGTTCGGCGTGGCGGCGCATCATGGCGGCCACCTCACCGAGGGTCGGCAGCGACGGCACCGGCGCGCCCGTCAAGGCGGCGGCGAGGTCGCGGAACAGCCACGGCCGGCCGAGGCAGCCGCGGCCGACGACGACGCCGTCGGCGCCGGTGGCCTCGAGCATGCGCACGGCGTCGGCGGCCTCCCAGATGTCGCCGTTGCCGAGCACCGGGATCGACACGTGCTCCTTGAGCCGCGCGATGGACGTCCAGTCGGCCTCGCCGGAGTAGTGCTGGACGGCGGTGCGCCCGTGCAGCGCGATGGCGGCGCAGCCGGCGTCCTCGGCGATGCGGCCGGCGTCGAGGTAGGTGAGGTGGTCGTCGTCGATGCCCTTGCGGGTCTTCATCGTGACGGGGATGCCGTACGGCTCGGCGGCGCCCACGGCAGCCCGCAGGATCGCCTCCAGCAGCCCGCGCTTGTACGGCAGCGCCGCCCCGCCGCCCTTGCGGGTGACCTTGGGCACCGGGCAGCCGAAATTGAGGTCGACGTGCGCGACGCCGTACTCGCCGGCGAGCACCTTCACGGCCTCGCCGACGTAGAACGGGTCGACGCCGTAGAGCTGGACCGAGCGGACGTCCTCGACGTCGGCGAAGACCAGCATGTTCAGCGTCTTCTCGTCGCGCTCGACGACGCCGCGGGAGGTGATCATCTCGCAGACGTAGAGCCCGGCGCCCTGCTCGGCGCAGAGCCGGCGGAACGCGGCGTTGGTGACGCCGGCCATCGGCGCGAGTACGACCGGCGGGCCGACCCGCAGCGACCCGAGCTGCAGCGGGGCGACGGTGGGGAGCGTCGTCAACACGTCGGCAACCGCTCCCCGAGATACGCCTCGACGCGGTCGATGCCGATGCGCTCCTGGTGCATGGTGTCGCGGTCGCGGACGGTGACCTCGTCGTCGTCGAGGGTGGCGAAGTCGACGGTGACGCAGAAGGGGGTGCCGATCTCGTCCTGACGGCGGTAGCGGCGGCCGATGGCGCCGGCGTCGTCGAACTCGACGTTCCACCGGGCCCGCAGCCGGGTGGCGAGGTCGCGGGCCTTCGGCGAGAGGTCGGCGTTGCGCGACAGCGGCAGCACGGCCACCTTCACCGGCGCCAGCCGCGGGTCGAACCGCAGGACGTGGCGGGTGTCGACGCCGCCCTTGGCGTTGGGCGCCTCGTCGACGTCGTAGGCGTCGAGCAGGAACGCGAGCACCGAGCGGGTGAGCCCGGCGGCCGGCTCGATGACGTACGGCGTCCAGCGCTCGCCCTTCTCCTGGTCGAAGAAGCTGAGGTCCTGGCCGGAGTGCTTGGCGTGCGTCGTCAGGTCGAAGTCGGTGCGGTTGGCCACACCCTCGAGCTCGGCGAACTCCGTCGCGCCGAAGCCGAAGCGGTACTCGATGTCGACCGTCCGCTTCGCGTAGTGCGAGAGCTTCTCCTTCGGGTGCTCGTAGAGCCGCAGGTTGTCTTCGGACAGCCCCAGCCCGAGGTACCAGTTCCACCGCTCCTGCAGCCAGTACTCGTGCCACTGGTCGTCGGTGCCGGGCGCGACGAAGAACTCCATCTCCATCTGCTCGAACTCGCGCGTGCGGAAGATGAAGTTGCCCGGCGTGATCTCGTTGCGGAACGACTTGCCCACCTGCGCGATGCCGAACGGCGGCTTCTTGCGCGAGGAGTTCATGACGTTGACGACGTTGGCGAAGATGCCCTGCGCGGTCTCGGGCCGCAGGTAGTGCAGCCCCTCGTCGGACTCGACCGGGCCGAGGTAAGTCTTGAGCAGGCCGTTGAACATCCGCGGCTCGGTCCACGAGTCCTTCGCGCCGCAGGTGGGGCACGGCACCTCGGCCAGCCCGCCGGCCACCGGCAGGCCGGTGCGGGCGGCGAACTCCTCCTTGAGCTGGTCCGCGCGGAAGCGGCGGTGGCAGGCCTGGCACTCGACCAGCGGGTCGACGAACTCCTCGACGTGGCCGGACGCGACCCACACCTCGCGCGGCAGGATGACCGCGGAGTCGAGGCCGACGACGTCGTCGCGCTGCTGCACCATGGAGCGCCACCACTGCCGGCGCACGTTCTCTTTCAGCTCCACGCCGAGCGGCCCGTAGTCCCAGGCCGAGCGCGTACCGCCGTAGATCTCACCCGTCGGGAAGACGAAACCACGGCGCTTGGCGAGGGAGACGATGGCGTCGACGGGCGCAGGCACGGTGGTCACTCCGTTCGGGGTCTAGGCGTCCAGGTCAGCTTCGAGGGTAGACGACACCGGCTTGCGGCGTCGGCCAGCCGGCCGGGCCGATCGTCCCCGGACCGCGAGCACCGCCAACGCCGTGGTGACCGGCACCGCCGCGATGATGCCGAGCCCGCCGACCAGCGCCCGGACGATCTCCTGGGCCACCGCCTCGCTGGTGATGGTGTCCGTCACACCCTGCCCGAGGACGCTGAACAGCATCAGCAGCGGCAACGAGGCGCCGACGTATGCGAGGACCAGCGTGTTCACCGTGGCCGCGACGTGCTCGCGGCCGATCCGCAGGCCCGCCCCCAGCAGCGACCGCCGCGACGACGCCGGGTCCGCGGCGGCCAGCTCCCACACCGCCGCGCTCTGCGTGACGGTGACGTCGTCGAGCACGCCGAGCGCCCCGATGACCAGCCCGGCGAGCAGCAGGCCGCGCAGGTCGATCTCGGTGTTGACGGTCCCGATGTAGGACGACGCCTCGCCGGCCAGCCCGGTGAAGTGCGCCAGCGAGCTGAACAACGAGCCCAGGATCCCCGTCAGCGCCAGGCTGACCAGCGTCCCGATCAGCGCGACCGACGTCCTGATCGAGACGCCGTGCGCGAGGTAGAGCGTCACGATCATGATCACCGACGCCCCGACGATCGCCACCGGCAGCGGCGACTCTCCCGTCAGCAGCGCCGGCAGCACGAACACCAGCAGCACCACCATCGAGACGCCCAGCCCGCCGAGCGCGGCCAGGCCCTTCCAGCCGGACAGCACGACGACGGCGACGGCGAACAGACCGGCCAGCCAGATCAGCGGCACGTCGCGCTGGAAGTCGAGCACTTCGTAGCGGCTCTCCAGCGGCGCGTCGGGCAGCGCGCTGAGCACGACCGCGTCGCCCTCGTGGAACTCCGGTGCACCGACGCCGAACGGCAGCGGCACGACCGTCTCGACGCCCTCGTCCGGCCCGGCGTCGACGCGGACCTGCGCCTGCAGGCACTCGGCCGCGGTGTCCTCACCCTCCGGCGTCGGCGGCGTCTCGACGACGTCTTCGCACGGCTGCACCGACAAGATCGTCCCGTCGGTGCGTACACCGGCCTCGATGCGCGGCGGGTCGCCGTCCGGCCAGAGCACGATCAGCCCGGCGATGGTCGCGAGGACGAGCGGGATCAGCACCGCCAGCACCAGACGGCGCACGTGCGGCCCGGCCGGCGGTGCGGGTTCGCCGCCGTGCAGGTGGACGGCGCTCACGCGTGCATGCCCCGATCGAAGTCGGTGGGGACGACGGGGGCGGCGGCCTGGCCGAGCCCCACCTCGTCGGCGTCAGAGGCCCGGACGCTGGCGCCGGAGCTCTCCACCGTCGCGACGATCTCGAACGCCGTCGGCTCGTCGATCGCCAGCGACAGCAGCGGCACCGCCTCCAGTTTCGACTCGTACGACGAGAGCGCGCGGCGGTAGGAGCCGACGTTCTCCCACTCGCTGCTGACCACCCACAGCTCGGGATCGTCAGCCGCGCGGCCGACGTGGCCGCCGCGCCAGCCGGGCTTGGCGGCGAGCACCTCGAGCGCCCGCCGGGCACGGTCACGGAACGAGACCGCGTCCGCGGGCGGGACCCGGTATCGGGTGACGACGAGCATCGTGATCCTTTCGAGGCCGGTGCCAGCAGAGGCGGAGCCTCGACTCTGTCGGAGCCATGGAGCAGTATGACGACCAACCACCGTACGATGCTGCGACCGAGTAGGTCGACACACCCCGAAGGATCTCCAGTGCCGCAGAACCGCCAGCCGCGCCGCAACCCGAACCGCCGGCCCGCCGCGCCGGGCGCCGGGTCGCGCGCCCCGCGGTCCGGTGGCAGCCGCCGCCCCGCCCCGGCCGGCCCGCCGCCCAAGTCGAGCCTGCGCGCCCGCATCGAGGCGGTCAGCTACCCGGTGCTGGTCAAGCTCACGGCGGCGCCCAAGTGGCTGCTCGGCGTGGTGACGGCGGCCGTCCTGCTCGGCGGCCTGCTGGCGCCGCCGCCCGTCGGCCCGGCGCTGCTCGGGTTGGTCGTGCTGTTCCTGGCGTGGCTGCTGGTGCTGGCCTGGCCGCGACTCGGCGCCGGGCAGAAGTTGAGCCGCGGCTTCATCGTGGTCGCGCTCGGCGCCCTCGTCGTCGCCCGCGCCGGCGGCCTGCTCGCCTGACTCCGTCGTCCCGGTGCGGCACTCGCCCGGAACGGCGTCGGCACGTCACCAACCAGGGCTCCAATCGGTTGATCTTGGAGTAATTGCGGAATCACTCGGACATTTCGGGCCGGAACTCTGCGCCGTTGCTCCAAGAGCAACGCCGAGCGGGTGGAGATAGCTCGTCACAAGGTAGCGTGGCGGGATGGGCGACGACAGACTTGTGGATCCGCTGGACGCGCTCGAGGCGGAGGCCAAGGACGAGGTGGACCGCGAGTATGTGCGCGCCATGCGGGCGTACCTCCGCAAGCACGACCGAGAGCAGGCCGCCGAGACCACCGACGCCGACGGCAACGCGCTCCCCCGCCTCGACCTGAGCGCCGCGTCGCCGGAGACGGACGATCCGCTGCTGCGGGTCGGCTATGCCCTGCTCGGCCATCTCCCCGAAGGATGGCTGCACGCGAATCTCATGGCCTCGGCGGCGGCCGACGATGTCCGGACCACCGTGATGATCAAGCTGGAAGCCGACGGCCCGCTCTCCTTCCAATACCTGCTGTACCTGCCCGACGTTGCCGCGGCCTGCGCGACACTGCGCCGGTCGATGTACACCGAGGACCGCGGCGCCTGGTACAACCTCGCCTTCCTGCTCCGGCCGAACGGCGCCATCACCACCCAGGTCATCGACCTTCACCCGCCGTTCGGCGTGTGGGGTCCGGACGACGCGGCGCTCCTGGTCCGCGACCATGAGCTGTACCCACGCCCGCAGGAGCGCCTCCCCGCCTGGCACCCCAGCCGCTGAGGCCGACCACGATCAGAACCGCAGCCAGGTCCCTGCCAGCGGCTGCTGCTCGACGCCGGGCACGGAGTAGTCGCAGACGCCGCCGGCGAAGACCGTGGTGAGCCGCTGCCACTGCTCGTCGCTGAGCGCGACGGCGTAGTCGGATCGCCGCGGCTCGCGCAGCCGGCACTTGACGACGTCGGCGGCGACGGACTCGCCGGCCACCTCGCGCGGGAACGACGCCGTCGGGTAGAGGCGCTCGCAGGTGCTGGCGGGATCGCGGGTGAGCGTCTCCGCCACGAAGACCGGCGAGGCGTCGCGGGTCATGCACCCCTCGACCAGGCCGGCCGGACGCGCGGCCGCGACGTCCGAGGCATCGCGGGTCGGCGTCGCCGCCAGGGTCCGCAGCCACTCGTCCATGCTCGCGACGGCGTGCCGCAGCAGCGGGCTCTCGGTGCTGAACCCGGTGTAGCGCATGTCCTCGACCAGCCCGACGACGTTCGCCGCGGTCCCGTTGGCCTTCTCCAGGCGCGCCAGCATCGAGAACGAGTGGTAGCGCACGTGCAGCTCGCCGGCCGGGTTGTCGTCACGATACGTGCGGTAGTCGGTGATCGGCGTCGCGGCCAGCCCGCCTCCGCCGCTGGTCAGCCGCCCGGTCCGGTACGCCGCCGCGATGGCCGACGTGTCGCCCTCGGTCCGTGACGGCACCAGGTTCGCGTCGTCGTCGAAGCCGCCGACGTGCTCGTTGAGGTCGAGGAACTGGTCCGCCGTGATGGCGCCGGACGACAGCGCCCCCAGGCCGTACTGGACGCCGACGTTGTCCAGCGGACGCCGGGCGAACCCCGTCTCCGGGTCGCGGCCGTACACGTTGACAGCGTGGTCGTACACGCCGCAGCGCACCCCTCGCGGGTTGGCGACCGGGTCGTAGCGCTGCTCCGCCGGCACCATCGCGCAGAACGAGCGCGGGTCGATCCGTCGCGCGCCCCCGGCGACGGCGGCCGCGGTGGCGTCGGTCGCGAACCCAGTGACGGCCAGCCGCTCCGCCTCGGTCCACGACGAGCCGTGGCCGGTGAAATAGGCGTCCAGCAGCCTCGCGTCGGTGATCATGTTCACGGTCGAGAACCCGACGTCGGGGAACGAGCAGCCGACGATGATGCCGTCGAGGATCCCCGGGTAGTTGTCGGCGATCTGGTACGCCTGGTACGAGCCCCCTGAGCAGCCGAACCCGATGACGTGGTCGACCGGCCCATACCGCTCGACGAACCGCTCCTTCACCATCGACGCGGTCTCGGCGGCGGTCAGGTCGTTGCAGTTCGAGCCGAACACGTTGAGCGACGACGACATCAGCCCGTACCCCTGGCCCAGCAGGTACGGGTCGACGACGCCGCCGGTGTTGCGGCCCTGCCGGTACCAGCCGTTGGTGCAGCCGCCGCCGAACGTGAACACCGTCGCCCCGTTCCAGGCCGGCGGCGGCGCGGCCGGTCCCGGGGCGGCGTCGGCGAGCGGGTCGTGCAGCACGGTGGTCTGGTAGACGGCCCGGTTGACGGTGCCGGTCTCCATCCGCACGACGAACGGCACCTGCGTGCCGTCGCTGGTGGTCGTCGTGACCAGGTCGGCCGGGTACTCGGTGGCCCCGGCCGGCCACGGAGCGAAGGTGTCGCCCGTCGTGCGGTAGAAGTGGTCGACGCGGCCGGCGAGCGAGCAGTTCTCGTCCAGCGGCGCGCCGAGCGTCCCGCCGATCACCGGCACGGTGAACTGCGCCGTCTCGCAGCGGAACGGCTGCTCCTGCGGGCCGGAGAAGACCGGCCCCTCGATCGGGTGGCCGGTCAGCCGGGCGGTGGTGCGCGACGCCGCCGTCCCGGCCTGTGCGGCCAGGACGTTGGCGGCGTCGTGCAGCCCCGTGACCAGGCCGGTCAGGCTGCGGCCGGACGGATCGGGCGTCAGCGACACGGTGACGTCGACCTCGTTGACGGTGACCGCCACGGCGTCGAGCGGCACGGCGTCGTCCGCCACGGACACCCGCACCAGCGCGTCGCCGCCGGTCACGGTGTCGGGCCGGCTGGACAGCACGCTCAGCGCGAGCGTGCCGTCCCCGGCGTCGTCGCCGGCCTCCGGCGTGGTGACGGTGACCGGGGCGGACGCCGGCCCGGCCAGCGCCGGACGACCCGGGTCGGGCTCGGCGAACGCGTACACGCGGACCTCGTACGCCGTCGACGGCGCCAGCCCGGTGACGTCCAGCGACGTCGCATCGGCGCCGACGCGCCCGGCCAGCGTCCACAGCTCCGTCCCGGCGGCCCGCACCTCGACGTCGTAGCCGTCGGCGCCGTCGACCGCCGCCCACGACACCCGCACCGACGACGGCGACGCGGCGGCCGCCGTCACGTCGCCCACCCCGCCCGGCACCGGGTCGCGGGTGACCATGACCGCGTCGGCGATGACGAACCCGTCGGCGGTGTTGGACAACTCCACCCGCCCGGCCGCGCCCGCCTCGAACCGGTACGCGCCGAGGTCGACCCAGACGCCCGGCCGCGAGTCGCCGACGACCCGGGCCTGGCCCCGCTGGTCGAGCCGGACCGTCGTCGCGCCGTCGGCGTGGTGGACGGTGAACGGCGCGTCGGAGGCCCGGTTGGCGTGCGCGACCGCCCAGGCGAGGACGTGGTACTCCCCCGTGACCGGCACGTCGACCTGCCAGCTCGCGGTGCGGTCGCCGGCGCCGGCCGGCGCGGACCGGTAGCTGACGCCGTAGTACGGGTGGCCGGCCTGCCCGGTGGCGCGGCTCCAGGTGCCGGTCATCCGGAACGCGCCGACCGACTCGTCGTCGACCACGACGTCGCGGCTCGCCTCGTCGGACGGCTGCCCGGCGGCGATCAGCGTGAGCTCGTCCGGCGCGATCGTCGTGCCGCCGAGCCGGCCGGGCTCCAGCAGTGTGAACCTGATCCGGTGCAGCCCGCGCTCGAGGTCGACGGTGCCGTGCTGGTACGTCTGGTAGGCGCTGCCGCTGTCCAGGCTCGGGTCGAGCACACCGTCGGGCAGCACCTGCCCGTCGATGCTCACCTCGATCCGGCCGGCGTCCTGGCCGCGCGCGTACCGGACGGCGACCTCGAACGCTCCGTCGTCGCGGGCCAGCCGGAACGGCAGCTCCAGGTAGTCGCCGGGGCCGGTCGCGGAGTACGTCAGTGCGGCACCGCCGCGGGCGTTCTCGTCCTCGATCACCGACGGCGCCGGCTGCGGGACCCGCTCGCGGACGGTCTCGTCCAGCGGCAGGTGGACGACGGGGCCGGCGGCGCCTTCCGCGGTCCGGGCGGACGCGAGCGCGGCGACCTCGTCCGCGGTCAGTACCCGGTCGTACAGCCGGACATCGTCGACTCCGCCGGTGAGCCGGTTGGCGCCGTCCGGCCGCTGGCCGATGTGGATCCCCTCGCGGGCGCTGAACGCCAGGCTGCCGGTCGGGGACGCCGCCTGGGCGACTCGGACGCCGTCGACGTACAGCTCGATCGTGCCGCCGCCCCGAGCGAGCGCGACGTGGTGCCACTCGTCGTCGGCGTACGCGCCGGGCGCGGTGAGCGTGGCCGTCGCCTGGCCGGCGTCGACGAGCGCCTGGATCCGGTTGCTGCCCGGCTCGGCACGCAGCCACCACTGCGGCGTGGCCGAGCCCCAGCCGAAGGCCCACAGGATCGCCTGGCTCTCCGTCGCGCCGGTGCGGAACCAGGCCGACGCGGTGAACGTGTCGCCGGCCCCCCGGACCGCGTCGGTCGCGGGGATCTCCAGGTGGTCGTCGCCGTCCAGGACCAACCCGCCGTCGGTGGCCACGGGCGCGCCGCCGACGACGGCATCGTTCCCGCCGGCGACGTCCGGGCTGACGGTCTGCGTGGCCGGCGGGCCGGCGGGCGGCCGGGTCTTCGCGCCGGCGGCGCCGCCGAGCTCGACCGCGTGCTCGGTGATTCCCGTCCCGGAGCCGGTGTCGCGGCCGTCCGTCAGCCAGGCGAGGTCGAGCCGGGCCATCACCAGCCGGGCCGGCGAGCCGAGGATCTCCCCGTCGCGGCCGTAGAACAGCAGGATCGTGCCGTCGGACAGCACCGCGAGGTCGGAGTAGTACGACGGGCCCGGGTTGACGATCGTGTCGTACCGGTACGTCGCGCCGTCGTCGTAGCTGACGGACAGGGTGAGCGCCTCGCGGCGGGCGGAGTCCGGCCGGGCGTGCAGCAGCCGGCTGACGCCGTCGGGACCCTCGAACCGCAGGAATCCGGCGTCGACGGCGGTGTAGCGGCCGGTCGCGGGCTCGAGCACCGGGTCGGACCAGGTCTCGCCCCCGTCGGCGCTGACGGCGCTGATCCGCTGCCGGTGCCCGCCCGCCGCCGACCGCCCGTTGACGACGATCGCGCCGTCGCCGCGCTCGTAGATGCGGCTCTCGTTGATCGGGTAGTTGACGTCGACGGGAATCGGCTCGCCGGCCTGCCAGGTGGCGCCGTGGTCGTCGCTGTAGATCACCGAGACGCCGTAGAGCCGCTCGGGTGTGGTGTGCCCGACGACCTCGCGGCGGTGCAGCACCTGCATGACCAGCCGGCCGTCCTGCAGCTGGATGCCGTGGCCGGGACCGGGGCCGTGCAGCGTCCACTCGTACGGGTTGCCCGCGAACAGCTCGTCCAGCACCACCGGCGCGGTCCACGTGACGCCGTCGTCGGTGCTGCGGCTCAGGTAGATCTCCTGGCGGTCGCCGGAGCAGCCGGTGTTGCCCGGGTCGAGCAGCGAGAGGCCGAAGAACAGGAAGATCTCGCCGGTGTCGCGGTCGACCACCGGCGTCGGGTTGCCCCACGACTGGCCGTTCTCCGACGGGACGACGACGCGGCTCGGCTCCCACGAGTCGCCGCCGTCGGTGCTGCGGCGCAGGACGATGTCGCGCGGCCCGGCGTCGCAGACGTCGTGCCGGCCCTCGGTGAAGGCCAGGATGGTGTCCGACGGCGTCACCGCCAGGCCCTGCACGTGGTAGCTCTCGTGCTCGCCGCCCTCGGCCGAGTCCCAGAGCACGGTCTCGTCGAACTCCCCCGGCCGGTCGGCGACGGTGTCAGCCGCCGGCACCGCTGCGGGCGCGGCCGGTTCGGCCGTCGCCGGCGCCATTCCTGCCGCCACCCCTGTTGCCACGGCAGCGGCCACCGCTGCCGTCGTCCGCCACGCTCGCCACGTCCGCCGTCGCACGCCGCCTCCTAATACGTATTAGACCGACGCCAACGACGTTACCGGGACGTTTCGGAACGGAGCAATGGCTCGCTCGCCCACCGGGACGCACCGCCGCCGACCAGCGGCGACCGTCCCCACGCGACCCGATTCACCATCCGCGGGCGCGGGGGGTCAGGCGGCGCAGCGGGGGCAAGTGCCGAAGATCTCCAGCGTGTGCGAGACGTCGGAGTAGCCGTGCTGGTCGGCGATGGACTTGGCCCAGCGCTCGACCGTCGGGCCGGAGATCTCCACCGTGGCGCCGCAGGACCGGCAGACCAGGTGGTGGTGGTGCTCTTCGCGGACGCAGCGGCGGTAGACCGACTCGCCGGCGTCGGAGCGCAGGACGTCGACCCGGCCGTCGTCGGCGAGGGTCTGCAGGGTGCGGTAGACGGTGGCGAGTCCGACGCCGGCGCCGCGGGCGCGCAGCAGGGCGTGCAACTCCTGGGCGCTGATGAAGTCGTCGGTCTGGTCGAGCACCTCGTCGACCGCGGCGCGCTGCCGTGTCCGGCGGTGCTCCTTGGCCGGCTGTTCGCGTACCGTCACCTGAGTCGCTCCCTGTCGATTCTCATTCCCAACACAGTCTATCTCCGAACGTCCATCGGAGACGAGCGCTGCGTCGTTTTGACAATGGTTGTCACTCTTGATGAGAATGTGTCCCATGAAGAACCGTCGTGCGGCCGCGGCCGCGCTGAGCACCGTCGCCCTCGCCGGCCTGGCCCTCACGGCCTGTGGGTCCGACGACGACCCCGTCGCGGGCGGCGGCGACGGCCCGGTCGTCGCCGCGTCGTTCTACCCGCTGGCCTTCGTGACCGAACGTGTCGCGGGCGACTACGCCACCGTCGAGAACCTCACCCAGGCCGGCGGTGAGCCGCACGACCTCGAGCTGACCGCCCGTCAGGTCGGCGAGATCGCCGACGCCGACCTCGTCGTGTACCTGGCCGGGTTCCAGCCGTCCGTCGACGAGGCGGTCGAGCAGAACGCCGAGGACCGCGCCGTCGACGTCGCGGGCCTGGTCGAGCTGCTCGACAACCCCGAGGACGAGCACGAGGGCGAGAGCGAAGAGGAGCACGAGGGCCACGACCACGGCGACCTCGCCGGCGACCCGCACATCTGGCTCGACCCGACGAACCTCGAGCCGATCGCCGACGCCGTCGCGGACCGGCTGGCCGAGGCCGACCCAGACAACGCCGACGACTACCGGGACAACGCCGAGGCGCTGAGCGCTGACCTCGAGACCCTCGACCAGGAGTACGAGGCCGGCCTGGCCCAGTGCACCCAGCGGGTGATCGTCGTCGCGCACGAGGCGTTCGGCTACCTCGCCCACCGGTACGACCTCGAGCAGGTCGGCATCTCCGGCATCGACCCCGAGGCCGAGCCGTCGCCGGAGCGGCTGGCCGAGGTGCACGACGTCGTCCAGGCCGAGGGCGTCACGACGATCTTCTACGAGCGCCTCGTCAGCCCGGACGTCGCCGAGACGCTGGCGAGCGACCTCGGCATCGAGGCGGCGGTGCTCGACCCGATCGAGGGGCTCACCGACGACACCGCCGACCAGGACTACTTCAGCCTGATGCGGGCCAACCTGGAGACGCTGCGGACCGCCAACGAATGTTCCTGAGTACGGTGACCCCATGAGAGCAGCCGTCGTCGACGTCCACGGGCTGCGGGTCGAGCTCGACGACCGCCCGGTGCTGCACGGCGTCGAGCTCAAGGTCGTCGAGGGCGAGGTCGTCACGCTGCTGGGCGCCAACGGTTCGGGCAAGTCCACGCTGGTCCGGGCGGCGGTCGGCCTGGTGCCGGCGAGCGCCGGCGAGGTGCGGCTGTTCGGCACCCCGCTGAAGTCGTTTCGCGACTGGTGGCGCATCGGCTACGTGCCGCAGCGCACGACGGCGGCGGCCGGGGTCCCGGCGACGGTGCGCGAGGTCGTCGCCGCGGGGCGGCTGGCCCGGCGCAAGCTGTTCCGGCCGGCCCGCAAGGCCGACCGCGACGCCGTCGAGCACGCGATCGAGCTGGTCGGGCTGGCCGAGCACGCCGGCCGCAGCGTCTCGAGCCTGTCCGGCGGCCAGCAGCAGCGGGTGCTCATCGCCCGCGCGGCCGCGTCCGAGCCCGATCTCATGGTGCTCGACGAGCCCAATGCCGGCGTCGACCGCCGCAGCCAGGAGGCGTTCGCCCGCGCGCTGCGCACGTTCGTCGCGTCGGGCCGGACGGTGCTGCTGGTGCTGCACGAGATGGGCCCGCTGGCGCCGCTGGTCGACCGCGGCGTCGTACTCGACGGCGGCCGCGTCGTGCACGACGGCCCGCTGCCGACCCCGCTGACGACCCTGACCGGACAGCCCGACCACCACGACGACCATCGCGAGGACTACGGGGCGGGCCTGTTCGGATGAGCTTTCTCGACTACGACTTCATGCAGCGGGCGCTGATCGCGGCCGTCCTCACCGGCCTGGCCGCGCCCGCCGTCGGCACCTACCTGGTGCAGCGGCGGCTGGCCCTGATGGGCGACGGGCTCGGGCACGTCGCGCTGACCGGTGTCGCCATCGGCCTGCTGACCGGCTGGGCGCCGGTGTGGACGTCGGTGGCGGTGGCCGTGCTCGGCGCGCTGGCCATCGACGTCGTGCGGGCCAATGGCCGCGCGTCGGCCGACGTCGCGCTGGCGATGCTGTTCTACGGCGGCATCGCCGGCGGCGTGCTGATCACCGGGCTGGCCGGCAGCACCGCGGCGACCCTGAACACGTACCTGTTCGGCTCGATCACGACGGTGTCGGCCGACGACCTGTGGGTGGTCGCCGTCCTGGCGGTCGTGGTCATCGTGCTGGCCGTGGGGCTGGCGCCGCAGCTGTTCGCCGTCTGCCAGGACGAGGAGTTCGCCCGCGCCAGCGGCCTGCCGGTGCGGCTGTACAGCATGCTGATCGCCGTCATGGCCGCGGTCACCGTGACCGTCGCCATGCGGACGGTGGGGCTGCTGCTGGTCAGCGCGCTGATGGTCGTGCCGGTGGCGACGTCGCAGCAGCTGACGCGTAGCTTCCGGACGACGTTCGCGCTGGCGATGGTGCTCGGCGTGGTGCCGTCGCTGGGCGGCGTGGTGTTCTCGTACTACGTCGACGTCGCGCCGGGCGCCAGCATCGTCGTCGCGTCGCTGGCCGGGTTCGTGCTGGCCTGGCCGGCCGGTTCGCTGCTGCGCCGCCGGCGCGCCGCGGCCGCCGTCAACGGCGAGGATCCGCGGGTCACCGGCGCGCACGTCACCACCGAACAGCATCCGCACCAGCACGAACCCGAGTGCGGACATCCCACCGTCGAGCACGGCGACCACACCGACTACCTGCACGACGGCCACCTGCACGCCGCGCACGGCCGCCACTACGACGAACACTGACCGACGCTGTCGGTGCCATGCCTCACAATGGGGCGAATGGACGGGGGAATCGAGGACCTGCTGCGCGAGCAGGCGCCGCAGGTGCTGGGTGCGCTGGTGCGCCGCTACGGCCACTTCGACGCGGCCGAGGACGCCGTCCAGGACGCGCTGCTGGCGGCCGCCGTGCAGTGGCCCGACGACGGCGTGCCCGACAACCCGCGGGCGTGGCTCATCACCGTCGCGTCGCGGCGGCTCACCGACCAGCTGCGCAGCGAGTCGGCCCGGCGCCGGCGGGAGGAGACGGCGGCCGCGCTGACCCCGTCCGACGGCCAGTTCGCCGCCCCGCCCGCCGACGAGCAGCCGCCCGACACCGACGACACGCTGACGCTGCTGTTCATGTGCTGCCACCCGGCGCTGTCGGCGCCGTCGCAGGTGGCGCTGACGCTGCGCGCCGTCGGCGGTCTCACGACCACGCAGATCGCGCGGGCGTTCATGGTGCCCGAGTCGACCATGGGGCAGCGGATCAGCCGGGCGAAGCAGAGCATCAAGACCGCCGGCGCCCGGTTCGACCTGCCGCCCGAGGAGGACCGCGCCGACCGCCAGCGCGCCGTCCTGCACGTGCTCTACCTGATCTTCAACGAGGGCTACACGGCCACGTCCGGCGCCGACCTGCAGCGGGTCGAGCTGGCCGCCGAGGCGATCCGGCTGACCCGCCAGGTGCACCGACTGCTGCCCGGCGACGGCGAAATCACCGGGTTGCTGGCGCTGATGCTGCTCACCGACGCGCGGCGACCGGCCCGCACCGGCGACGACGGCAGCCTGGTGCCGCTGGCCGAGCAGGACCGCAGCCGCTGGGACAAGGCGGCCATCGACGAGGGCGTCGCGCTTGTCACCGGTGCACTCGAGCGTGCCGAGCTGGGCCCGTACCAGGTGCAGGCGGCCATCGCGGCGGTGCACGACGAGGCGCCGGCCGCCGACGACACCGACTGGCCGCAGATCGTGGCGCTGTACGAGGTGCTGGAGCGGCTCTCCCCCAACCCGATGGTCACGCTCAACCACGCCGTCGCCGTCGCCATGGCCGACGGGCCGCAGGCCGGGCTGGCGCTGCTCGAGACGCTGTCCGGCGACAGCCGGCTGGCCGAGCACCACCGGCTCGAGGCGGTGCGCGCGCACCTGCTCGAGATGGCCGGCGACGACGACGCCGCGCGGGCCGCGTACCGGCTGGCCGCACAGCGCACCACGAGCCTGCCCGAACAGCGCTACCTGGAAGACAAGGCCGCCCGTCTCACGGCGCCGGAATGATCAGATCAGCTAACCCAGAAATGAGGTTGCCGATTACCGGCCGTGGTTTCCCGCCGGCGCGCCACGAATGCCCGGAGCAGCCCTACGATCGTCCGCCCGGCCCGGCCCGCCGGCGTTGCGTCGCGCCGATCCGCAGCCGCCCTCCGTCGTCGGTCAGCACCCAGCACGCCACGCCTGCCATCAGCGGCGTCGCCCTCGCGGCAGGCCAATCCGGCGGTCACGGCGCCGGACAATCCGCCGACGACGGGTGGCCGGCGTCGACCGTTGTCCCGTCAAGCACGTCGACAACCTGATACAAGGCGGCCCGTGCCTTCATAATGTGGTCAGGGGAATGCCGCGGTTGCCGGCGAGAATGCGCCCGCTGAAGCGCTATCATGACGCTTTCGATCGTGGCGAGTGGACCATTCTCCGGTGTGCCGGACATGTACGGATAAGTCGTCGGTGCTTCAGAGGAGCTGTCATGAACGCGTCGGAGGGGCCCGCGGAGCGGCACCCCATCGGGTACTGGCTCAAACTGGTCGATCGGCTGATCGACCAGGGGTTCGACGCCGTCCTCGGCAGCGCCGCCGTCACGCCGCGGCACTGGCAGATCCTCAACCTGCTCGAGACCGGCCCGGCCACCTACGCCGAGATCGACGACGAGGCAGCGCTGTACCTCGCGCCGCACATGCCCACCGTCCGCCCCGTGGTCGACGACCTCTGCAACCGCGGCTGGGCCACGCCCGTCACCCCCGACCGCGTCACGCTGACCGAGACCGGCGTGAAGGCGCTCACCGACATCCAGTCGCGCGTCGGCGCCGACCGGCAGCGGATCACCGAGGGCATCACCGACGACGAGTACCGCGCCGCCGTCGAGGTGCTGGCGCGCATGGCCACCAACCTGGGCTGGCGCGAAGAGCGCGACATGGGCCCGGTCTGACGGCGGCCGGTCACACCGCGGGCGCGGCCGGGTCGGCTCCCCCGTAGCGGCGGTCGCGCCGGGCGTACGTCTCGATCGCCGCCCACAGCTTGCGCCGGTCGAAGTCGGGCCACAGCGTGTCGAGGAACACCATCTCCGCGTACGCCGACTGCCACAGCATGAAGTTCGACGTGCGCTGCTCTCCCGACGGCCGGACGAACAGGTCGACGTCGGGGAGGTCGGGGTTGTAGAGGTAGCGGGCGAGGGTCCGCTCGTTCACCTTGGCCGGCCGCAGCCGGCCGGCGGCGACGTCGGCGGCCAGCGCGGCGGCTGCGTCGCCGAGCTCGGCCCGGCCGCCGTAGTTGACGCAGAACTGCAGCGTGATGACGTCGTTGCCGCGGGTACGCTGCTCGGCGTCCTGCAGCTCGTCGATGACGCTCTTCCACAGCCGCGGCCGGCGCCCGGCCCACCGGATGCGCACGCCGAGCGCGTCGAGCTCGTCGCGGCGGCGCCTGATGACGGTGCGGTTGAAGCCCATGAGGAACCGCACCTCCTCAGGCGAGCGGCGCCAGTTCTCCGTCGAGAACGCGTACACGGACAGGTGCCGCACGCCGATCTCGATGGCGCCGTGGATGACGTCGAGCAGGACCGCCTCGCCGGCCTCGTGGCCCTTGGTGCGGGGCAGCCCGCGCGCGTTGGCCCAGCGGCCGTTGCCGTCCATGACGAGCGCGACGTGCGCGGGCACCAACTCGGCCGGGATGGGCGGCGGGACGGCTCCGGACGGGTGCGGGGTGGGCGGGGTGTAGGTGCGCTTCACCGTTCCACCAGGCCGAGCGAGCGCAGCCCGCGTTCCAGGTGCCACTGCAGGAAAGCGGCGGTGATGCCGCTGGCCTCGCGCCGAGCCCGCGGCGCGCTGGCGTCGGCGACCGGCCAGTCGCCGCTGAGCAGCGCCGCGAGCAGCGCGACGGTGTCGCCGGACGGCGCGACCGTGCCGGACGGGCGGCACGACCCGCACACCATGCCGCCGGCTTGTACTGAGAACAGCCGGTGCGGCCCGTGGGCGTCGCAACGCGCGCAGTCCTCGAAGCTGGGCGCGAACCCGGCGACGGACAGCCCGCGAAGCAGGAACGCGTCGAGCACCAGCCCGGGATCGTGCGTGGCGCCGGCCAGCGTCCGCAGCGCACCCACCAGCAGCAGGTACTGCTGGACGGCCGGCTCGCGCTCCTCGGCGGACAGCCGCTCGGCGGTCTCGAGCATGGCGGTGCCCGCGGTGTAGCGGCCGTAGTCGTCGGTGATGCTCATGCCGTACGGCGCGATGGTCTCGGCCTGCGTAACGATGTCGAGCGTGCGCCCGGTGGCGAACTGGCAGTCGACGTGCATGAACGGCTCGAGCCGCGCGCCGAACCTGCTGGTGGTGCGCCGCACGCCCTTGCCGACGGCCCGGATGCGGCCGTTGTTCCTGGTGAGTAGCGTGACGATGCGGTCGGCCTCGCCCAGCTTCTGGGTGCGCAGGACGACGCCTTCATCACGGTAGAGCGGCACGCGACCTCCTGACCTGCGCTCACGTCGCCTCCACCTTAGTCCGTGCCACCGTCAGTCCAGCAGCTCGTGGCCCAGCGACACGACGGCGACCACGATGATGAGGCCGCGCAGCACCCAGTTGGGCAGCGCCTTGGCGAGCCGGCCGCCGGTGTAGCCGCCGATGGTGGCGCCGACCGCCATGACGGCGACGGCGAGCCACTCGACGTCGGCGTGGCCGAGGAAGTAGGCGATGGTGAAGCCGGTCGCGGCGGTGACGTTGACCGTCAGCGTCAGCAGGTTCTTGATGCCGTTGGTCGCGTTCAGCGGCCGGCCGCTGAACGCGCTCAGCGCGCCGAGCAGCAGGATGCCCTGGGCGGCGGCGAAGTAGCCGCCGTAGATGGAGCAGCCGAGGATCGAGACGCGCAGGCCGAGGCTGCCGAACGGGTTGTCGTCCGACCGCGACGCCGCCCGAGCGCGGGCCATGGCGGCCAGCCAGGGCTGGACGATGACCAGGACGAGCGCGAACCCGATGAGGATCGGCACGATGACGTCGAGGGCGTCTGAGCTGGTGGTGAGGAGGAGGACGGAGCCGACGACGGCGCCTCCGACGGAGATGTAGCGCAGGCTGCGGATGTGCATGCGGTCCTCGCGCAGCTCCTTGCGGTAGGCGAGGGTGCCGCCGAGGGCCGAGGTGACCATGGCGATGGTGTTGGTGGTGACGGCGGCGGCGGGGTCCAGTCCGAGGGCCAGCAGGACCGGCAGGGTGACGAGGGAACCGGAGCCGACGGCCCCATTGATCGATCCGGCCGCCAGGGCGGCGAGCAGCAGCAGGCAGAGCTCGATTGCGGACATGACTCTCTTTCAGCCGGTGCAGCTAGTGACCGGTGAACTCCAGCAGGTCCCTGGAGTGGTCGATGTGGGTCAGCATGAGGTCGTGGGCGAGGCCGGGGTCGCGCGCCGCGACGGCGTCGAGGATGGCCCGGTGCTCGGCCCACGAGGACGGCGCCCGGTTGCTGATGATGGTGGCCAGGTACCAGCCGGCCCGGCGCTCGAGGTCGGCCAGCAGCGCCAGCGAGACGCGGTTGCCGCCGATCTCGGTGATGGTCCGGTGGAAGGCGCGGTTCAGCTCGATCAGCCGCCGCGGGTCCTCCTTGCGCTGCGACGCCGCGTGCCCCTCGGCGTAGATGGCTTCCAGCCGCCGAACACCGTCGTCGTCGACGTGCTGGGCGGCCAGGCGGCAGCTGTCGGACTCGAGCAGCGCGCGGACGTGGAAGACCTCGCGCGCCTCGCGGGCGGTCGGCTCGTGGACGAACGCCCCGCGTCCGGCCCGCAGGTCGACGAACCCGGCGACGGACAGCGACTGGAGCGCCTCGCGCACCGGCTGGCGGCTCACGCCGAGCAGCTCGGCCAGCGACTCCTCGGCCAGGTGCTCGCCCGGTGCCAGCCGGCCGAAGACGATCAGCTCCTCCACGGCCTGGCGGACCTGCTCGCGCAGGCTGGCCCGGCGCATGACGGGGACGTCGCCCGGGGACAGCGGCCCGGCCGTGCCGACCGTGCCGGCCCGGGTGTCGAGGGAGTCGGAGGCGGCCATGGCTCAGAGTGGCAGGTCGGCGACGAGCTTGCCGAGGTCGGTGCGGGCGGCGCCGGGCAGCCACTGGGCCTCGAGGTGGACGCCCTTCGCCGACAGCTCGCGCCAGATGGCGATCTCGTCGTCGGTGGCGTGCACCTCTTTGGTCAGCCGCCGGCGGCCCGGGCCGGTGTGCACGTTGCCGACGTTCACCTCGGTCATCTTCAGGCCGGCGTCGTAGAGCGCCTTCAGCTCGGCCGGGCCCTTGACCACGACGATCGTCTTGACGTCGGAGGTGGACTGCTCGACGATGCGGGCGGAGTCGGCGATGGTCAGGATGTCGGCTCGAACGCCGGCCGGCACCGCGAGCAGCATCAGGTTCTTCTGCGTCGGGTTCGCCGCCGTGGGGTCGTCGGCCACCAGGATCTGCTGGATCCCCAGCGCCTGGGTCCATCCCATGACGACCTGGCCGTGGATCAGCCGGTCGTCGACGCGGATCAGAGCGATGTCCATCTCGTTCCTCTCTAGGGCCTTTCCCATTGTCCATGCACGATCGTGTGGGTGATCGTCGCCTCCTCGTCGAGGACGATCAGGTCGGCCCGCCGCCCGGCGGCGACGACGCCCCGGTCGGTGAGCCCCAGGGAGCGGGCCGGGTTGCGCGCGGCCGCGTTCAGCACCACCGGCAGCGGCACACCGGCCGCGAGCAGCACGCGGACGCCGTCGATCAGCGTGGACGTGCTGCCGGCGATGCCGCCGGACGGGGTGAAGGCGCGGCCGCCGGTGACCCGCACCGCCGTGCCGTCCCAGCGGTGGTGGTCGCCGTCGGGCAGGCCGGAGACGTCGGTGCCGTCGCTGACGAGCATCAGGCGCTCCCGCACGCCGGGCAGCGCCGCGAGCGCGCCGATCAGCTCGGGCGCGACGTGCAGGCCGTCGGCGACGATCTCGAGGTACACCGACGGGTCGGCGAGCAGCGCCGGCACCGGTCCGGGGTTGCGGTGATGGATCGGCGGCATCGCGTTGAACAGGTGCGTGGCCCGCCGGGCGCCCCAGCCGATCGCGGCGGCGGCCTGCTCGAACGTCGCGGCGGTGTGTCCGACGGACACCCGCACGCCGGCCGCGGTCAGCCGCCGCACGGCGGACTCGGCGTGCGGGAGCTCCGGCGCGATCGTGCAGATCCGCAGGGCCGGGCCCGCGGCGTCGAGCAGCGCGGCGACCCGCGCCGGCGCCGGCTCGACCAGGTTCTCCTGCTGGTGGACGCCGCGGAAGTCGGGGCTCAGGAACGGCCCCTCCAGGTGGATGCCGAGCAGGTCGGCGCCGTCCGCGCCGTCCGCGCCGGTCGGCCCGGTCAGCGCGGCCAGCCCGCGCACCGACCGCAGGATCCGGTCGAACGGCACCGACGCGGTGGTCGCGACGAACGACGTGACGCCGGCCGCGCGCAGCCGGCGCCCGATCGCCCGCACCGACTCCACGTCGGCGCTCATGACGTTGAACCCGAGACCGCCGTGCACGTGCGTGTCGACGAAGCCCGGCGCGACGATGCGCCCGTCCAGGCCGACCCGCCGCACGCCGGGCGCAAGCCCGCTGCCGTCGGCCGGGCCCACGCCCGCGATCAGGCCGGCCCGGACGTGGACGGCGCCCGGCTCCAGCCGGCCGTCGGGCAGCAGCACCCGCGCGCCGGTCAGCACGTACTCGTCGGTCCCCGTCATGGCGCGGCTCAGCCCAGGATGCCGAAGTAGCCCAGCACCAGGCCGACCACCAGCGTGCCCAGCAGCACCCAGATCGGCGAGACCCGGCGGCGGATCAGCGCGTAGACGATCAGCGTCGCGGTCAGCGGCAGCAGCGCCGGCAGCACCAGGTCGAGCTGGTCCTGCAGCGCGATGGTCTGCTCGCCGCTGGTGTAGGACCACGGCGTGGTGACGTTCAGCAGCGTCGCCACCAGCGCGCCGGTGACCGCGAGCCCCACGATTGTCGCGCCCTGCTTGATCTGGTCGACCTGCGCGGGCGAGAGCTTCTCGAAGAACTGCATGCCGGTGCGGTAGCCGGTCGCCGTGCCGCCGACCCGCATGAGCACCTGGATGGCCAGCAGCGCCAGGAAGAAGATGATCGGCCCGGCGATGTTGCCGTCGATGGCCAGCCCGGCGCAGACCGCCGCCAGGATGGGCCGGATGGTGCCGAAGATCAGCGAGTCGCCGATGCCGGCCAGCGGCGCCATCAGCCCGACCTTGACGGAGTTGATGGCCTCGTCGTTCAGCTCGGTAGCGCCCCTGGCGCGCTGCTGCTCCATCGACGCGGTGACGCCGGCGATCGGGCCGACCACCCACGCGTTGGTGTTGAAGTACACCAGGTGCCGCTGGTAGGCGGCGGCGCGGTCGACCGGGTCGGGGTACAGCCGGTCCAGCGTCGGGCGCATCATCCACCAGAACCCGAGGTTCTGGAACCGTTCGTAGTTGAACCCGCCCTGCAGCAGCAGGCCGCGCCAGGTCAGCCGCCGGATCTCGCGGCGCTGCTCGTCCGGCCCGTCCTGCACCTCGGGGGCTGTGGTGGTGGTCGTGGTGTTCTCGGTCATGTCTGTCCTCCGCTCAGATCAGCGCCGACGACTGCGGGCTCGACGGCGTCTGCGGCGTGCGGTTGCGCAGGATGGTGACGACCAGCGCGGTCGCGATGATGGCGACGCCGATCACCGTGAAGTCGGTGAACGCCGCGAGGGCGAACCCGGCGAAGAAGATCGGGAACAGCGCCTTGTTGTAGAGCACCGACAGCAGGATCCCGAAGCCGACCGCGGGCAGCATCGCCGCGGACGTGTTCAGCGCGTTCTGGACGTCGTCGCTCAGCGCGGAGAGCACGCCCTCCAGCGCGTTGGCGCCGAACTGGAGCACCAGGAAGGTCGGCACGAAGTACGCGAGGAAGTGGATCGCATTGCCGATCCAGATGATCCCCACGATCGTCCGTCCTCGTGCTTGTGCGGCGGCCGCGTCGGCGCGGTGCACCAGGAACGAGCAGACGGTCTTCGCGAACAGCTCGCAGAAGGTGCCGAGCACCGCCGCGGGGACCGCCGCCACCAGCGCCGTCTCGGCACCCTGGCCGGCGGAGATGGCCAGCGCCGTGCCGACGGCCGCGCCGATGGCCACGTTCGGCGGCGCGGTGCCGCCGAAGGTCGCGGCGCCGATGAAGATCAGCTCCAGGGTGCCGCCGACGATCAGCCCGGTCTCCAGGTCGCCGGCGATCAAGCCGACGGCGGGACCGAGGATGATCGGCCGTTCCAGCTGCGGGTCGCCGAGGATGCGGCGCGCCAGGTAGGCCAGAGCCACCACCAGCGCGATGAGGAACGCCTGCCACAGCGTCATGAGACGCCTCCTTCCGGCCGGACGAGGGTGCCGGCGTCGCGGATTCCGTCCTGTCCCGCCGTGACGGCGCGGGCGGCCAGCTCCGGCGCGGTCGCGGCGCCCGCGCTCAGCGCGAGGTCGATCAGCATGGGCAGGTTGGCGCCGGTGACGACGTCCGCCCGGCCCGCCGCCGCCTCGGTCAGCGCCACGCGCGCGGGCGATCCGCCGAGGACGTCGGCCAGGATCAGCACCCGGCCCGGCTCACCCGCGGGGTTCGCCCGGTCGATCGCGGCGCCGACCCGCTCGGTCAGCTCCTCGACGCCGGACCCCACCGGGAAGTCGATGGCCTGCACGTTCTCGGTCGAGCCGACGATCATCCGCGCCGTCTCGACCAACGACGTAGCGAACGAGCCGTGGCCCGTCACGACGATAGTTGTCATCCATACTGCATACAGTATGGAGAGAGCGCGTCGCAACTCGTGCCGTACGGACCCGGCGGCGTGGCGCGCCGCCGGTGAATCCGCCCGAACTGATTGTGCGACCGCGTCTCACCAGGCAAGATGGCCCTCGTGACTGCCACGCGTTGGCGGGGGTGGGTAACGCTCGGCGTCGTCGCGTTCGTCTCACTCCTCGCCGCCGGACCGGCATCGGCCGAGCCGCCGTTCAACGTGCCGGGAATGATCACGGACCGCGCCGGTGCGCTCTCCGGCGACGACGACGAGCGCATCCAGGACTCGTTCGACCGGCTGACCGACGAGTCGGGGCTGCAGCTGTTCGTGGTCTATGTCGACTCCTTCGACGGCCTGGACGGCCAGACCTGGGCCAACGAGACCGCCACCGCCTCCGGCCTCGGCACCGACGACATCCTGCTCGCGGTCGCCGTCGAGGACCGGTCGTTCGGGATCTCGGTCACCGACGAGCTGGACCTCACCGACGAGCAACTGGACGACGTCCGGCAGAACGACATCCGCCCGGCGCTGAGCGACGAGGACTGGGCCGGCGCCGCCATCGCCGGAGCCGACGGGTACCGCGAGGCGGCCACCGGCTCGGGCGGCGGCTCGGCCACGCCCTGGGTGGTCGGCGGCGTGGCGGTGGTCGGCGTGGGCGCGGCCGGCTGGTGGGTCCTGCGCCGGCGCAGGCGCGCTCAGAACGGCGTCGCGACGGGGCCGGACGGCCAGCCGCTGGACGAGCTGGCTGGGCTGTCGCTGGACGAGCTCGACAAGCGCGCCAGCGGGGCACTGGTCGACATCGACGACGCGTTGAAGACGTCCGAGCAGGAGCTGGGGTTCGCCCAGGCGCAGTTCGGCATCGAGGCGACCACCGAGTTCGGCGCGGTGCTGGAGCAGGCGAAGACCGACGTCGCCGGAGCGTTCACGCTACGCCAGCGGCTCGACGACGCCGAGCCCGAGACCGAGCAGCAGGCCCGGGCGATGACCACCCAGATCATCGTGACCTGCCGCGACGTCAGCGACGCGCTGGACGCCCAGGCGGACGCGTTCGACCAGCTGCGCGACCTGCACGCCCGCGTCCCCCAGGTGCTGGACGAGACCGCCCAGCGCGCGACCGAGGTCGAGCAGCGGCTGCCCGCCGCCCGGGCCCAGCTCGAGCAGCTCGCGCTCGGCTATCCCCCGACCGCGCTGGCCTCGGTGAGCGCGAACCCGGACCAGGCCGGCCGCCTCCTGACCGCGGCCCAGGAAGCCGTCGCCGCCGGCAAGCGGTCGCTGGAGTCCGACGACCGCGCGGCCGCCGTCGCCCAGGCGCGCGCCGCCGAGGACGCCGTCGGGCAGGCGGCCAAGCTGCTCGACTCCGTCGCCGGCGCCAAGGACGAACTGGAGACCGCCGCCCAGCGCATCGGCACTGCCATCGAGTCGGTGTCGCAGGACATCGCCGACGCCGCCCGGCTGGCGCCGTCCGACCCGGCCGTCACCGCCGCCAGTGCGGCCGCCCAGCAGGCCGTCGCCGCCGGTCGCGACGCCGCGCAGGGCGACCCGCTGGCCGCCCTCCGGCAACTCGCCGACGCCGAGACGAAACTGGACGACCTGCTCGCCCCGGTGCGGGCCGCCGCCGAGGAGGCCGAGCGCGCCCGTACCGCCCTGAACGAGACGCTGGGCCGGGTGACGTCGCAGGTCAAGGCCGTCAACGACTTCATCGAGACGCGGCGCGGCGCGGTCGGCACCGAGGCCCGGACCCGGCTGTCGGAGGCGGCACGGCACCTCTCGCAGGGCCAGTCGCTCGCGTCGTCGGACCCCGCGGCCGCCCTCGACGCCGTCACGCGCGCGGACGAGCTGTCGCGGCAGGCGCAGCAGCTGGCCGAGCAGGACGTCCAGCAGTGGGAGCGGCAGCAGCGCGGTGCGCAGGGCGGCGGGACCGACCTCGGCTCGCTGATCCTCGGCGGCATCCTCATCAACTCGATGGGCCGTGGCGGCGGGATCTTCGGCGGCGGCTCCGGCGGTGGGTTCGGCGGCGGCTCCGGCGGCGGCTCCGGCGGCGGCTCCGGCGGCGGCTTCGGCCGGAGCTCCGGCGGCGGTTCCGCGGGCCGCCGCTCGCCGGGCAGTTTCGGAGGGGGCGGCACCCGGGGTCGCCGGGGAGGCGGTGGGCGCTTCTGACTCTGCGGTTCGACACATCCGATTCGCGGCTCCGCGGGGGGCCAGGAACGAAGGACACACCATGGCTGAGAAGCAATCGATCCTCGGACGCATCTCCCAACTGGCCAAAGCCAACATCAACTCGCTGCTCGACCGCGCCGAGGATCCTGAGCTGATGCTCGACCAGATGGTGCGCGACTACACCAGCAACATCGCCGAGGCCGAGCAGGCCGTCGCGCAGACCATCGGCAACCTCCGGCTGGCCGAGCAGGACCACGCCGAGGACGTCCGGGCCGCCGGCGAGTGGGGCAGCAAGGCGCTCGCCGCCTCGCAGCGCGCCGACCAGCTGCGGGCGAGCGGCAACACCGCGGACGCCGACAAGTTCGACAACCTCGCCAAGGTGGCCATCGGCAAGCAGATGGCCGCCGAGAGCGAGGCCAGGACCGCCGAGCCGATGATCGCCTCGCAGCGCGAGGTGGCCGAGAAGCTCAAGGCCGGGCTGATCAGCATGAAGGACAAGCTCTCCGACCTCAGGAACAAGCGCGACGAGCTGGTCGCGCGGGCCAAGAGCGCCCAGGCGCAGGCCCAGGTGCAGGACGCCGTCAAGTCCATCGACATCTTCGACCCGACCAGCGAGGTCTCCCGGTTCGAGGAGAAGGTGCGACGCGAGGAGGCGCAGGTCGCCGGCGCCGCCGAGGTCGCGGCGTCGTCCATCGACATGCAGTTCGAGGAGCTCGAGGACACCGCGGCGTCGGTGGAGATCGAGGCCCGGCTGGCCGAGCTGAAGGGCGGCCAGGCGCCGGCCATCGGCAGCTGACGCCCGGACGTCGTCGAACCGCAGGCCGGGGCACGGTTACCGCGCGGTGCCCCAGGCACTGTGAAGTGCCGTCTTCCGCTCCGGCCTGCGGCGTTCGACGATGACGGTGTGAGCACCGCGTTCGCCGCCCTCAGGCCCGACTTCGACGACATCCTCCGCAGCATCGTCTACCCCACCATGACCACCGTCGACGGGCAGCACCGGCCGCGCACCCGCGTCCTGATCCCCGTCTGGGAGGTGGTCGACGGCGCGCCGCTGGGCTGGCTGGCCACGTACCCGACGCCGGTGAAGGTCGCGCACCTCGCCGCGAACCCGCACACGACGTTCTCGTACTGGAGCGCCGCACAGAACACCGTCGCCGTCGACACGGTGGCCACCTGGGTGGACGACCCCGCGGTGAAGCGGCGGGTGTGGAAGCTGTACGAGCAGGGCAGTCCGCGCGGCGTCGGCTACCCGCCGGGCCGGTTCTGGCCGGCGCCGGAGCACGACTCGTTCGGCGTGCTGCGACTGGAGCCGTACCGGGTCCAGGTGCTGCTCGGCCGCGACCTCGCCGCCGGGCGGCCGTCGCGCATCTGGACCCCGGCGACGGCCGCCCGTACGTGAACGTGCTCGGCCGGCGTCAGGGACCCGCGACCACCTGCGCCACGGCCGACGCAGCGACGGAGGCCAGCGACGACGGCGCACCGGCGCGGACCCGGATGCGCAGCGCCGTCGGCTCGATCGGCGGCAGGCCGGCCAGCGGCACCAGCCCCTCGGGCCGCCCGCCCACGCCCGCCAGCACCGCGACCCCGAGACCGGCCCGGGCCGCCGCCAGGATGCCCGCGAGGTACGCCGCCTCACAGGCGATGGCCGGCTCCCGCCCGGCCGCGCTGAGCGCCTCGACCGCCCGGCGCCGCAGGGCGCACGGCTCGTCGAACACCACCAGCGGCAGCGGCTCGCCGGGTGGCGGCAGCCGGAACGACGGCGCGGCGTACCAACGCAGCGGCAGCATGCCGGCGAACTCCCCGCGGTCGGCGCTGAGCACGACCGCGACGTCGACGCTGCCGTTGTCGACGGCCTGGGCGAGCCGGCCGCTACGGTCCAGCCGGAACCGGACCTGCCGCCGCGGGAACACGTTCCGCAGCGCCGTCGCGATCTCCGGCAGCAGCTGGTCGGCCGCGTGCTCGGAGGAGCCGACCACGATGACGCCGTCGGACGACTCGACGCCGAGCCGGCGCAGCGCCTCGTCGTGCGCGAAGAGGATGCGCCGGGCCTCGGCCAGCAGCGCCTCGCCCTCGGGGGTGAAGCGGCCGCGCCGCCCGTCGCGGACCACGAGCGGCCGGTCGAGCACCTTCTCCAGCTTGCGAACGTGCTGGCTGACCGCGGACTGGGTGATGTGCAGGGCGGCCGCGGCGCGGTGGAAGCCGCCGCACTCGGCGACGGCGACGAGGCTGCGCAGCGGCACGATGTCGAGGACCGCGCTCATGACATCAGTCGGTCGGCACACGCGGCGACGACTCCATCGCTCCATCCGGCGAACGGTCTCGACCGACGACTCGGCGGGACCTCCGGCCCCGCGTCGCCGTCGGTGCCGCATGAGCCTCCCTGGGCCGCGACCCCCGGACCGATCAGCGATCGCGATCGATCACGATCAGTATTCGGTGTTGGACAGATCGGGGCCGATCCCCCCAGAATCGTTCGCATGACCCCACTCCAGGACACCGCCACCGGCGAGCGGCTCGCTCGCACGGCGCTGCGGCACGTCCTGGAGCCGGCCCGCATCCTGACGGTCCGGCGCAGCGTCGACCTGCTGCGCACGGCCAGCGCGCTCTGTCGCTGAGCTCTCACTCCGGCACCACCTCGCTCGCCTGACGGCGGGCGGCCTCCTGCCGCCATGACCTAAAGCCTACTAAATCGATCGGCTTAGAGTTCTTCAACCGACGGAGCGCCCATGAAGAGCACCCGCATCCTGTCCGTCCTCACCGCCGCCCTACTCGTGCTGGCCGGCTGCGCGGGCGACAGCACCCCCACGAGCCAGAGCGGCGGCGAGACCAGCGGCGGCAGCCTCAGCTGGGGCTGGCACCTGCCGTCGACCTGGGACCCGGTGACGTCCACCGTCGGCCAGGACGTGCACGTGCTGTCCCTCGCCTACGCGGCCCTGACCAAGCAGGACGTCGACGGCAACGCTGCGCCGGCCCTGGCGGAGTCGTGGGAGTACAACGCCACCGGCGACGAGGTCACCTTCACCCTGCGCGAGGGGCTGACGTTCACCGACGGCACGCCGCTGGACGCCGAGGCGGTGCGGCACAGCCTGCTGCGCGGCCGCGACGCGCCGGACTCGACGATCGGCGCGCAGCTCGGGGTCGTCACCGACGTCCGGGTGGACAGCCCGACCGAGGTGACGCTGCTGCTCAACCAGCCCGACTACCAGATCCCGCTGCTGCTGTCGGGCAAGACCGGCATGATCGTCAGCCCGTCGGCGGTCGAGAACGACGTCGAAGGGCTCGCGACCGCACCGGTCGGCGCCGGGCCGTTCGCGCTGGACGAGTACGTGCCCGCATCGCACGCCACACTGCACAAGAACGAGGACTACTGGGACGCCGAGAGCATCCTGGTCGACGACTTCGAGCTGCGGGTGCCGCCGGACCCGACCGTCGCCGTCGCCGGCGTCCAGTCCGGCCAGTTCGACGTCGCCGTCATCCCGCCGGCACAGATCGAGGCGGCCCGCGCGGCCGGCCTCGAGGTGGACGTCATCGACGTGTTCACCGTGCGGGTGCTGGACGTCGACAACACCGTCGAGCCGTTCGACGACCCGCGCGTCACGCAGGCGATCAGCCACGCGATCAACCGGCAGGAACTGGTCGACGTCGCGTTCTTCGGCGAGGGCGACCCGAACTGGCAGCCGTTCCCGAGCGACTACCTCGCCTGGAACGAGCAGCTGGACGAGCTGTACACGTTCGACCAGGACCGCGCCCGCCAGCTGCTGGCCGAGGCCGGCTACCCCGACGGCGTCGCCGTCACGCTGACGACCCAAGCGGACAATGACCCGCTGGCCGAGCTGCTCCAGCAGCAGCTCCAGGAGGTCGGCATCGACGTGACGCTGGAGGTCGCGACGCCCGGCGCGAACAACTACGTGACCCGCCAGTACCCGTTCGTCGTCGACAGCTTCTCCGGCCGCGAGTCGCCACTGCAGGCGCTGGAGGTGCTGTTCGGGCCGGAGGGTCTGATGAACCTCGGCCGCAACGCGCCGCCGGAGATCCAGCAGGCCATCGACGTCGCCCGCGCCACCCCGCTGGAGGACCCCGGCTACGAGCAGGCCGTCCAGGACGCCGTCGCCGCCGCCGTCACCACGATGCCGAACACGTTCCTGTTCACCTGGCCGCGGATCTTCGCCCGCGACCCGTCCGTGCAGGGCTTCGAGCACTACATCGGCACCCAGCGGTTCGAGGGCGTCACGGTGGGGCGGTGACGGCGTGCGGGCACTCCACGCGGTCGGCCGGGCCGCACTGATCGCCGTTCCGGTGCTGCTGATCGCGACGTTCATCACGTTCGGGCTCGGCGCGCTGAGCGACCAGAACCCGGCCGCCGCGGCGATGGGCGAGACGGCGACGCAGGCCGACATCGACCGGCTCAACCACGAGTTCGGGCTGGACCGGCCGTTCCTGGAGCGGTACGTCACCTGGATCGCCGACGCGGTCACCGGCGACCTCGGCCGGTCCTGGTTCACCCACATCCCGGTCGCCGAGAGCATCGCGCAGCGGCTGCCGGTCAGCCTGTCGATCGCGGCGCTGGCGCTGCTGCTGGCAGTCGTGCTGGGCGCGGCGGCCGGCATCGGAGCGGCGCTCACCGCCGGCAGCTGGTTCGACCGGGCGGTGACGGCGGTGTGCGCGGCGCTGTCGACGATCCCGGCGTTCGTGGCCGGCATCGCGCTGATCGTGGTGTTCTCGGTGCTGGTGCCGGTCTTCCCGGCCGGCGGGTACGTGCCGCCGTCGCAGGGCGTCGGGCCGTGGCTGACGTACCTGATCCTGCCCGCGGTCGCGCTCAGCCTGGACAGCGCCGCCGACCTCGCCCGCCAGCTGCGCACCGGCCTGGTCGGGACGCTGCGGGAGAACTACGTGACCGGCGCCGTCGTCCGCGGCCTCGGCCCGCGCCGGGTGGTGTTCGGGCACGCGCTGCGCAACGGCGCGGGGCCGGCGCTCGCGGTGCTCGGGCTGCACGTGCCGCGGCTGATCGGCGGCGCCGTCATCACCGAGACGGTGTTCGCGATGCCCGGCCTCGGGCAGCTGGCCACGACCGGCGCGCTGCAGGGCGACGTGCCGGTCGTGCAGGGGACGCTGCTGGTGGCGATCGCGCTGGTGCTGGTCTCCAGCCTGGTCGTCAACGTGGCCCTGGCGCGGCTGCGGCCGGGATCGGGGCGGACGGTATGAGGGCGCTGCGGCTCACCGTCCGGCTGCGCTCCGCTCGGGTCGCGCTGGCCGTGCTCGGCGTGGTCGTCGTGCTGATCGTCGCCGGCGCGTGGCTGGCGCCGTACGACCCGCTGCACCAGGACACGGCGGCGGTCCTGGCCGGCCCGAGCGCGGAGCACTGGCTCGGCACCGACTATGTGGGCCGCGACGTGCTCAGCCGGCTGCTGGCCGGGTCGCGGCTGTCGGTGATCGCGGCGGCCGAGGCGGTCGGGCTGGGCCTGCTGCTCGGCGTGCTGCCCGGGCTGGCGTCGGTGTACTTCGGCCGGGTCTTCGAGTGGCTGTCGCTGCGGGTGATGGACGGGCTGATGGCGCTGCCGTTCATCATCTTCGCGATCGCCGTGGCCGCGCTGCTGGGCAACGGGCTGCACCAGGCCATGTTCGCCGTCGGCGTGCTCATGGCGCCGTCGTTCTACCGGGTCACCCGGGCGGCGGCGATCGGGCTGCGGCAGGCGCAGTACGTCGAGGCGGCGACGTTGTTCGGCGCCACCCGCTGGCGGGTCGTCCGCACGCACGTCTGGCAGAAGGTGCTGCCGACGGTCGTCGTGACGACGGCGACGGCGATGGCCGGCGCGCTGCTGGTGGTGTCGTCGCTGACGTTCCTCGGCATCGGCGTCCAGCCGCCGGCGCCGACGTGGGGCGGCATGCTGGCCAGCGACCTCGGCTACCTCAGCCAGCGCCCGTTCGGCCCGGTCGCGCCGGCGCTGCTGATCATCGTCACCGTCGCCGCGCTGAACGCGCTGGCCGACGCCATCCGCGACGCCACCGGCGACGGTGCCCCGGCGTCCTCCGTCCCGGTCCCGCAGGAGGTCCTCGATGACGTCCCCGCTGCTCGAATCTGACCCGGCGACGGCGGCAGCGCCCGCCGCCGCTCCCCTGCTCTCCGTCGACGACCTGCACCTGAGCGCGGGCGCCCGCGAGCTGGTGCACGGCGTGAGCTTCGACCTCGCGCCCGGCGAGGCGATCGGCCTGGTCGGCGAGTCCGGCAGCGGCAAGACGCTGACCTGCCGAGCCATCCTGGGCGTCCCGCCACCGGGCGTCGCCGTCAGCGGCGGCACCGTCCGGCTGGCCGGCGACGACGTGGCGCACTACACGCGGCGGCAGTGGGACCGGGTTCGCGGGCCGCGGATCGCCGCGGTGTTCCAGGACCCGGCGTCGTACCTGAACCCGTCGCTGACGGTGGGCCGGCAGCTCACCGAGGTGCTGCGGGTGAAGAACGGCCTGCACCGCCGGGTGGCCAGGGCGCGCGCCGTCGAACTGCTCGCCTCGATGGGGCTGCACCGGCCCGAGCACGTCCACGACCAGTACCCGTACGAGCTGTCCGGCGGCATGTTGCAGCGCGTCCTCATCGCCATCGCGGTCTCCGGCGACCCGGACCTGCTGGTCGCCGACGAGGCGACGACGGCGCTCGACGTCACCGTCCAGGCCGAGGTGCTGGACCTGATCGCGGCGCTGCGGGCGGAGCGGCGGCTGTCGCTGCTGCTGGTGTCGCACGACCTCGCCGTGGTGGCGCAGTTGTGCGACCGCGTCGTCGTGCTGCGGGACGGGCGGGTGGTCGAGTCCGGGCCGACCCGGCAGGTGCTGGACGAGCCCGCCGACCCGTACACCCGCGCGCTGGTCGCCGACCACCGCGAGTACGGCCTGGACCGGCTGGTGGCCAGATGACCGCGGCACTGGAGGCCGACGGCATCGAGGTCTGGCTCGGCCGGCGGGCGAAGTCGCGGATCCTGCACGGCGTGGACCTGACCGCGCGGTCCGGCGAGATCGTCGGGCTGATCGGCGAGACCGGGTCCGGCAAGACCACCTTGGCCCGCACGATCGTCGGGCTGGCGCCGCTGCACGCCGGCACCGTGCGTGTCGGCGGCGAGCCGGTGTCCGGGCTGCGTGGCGCCGAGCTGCGGCGGTTCCGGCGCACCGGCCGCGTGCAGTACGTGTTCCAGGACCCGCTCCGCTCGCTCGACCCCGACGTGACGGTGCTCGACTCCGTCGCCGAGGGGCTGGCGATCCGTGGCGACGGCCGGCCCGCGGACCGGCGGGCGCGCGCCGTCGCCGCCTTGGAGCAGGTCGGGCTGGACCCGGCGCTGGGCGACCGGCTGCCCGGACGGCTCTCCGGCGGCCAGCGGCAGCGGGTCGCGATCGCCCGCGCGCTCGCCGTCGACCCCGCCGTGCTGCTGCTGGACGAGCCGGTCAGCGCGCTGGACGCGGCCAATCGCAACCACGTGCTGCGGGTGCTGGACCGGCTGCGGCGCGAGCGCGAGGTGGCAATCGTGATGATCTCGCACGACCTCGGCTCGCTGGCCGGCATCGCCGACCGCATCGTCGTCCTCTACCAGGGCCGGGTCGTCGAGGAGGGCCCGGCCGCGCGCGTCCTGCTGGAACCCGAAGACCCCTACACACAGCGGCTCATCGCCTCCGTCCCCAGCATCGACGGATCCCGTCCCGCCTACGCAAGGAGCACGAGATGACACTGGAAGTTCTCGGCATGGTCGGCACCAAGGAGGGCTCGGAGAGCCTCGGCTGGCGCCCCGGCCCGGTCGTCGACCCCGTCTACCTGCGCCGGTTCGCGCAGGCACACGAGCTGGCCGGCTTCGACCGGGTGCTGATCGGCTACAGCGCGTCCTCGCCGGACGGGTTCGCGATCGCCGCGAGCGTGCTGCACCAGACCGAGCGGCTGAAGGTCCTGATCGCGCACCGGCCGGGCTTCGTCCAGCCGACGCTGGTGGCCCGCAAGCTGGCCACGCTGGACCACCTGACCGGGGGCGGGCGCGTCGCGATCCACCACATCACCGGCGGCAGCGAGCAGGACCAGCAGCGCGACGGCGACTTCGTCGAGAAGGACGCGCGGTACCGGCGCACCGGCGAGTTCATCGAGGTGCTGCGCCGCACGCTGACGTCGGCCGAGCCGTTCGACCACGAGGGCGAGTTCTACCGGTACACCGGCGCGTTCAGCACGGTGAAGCCCGCGACGCCGGCCGGCATCCCGGTCTTCTTCGGCGGCCAGTCCGACGCCGCCGTCGAGACCGGCGCCCGGCACACCGACGTCTACATGCTGTTCGGCGAGCCGCTGGCGGCGACGGCGGAACGGATCGCGCTGATCCGGGCGCGCGCCGCCGAGCTGGGCCGGACGGTGGAGTTCAGCCTGTCGACCCGGCCGATCGTCGCCGACACCGAGGAGTCGGCCTGGGCCAAGGCGCGGCAGATCTACGCCGACGCCGTCGAGGTCAAGGAGAAGGCCGGCACCGACGACGGCTGGTGGGGGCCGCGCCGCCGCGGCACCGAGCGCAACGCCGTCTCGTCGAACCGGCTGCAGCAGCACGCCGAGATCAGCGACGTGCACGACGAGCGGCTCTGGTTCGGCATCACCAAGCTGTTCGGCCCGGCCGGCAACTCGACCGCGCCGGTCGGCACGCCGGAGCAGGTGGCCCAGGCGCTGCTGAAGTACTACGACCTCGGGGTCACGAAGTTCCTCATCCGCGGCTTCGACCCGGTCACCGACGTGCTGCGCTGGGGCGAGGACCTGCTGCCGCTGCTGCGCTCGGGCGCGGCGTCGCGGGCGGAGACGGCGGCGGCATGAGCGTCGACGAGGGCAACCGGGTCTGGCACGGCCGGCTGGAGCACGTGCGCGGCGCCGGGCTGTCGTCCGACACCGCCCAGACCTCCGGCATGCGGCGGTTCGAGGCGATCTCCGGCACGACGGTGGGCTCGTCGAAGCTCTGGATGGGCCGCACCGACGTCGCGCCCGCCACGAACTCCGGCGACCACCACCACGGCGAGGCCGAGACCGCCATCTACGTGAAGTCCGGGCACCCGGTGTTCGTCTTCGCCGACGGCGACCAGGAGATCCGGATCGAGACAGAGCCGGGCGACTTCGTGTTCGTGCCGCCGTACGTGCCGCACCGCGAGGAGAACCCGTCGCCGGACGAGGAGGCGGTCGTCGTGATCGCCCGCAGCACCCAGGAGGGGATCGTGGTCAACCTGCCCAGCCTCTGGGCCGGCCCCGAGGAGGCCGGCTCGTGAGCGTCGTCGAGGCGGCCCTCGGAGCCGCGCTGGCCTTCGACCCGCCGGCCGGGGTGACGGCGCGCGGCACCGTCGTCGTGCTGCCAGGCCGGGGCGAGCACGGCGGGGTGTACGAGCGGTTCGGCCGCCGGCTGGCCGCCGACGGGTACCGGGTGCGGGCGCTGGAGGAAGCGGCGGCGACGGCGGACGCTGCGGGCGCCGCCGTGGCGGCGGTGCTGACCACACCGGATCTCCCCCGGCCGTACGTGCTGGCCGGGTCCGACACCGGCGCGGTGCTGGCGCTGGCCGTGGCGGGGCCGCTCGGTGTGGACGCCGTCGTCGTCGCCGGGTACCCGGCCGCCGCGGGGTACGACGCCGGCTCCGTCGACGCCGAGATCGAGGCGCGGACGTCCTGCCCGGTGCATGCCGGCCGGCTCCGCGACGACCCGCGGTTCGCCGCCGCCGCGCTGGACGGACCGGTGCCGTCCGGCGTGCCGCTGGACTCCGTCGCGGTCCCGGTGCTGGCGGTGCACGGCGACGCCGACGCCGTCAGCCCGTATGCCGCCGCCCGGGCCGCGCTGTCCGCCGCCCCCGACGTCGTGCTGGTGACCCTGGCCGGCGGCCGGCACGACGCGTTCAACGACCGGTCCCATCGCACCGCCGCCGCCCACGTCGTGCTGTTCCTCGAGGACCTGCGCGCCGGTGCCGCCGTCGCAGCGTCCGAGGTTCTGGACTGATCCGAGGAGGACCCATGTCCGTCACCGCCGACACCTTCCGCAGCGTCTTCCGCCGGTACGCGACCGGGGTCGTGGTCATCACGGCCTCGGCCGCCGGCCGGCCCGCCGGCCTGACCGCGACGTCGCTGGCGTCGGTGTCGCTCGACCCGCCGCTGCTGTCGTTCGCGGTGTCGGAGTCGGCGTCGGCCTGGCCCGCGTTCGCCGCCGCGGGGTCGGTCGTCGTCAACTTCCTCGACGCCGACCAGCACCACATCGCGACCCGGTTCGCCACCAGCGGGATCGACCGGTTCGCCGCCCCGACGGCGTGGTCGCGGCTGGCCTCCGGCGAGCCCGTGCTCGACGACGCGCCGTCGCACCTGCGGGCGCAGGTGACGCACCGCCTGCCGGTCGGCGACCACGTCATCGTCGTCGCGCGGGTGATCGACGCGGCGGTGACGGCGGCCCCGGCCACCGCGCCGCTGGTCTACCACGCGGGCGCCTACAGCACCGTCGCGCCGGCCTCAGCCGCCGGTGAGTTCGGCGATGCGGGCCGCACCGTCCGCCGCGTCGAACCGGAAGCCCATCCGCTCGAAAACGGCCCGCCGGCCCGCGACGTCGCCGGCCGGATCGAGCCGGAGCCCCAGCCACCCGGCCCCGGTGGCCGCCCGGGCCCGGACCGCGAACGCGCGCACCGCCCGGGCGCCGTGGCCGCGGCCGCGAGCGGCGCGGTCCACCACGACCAGTGACACGAACGCCGGTGCGAGCACTGTCAGGTCAGGCGGCGGCCAGCACCCGGACGTGACCCTGGGCGCCGTAGTCGAGCAGCGCACGGTCGGCGGTGACGAGGGTGGCGTTCAGGATGCGCGCGGTCGCGACGATCATCCGGTCGGCGGGATCGCGCGGGAGCTCGCCGGGCAGCCGGGTGCTGGCGACGGAGATCTCCGGCGCCATCGGCACGATGTGCAGCGCCGGGTGCGTGGCGACGAGCTCGACCCAGGTGCCGATGTCGCGGTAGAGCTGAAGCCGTCCCTTTGCCGCGAGCATGGACACCTCCCAGAGGCTGATCGCCGACAGCTCGGCGCCGTACTCGTACGACGCGTTGGTGATGACCTGCCGGACCTCGCGGGACAGCCGCTCGTCACCGGCCAGCATCCACACCAGCACGTGGGTGTCGAGCACGACGTGGGTCTTGCCCTCCTCGATCACCGTCCCGCGTCCCACTCCTCGTCGATGGGCGCGATGAGGTCGTCGTACCGGCCGATCGACCCGGCCAGCGCGCCGAACAACGGCGTCGGCGGAGCGACCGGGACCAGTCGGGCCACCGGCCGGCCCCGCTTCGTGACCGTGACAGGCCGCCGGGTCTGTGCGACCTCGTCGAGCAGCTGCAGGCACACGGCCTTGAACCGGCCGGCGGCGATCTCGTCGCCCGAAGGTTCCATGGTCATCGTCATGCGTTCATGGTCACAGCTCATGGTCACGACGTCAAACGCATTCGCGCAGCCGGCGATCAGCAGGCCTTGACCCACGAGCACTCGACGTCGTCGGGCAGGTCGACGGACGGGACGTCCACGCTGGTGACGCGGGCGGCCCCGTCCTCGGTGTGGGTGGCCAGCCGGACGGCGATGCGGTCCTCGAGGTCGCTCGGCTTGCCGCTGAGGTAGTCGTTGAACACGATCGAGAAGACCAGCCGCCGGCCGTCGGCGTCGTCGACGTAGCCCGACAGCGACGACGCGCCGGTCAGCGAGCCGGTCTTGGCGTGGACGTTGCCGGCGGCCGGCGTGCCCGCCATCCGCGAGCGCAGCGTGCCGCCGACGAACCGGTCGGAGACGCCGGCGATGGGCAGCGCCTCGTACCAGACGTCGAACCAGGGCCGGTCCTGCGCGGCGACCAGCAGGTCGGCCAGCTCGGCGGCCGGGATGAGGTTGCGCCGCGACAGCCCGGAGCCGTCGCGGTTCGCGATGGTGGCGGTGTCGACGCCGTACTCGGGCAGCTCCGCGCGCAGCACGGCCAGCCCGGCGGCCCACGTGCCGGCGCCGGAGACCTCGCGGCCCATCGCCTTGATCAGCACCTCGGCGTGGCCGTTGTTGCTGAGCTTGAGGAACGGCACCAGCAGCTCGCTCAGCGGCATCGACTCGTGCTCGGCCAGCACGGTCGCGCCGGACGGGGTGGTGCCGCGGCCGATCCCGCCGGTGACCCGGACGCCCTCGGCGGCCAGCGCCTTGACGAACACGTCGGCGGCGTAGTCGGTGGGCTCCTCGACGCTGGCCCACTCGCTGGCGCCGTTGCCGCCGGCCGCGACGGTGCCGGAGACGACGATGCGGTCGCTTCCGTGCTCGCGCTCGACGGAGACGGCGTTGCTGGCGCCGGTGGTGGCCCCGTTGACGATGGTGACGGCGTCGGTGTCAGGGGTGAGCGTGACGAGCGCCGGGTCGCCGGCGGCCGCGCCAGGATCCACGTTGACGATGACGGTGCCGGCGTCGTAGTCGGTGTCCGGCGCGACGGTCAGCGCGGAGACCGGCGCCGCGTAGTAGTACGGCTCGTCGTCCCAGGCCCAGTCGTTGCCGAGCCGGACGTCGTCGAACCAGGTGTCGTCGGCCAGCACCCGACCGGAGACCACGCGGACCCCGTCGTCGGCCAGCTGGGCGGCCAGCTCCGCGTAGTCCGACGCCAGCAGCGTCGGGTCGCCGGTGCCGCGCAGGTACACGTCGCCGCGCAGGATCGGCCCGGTCCGCTGCCCCGTCGTCGCGACGATCGTCGCGAAGGTGTGGTCGGCGCCGAGCACGTCCAATGCGACCGCCGACGTCAGCAGCTTCTCGTTCGACGCCGGCATCAGCCGCTGGGCGCCGTCGTGCTCGTAGAGCGTCTCACCGGTCGCGGCGTCGCGCACGACGACGGACGCCTGACCGCCGTCCAGCCGCGGATCGGCGAGGATCGCGTCGAGGTCGGCAGTCAGGGCGTCGTCGGCCGGAGCCGCATCGGGCTCCGCCGCCAGCAGGTGTGAGGCGACGTTCCCCGTCACGACCAGCGCGGTGGCGCCGGCGGTGACGGCCAGAGTGCGGGTCCAGCTGGCCATCGGGTGCTCCTCGGCATCGGGGGTGATCGATCCGGCGAGCGTTGACGATGGTCTATACCTCTGGTGCTGTCAAGAGTCGCGGCGAGCGACCGATCGGTTGACGGCGCTGACGATGGCCTTGAGCGAGGCGGTCACGATGTTCGGGTCGATGCCGACCCCCCAGAACACCTCGCCGCCGACCGAGCACTCGAGGTACGCGGCCGCCTTCGCGTCGGCGCCGGACGTGAGCGCGTGCTCGGCGTAGTCGAGCACCCGGACGTCGTGGCCGATGCTGCGCAGCGCGTCGGTGAACGCGTCGATCGGGCCGTCGCCGCTGCCGTGCAGCACCTGCCGGACGCCGTCGACGTACACCCCGACCTGGAGGGCGTCGCGCTCCCCCGCCGCCGACGACGTGTGCACCGAGTTCAGCGCCAGCGGCGTGTCGCGCTCGAGGTACTCGGCGCGGAACACCTCGCCCATGCGCGCGGGCTCGACCTCGCCGCCCTCGCCGTCGGTGAGGCCCTGGACGACGCCGGAGAACTCGATCTGCAGGCGGCGCGGGAGGTCGAGCTGGTGCTCGCTCTTCATGATGTAGGCGACGCCGCCCTTGCCGGACTGCGAGTTCACCCGGATGACCGCCTCGTACGTGCGGCCGACGTCCTTCGGGTCGACCGGCAGGTACGGGACCTCCCAGAGGTGGTCCTCGACCGCGACGCCGGCCTCCTTGGCCTCGCGCTCGAGCGCCTCGAAGCCCTTCTTGATGGCGTCCTGGTGACTGCCGGAGAACGCGGTGTAGACGAGGTCGCCGCCCCACGGGTGCCGCTCGGGCACCGGCAGCTGGTTGCAGTACTCGACCGTGCGGCGGATCTCGTCGATGTCGCCGAAGTCGATCCGCGGGTCGATGCCCTGCGTGAACAGGTTCATGCCCAGCGTGACGAGGTCGACGTTGCCGGTGCGCTCGCCGTTGCCGAACAGGCACCCCTCGACGCGGTCGGCGCCGGCCAGCAGCCCCAGCTCGGCCGCCGCGACCCCCGTCCCGCGGTCGTTGTGCGGGTGCAGCGACAGGATCATCGACTCGCGGTGCGGCAGGTTGCGGTTCATCCACTCGATGGAGTCGGCGTACACGTTCGGCGTCGCCATCTCGACCGTCGCCGGCAGGTTGACGATCATCCGGCGGTCCGGCGTCGGCTGCAGGACGTCGGCGACGGCGCCGCAGATCTCCGCCGCGTAGTCCAGCTCGGTGCCGGTGTAGGACTCGGGCGAGTACTCCCAGTAGATCTCGGTGTCCGGGGTGATCGCCTCGGCGTACTTCTGCGCCGACCGCGCACCCGACGTCGCGATGTCGGTGATGCCGTCGCGGTCCAGGCCGAACACGACGCGGCGCTGCAGGATCGACGTCGAGTTGTAGAGGTGCACGATGGCCTGCTTCGCGCCCACCAGCGACTGGAACGTCCGCTCGATGAGGTGGTCGCGGCACTGCGTCAGCACCTGGATGACGACGTCACCGGGGATGTGCTCGCCCTCGATCAGCTCGCGGACGAAGTCGAAGTCGGTCTGGCTGGCGGCCGGGAAGCCGACCTCGATCTCTTTGTAGCCCATGCGTACCAGCAGCTTGAACATGCGCATCTTGCGCTCGGCGTTCATCGGGTCGATGAGTGCCTGGTTGCCGTCGCGCAGGTCGACGGCGCACCACTGCGGCGCGGCGGTGATGCGCTTGGCAGGCCAGGTGCGGTCGGGGAGGTCGACGACGATCTGCTCGTGGAAGGGCCGGTAGCGCTCGACGGGCATACCTGACGGCTGTTGCGCGGGCGGCCAGACGTTGACGATGGTCATGGCGGAAAGGCTCCTGCTCGGGAGGGTCGGACAGAGCGCGACCGGCAGCGCGAACTCACCGCGATGAGGGAGCCGGTCTAGCGGACCCCATCGCGGCAGCTAAGCAGGAGGCTGAAACGCCGCACGAAGAGAGACTCTAGCACTGCCTCAGAAACCCAGGCGGCCCAGCTGCTTGGGGTCGCGCTGCCAGTCCTTGGCGACCTTGACGTGCAGGTCGAGGAAGACCGGGGTGCCGAGCAGCCGCTCGATCTGCGTCCGCGCCTGGGTGCCGACGTCGCGCAGCCGGGTGCCCTTGCGGCCGATGACGATCGCCTTCTGGCTGTCGCGCTCGACGTAGAGGCTGGCATGGATGTCCAGCAGCGGCCGGTCGGCCGGGCGGTCCTCGCGCTGGATCATCTCCTCGACGACGACGGCGATGGAGTGCGGCAGCTCGTCGCGGACGCCCTCGAGCGCGGCCTCGCGGACCAGCTCGGCGATCAGCGTCTCCTCCGGCTCGTCGGTGAGCTCGCCGTCGGGGTACAGCGGCGGCCCTTCCGGCAGCTGGGCGAGCAGCAGCTCGGTGAGCAGCTCCACCCGGTCGCCCTTCGTTGCGGAGACGGGGACGACGTCGGCCCACTCGATGCCGGCCTCGGTGCCGAGCGCCGCGACGGCGGTGAGCTGCTCGGCCAGCCGGCTTGCGCTCACGCGGTCGGTCTTCGTGACGACGGCCAGCTTCGGCGTCCGCCGGAGCGCGGCCAGCTCGCCGGCGATGAACCGGTCGCCCGGGCCGACGGCCTCGTCGGCCGGGACGCACAGCCCGATGACGTCGACCTCCGCCCACGTGGTGCGGACGACGTCGTTGAGCCGCTGGCCCAGCAGCGTGCGCGGCCGGTGCAGCCCGGGGGTGTCGACGATGACCAGCTGGCCATCGGGCCGGTGCACGATGCCGCGGATGGCGTGCCTGGTGGTCTGCGGCCGGTTCGAGGTGATCGCGATCTTCTCGCCGACTACCGCGTTGGTCAGGGTCGACTTGCCCGCGTTGGGCCGCCCGACGAAGCAGGCGAAGCCGGAGCGGAAGCCCTCGTAGTCACCGATCACGGTGTCGAGTCTCCCACCTCCGGTCCCGTCGCGGAGCCGAGTTGTACACTCGTACCAGTTTTATGGTACAGTCGTACAGGAATTGAAGTATGAGGAGGACATCATGGCGTGGCTCTACGTGATCGTCGGCGGGCTGTTCGAAACGGCCTTCGCGGTCTCGCTCAAGGAGTCCAACGGCTTCACCCGACTCTGGCCGTCGCTGACCTTCGGCGTCACGGTCGTCATCAGCATGCTGCTGCTGGGCCTGGGCCTGCGCGAGCTGCCGGTCGGTACCGCGTACGCGGTCTGGACCGGCATCGGCGCGGCCGGCACGGCCATCGTCGGCATGCTGTTCTTCGACGACCCGGCGACGTTCCTGCGCATCGCGGCGATCGGGCTCATCGTGTCCGGCGTGATCCTGCTGAACCTCGCCGGCGGCGGGGCACACTGATGGCGACCGCCAAGGGCGAGCAGCGGCGCGCCGCCCTGGTCCGGGCGGCGGCCGACCTGCTGCTGGACGGCGGGCTGGAGGCCGTGAGCCACCGTGCGGTGGCGGGCAAGGCGGGCGTGCCCCTGGGCGCGACGACCTACTACTTCGCCGACTTGACCGAGCTGCGCCGCGCCGCCGTCGAAGCCCTCGCCGACGCCGACGTCGCCCGCATGTCCGCCGCCGTCGAGGCACTGCCGGCCCGGCGGCGGGGCGCAGCTGCGGTGGCCCGGATGATCGCCGCCCTCCTGACGCCGGACGAGTACGGCGCGCTGGTCGCGTGGTACGAACGCTACGTGCTGGCCGCCCGCGAGCCGCTGTTCGCGGCGGCCGCCAAGCGCACCAACGCGGCGGCGCGCGAGAGCGTGGCGGCCGTGCTGGACCACTCCGGCCTCGCCGCCGACATACCGCCGCACGTGGTCCTGGCCGTGGTCGACGGCGCGGTCCTCGGCGCCCTCGCCGACGGCGCCGGCCTGACCGGCGTGCGCGACGCTGCGGCCGATGCCCTCACCGTGGTGTTGGACCGCAGCTGACCAGGTGCCACGGTTCGGCGGGGGTTTGCCGAGTTGGGCGTCCCCCCTGCTGCCCATTTTCTTAGCCGCGCACCCGCGCCTCAAGCGGACAATTTGGAGCGCTTCGCGCGGCGATGACCGCTTGACCCGCGCGCACGCGGCCTAAGAACGGGCAGCTATCAGGGGGACGGGGAAGAACCGGGCACAGCCCGACCGTTCGCGCCGTTCGCCCGATTTGCGGCGTTGGCGTCCTGGGTCTGAGGCGCGTCCTGGGTGTGAGGCGCGCCGAACCGGCGAAACAGGCCCGAAAACGCGACTCACACCCAGGACGCGCTCCACACCCACGTTGGTAAGGCCGGGGTCCTGGTCTGCCGTTACGTCCTGGCCCCAAGTCACGCCACCAGCCCCGAACCCGCCCTTTCGCGTAACGGCAGACCACGACGTCACACCAGACCAGGACCCGCCCGTCGCCACACCCCCCCGTCCCCCTGATAGCTGCCCGTTCTTTAGACCGGGGACGCGCGGGTCAAGTCCAGAGCCCCCAACCACAGACCACCGCAACCAGCAGAGGCGTCGGACTTGAGGCGCGCGTCCCCGGCTAAGACCATGGGCAGCAGGGGGACGGCCAACTCGGCAACACCCCGGCGCACTGACAAACAAACGACGCCGGCCTGGGCGTGAACCCCGGCCGGCGTCGGTGTGTGTCAGCTCAGCGGCCGCGACGGCGCAGCGCTTCGTCGATCTCGGGGTCGCCGAGCTGGCTCAGCCAGGTCAGCAGCTCCGGGTAGGTCGACGGGTTGGCGGCGACGTACTTGCGCAGCCCCGGCTCCTGGGCAGCGATGTCGGCCAGCGTCTGCAGCGGGGTGTTCGGGTCGAGCGCCGTGCGGGCGTCGAACCCGGACCCCGGCAGGCCGGCGTCGGAGACGGCCGGCTGGTCGACCCGGGTGGCCGGCTCGACCCGAGGCTGGTCGATGCGGGTGGCGGTGTCGTCGGCGCTGGACTGGCCGACGGCGAGGACGCTGATCGGGCCGGGCTTCGCCTCGCCGAGCAGGCCCTCGCCGCCGCCGGGGGCACCGGTGACGGTCTTGGCCTCGCCGGCGGGCACGGCCGGGCTGGCCGGCACCTCGCCACCCTTGGCCGCGCCGTCCGTCCTGGCCGCCGCGTCCGCCTTGGCGTCGGCGGCCTTGGCCTCGGCCGCCGCCTTCGTCTCGGCGGCGTCGGTCTTCGCGTTCGCGGCCTGCGTGGCAGCCTCGGCCTTGGCCTCGGCGGCCTGCGTCTTGGCGTCCGCCTTGAGCTCGGCGGCCTGGGTCTTCGCCTCGGCGTCGCGTTCCGCGGCCGCGGCCTTCGCCTCGGCCGGGCGGGCCGCCGCGGCTCCGGCGGCCGCCGCGGCGGCTCCGGTCGCGACCCCGCTGCCGGCGGGCGCCGCCGCCGTCGTCGTGGCCGAACCGCTGCCGCCGCCGTTGCCCGGCAGCACGCTGCTGAAGCTGAGCTGGCTGGCGCCGATCGGGCCGTACTCGGCGCGGACCGACGGCGGCGCCGTCAGCACCACGAACAGCGCCACCCCGAACCACCACAGCACGCTGATGATCGTCGCGTCGGCCTCGGACACGATCGTCTCGTCGGAGGCGCCGAGGATGGCCGCGATCACGATGCCGAGCAGGATGAACACGCCGCCGACCACGACCGCGATGGCCCGGCCCGCGTTGGCGTCGCGGACCAGAGCGTTGCGGCCGACCAGGGCCGCCAGCGCCAGGATCAGCATGAGCACGAGCACGACGATGCCGATGCCGCGGCCGTCCTCGACCGCGATGATCTGCAGGACGTACAGGACGACACCGGCGGCGGCCACGAGCATGGACAACTCGAGCATCCGCGCGCCGACGGCGGACCAGTACGCCGCGCCGGGCGTCTGCTGGTACTGCGACCGCAGGCCGGGCGCGGCCGCCGCGACGGCGAGCGCCGGGACGAGGATCAGCCGCGGCCCGAACGTGCTGAGGCTCCACGCGTCGGACATGGTGGCGTCGGCGCCCATCTGCCACACGCCGACGAACAGCGCCACGACGCCGAGCAGCAGCAGCACGTCGCGCCAGGCGGCGTCGCCGCGCAGCACGCCCAGCAGCGGGAGCGCGACCAGCGCGAGCGACAGCAGCATCGCGACGATGAGGTAGGTGACGACTTCCCACTCGAGGCCCTCGGCGGAGTCGGTGAGGAACGTGATGAGGCTGACCACCGTCAGCAGCGCGAACAGCCCGCCGATGCCCAGTGCGACCCACCGCCAGAGCGGTCCGTCGCCGGTCGGGGTCTGCTCGGCCTCGCGGCCCTGCGCCGCGAGCAGCGCGCCGGCCAGGCCGAAGGCGATGCCGACGCCCACGCCGTCGCCGCCGTTCTCGCCGACGTAGCCGAGCACCAGCGTGATCAGCACGACCACGACGTACGGCGCGTTGGCGGCGAGGCGGGCCAGCCGCAACTCCGCGGTGCCCCACGACGGCGGCAGCACGCCGCCGCGCTTCAGGTAGGGCAGCGCCAGCGAGATGACGGACAGCAGCGTCACCAGGACGACGTAGACCTTGCCGGTGGCCGAGTCCTCGAGGTCCCACGGCATGCCGAACGAGACGAGCAGGAGCACCAGCGCGACGATGTCGCGGGCGTAGTCCAGCACCGGGATGTCGGCGAACGGGTTGCGCGCCGCGCCGCCTGGCGCGGCCGCCCCACCGGGTAGACCCACCCCACCAGGCGCGGACGCCGCTCCGCCCGGCGTCGTGCCGGGTGCGGACGGGCCACCGGGCGTGGACGAACCGCCCGGCCCGGCCGGCGCCTGAGCAGGCGTCTGGGCCGCCGCGGACGCCGGCATCGGCGCACCGCAGTTGCCGCAGTACGCCGAGCCCGTCGCCGGCGCCCCGCAGTTGCTGCAGAAGTTCATTCGTATCTCCGTCTTCGGTCGGTCGCCTCGGAGGTCGAACGGCCGCACGTTAGCGCACTCGGATGAGGATGGCTACGAACGCAGCGCCGTAAGCGGCGTGCCGTCGGGACCAGCGACGTAGACCGGTATACCCGGTCCGCCGAGATCCGACACCACCGCGGTGTCCACACCGGCGGCATCACCGGTGGTGACGACCGCCGCCGCCTCGAGTCCGGTGGCCCCGCTGGACACCGCCGAAGCGACGGCCAGCTGCAGCGCGGTGAGGCGTAGCGACGGCAGCGCGACGTCGGCGGCGGCGTATGTGCGGCCGTCGGCGTCGCGGACCGCCGCGCCGGCGGGTGCGCCGGTGCGTGCCCGGGCGGACCGGGCCAGGGTGAGGATCTTGGCGTCCTCGGGGTCGAGTGCGTCGCTCACGCATGCTCCTCGTGCGGCTCGCTGTCGGTGACCTGAACGAGCCGGCTCACCCTGACGGTTCCGATGCGGTTGCGGCGGCCGGACGGACCCTCCGCGACGAGGTGCAGCCCGGCGACGTCGGCCTCGGCTCCGGCGATGGGCACCCGGCCCAGTTGCTTGGCCATGAGGCCGCCGACGGTGTCGACGTCGTCGTCGGACAGCTCCAGGCCGAACAGCTCGCCGAGGTCGTCGATGTGCAGCCGGGAGCTCACCCGGACCACGCCGTCGTCGAGGGTCTCGATGCCGTCCTCGTCGGAGTCGTACTCGTCGGTGATCTCGCCGACGATCTCCTCGAGGATGTCCTCGATGGTGACCAGGCCGGCGGTGCCGCCGTACTCGTCGACGACGACGGCGACGTGGATGCGCTGCGCCTGCATCTCGCGCAGCAGGTCGTCGGCCGGCTTGGAGTCCGGTACGAAGAACGCCGGCCGGAGCACGGACCCGACCCGCTCGACGGACTCGGCGTCGCGGTTGTCGTAGAGCCGGCGCGCGACGTCCTTGAGGTAGGTGATGCCGACGATGTCGTCGAGCCCGCCCGGCCCGACCGCGGGGATGCGGCTGAACCCGCTGCGCAGCGCCAGCGACTGGAACTGCCGCAGCGTCTTGTTCGCCTCGATGAACACGACGTCGGTGCGCGGCACCATGACCTCGCGGACCACGGTGTCGCCCAGCTCGAAGACCGAGTGGATCATCTGCCGCTCGCCGGACTCGATGATGCGGCCGGCCTCGGCGAGGTCGACCAGCTCGCGCAGCTCGGCCTCCGTCGCGAACGGCCCTTCGCGGAAGCCCTTGCCCGGGGTGAGCGCGTTGCCGAGCATGATGAGCAGCTTCGGGATCGGGCCGAGCACGCGCGTGACGCTGAGCAGCAGGCCGGCGAAGGCCAGCGCGACGCCCTCGGCGTGCTGGCGGCCCAGCGTGCGCGGCGCGACGCCGATGACGACGAACGACACGACGACCATGCTGCCGGCGGCGACCAGCAGCGTCTGCCACCACGGGTCGAAGTACTCTTCGCACACCACCGCGACCATGACGACCGCGGCGACCTCGCAGGCCATGCGCAGCAGCAGCGCGGTGTTCAGCGCCGGGACGGGGTCGGAGGCGACCCGCACCAGGGCGTCGGACCCGCGGCGGCCGGCGCGGTGCAACTCCTCGGCGCGGCTGCGCGAGATGGTGGTCAGCGCCGCCTCGGACATCGCGAACAGCATCGCGACGACCACCAGCACCGCCGCCGAGACCAGCAGCCAGACGGTGGACGCGCCACCCGCGGTGGTGGACGAGTCCGCGGCGGCGGCCAGCGTGGCGGCGGGCAGCGGTGAGGCGAACATCAGCGGCCGCCTCCTCGGGCGTTCCGCCAGTCGGTCAGCAGCTGTTTCTGCAGCCCGAACATCTCCTTCTCCTCCTCAGGCTCGGCGTGGTCATAGCCGAGGAGGTGGAGGATGCCGTGGGCGGTCAGCAGTTGCAACTCGTCCTCGGTGCTGTGACCGGCGGCCTTGGCCTGCGTGGCGGCGACGTCGGGGCAGAGCACGACGTCGCCGAGCAGGCCGGGCTCGGGCTCGGCGTCGTCGGGCGTGGGCCGCAGCTCGTCCATCGGGAACGACAGCACGTCGGTGGGGCCGGGCTCGTCCATCCACTGCACGTGCAGCTGTTCCATCGTGTCGGTGTCGACCAGCAGGACGGCCAGCTCGGCGAGCGGGTGGATGCGCTGGTGGTCGAGGACGAACCGGGCGAGGTCGGACAGCGTCTTCTCGTCGACCTCGGCGCCGGACTCGTTGTTGACCTCGATGGTCACGGGCGCCGGCCGGGAACGCGCGACCGCCCGTTGCCCTGCGCCGCCTCCTGCACGGCGTCGTAGCGGGTGTACGCCTCGACGATCTCGCCCACCAGCCGGTGCCGGACGACGTCGCGGCTGTTCAACCGGCAGAAGTGGACGTCCTGGATGCCGTCGAGGATGCCCTCGACCACCCGCAGGCCGCTGGTGGTGCCGGCCGGCAGGTCGACCTGGGTGACGTCGCCGGTGACGACCATCTTCGACCCGAAGCCGAGCCGGGTGAGGAACATCTTCATCTGCTCGGCGGAGGTGTTCTGCGCCTCGTCGAGGATGACGAACGCGTCGTTGAGCGTGCGCCCGCGCATGTACGCCAGCGGCGCCACCTCGATGGTGCCCTCGGTCATCAGCCGCGGGATCGAGGCGGGGTCCATCATGTCGTGCAGCGCGTCGTACAGCGGCCGGAGATACGGGTCGATCTTCTCCGACAGCGTGCCGGGCAGGAAGCCCAGCCGCTCGCCCGCCTCGATGGCCGGCCGGGTGAGCAGGATGCGGCTGACCTGCTTGGCCTGCAGCGCCTGCACGGCCTTGGCGACCGCGAGGTACGTCTTGCCGGTGCCGGCCGGGCCGATGCCGAAGATGACGGTGTGGTGGTCGATGGCGTCGACGTAGCGCTTCTGGTTCAGCGTCTTGGGCCGGATGGTGCGCCCACGACTCGACAGGATGTTGGCGGTCAGCACCTCGGCCGGCCGCTCGCCAGTGCGGGCGCGCAGCATGGACACCGTCCGCTCGACGGCCTCGGGCGTCATGCCCTGCCCGGTGCGCAGCACGGCCACCATCTCGTCGATGACGCTCTCGGCCTCGGCGATGTCGCCCGGCCGGCCGGTCATCGTGATCTGGTTGCCGCGCACGTGGATGTCGACGTCGGGGAACGACGACTCGACGACCTTGATGAGCTCGTCGGCCGAGCCGAGCAGACTCACCATGGAGATGCTCGTGGGTACGACGATGGTGTGCTGGGCGGCCTGCTGTTCGGCCTGTTCTGTCTTCGTCATGGGCGGCCTCGCTGGGCCTGTCACGCCTGCTTCCCGTCTCGATCGCGCTGTTCAGTGGATGGGTTGAATGCTACCCGTGAGCGCTGACAAGTCATGCGGATTTGTCCCTGTGCTCAGCCGGGCGGCCAGGTCATCGCGCGTCCGCCGAGCACGTGTGCGTGCACGTGGAACACCGACTGACCGGCCTGCTCCCCCGTGTTGAACACCAGCCGGTACGCCTCGATTCCCTCGCCGGCCGCGACGGCGGCGGCCGTCCGGACCAGTTCGGCCAGCGTGTCCGGCGCGGCGGCCGCGAGCGACGCGACGTCGCGGTGGTGCTCGCGCGGCACCACCAGCACGTGGGTGGGCGCCTGCGGCGAGATGTCGCGGAACGCGAGCGTGTGCTCGGTCTCGCGCACGACGTCGGCCGGGATCTGCCCGCCGGCGATCTTGCAGAACAGGCAGTCCGCGTCTCGGGTCACTCGTGCCTCCGGTGGTTCGGGTAGCTGGATGGTAGGGCACTGAGGTGACGCGGTCGTGGACCCGTGCAACCGGCCTGCCGTGCCGGGCGTCATCTCACTGAGGGGCCACCGCCGGGCGGGGTGTCCTCGCCGCGTCGTCGCCGCCCGACCGTACTCTCTGGAGCCATGTCGAACCCGCCCGAGGACCCGCAGCCCGACTCGTCCACCGACGCCACGCCGGCCGAGCCGCCGCGCAAGCGCCGGCGCAACCGCCGGATCCTCGTGATCGTGCTGGTGACGCTGGTGGCGTTGCTGCTCGCGGTGGCCGGCGGTGCGTTCTACTTCGTGAACCGGCTGTCGTCGAACATCGAGCGGATCCCCGACGCGTTCGACATCCCCGAGACCGCGCGCCCGGCCGAGCTGCCCGGCGACAGCATCACGTTCCTGCTGGGCGGGTTGGACGGTGCCGACAAGGTCGACGTGTACGAGCCGGGCGCGGCGCGCACCGACACCATCATGCTGGCGCACTTCCCGGAGGGCCGCGACCGCGGCTACCTGATCTCGATACCTCGCGACACCTGGATCGACATCCCCGGCCACGGCCGCAACAAGATCAACGCGGCGTACTCCTTCGGCGGGCCGGCGCTGTTCGTGCAGACCCTCGAGGAGCTCACCGGCATCCGGGTCGACCACCTGGCGCTGATCGACTGGAACGGGTTCGAGGCGCTCACCGACGAGTTGGGCGGCGTCACCCTGACGTTCGACCAGGAGACCCCCCTCGCCGACGACGAGGACCCGCTCCCGCCCGGCACCCACACGCTCACCGGCGAGCAGGCGCTGCAGTACGTCCGCGACCGCAAGGACCTGCCCGGCGGCGACTTCGACCGCGTCAAACGGCAGCAGAACTTCCTCCGTGCGCTGATGAACGAGCTGATCTCGTCCGGAACGCTGACCGATCCCGGCAAGATCAACGGCATCGCCGGCGCCATCGGCCAGGCCGCTCGCGTCGACGAGGAGCTCAGCGCGTTCGGCATGGTCGACCTCGCGCTGTCCATGCGCGACCTGCGCGCCGACGACATGACCTTCCTGACGGTGCCCACCAACGGCACCGGCATGGAAGGGGCACAGAGCATCGTCGTCTACGACGAGGAACGCGCAGGTCAGCTGTGGACCGCGCTCGCTGAGGACGACATGGACGCGTTCCTCGCCGCCAACCCCGACCTGGTCACCGGCACCGACCTCGAGTGACCATGTTCGGCTGAAGATCACCGAGCCGATCCCCTACGGTTGGGCGCGCATCGGTAAACCGGCACCGCCGGCAACGCGTCAGTAGGGGTATGTGGTGCAAGACAGGACCGGGTCCGAGGCCGACGAAGCGATCACGGACCTCTACGCGGCGCACTATGTCCGCCTCGTCCGGCTGGCCACGTTGCTCCAGGGCGACGAGGCCGTCGCCGAGGAGGTCGTCCAGGACGCGTTCGTGGCCCTGCACCGCAGGTGGCGACGGCTGCGCGAACCGGCCGCCGCGGTCGGGTACCTGCGCACGTCCGTCGTGCACGGCTGCCGCTCGGTCCAGCGCCGCCGCGGGGTGGTGGCCCGTCATCCGGAGGAGCCGCCCGGCCACGCGCCCAGCGCCGAGCAGGTCGCCGTCGGCGGCGCCGCCGCTGACGCCGTCGTCGACGCGCTGCGCGGGCTGCCCGAGCGCCAGCGCGAGGCGCTCGTCCTGCGCTACTACGGCGGGTACTCCGAGTCGGAGATCGCCGGCGCGATGAAGATCAGCAACGGCGCGGTCAAGAGCCATGCCTCACGTGGGCTGGCCGGGCTGCGCGCGGCGATGACGGACTGGTCGTGAGGAGGCAGCGGTGAGCACGCCAGAGAACTGGACACCCGAGGAGCAGCGGCTCCACGACGCACTCCACCGCGCCGCTGAGCGGTCGCAGCCGGGCCCTGACGGCCTGGCCCGGATCAGGAGGAGGACGGCGGTGGTTCCGATGTGGCGACGACCGGTGGTACTCGGGCTCGCGGGGGCGACGGCCCTGGCGGCCGCGGTGATCGTGGGCGGCGCGATCGCCCTGAACAACGACGACGACGCTCCCGTCGCCTCGCAGACGTCCACCTCGCCGGCGCCTTCGCCGAGCGAGACGCCGACCGAGACGGCCCCGCCGCCGACGTCGGCGACCGAGACCACCCCGCCGGCGACGCAGTCATTGTCGGTGCCGGTGTACTACGTGGCCGACTCCGGCGACGGCCTGCGGCTGGTCCGCGAGTTCCACACCGTCGAGACGTCGCTGTCGCCGATCGCCGCCGCCGTGAACGAGATGCTGACGGCGCCGCCGGCCGACCCCGACTACACGTCGCTGTGGGAGCCTGGCGTCGAGGTGACGACGGCCGAGATCGGCGACGGCGCCATCGACGTCGACCTGAGTGCACCGCCGACGGTCGGCGAGGATGCCGATCTCGCCGCCCAGCAGCTGGTCTACACGGCGACGGCCGCGGCCGCGGCCGCTCAGCTGGACGGCTCGTTGCCGGTCCGCATCACGGTCGGCGGCCAGGACCCCAGTGAACCCTTGGCGCGGGCCGACCAGCTCGAGGTGCGGCAGCTGGTGCAGCTCAACAACCCGGCCGAGGGTGCGGTCGTGAGCAGCCCGGTGACCGTCGACGGCGAGGCCGCCGTGAACGAGGCCAACGTGCTGTGGGAGCTGCGCCGCGACGGCGAGGTCGTCGACAGCGGGTTCACGTCGACGACGGAGTGCTGCACGTTCGCGGAGTTCTCGATGGCGCTGGACCTCGAACCGGGCAGCTACGAGATCGTCATGAGCGAGGAGGACGTGTCCGGCGGCGAGGGCCGCCCGCCGATGAGCGACAGCCGCACGTTCACCGTCGAGTAGCCGCCTAGGCCCAGCGCGGCGTGCGCGCGAGCACGACGCCGGCGGCGACGGTGCCGGCGGTCGAGGTCCGCAGCACGGTCGGGCCGAGCCGGGCGACGACGGCGCCAGCGGCGGCCAGCCGGTCCAGCTCGTCCGGCGCCACCCCGCCCTCGGGGCCGACGATCAGCAGGATGTCGCCGTCGGCGGGGAGGTCGAGGGCGCCGAGCGGCGTGGTGGCCTCCTCGTGCAGCACGACGGCGAGCGCGGCGGCCTCCACGCGGCCCGCGAGCGCCGTCGTCGGCATCGCGTCGCCCACGGCCGGCAGCCAGGCGCGCCGCGACTGCTTGCCGGCCTCGCGCGCCGTCGACCGCCAGCGGCGCAGCGCCTTGTCGCCGCGCTCCCCCGTCCACCGGACCACGCACCGCTGCGCGGCCCACGGGAGGATCTCGTCGACGCCGACCTCGGTCATCGTCTCGACGGCGGTCTCGCCGCGGTCGCCCTTGGGGATCGCCTGGGCGACGACCACCCGCGGCCGCGGCTCGGGCACGTCGACCCGTTCGGTGACCTCGCAGGTGAGGCCCTGTTTCGACGCGGCGACGACGACGCAGCGGGCCAGCTGCCCGGCGCCGTCGGTGAGCTCGACCGCCTCGCCGGGCGCGATGCGACGCACCACCGCGGCGTGCCGGCCCTCGTCGCCGTCGAGGACCACGACGTCCGACGCGCGCAGCGCCGCGGCGTCGGCGAGGAACACCGGAGCGGTCAGTTGAGCCCGTCCTTGAAGGCGTCGCGGATGCGGGTGAAGAAGTTGCCGTGGCCGCCGGCGGCGCCCGGCCCCTCGACCCGTTCCTCGCCGCGCAGCCCGGCCAGCTCGCGCAGCAGCTCCTCCTGCCGGGCGTCGATCTTCGTCGGCGTTTGCACTTCGACGTGGATCAGCAGGTCGCCGCGGCCGGTGCCGCGCAGCTTGGGGACGCCGCGGGCGCCGAGCTTGATGATCTCGCCGTGCTGGGCGCCGGGCCGCACCTCGACCGTCGTCAGGCCGTCGAACGTCTCGAGGTCGACGCTGGTGCCGAGCGCGGCGGCGGTCATCGGCAGCTGCAGCGTGCAGTGCAGGTTGTCGCCGTTGCGGGTGAACACCGGGTGCGGTGTGACGGCCAGCTCGACGTAGAGGTCGCCGGCCGGGCCGCCGCCGGGGCCGACCTCGCCCTGGCCGGTCAGCTGGATGCGGGTGCCGTTGTCGACGCCCGCCGGGATCTTGATGGTGAGCGTGCGGCGGGTGCGGACCCGGCCGTCGCCGGAGCACTCGACGCACGGGTTCGGGTTCACGGTGCCGAAGCCCTGGCAGGCCGGGCACGGGCGGGTGGTCATGACCTGGCCGAGGAACGAGCGCTGCACCTGGCTGACCTCGCCCTGCCCCTGACACGTCGGGCAGGTGACCCGGGTGGCGCCCTTCGCGGTGCCCTCGCCGTGGCAGACCTCGCACACGACGGCGGTGTCGACCTGCAGCTCCTTGGTGGCGCCGAACACGGCGTCGGCCAGCTCGACCTTCAGCTGCACCAGGGCGTCCTGGCCGCGGCGGACCCGGCTGCGGGGGCCGCGCGCGTTGGTCCCGCCGAAGAAGGCGTCCATGATGTCGGTGAACGAGAACGCGCCGCCGAAGTTGCCGCCCGCGCCGCCGCCGCTGGCCAGCGGGTCGGCGCCGAGGTCGTACATCTCGCGCTTGCGGGGGTCGTTGAGGACCTCGTAGGCCGTGACGACCTCCTTGAACCGCTCCTGCGTCGCCGGGTCGGGGTTGACGTCCGGGTGCAGCTGGCGGGCGAGGCGGCGGTACGCCTTCTTGATCTCCTCGCTGGAAGCGTTCTTCTGCACGCCGAGGACTTCGTAGTAGTCGGTGGTGGGCACCCTGTGTCTTCCCTAGTGAGCCGCGAGAATCTTGCTGACGTATCGAGCAACGGCGCCGACCGCCGCGATGGTGCCGGGGTAGTCCATGCGGGTCGGCCCGACCACACCCATGCTAGCCAGGGCGAGTTCGCCCGGCCCGTAGCCCGAGGTGACGACGGACGTGGCCGAGAGTCCGGTCTGCGCGTTCTCGGCGCCGATGCGGACCCGGACCGGGGTGGGGCTGGTGGCCTCGCCGAGCAGCCTGAGCAGCACGACGTGCTCCTCGAGCGCCGACAGCAGCGGCTCGAGCTCGTGGTCGAACTCCTGGCCGTAGCGCGCGAGGTTGCCCGTGCCGGCGACGGCGACCCGCTCTTCGTGCCGCTCGATGAGCGTGCTGAGCAGCGTGGCCGTGACCGCGGCGACGGTGGCGCGGTCCTCGGGGCCGAACCGCTCGGTGAGCTCGGTGACCTGAGCCTCGACGGCGGCGAAGTCCTGGCCGACGACGAGCGCGTTGATACGCGCCCGCAACTCGCCCACCAGGGCGTCGTCGGCGTCGGACGGGAGGTCGACGACGCGCTGCTCGACCCGGCCGGTGTCGGTGATGAGCACCACCAGCACCCGCGCCGGCGCCAGCATGACCAGCTCGACGTGGCGCACGGTGGACCGGCTCAGCGACGGGTACTGCACGACGGCGGCCTGGCGGGTCAGCTGCGCGAGCAGCCGCACCGTCCGCGACACGACGTCGTCGAGGTCGACCGCGCCGTCGAGGAAGGTCTGGATGGCCCGCCGCTCCGGCGAGGACAGCGGCTTCACCGTCGACAACCGGTCGACGAACAGCCGGTAGCCCTTGTCGGTGGGCACCCGGCCGGCGCTGGTGTGCGGCTGGGCGATGTAGCCCTCGTCCTCGAGCGCGGCCATGTCGTTGCGGATGGTGGCCGGCGACACACCGAGGTGGTGCCGGTCGACCAGCGCCTTCGACCCGACCGGCTCCTGGGTGGCGACGTAGTCCTCGACGATCGCCCTGAGGACGTCGAGCTTGCGATCATCGACGGACAACCGAGCACACCTCCCGCCGCGCTTTGGCACTCGACCCTGGCAAGTGCCAATTCTACGTGGTTGCGGCCCCTTCCGTCTTTCCTCGCAGGTCACGGGACAGGGCGGGTCGCACCGTCGCGTGCGGGCGCCGACTTTGTCAGTGGCGGCGCGTAGGTTGAAGGTGCTGGACATCCGGGTTGCGGCCCACCGCGGCGGGCCACTATCGGCAGATGTGATGCAGGTCACATCTGGCGCGGGAAATATGTGGGGATGCCTTCCCCGTTTGAGATTACGTCAGGCTGATCCGGGGATGCAGTCCCCGGTTCGGGAAACGGGGAGAAGATCTCCGTTTCGTCGGTACGACTCGAAAGGGGAATCATGGGCGGCATGGCGACAGCCGAGCGCAGGGGACAGCCGGCACGCGTCGACGCCACCCGCAACCGTGAGCGCATCATCGCCGCGGCCCGTGAGGCGTTCGTCGAGCAAGGCCCCACCGTGCCGCTGGACGCCATCGCACACCGGGCGGGCGTGGGCAACGCCACGCTGTACCGGCACTTCGCCGACCGGCACGAGCTCATCCATGTCGTCGCGTCGTACTCGCTGGCGCGCATCACCGAGCAGGCCGAATCGGCGCTGGCCGAAGAGACCGACGCGTTCGAGGCGCTGCGGCGCTTCGTGCACCGCGCCGCCGACGAGCGGGTCGGGGCGCTGTGTTCGCTGCTGTACGAAGGCTTCGACAAGAACGACCCGCACGTGGTGGCGGCCCGGCTCCGCATGGAGGCGGTGGTCACCGAGCTGATGGACAACGCGCGCGAGTCCGCTCAGCTCCGTCCCGACGTCGGCATCGGTGATCTCATGGTCGCGATCACCCAGCTGACCCGTCCCGTCGCCGGCACCGCATGCGTTCACGTCGAACGCTTCATGCACCGGCATCTCCAGATCTTCCTCGACGGCCTGCGTGCACCTGCCCGCTCGGAGCTGAGCGGCACCGCAGTCACGTTCGAGGAGCTCGAAACCCGATAGCTCGCAGCCGGGCCGACGACGGTCCCGACCCTCGATCAGCAACTTCTCGCACACCTTGATTGGACTTCGTCATGCCTGAAACACATCTGCCTGATCCCAGGCGGTGGAAAGCGCTCGCGTTCATCTCCATCGCGCAGCTGATGATCGTGGTGGACGGCACGATCGTGAACATCGCGCTCCCGTCCATCCAGTCCGACCTCGGCATCTCCGACGCCAACCGGCAGTGGGCCATCACGGCGTACGCCCTGGCCTTCGGCGGGCTGTTGCTGCTCGGCGGTCGCATCGCCGACATGTGGGGGCGTAAGAACACGTTCCTGGTCGGCCTCATCGGCTTCGCCGGCGCCTCGGCTCTCGGCGGCGCGGCGGTCAACGAGCTCCTGCTGTACGCGTCGCGCGCCCTGCAGGGTGCCTTCGGCGCGCTGATGGCGCCCGCGGCGCTCTCACTGCTGGCCGTCATGTTCACCGACGGCAAGGAACGCGCCAAGGCGTTCGGCATCTTCGGTGCCATCGCCGGTGGTGGTGCGGCCCTCGGCCTCATCCTCGGTGGCGCGCTCACCGAGTACCTCGACTGGCGCTGGGTGTTCTTCGTCAACCTGCCCATCGCGGCGGTCGCCTACATCGGCACTCTCGCTCAGGTGCAGGAGCCCGAGGGCACCCGGAACCGTTCGCCGCTCGACATCCCCGGCACGCTGCTGGGGACGCTGGGCCTGGTCGCGCTGGTCTACGGCTTCACCCGCGCCGAGTCCGAGAGCTGGACCGAGTCCGGGACCGTCGCGATGTTCGTCCTGACCGCCGTGCTGCTGGTCGCGTTCGTCCTGGTGGAGCGGAAGGTGAAGGCGCCGCTGCTGCCACTGCGGGTCGTCCTCGAGCGCAACCGCGGCGGTGTCTACCTCTCCCTCGGTCTGGCCATCATCGCGATGTTCGGCCTGTTCCTGTTCCTCACGTTCTACATGCAGGCCGTCAAGGGGTACAGCCCGATCCGCAGTGGCGTCGCGTTCCTGCCGATGGTCGCCGGCATGATCATCGGCTCCACCCAGATCGGCACCCGGCTGATGACCCGCGTGCCGGCGCGCTACCTCATGACGCCCGGCCTGCTGCTCGCCGCCGTCGGTATGCTGATGCTGACCCAGATGGAGGTCGACAGCTCGTACGTCGCGCTGCTGTTGCCGGCGCAGATCCTGCTGGGTATCGGCCTCGGCACCACGTTCATGCCGGCCATGAGCCTGTCGACCTATGGCGTCGAGCCGCGCGACGCGGGCATCGCCTCGGCGATGATCAACACGTCGCAGCAGGTCGGCGGCGCCATCGGCACGGCGCTGCTGAACACCATCGCGGCCAGCGCCACCACGGCCTACATCAGTGCGAACATCGGCGGCGCGACGTCGCCGGAGCTGGTGCAGCTCGAGGGCATGGTCGACGGCTACACGACCGCCATCTGGTGGGCCGTGGGCATCCTCGTGGCGGCCGCGGCCATCGCGTTCGCCGCGGTCAACGCCAGCCCTGACAGCGAGCAGGCGGCGTTCGACGAGCTCGACGGCGAGGGTGAGGCCGCGCCGGCCATGATCCACTGACCGGCACACCCACGCCGACCCAAGACTGGGGCCCCGCCGGATACCGGCGGGGCCCCTGCCATTCCTGGCGCGGTTCCCTGCCATGTCCGATACGTGTCGTTCCCCGCCCCGCGGCCGGCGAGCGGCTAGCGTCACGACCCGTGAGCCCCTTCAACGACCGCTACGGCCGCGACGTCCTCACGAACTCGCCGCACCCGAAGCGCCCGGTCAGCACGCCGGAGCCGGCCGTGCCCGGACTCGTCGTCGAGGACGTGCAGACGGGGTACGTCGGCGCCGTCGTCGAGGTCGACAAGCACGGCGTGATCCTGGAGGACCGGCACGGCAAGCGGCGCGCGTTCCCGCTCGGACCCGGCTTCTGGATCGACGGCAAGCCGGTCGAGCTGGTCCGCCCGACGGCGCCCGCGGCCACCGGCCGCATGGTGTCCGCCTCCGGCTCCGTCGCCGTGCTGGACCACAGAGCCCGCACCGCGCGGGCCAGCCGCATCTACGTCGAAGGCAAGCACGACGCCGAGCTGGTCGAGAAGGTGTGGGGCCACGACCTGCGGGTCGAGGGCGTCGTCGTCGAGGAGCTGGGCGGCGCCGACGACCTCGCCGCCGTTGTCGCCGAGTTCGAGCCCGGCCCCGGCCGGCGCCTCGGCGTCATGCTCGACCACCTGGTCGCCGGCAGCAAGGAGACCCGGCTGGCCGACGCGGTCCGCGGCGGCCCGCACGCCGCCAACGTCCTCATCGTCGGGCACCCGTACATCGACGTCTGGCAGGCGGTCCGCCCGGCGGTGCTCGGTCTGAAAGCGTGGCCGGACGTCCCCAAGGGCGAGCCCTGGAAGGAGGGCGTCATCGCCCGGCTCGGCTGGCGGCTGGAGTCGTGGGAGGCCTGGCAGCGCATCCTGGGCAAGGTCTCGACCTACACCGACCTCGAGCCGGCTCTGCTGGGCCGGGTCGAGGAGCTGATCGACTTCGTGACGGAGCCCGGCTCGGCCTGACCGGAGCTGGCCGGCTACGGCAGCAGGTCGCGGACGACGGCGTCGGCGAGGAGGCGGCCGCGGCGGGTCAGGACCAGCCGGCCGTCGGCGAACGCGCCGGGCTCGGCCAGGCCGTCCGCCACCACCTTCGCCGCCGCCTGCCGGCCGTCGTCGTCGAGAACGGAGAGGTCGAGGCCGGCGGCGAGCCGGACCTCGAGCAGCACCCGTTCGACCCGCCGGGTCTCGGGGTCGAGGACCTCGCGCGCGTGCGCCGGGCTCTCCTCCGCCGCCAGCCGGGCCGCCCAGGCCGCCGGGTGCTTGACGTTCCACCAGCGAGTGCCGCCGACGTGGCTGTGCGCGCCCGGGCCGGCGCCCCACCAGTCCGCGCCGGTCCAGTACAGCTCGTTGTGCCGGCACCGCCCGGCCGCCGTCCGCGACCAGTTCGACAGCTCGTACCACTCGAACCCGGCCGACGACAGCAGCGAGTCGGCCAGCACGTACTTGTCGGCCTGGTCGTCGTCGTCGGGCAGCGGCAGCTCGCCGCGGGCCATGCGGGCGGCCAGCCGCGTCCCCGGCTCGACGATGAGCGCATAGGCGCTGACGTGGTCGGGCCCGGCCTCGACGGCGGCCGAGACGCTGGCCCGCCAGTCGTCGGCCGTCTCGCCCGGCGTGCCGTAGATGAGGTCGACGCTGACGTGTTCGAAGCCGGCCGCCCGCGCCTCGGCGACGACCTGAGCCGGCCGGCCCGGCGTGTGCACGCGGTCGAGGACGGCGAGGACGTGCGGCCGGGCGCTCTGCATGCCGACGGACACTCGGGTGAAGCCGGCCGCCCGCAGCTCGGCCAGCGACCGCGCGTCGACGGACTCGGGGTTGGCCTCGGTGGTCACCTCGGCGCCGGGGACCAGCCCGAACTCGTCGTCGATGAAGCGCAGGACCTTGCCGAGATCGGCCGGCGGCAGCAGCGTGGGCGTCCCGCCGCCGACGAACACCGTCGACACCGGAACGTCGGCGTCGCCGAGGACCCGGCGGGCCAGCCGCAGCTCGGCGACGGCGCCGTCGGCCCAGGACGCGCGGGAGGCGCCGGGCGCGGCGCCGAGCTCGTCGGCGGTGTAGGTGTTGAAGTCGCAGTAGCCGCACCGCGTGGTGCAGAACGGCACGTGCAGGTACACGCCGAACGGGCGGCCGCCGACGCCGTCGAGCGCGCCGGCCGGCAACGCGCCGTCAGCAGGCGCGGGCGAGCCGTCGGGCAGGGTGGAGGGCACATCCCATTGTCCCCGCCCGGCGGCCCTGGAACGAAACCGCGAACGAAACGCCCTGCGAATCCGTCAGGTGTACATGCTGTCGAGGACGTCCATGTACTTCTTCTCGACCGCCTTGCGCTTCACCTTGAGGCTCGGCGTGATGTCGCCGCCCTCGACGGTGAGGTCGGCCGGCAGGATCTCGAACTTCTTGATCGTCTCCCACCGCTCCAGCCGCGCGTTGAGCTGATCGATCTGGCCCTGCAGCAGCGCCCTGACCTCCGGCGCCCGGGTCAACTCCTCGTACGAGCGGCCGGGCAGCTCGTGGTGCTCGGCCCAGTCGGCGATGGCCTCGGGGTCGAGCGTGATCAGCGCGACGCAGTAGTTGCGGGTGTCGCCGTGGACGACGATCTGGCTGGCGTGCGGGCTGACCGCCTTGAAGATGATCTCGATCTCCTGCGGTGCCACATACTTGCCGCCGGAGGTCTTGATGAGGTCCTTCTTGCGGTCGGTGACCCGCAGGTAGCCGTCGACGACCTCGCCGATGTCGCCGGTGCTGAACCAGCCGTCGGCGTCGAGCACCTCGGCGGTGACATCGGGCAGCTTGTGGTACCCGCGCATGACGCCGGGGCCGCGCAGCAGGATCTCGCCGTCGTCGGCGATCTTCACCTCGGTGCCAGGCGCTGGCGGGCCGACGGTGCCGAACCGGCAGTCGAACGGCATGTTGACGAACGACGCGGCGCTGGTCTCGGTGAGGCCGTAGCCCTCGAGGATGAGCATGCCGGCGGCGTGGAACCACTCGGCGACGTCGCGGGACAGCGCCGCCGCGCCGCTGACGAAGAACCGGATGTTGCCGCCGAGCCTGGCCTTGATCTTGCTGAACACCAGCCGGTCGGCCAGGCCGTACTGGAACTTCAGCAGCCCGGTGGGCTCCTGGCCCTTCTGCCGCAGGTTGGACACCTTGGCGCCGACGCCGAACGCCCAGGCGAAGATCTTGGCCTTCGGGCCGCCCTCGTTGTCGACGCCGGTGATGACCCGGGCGCGCACCTTCTCGAAGATGCGCGGCGCACCGGCCATGAAGGTCGGCCGGACTGCGCCGAGGCCCTCGACGATGTTGTCGAGGTTGCCGTCGACGGCGGTCGCGAAGCCGATGCGCAGCTGGATGGCCTCGAGTGCCTTGCCGAACGAGTGCGACAGCGGCAGCCAGAGGTACTGGACGTCGTCGACGGAGAGGATCTTGAACGCGTCGACCGCGACACCCTCGTAGACCCAGTTGTCGTTGACCAGCCGGACGCCCTTGGGCCGCCCCGTGGTGCCGGAGGTGTAGATGAGCGTGGCCAGCGTCTCGGGGCCGACCGCGGCGAGCGCGTCGTCGACGGCGTCGGGGCGCTCGGCCAGCAGGGCGCGGCCGCGCTCGTCGAGCTCGGCCAGGCTGATCACGAGGCCCTCGTGGCGGTCGACGCCGCCGTCGTCGAAGACCACGATGCGGGTGAGCTGCGGCAGCTCGGCCCGGTGCTCGACGATCTTCGCCACCTGCTCGGCGTTCTCGGCGAACACGACCCGGGTGTCGGAGTCGCTGAGGATGTAGGAGACGTCCTCGGGCGTGGTGGTCGGGTAGACGGTGGTGGTGGCCGCGCCGATGACGTTGATGGCGAGGTCGGCCAGGATCCACTCGATGCGGGTCGACGACGCGATGGCCACCCGCTGCTCGTGCTCGACGCCGAGGTCGAGGAGTCCCGCCGCGAACACCCAGACGCGGTCCTTGGTCTCGTCCCAGGTGAGCGACGACCAGCCGGAGCCACTCGGGTAGCGGTAGGCCTCCCGGCTCGGGGTGGCCTCGACTCGGTCCAGGAACATCCGGCCGACCGAGACCGGTCGCACCGCGACGAGATCAGCCTTGTCTGTGGTGCCGAGGCTCATGCGTTTCCTCCCAATCGCCCTTGACGGGACCGGCCGGTAACCGACCAGGTGGAGGAAGGTTACGACCTGGTAGCTTCCAGCGACAGTCTCCGCGGCGCACGGGTTTCCAGACCGTGTACCGCAAGCATCCCCTCAACGGTATCCGACCAGGAGAAATCCTGGGCACGACGGCGGGCCGCGCCCCTCGCGGCGGGGCCGTCGGCGACCACCTCCAGCAGCGCCTCGGCCATCGCCACGGGGTCTGACGGGGCGGTCCGCCCGGACCCGCCGATCACCAGCTCGGGCAGCGCGCCGCGGGCGCTCGCGACCACCGGCGTGCCGCTGGCCATCGCCTCCAGGGCGGCCAGCCCGAACGTCTCGTACGGGCCGGGCGCCACGACGACATCGGCACTGGCCAGCACCGCGGCCAGGTGTGCGCGGTCGTTGACGAAGCCGGCCATGGTGACGGGCTTGCCCTCGGCCTGCTCGGCGACCATGTCGCGGACCGAGCCGTCGCCGCACACGACCATGCGCACGTTCGCGCCGCGCCTCACCAGCTCGTCGACCATCGGAACGAGCAGGTCGGGGCGCTTCTCCGGCGACAGCCGGACGGCGGTGACGATCAGCACGTCGGCGCCGCGGGCCAGCTCCGCGCGCAGCCGCAGGTCGCGTCGTCGCGGATGGAAGGTCTCGAGGTCGATGCCCAGCGGCACGTGCGCGAGGTTGTCGACGCCGAGCCGGACGAACTCCTCGGCGGCCCACTGCGTGGTGCAGACGACGGTGTCGAACGACTCGGCCAGCCTGCGGTTCCAGCGGTCGGCGATCTGCTTGGTCGGCAGCGCCCGGCCGAGGTGGAACTGGAGCAGCGCGTCGAGCCGCTCGTGCGAGAAGACGGCGGACGGGACCTTGCGGCGTGCGGCCCACTGCCCGATGCGGGCCAGCGTCAGGCGGTCGGACACCTCGACGCGGTCGGGCGCGATGATGGCGAGCAGGTCCTCGACGGTGCGCCACTTGGTGATCATCCGGTACCCGCCGGTGGACGGGATGGTGGGCGCGGCGATCTCGATGATGCGTCCGTACGACGTGGCCCGGGTCGCGTTGCGCTCCCCCGGCACCACGGCCACGACCTCGTGCCCGGCAGCGGCGTAGCCGTCGGCGAGGTGCCCCATCATCGTCCGGATCCCACCTGAGTGCGGCGCGACGAAATTGGCGGCCTGAAGGATGCGCACGGCCGTCACTCTGTCCGCCCGGATCAGCGCCGAGGCGACGCCGACGTGTCCAGACGGTGAATTCCAGCGTCCGCTTTCGCCCCATCTTCACGATGCGTCAAGTCCGCATTCACGGATTGCGGCAATAGGGACCGCGAACGGGAACGTCACCCGATCATGATCAAGAAATCCTCTGGCGACGACCCCGCCACACCAGAGAATCCCCAGCTCACAAGATCGATATGTCCGTATTCTCCGCTGATATGGCGGACTATGTATTTGATCACGCTTATATGGAAAAATGCCCGGGGATTGAAGGGGGGCACCTTTGCCACGGCAACGAAAGCGCCAACGACGCGGTTCGGCTGGGCTCATCATCGCGGCCGTACTCGTCATCGGTCTGCCGCTGCTCGGCTGGGCCGGCGTGAATGCGCTGACCCGCGACGACACCGGCGATGACTCAGTGGCCGCCGACGACGACTCCCGCACCGACGCCGCCGGCGAGGCGTCACGCGGCGAGGCGACCGGCTCGTTCGAGATCGCCCAGGCCGCCCGCGACACCGTCAACGCTTGCGTCGACCGCCTCGCCGCAGGCGACGCCTACGTCGCGAGCGCTGGAGTCGGCATCGGGCACTGGGGCGAGCACGTCCAGGCCCGCACCGACATGCTGAACGGCACCATCGCGCAGGAGGACATGAAGGCCATCTGGAAGCGCACCCGCCTCTCCGGCCCGGACGACGTCGCCCAGGCCACCGCCGCCCTGGAGGCGTACGAGGCGCTGCCCGGCTGCGGCGACCTCGCCACGCTCGAGGACGCGCCGGACAACGTCCTCGACCAGGCCGCCGCCTGCCTCGAGCGAGAGACCGCGATGACCACCGCCGTCGCCGCCTCGACCGCCGGGCTGCAGGACTGGGCCAACCACCTCAACGCGATGGCCGCGCACGCCGACGGCGAGATGACCGCGGCCGCGGCCCAGGACCTCTGGGTCGCCTCCTGGGAGGCCGCCCCGGCGAACATCGGCGCCTACAACGACGCTCATGCGCTCCTGGTTGCGGCGTCGGCCTGCGAGTGACGGCGCGGCGCTGACGCTCCCGGCGGTCGCCGGCACCCTGCCGGCGGTCTCCGGGGCCGGCGCCGTCGTCGTCGCGACGCCGGAGCGCGAGCCGATCGTCACCAGGGCCGAGGTGGCGCTGGCGTTCTCGACGCTGATCGTGCTGGCCGGCGTCGTCGTCGGCAGCGCGCTGGTGGAGCCGCCGGCGATCGTGCACAGGGTCGCGCAGTTCGTGCATCTGGCCTGCGTGGTGCTCGGGCTGGGCAGCGTGCTGGCGGTCGACTGGTTCGGCCTGCGCTGGCAGCTCGGCCACGGCACGCTGCGCGAGGTCGTGACGACGGCGACCGCCCTCGCGGTGCCGATCTGGCTGGGGCTCGGCGGGCTGATGCTGTCCGGCATGCTCCTCTCGCCCGACTACGGGTCGACGATCACGCTGGTCAAGGTCGGGATGGTCGGCGTCGCCGGCGTGGTCGGCGTGCTGGCGCTGGCGGTGAGCCGCCGGCTGGCCGCCCGCACGTTCCCGTCGCGGCGGCTGCTGCGGGCCGGCCTGCTGATGGCCGCGATGTCGCAGCTGGCCTGGTGGACGGCGACGGTGATCGGCTTCCTCAACCGGAGTTGACCGCCGGCCGGTACCGCAGCGTCACGGCGAACTCGGCCGGTTCGACGGCCAGCCGGTACGCCGGCAGCGTGCCCGGCCCGCACGACGCGCTGCCCAGGCCGTGCTGGGCGAGGTCCAGCGTGACGAAGACACGGTCGCGGGGGCGCAGCTCGGCGTGGTGCCGCGCCTCCTCCAGGTCGGCGGTCGTCCAGCGCCGGACGGTCAGCCCGAACACCGCCGCACCGTCGACGGCGAGGCCGGAGCCGTCGGCGGCGTGGACGAAGGCCGAGCGGACGTCGGTGCGGTGGCCGTTCTCCTGCGGGTACACGTACGGCGTCTGCAGCTCGTCGACCCCGCGGTGGAAGCGGCCGACGCGGGCGGCGGTGCGGGAGTCGGGGTACGCCTCCCCCGGCCCGCACCCGAACCACGTCACGCGGTCGTACCGGGCCGGCAACTCGAGCACCACGCCGAGCCGGGGCAGCGGCACGTCGGCGGGCCAGTCGCCCTCGGGGGTCACGCCCAGTGCCAGGTGGACGGCGTCGTCGCCGGCCGGCGTCCACCGGTACACGGCCCGCAGCGCGAACGTCCGCGCTGCCGGGGCCACCCGGGTCTCGACGACCAGCGCGTCGCCGTCGGCGCGGACGGCGTCGGTGCGGTGGGTCATCCGGTCCAGGCCGAGGTCGCGCCAGGTGGCCGCCAGGGTGGCCATGCCGCTGGCGTCGTTGTCGATCGGCGCCCGCCACACGTCGAGCGCCGCACCGGTCACGTCCAGCCCGCCCAGGCCGGCCAACCGGCCGGTGACCGGGTCGAGCCGCGCGGCGCCCGGCGACCCCACCGGCGCCGCGGCGGGCGCCGCGACCGGCGCCTCCCGCACGCACACCTGCCCCCAGGCCACCTCGTGGCCGGCCGCCGCCCACGGCGTGTCCGCGGCGAGCACCGCGCTCACCGTCAGCCACCCCTCGCCGGCCGTCTCGGGCAGGGCCGGCAGCTCGACGTCCACCTGCCCGCCCGCGGCCACGACGGGCACGGCCAGCGTCCCGGACGCCACCTCGGCGCCGTCGTCGGTCAGCGTCCACCGGAACGCGTACCGGCTCGTGTCCAGCACCTCGTGCAGGTTGGCCACGATCAGCCGCTCGCCCCAGGTGAGGCGCAGCGGCTCCACCACCTTCTTCAGCTCCACCAGCCCCGGCGACGGCGTCCGGTCCGGGAACACCAGCCCGTCGGCGACGAAGTTGCCGCCGTGGAACCGCTCGCCGAAGTCGCCGCCGTACCCGTAGTACTCGCGGCCGGACGCGTCGCGGGTGCGGATGCCGTGGTCGATCCACTCCCAGACGAAGCCGCCCTGGCAGCGCTCATGCCGCTCGAACAGGTCCTGGTAGTCGCGCAGGCCGCCGGGCCCGTTGCCCATCGCGTGCGCGTACTCGCACAGCACGAACGGCTTGCCCTCGCCGCGGCCGATCTCGTCGACCTCGGCGTGCGACGCGTACATCCGGCTGTAGACGTCGGAGCAGGACGGGTCGCCCTCGTAGTGCACCGGCCGCGACGGGTCCCGCTCCTTCGCCCAGGCGTACATGGCCGCCAGGTTCGCGCCCGCGCCGGCCTCGTTGCCGAGCGACCACATGATGACGCTGGGGTGGTTCTTGTCCCGCTCGACCATCCGGGCCATGCGGTCCAGGTACGCCGGCCGCCAGCGCTCGTCGCCGCTGGGGTTGCCGCGCCAGTCCTCGTAGACGAAGCCGTGCGTCTCGACGTCGCACTCGTCGACGACGTACAGCCCGTACTCGTCGCACAGCTCCAGGAAGTACGGATGCGGCGGGTAGTGGCTGGTCCGGACGGCGGTGAGGTTGTGCCGCTTCATCAGCAGGACGTCGTCGAGCATGTCCTGCCGGGTCACCGCCCGGCCACGATCGGGGTGGAACTCGTGCCGGTTGACGCCGCGGAACAGCACCCGTGTGCCGTTGACGGTGAGCACGCCGTCGCGGATCTCCACCCGGCGGAAGCCGATGCGCAGCCTGATCCGCTCGGATTCCGTGACCAGCTCGCCGTCGTACAGCCGCGGCGACTCCGCGCTCCACGGCTCGACCGGGCCGACGGCGATCTCCTCGCCGGCCGCCGCGTCGACGCCCAGCGACGGGACCAGCACGCGCGCGGCGCCGTCGACGTCGACCCGCAGCGTCCCGAGACCACCGTCGTAGTCGGCGTGCACCGCGAAGTCGTCGGCCGACCCCACGGGGCGGGCGACCAGCGAGACGTCGCGGAAGATCCCGGACAGCCACCACATGTCCTGGTCCTCGAGGTAGCTGCCGGCCGACCACTGGTGCACCCGGACGGCGAGGACGTGGTCCGCACCCGGCCGCACGAGCTCGGTGACGTCGAACTCCGACGGCAGCCGGCTGCCGGTCGCCCACCCGAGCCGGTGCCCGTCCAGCCACACCGTGAAGAACGAGTCCACGCCGTCGAAGCGCAGGATCGTCCGCCCGCTCCAGGACGGCGCCCGGAAGGTCAGCCGGTACTCGCCGGTGGGATTCTCATCGGGCACGTGCGGCGGGTCGACCGGGAACGGGTACGGCGAGTTCGTGTACCAGGGCGCGCCGTAGCCGTGCAGCTGCCAGTGCGACGGCACCGGCAGGATCGCCCAGGCCGAGTCGTCGAACCACGGCTCCTCGAAACCCTCGGCGACTTCATGGACGGACGGCGACCAGCGGAACCGCCACGCCCCGTTCAGCGAGAGCACCGGCGCGTCCGAGGCGAACGCGGCGCGCGGCGGCAGCGTCCCCTCGCTCGGCGCGTAGCCGGTGAGCGACGAGGTCATGCGCGGCCTCCGTAGCAGCGGACCTCGAAGACCGCCGCGGGCACGTCGCCGTGGCTCGCGACGACCTCGACGGTCAGCTCGTCGGTCTCCAGCGGCGGGTCGAACACCAGCGTGTCCCGGGTCTGGTGGTTCCCACTCCGTTCCGCCACCACGGTGCCTCCTGCGCGCACGCGGTAGTCGCGCACGCAGAACGGCATCGCGTGCTCCGGGTGCGGCCAGAGCACGGTCTCCAGCGCGTGGTCGAAGTCGGTGTCGAAGCTCAGCTCGATCCGCTCGATCACCCGCGGCGACGCCCACCGCAGCGTTGCGGCCGGCGCGGCGTCGCCACGCGCCGCCGCCCAGGCATTCGGCTGAGCGGCCGGCCGGGCACGGCCGTTGCGCAGGTTCTCGACGTCCCACGCGCGCAGCGGCGGGTCCACCGTCACGGCGAGGTTGTGCCCGCCGGGCCGCCGCTCCGGCGTCCAGAACTCCACCCGGGGCCGCCCGACGGCGGGGTCGGCCTCCTGCGTCCCCGGGTGCCGGACCGACACCAGGCCGGTGACCCGGGTGAGCGTCGTCCGCACCGCGACGTCGTCGTTGGCCATCAGCGCGACGAACACGTAGCGCGGCTCGTCGATGGTGACATCGAGATCCAGCTCGATCCGCTGCGCCGGCCCCGGCTCGAGCGCGAACTCCTGGGCGCCGAGCACGACGTCGGGCGTGTAGTCGTCCGGCCGGTTCCCGGTGCGCAGCTCCGCCCGCAGGGTCGTCGGCGCGGCGACGTCGACGGTCAGCGCGATCCGCGGGCAGCGGCCGGCCGGCACCGGCAGCAGCTGCGCTCGCGGCGCGTCCAGCGGCACAGCCGGGCCGTCGGCGGGCAGCTCGGACAGCACGAACGAGCTGGACGCCGACAGCGTCGCGCTCCGCACCAGGTCGTCCGGGTCGTCCAGCCGGTGACCCGGGATGTGCTGCCCGGCCCGCAGCAGCTCGCGCTGCAGCTCGCGCATCCGGTCCGGCTTGACGACATCGGCCGGCGCGAGTGCCGAACGAGTGCACAGCGCGGCCGCCATGCCGACGGCCTGGCCGAGCTGCGCGCAGGTGGCCATGACCCGGGTCGAGGCGAACGCGACGTGCGAGACGCTGATGATCCGCCCGGCCAGGAACAGGTTGCCGACGTCACGGCTGACCAGGCAGCGGTAGGGCACCTGGTAGACGCCGCGGGTGTGCAGGTGGCTGCTGCCCGCGTGCTCGCTGAACACGCCGTCGGCGGGGTGCAGGTCGATGGACCAGCCGCCCGACGCGACGGCGTCGTCGTGCGGGCGCTGCTCGACGAGGTCCTGCTGGCGCAGCAGGTAGAGGCCCTCGAACCGGCGGCTCTCGCGCTTGCCCGGGATCAGCCCGACCCACTCCAGCGTCAGCGTCTCCGCCTCGGGGAACTGCCCGGAGTTCTTCAGGTGGTTCCAGACGCCGTAGACGACCTTCCACAGCTCCCACTTGATCGCCTCGGTGTCGTGGACGGTGTCCAGCCGGCCGCCGTACTCGATCCACCACAGGCGGCAGCCCTGCACCTTGGTGTCGAAGCTGCGCCAGCGCGGGATCTTCGTGATGTCGGTCAGCGCATAGGCCGGCGGCGTGAACGTCACCGGCTGGCCGACGTCCTTGCTGTAGAAGTAGATCGACTGGCCGAGCAGCCCGCCGTAGGACTCCTCCGGCGCGAACAGCTCGCCGAACTCGTCCTTCGACTCCGCGCCCATCCGGTAGGCCGCGCCGGCCAGGTACCCGAGCACACCGTCGCCGGACGCGTCGCAGAACAGCGGCGCCGTCAGCTCGTAGCGGGTTGAGTTCTGGCTGCAGAACGCCGTCACGGAACGGATGTCGCCGCCGTCCTTCTCGACCGCGATCGCCGCGGTGTTCAGCAGCAAGGTGATGTTCGGCTCGGACACGACCTTCTCCAGCAGCACGCTGTCGAACAGGACGGCGTTGCCCTCGCGGTTGCGGAACGTGTTCTCGACGAGGAGCTCGTCCAGCACCCCGCCCTCGCGCGACCACCGGTTGTTGTTGAACATGTGCGCGGTCGCGCCGAGCGCCCACAGCCGCACCTCGCTGGAGGCGTTGCCGCCCAGCACTGGGCGGTCCTGCACCAGCACGACCCGGATGCCGGCCCGGGCGGCGGTGACGGCGGCGCAGCTGCCGGCCAGTCCCCCGCCGACGATGACGAGGTCGGCGGCGAGGTGCTCGGTGCGGAACGGACGGTCGGCGGTGGCCGGTTCGGTGACGAGCAGCGGACGTTCCTGGCTCATGTGAATCCTCAGGTGTAGAAGAACTGCGCGCTGGCAACGGTGTCGGTGTCGCTGACCAGGCGCACCCAGTGGGCGCTGAACCCGGTCGGGAAGACGTGCGTGACGGTCTGGCCGGGCTCGACGACCAGCGTCTGGCTCGCGGCGAACCGGCCGTGCCCGTGGGCGTCGATCTCGACGGTGAACCGGGCGGTGGCGTCGCCGGCGTTCTCGAGGTGCACGCACTTGTGCTCGAACCCGGTCATCAAGTACGGATCAGACGGCTCGCCGGCGCGGACCTCGTCCAGCCACCACGGCCCGCCCCAGCCGGCCGGCTTGCCGAACCCCCACAGGTCGTCGGTCTTGCCGAACCACAGCCCCGACTGCGGCTCGGCCGTCGTCGGGCTCATCCCACGGCTCGGCGACGCGTTGTCCATGCCGGCCACCAGCAGGCCGCGCCACGAGCAGAAGTCCCCGAGCACCCACAGGTGCGTCGACACCGGCCGCACGCCCCAGACCCGCCCGCCGTACGCCCACGGCGACAGCTCGTAGAACATGCCGTGGTGGTCGAGCAGGAACCGCTCGTGGTCGACCTCGCGGATGCGCGGCCACTCGGTCTGCCACTTGTGGTCGAAGGTGTGCGACGCCTTCGGCAGCCGGTAGCGGGTCCACCGGCCGTCGGCGTCGGTGTAGACGGACAGCAGCGCCGACGCGCGGTCCCAGCCGGTGGCGAAGATCGTCCCGGCGAACTCGTGCCGGCCGCCGATCGCGGTGTACGGCGCGCGCTCCAGGACGCGCCACTGTTCGCCGTCGAACTCCGCCAGCCGGCCCTCGGCCTGCTCGCCCCGCCAGTCCGGCTCGTGGTACTCGTTCGAGCAGACCACCAGCCGGCCGTAGGCGGTGTAGCAGTCCTTGTAGTGGACGCGGAACTCGCCGGCCGAGCCGAGCTCGTCGTTGAGGTCGGCCACCTGCCGGCAGGCGAGCGTCCGCACGTCCAGCTCGAACAGCTCGCCCTCCATGCACAGCACGTAGACCAGGCGGTCGGAGTCGGTCAGGTGCCGCGACGTGCCGCAGACCCGCAGCGGCTCCAGCTCCGGCACGGTCCGGATCTTGTGCTCCGAGTCGATCACGTGCGGGCCGATGACCAGCTGGTTCGACGGGAAATGCACGAACCGGTTCGTGTAGGTCCCGTCGACGCCCAACGCCTCGGGGACCACCTCCATGGTGAAGTCGGCGTCGATGCGGCGCAGGCTGGTCCCGCTGCCGCTGGTCCGCTTGTGCGACAGGTAGTTCTGCACGTAGAGCTTCCCGGCCCACGGCATCAGCGCGCCGATGCCGATCTCGCTGCGCGGCGGGCCGAGGTCGGCGACCTGCGCGAGGCCGGGGGCGACACCGGAGATGTGCATGTGTGCTCCTCTCAGAACCGCAGCCAGGTGCCGGCGAGGCCCTGCTGCCCGGCGCCGGGGACCGTGTAGTCGCACACGCCGCCGGCGAAGATCGTCGCCAGCCGCTCCCATTGCGCGGACGTCCACTCGACGGCGTAGTCGTCGCGCTCCGGCTCCTTCAGCCGGCACTTGACGACGTCGGCCGCCACGCTCTCGCCGGCCACCTCACGGGGGAACGAGGCCGACGGGTACAGCCGCTCGCACTCCCCCGCCGGGTCGCGGTCCAGCGTCTCGGCGACGAACTCCGGCGCGGCCGCCCGCGTCATGCACCCCTCCACCAGCTCGGCCGGGCGGGCCGCGACGATCTGGTCGATGCGGTCGGCGCCGGAGTCGTCCGCCGCGAGCGTCGTCAGCCACGCGTCCATCTGGGTGATCGCGTGCTGGAGCAGCGGGCTCCCGGTGCTGAACAGCCCGTAGCGGGCGTCCTCCAGCAGGCTGACGTGGTTGGCGGCCGTGCCGTTCGCGTTCTCCAGCCGCTCCCGCAGCGAGTTCGTGTGGTAGCGGACGTGGATGTCGCCGGCCGGCTGGTCGTCGAAGTAGGCCCGGTAGTCGATGATCGGGACGTCCGCCAGGCCACCGCCGCCGTTGGTCAACCGGCCGGTCCGGTACGCGATGCGGGTGGCATCGAGGTCAGCCACGGTCCGCTCGGCCACGATGTTCGCGTCGGCGTCGAAGCCGCCGATCCGCTCGTTGAGCTCCAGGAACTGCTCCGGGCTGATGGTGCCGTCGTTCAGGGTCGCAAGCCCGTACTGGATGCCGACGTTGTCCAGCGGCCGCCGCGCGAACCCGGTCTCGGGGTCGGCGCCGTAGACGTTGATCGCGTGGTCGTAGACGTCGCAGCGGGCGCCGCCGGGATTGGTGACGGGGTCGTAGCGCTGCTCGGCCGGCAGGACGCCGCAGAACCGGCGCGGGTCGATGCGCCCGGCGCTGACCGCCATAGCCGGCAACGTGGCGTAGGTGGCGAAGCCCGCCACCTGACGCTGCTGCTCCTGCGACCACGTCAGGGTGGCGTCGTTGGTGAAGTACTCGTGCAGCAGCCAGGCGTCGCTGATGAAGTCGACCGTCCCGAACCCGACCTCGGGGAAGGAGCAGCCCACGACAATGCCGTCGAAGATGCCGGGGTAGTTGTCGGTGATCTGGTGCGCCTGGTACGAGCCGCCGGAGCAGCCGAACCCGATGGTGTGCTCGACCGGCCCGTAGCGCTCGACGAACAGCTCCTTGGTCATCATCGCCGACTCGGCCGCGGTGAGGTCGTGGCAGTTGTTGCCGAAGACGTTGAGCGAGGACGACATCAGCGCGTAGCCCTGACCCAGCAGGAACGCGTCGGTGACCCCGCCCGTCCCGGCGCCGGAGCGGTACCAGCCACCGGAGCAGCCGCCGCCCAGGGTGAAGACGGCCCGGCCGTTCCAGCCGCCGGCCCGCAGCGTGGGCGTCGGCTCGGGCTCGCCCAGCGGGTCGTGCAGCAGGCTGGTCTGCACGACGGCCCGGTTGGCACTGTCCGTCTCCATCCGGACGATGAACGGGACGGTCACGCCCGCCGACGTGGTCGTACTCGCCAGGTCGGCCGGGTACGACGTCGCGCCGTCCGGCCACGGCGCGTACGCGCCCGCCGTCGTGCGATAGAAGTAGTCGACCCGAGGCGCGACGGTGCAGTGCTCGTCCAGCGGCGGGCCGAGCGTCCCGCCGATCACCGGCACGGTGAACTGCGCGGTCTCGCAGACGTACGGCTGCTGGTGCGGCCCGGAGAACACCGGCCCTTCCTGCGGATGGTTGACGACGTCGAGGCGGTCGCCGTAGCGCCCGGGAGCGCTCGCGACCAGCGTGTTCGGCCCGAGCCGCAGGCCGTCGACCAGTCCGGTGAGGGTCCGCCGGGCGGGGTCGGCGACGAACGCCTCGGTCACGTCGTCGCCGTTGAGGCGCACGGTCACCCGGTGCAGCGGGACGTCCCGGGGCACGTCGACACGCAGCAGCGTGTCGACGCCGGTGACGGTGTCCGCCCGCCCGGACAGCGTGCTGAGCTCGAGCCCACGCGGAGCTGCTGGGGCGGCGGCGGAGACGAGCGCCAGGGCGAGTACCGAGGCGGCGATCGCGGCGACACTGAAGCGATGCATATTCCGTTCCTCTCGACGGCGGTGGCGCGGGGCGGGTGCCCGCCGCCCCGCGCCATGGAGTGGGCTAGTGCAAGGCCACCTCATAGACCCGGGCGATGTCGACGGCGTTGTTCGACGGGTCGGTGATGACGAGACGGACCTGGTCGATCGAGGCGGCCGGCGCGGCCACCGAGACGACCGCCTTGGTGTTGTCCGCGATCGTGGCCGCCGTCACCCAGCCGGCCGAGGTGTGCGCCTCGACCCGGAAGTCGACGAGGATGGTGTCGGCCACCGTGGCCGGCCAGCGGTAGCCGCTGTAGACGTCGATCTGGTCGACGCTGCGGTACTGGCCCAGGTTGATCGTCAGCGTCGGGGTGGCGTCGCCCTCGGCGGACATCCAGCGCCCGTCGTCGGTGCAGGACCCGTCCACGGCCCTCGCCGCCGCCGCGTTCGCGTTGAGCGTCGACGACGCGGTCGCGGTCGCCCCGCGCGCCAGGTGGGTGTTGCACGGCGACGTCGCCGGCGCACCGGCCAGCCAGTCGCGGACGAACGCGCCCTGGTGCTCGCCGCCGAGCAGGTTCCAGTTCTTGTCGAACATCACCGGCGCCCAGAAGTTGTCGAAGATCCAGGCGGTCCAGCCGATGTGCGGACGGGCGTCGAGGTACTGCCGCAGCGGCAGCCCCCAGCCCGACGTCGTCCCGCCGGTGACCGGGTGCGGTGGCTGCACCGGGTCCCAGCCGAACTCGGTGAGCACGACCGGGATCTCCGCGGCGGCGTTGCCGAACTTCGGGTCGAGGTTCGCCGCGCTCGCCGGGCCCTGGTTCGGGTAGAGGTGGTAGACGTAGGCGATGTTCCCGCCGGTGATCGGGTTGGTGCGGGCGCCGTTGAGCCGGGTGCTCCAGGCCGGGCTGCCCATGAGGATGACGTTGTCCGACACGGTCCGGATCGAGTCGACCACGGGCTGGATGTAGGTCTTCCAGGTGGCCCAGCTGTCGGGGTTGATCGGCTCGTTGAACACCTCGAACAGGACGTTCGGGTTGTTGCCGTAGCGCGGCGCGATGTAGTCCCAGAACTGCTTGACCTGCGACTGCGGCACGGCGCCGGCGGTGTCGCCGTAGTTGCGCACCAGGTGCAGGTCGATGATGACGTACAGGCCCTTCGACACCGCGTAGTCGACGTAGGGCCGGATGTACTGGGCGTCGTAGGCCGCCAGGTCCTTGCCCAGGACCTCGGTGACCAGCAGCCGCAACACCTTGGACTCCCAGCCGTCGCTGATCGTCATGTCGATCAGCTCGTTGATCGGCTTGGAGTTGCAGTCGGTGCAGACGTCGTTCTGCTCCGGCGCGAGGATGGACAGGCCGCGCAGCGTCACCGGCGTGCCGGCTGCGTTGACGATGCGATTGCCCTGCGTGTGCAGGGCCGGCAGTGCGGCGGCAGGTGCGGCCGCGGCCTCCCCGTCCGCCTGTGGTGCCGGCGCTGCGGCGGCGCCGGTGAGCAGCCCACCCGCCAGCGCGAGCGCGGCCGCCGTGGCGAGCAGGGCGGTTCTCGGTGATCTCCCGAACATGCGTTTCTCCTTCGGAACTCGTTCGGCCCCAGGACCCCCGTCTTGCTGCTCCTCGACCTCCTTCCCGGCCCCCAGGTCCGCTCAGCCCGCGACGATCTCGGTGCTGAGCGGGAGATCGAGGACGCTCGAGCCGGCGCGCACGGTGAACGTGCCCGGCTCGGTGCGCCAGCCGCCGTCCCAGTGCTCGAACGCGCGCGGCCGGAGCCGCACGCTCGCCGTCACCGCCTCCCCCGGCGCCGCCTCGACGACGGCGAACCCGGCCAGCCAGCGGGCCGGCCGGTCGACGGCGGACTCGGCGCGGGACAGGTACACCTGGACGACGTGCTTGCCGGGCCGCGTCCCGGTGTTGCGGACGCTGACGGTGACGTCGCGGCCGTCGGCCGCGAGCTCGTCGAACGACCAGGTCGTGTAGCCCAGGCCGTGCCCGAACGGGTACGCGGGCTCGGCGCCGGCCCGCAGCCAGGCGCGGTGCCCGACGTGGACGCCCTCGTCGTAGCGGACGGCGCCGCCGACCGGCGTGGTGTCCAGGACCGGCACGCCCGCCTCGGTGGCCGGCCAGGTCGTCGGCAGCCGGCCGCCCGGCTCGACCAACCCGAGCAGCACGTCGGCCAGCGCGTGTCCGTACTCCTGGCCGCCGAACCAGGTGAGCAGCACCGCGGCGACGTCGTCGCGCCATGGCAGCAGCACCGGCGCGCCCGCGTTGACCACGACGACGGTGCGCGGGTTCGCGGCGGCGACCGCGCGGACGAGGTCGTCCTGCCGGCCGGGCAGCGCCAGCGACGTGCGGTCGGCGCCCTCGCGCTCGACCTCCGCACTGGTGCCGACCACGACGACGGCGACGTCGGCGGCCCGCGCCGCCTCGGCGGCGCGCGCGAGCTCGGTGTCCGCGTCGGCCGTGGCGAGGTCCGCGCCGAGGACGAGCGTGACGCCGCTGTCGGCGTTCTCGCGCGGCGGCAGCTCGACGGTGACCCGCAGGTCCACCGGCGTGCCCGCGGTCAGCTCGACCTCGGCGGTCGCCGACGGCGGCGCCACCAGCCCGCCGCCGAACTCCTCGCCGGCGTGGACCAGGGTGGTCGCCAGTACGACGGCGCCGCCGACGCTCAGCTCGACCGTCCCGGCGCCCGCGACGCCCAGCCGTGTCGCGCCGCCGGCCGCGGGCAGGTACCGGGTGGTGAGCTCCAGCGTCGTGGTAGCGCCCAGCCGCGCCGACCCGAGCCGGGACAGGTTCGCGGTGCGGCGGTTCTCGTCCAGCACGACCGACCCGTCGGCGGCCCGGGCCACCAGCCGGACGCCGGGCTCGCCGGAGACCGGGTCGGTCAGCGCACCCAGCGGCAGCGGCTCGATGCCCGGCTGGACGACCGCGCCCAGCATCCAGCGCACGTCCGCGTCCGGCAGCGCCGCGCGCAGGCCGTCCAGCGGCGACACCACCCGCTCCGGCTCGACGTGCGCGCTGCCGCCGCCCTGGGTGCGGGCGGCCAGCGCGTTGTGCCCGATGACGGCGACCGACCGCAGGGCCGCCGCGTCCCACGGCAGCTCGTTCTCGTTGCGGACGAGCACCGTCCCGGCCGCCGCGACCTCGCGGGCGAACCCGGCCCCGTCCCCGACGACCGGCGGGGCGGCCGCGGCGAACCCGTCCAGCGCGCCGACCCGCTCGGCCAGCCGGAGCAGCCGCCGCACCTTCTCGTCGACCGCCTCCTCCGGCACCTCGCCCGCCCGCACCGCCTTGACCAGCGCGTCGCCCCAGGGTCCGTCCGGCCCCGGCATCACCAGGTCCAGCCGGGCGCGGGCCGCCGGTTCCGTCGTCCGCGCCGCCCACCAGTCGGAGACGACGACGCCGTCGAAGCCCCACTCATCGCACAGCGGCGAGCCCAGCAGCGCGTTCTCGGTCATCGTCGTGCCGTTCACCGAGTTGTAGGCGGCCATCACCATCCAGGGCCGCTCGTCGACGACGGTGTCCTCGAACGCCGCCAGGTACAGCTCACGCAGTGCGCGGTCCGAGACCACGACGTCGGCGGTGAACCGCTCGGTCTCGAAGTCGTTGGCGACGTAGTGCTTCGGGCAGGCGCCCACGCCGCCGTCCTGCACGCCGCGCACGTACGCCGCCGCCAGTCGCGACGTCAGCAGCGGGTCCTCCGAGTACGCCTCGAAGTGCCGCCCGCCGAGCGGGCTGCGGTGCAGGTTGATGGTCGGCCCGAGCACGACGTCGACGCCGCGGCGGCGGGCCTCGGCCGCCAGCACCGCGCCGTACCGCTCGGCCAGGTCGACGTCCCAGGTGGCGCCGAGCGCCGTCGCCGACGGCAGGTTGAGTGCCCGCTCGCGGTCGTCCCAGCTCTCGCCGCGGATGCCGGACGGCCCGTCGGAGAGCACCATGCGGCGCAGGCCGATCGCCGGCTCGTCGTAGAGCCCCCAGGTGTCGGCGCCGGTCAGCAGCCGGACCTTCTGCTCCAGCGTCAGCTTCTCGATCAGAGTCATGCGGATCCGTTCAGTCGCGGTGGGTGCGGATCTCGTCCGGCCAGGCGAGGGTGACGCCGAGCGCCCCGGTCAGCAGCCGCTGGAAGTCCGCCAGATGGGTCTGGTCGGAGCGCACCTTGCGCGGCGGCAGCCCGTGGCTGAGGCAGAACGCGGCCAGCGCGCCGGCCGCCGCGCCGATGCTCCACTCGACCGGGTGCAGCCGGTAGCAGCCGTTGGTGATGTGCGTGGTCCCGAGGTTCTTGTTCGCCGGCAGCAGGTTGTCGACCCGCTGCGGGATCAGCGCGCCGAGCGGGATCTGGAACGGGTACGCCTCGATGTCGACGTAGGTCCGCCCGGCCGTGCTGGGGTGCAGGTCGATGCGGTAGCGGCCGAGTCCGACGCTGTCGGCGAACACCTCGCTGCCCGCGCCGTCCGGGCGGGCGTCGACGCCGACGTGCTGCTCGAGGACGGTGAACTCGGCCCGGATGCGCCGCGACTCGCGGATGTACGCCGACTTCGCCAGGCCGTCCGCGGTGCCGGAGACATCCGGGCGCAGCCGCAGCCCCGGGTAGCCGGTGCCGCCGTCCGGGCGCGGCGCCTCGGTCTGCATCCAGTGCAGGAACGACAGCGACAGCTCCCGGCTGGCCGCCAGCGCGGCCGCCCGCTCGTCCGGCCCGACGCCGAGCAGCGGGCGCTCCCAGTAGTCGATCTGCGGCCAGTTCACGACCGTGACGTCGGAGTCGACGCCGGTCAGCTGCTCGCGGGCCAGCACCCGGCGGAACCGCCACAGCGAGAACGGCGCCTGCGCGCCCGGGTTGCTCTCGAACAGCCGCCACTCGCGCTCGCGCAGGGTGATCGGAACGACGTCGCGCCAGGACAGCTGCGGGCCGGGCCAGAACGGCGCGACCGTGTCGCGCCAGTGGTCGTAGCCGGCCGGCCGGTCGACGGTGTGGTCCTCGCCCGGCCGGTGGTCCAGTGCGAAGCACCACGAGACCGCCTGCTGGTCCAGCGGGTCGGCGACGGCGGGCGCGTGCGGCTCGCCGGTCGCGTCCTGTCCCTCGGCGCCGATGACGTGCTCGACGCCGGCCAGCTCCAGCAGGTCGCCCAGCTCGGTGGCGTCGAGCACGTAGCTCGCGCCGACGGTGACCTCGGCGCCGGTGCGGGCGTCGCGCAGCGTGACGGCGTCGACCTCGTCGCCGCTGGTGTGCGCCGCGACCGGTGCGTGCTCCAGCAGGACGGTGAGCCGGCCGGCCGCGCGCAGCGGCGCCAGCAGCTCGTCCAGGACGGCGACCGCCACGCGCGGCTCGTGGCAGAACCGGCTCACGATGCCGAGGCCGGGGTCGAGCAGCGGGTCGGCCGCGGCGTCCGGAGTCAGCGGGTAGTTGCGCCGGTAGTAGTCGCGGACCCGGCGGCGCAGGTCCGCGTAGCCGGCGGCGGTGTGCGCCGTCTCGATCCACGGGTGCTCGTCCGGCGGCACGGCCTGCGCGGTCAGCTGCCCGCCGAGCCAGTCGGTCTCCTCCGTCAACACCACCCGATGGCCGAGCCGGGCGGCGGCGAGCGCGGCTGCGACGCCGCCCAGCCCACCCCCGACCACGAGGACGTCGGTCTGGAGTTCAGGCATGCGGTGCGGGCTCCTTCGGTCGGCGATCAGGGTCGGGCGGGCGCGGTGGTGACACCGTCGACGATCGAGCAGGGGACGACGATGCTCTCGTTGCGCGCGTCCGGGTCGTCGACGATGGCGACCAGGGCGTCGATGGCGATGCGGCCGATCTCCTTGCGCGGGATGTCCAGGTGCTCCCAGCGCAGCGACGCGTCCGGCCCGATGCCCTCGAGCACGACCACCGACACGTCGGCGGGGACGTCGCGGCCGCGCGCCCGCAGCCCGCGCAGCAGCGACTCGGCCAGCCGCTCGCTCTCCGAGACGACCGCTGTCTCGGGGCCGCCGGCCAGCTGGTCGAGCCAGGCGTCGTCCAGCCCGGGGACGCCGCGGAAGCCCGGCGACCGGTCGATCAGCCCGAGCCGCTCGACGGCGTCGGCGTACCCGCGCCGGCGGTCCTCGTACGGCTCCAGCTCCAGGTCCTCGCGCAGGTAGGCGACGTGCTGGTGGCCCAGTGCGGCCAGCCGGCCGGCGATGTCGCCGGTGATGCCGAAGTAGTCCGGCACGATGCACGGGATGTCCGCGGCGCCCGGCACGTCGCGGCGGCCGATGTGGATGAACGGGTAGCCCTCCTGCCACAGCCGGGCGAGGTCGGCCTTGTCCGTCGCGACGCCGAGCAGGACGGTGCCGTCGGCGACGTTGAGCCGGTTCGTCCCGTCGCGGTACACCCGGCGGCGGCCGTCGCTGGCTCCCGTCGACGTGAACAGCACGAGGTCGTAGCCGATCTCCTCGGCCCGCTCCTCGATGCCGAGCAGGAACTCGAAGTAGAAGCTCTCGCGCGCGTGCGGGAACACCGGCTCGAACGTGTGCACGCCGAGCAGCCGGTTGGTCTTGTTGCGCAGCTTCCGGGCGGACAGGTTCGGCACGTAGCCGAGCTCCTTGACCGCCTCGAGGATGCGCCGGCGGGTGTCCTCCGGGATGCGGGCGGCGGCCTCCGGGTCGCCGCCGATCACCCGCGACACCGCGGACTGCGACACCCCCGCCAGCCGCGCGACGTCGGCCTGGCGCGGCGCCCGTTCTCGTCGCTGGGTCGTCACGACTCCCCCTGGTTCTTGTCGCGTTGCTGCAGCCAGCAGTGCGTCCACTGGCCATTGGGCAGCTCGGTCCGCGGCGGCGCCTCGGTGCGGCAGACGTCCATCACGACCGGGCAGCGCGGGTGGAACCGGCAGCCGGCCGGCGGGTCGATGAGGCTCGGCGGCTCGCCCAGCTCGCCGGCGTCGGCGCCGAACAGCTCGGCCCGGTCACCGGCCGCCCTTGCCGGGTCGAGCGACGAGTCGATCAGCAGCTTCGTGTACGGGTGCTGCGGGTTCCCGATGACGTCCTCCTTCGGGCCGCCCTCGACCATGCGGCCCGCGTACATCACCACGATCCGGTCGCACAGGTACCGCGCGCTGGCGATGTCGTGGGTGATGTAGAGCAGCGCCAGCCCGTCCTCGGTGCGCAGCCGGTCCAGCAGGTTGAGCATCTCCAGCCGGATCGACACGTCCAGCATCGAGATCGGCTCGTCGCCGAGCAGCACCTTCGGCTCGACGGCGAGCGCCCGGGCGATGACGACGCGCTGCCGCTGGCCGCCGGACAGCTCGTGCGGGAACTTGTCGATGAACTGGTCGACCGGCGTCAGGCTGACCCGTTCCAGCAGCTCCTCCACCCGGCGGGTGCGCTCGGCCTTGTCGCGGACGCCGTGGTGGAGCCGCAGCGCCCGCTCCAGGTTGTAGCGGACGCGGTGCAGCGGGTTCAGCGAGCCGAACGGGTCCTGGAAGATCAGCTGGACGTCGCGGTGGTACTCGCGGCCGGCTCGCCGTCCGCCGCCGCCGACCGGCGTGCCGTTCAGCCGGATCTCGCCGGTGGTCGGCTCGTAGAGCCGCGACAGCAGCCGGGCCAGCGTCGTCTTGCCGCTGCCGCTCTCGCCGACCAGCGCGACGATCTCGCCCGGCTCCAGCGCGAGGGTCGCGTCCTCGACCGCCCGGACGACCGCCGAGCTGCCGAGCGCGCTGCGCACGGTGAAGTGCTTTGACACGTCGCGCGCCTCGAGCACCGGCGCCATGGCGGTCAGCTCCCTTCCGGGTACAGGTGGCAGGCGACGTCGTTGCCGCCGACGTCGCGCAGGACCGGCAGCCGCTCGTCGCAGCCGTCGAAGCGCTCGCGGCAGCGCGGGTGGAACGGGCAGCCCGACGGCGGGCGGCGCAGGTCCGGCGGGCTGCCGCTGATGCCGGTGAGCCGGCGCAGCGGCGCATGCAGCGGCGGGAACGAGTCGCGCAGCCCGCGGGTGTACGGGTGCCGCGGCTGCGCGTACAGCGACGCCGCCGTGCCCAGCTCGACGATGCGCCCGGCGTACATGATCGCGACGCGGTCGGCCAGCTCCAGCAGCAGCGACAGGTCGTGCGTCACGAAGACGACGGCGAAGCCGAGCTCGCGCCGCAGCCGCAGCACCTGGGCCAGGATCTGGCGCTGCATGACGACGTCGACGGCGGTGGTCGGCTCGTCCATCACCACGAGGTCGGGCCGGCAGGCCAGCGCGAGGGCGATGCTGGCGCGCTGGCGCATGCCACCGGACAGCTCGTGCGGGTAGGCCCGGGCGCGGTCGGCCGAGACGCCGACCATGCCGAGCAGCTCGGCGGCCTGCTCCCAGGCCGCCCGCTTGTCCAGCCGCCGGTCGTGCGTCCGCAGCGCGTCGACGAACTGCGCGCCGACCCGCATCACCGGGTTCAGCGCGTCCATGGCGCTCTGCAGCACGATCGACAATGTGGTCCAGCGCAGCCGGCGCAGCTCGCGGCCGGACAGCGTCACCAGGTCGATCGGCGGCGCGCCGTCGCGGCCGTGGTACAGCAGCTGCCCCGCCGACGTGACGGCGGGCGGGCGCTGCAGCCGGGTCAGCGCGGTGATCAAGGTCGACTTGCCCGAGCCGGACTCGCCGGCGACGCCGAGAATCTCGCCGCGGCGCAGCTCGAACGACACGTCGACGCAGGCCCGCACCGGACCGTCGGCGGTGGCGTACTCGACGTTCAGGCCGCGGACGTCCAGGACGACGTCGGACGGCGCGGCCGCCGGGTCCGTCACGGTGCCGGACAGGGTCTCCGTCATCAGGCCTCACTCCCCGCCGCGCGCAGCGTCCTGGTCCGCTTGACCACCGAGCGCCGGGCCTGCCGGAGCTTGGGGTTGGACAGTTCGTCGACGCCGAAGTTCACCAGCGTCGCGGCGGTGCCGATCAGCGCGATGCACAGGCCGGGCGGCACGAACCACCACCAGAAGCCGCGCAGCACCGCGCTCTGCTGCTGCGCGGCCTGGATCATGGTGCCCCAGCTGATCGCGCCGGAGTCGGAGATGCCGAGGAAGGCGAGCCCGGCCTCGGCCATGACGCCGCCGATGATGCCGTGCAGGAACATCGCCGCGATCCAGCCGGTGAGGTGCGGCAGCACCTCGAAGAAGATCAGCCGCCGGTGCGGCTCGCCGAGCATCCGCATGGCGAGGACGAAGTCGCGGCTGCTGACGCTTAGCGCCTGCGCCCGCAGCGTCCTGGCCCCGCCGGACCAGCCGAACAGGCCGACGATCAGCGCGATCATCCACAGCCCGGTGCCCTGCATGTAGCCCGCGACGATGAGGATCAGCGGCAGCACCGGCATGACGAGGAACAGGTTCGTCAGGAAGTTCAGCCCGTTGTCCGCCGAGCCGCGGAAGTACCCGGCCGGCACGCCGACGAGCACCGCGATCAGCGTGCCGACGGTCGCCGCGAGGAATCCGACGAACATCGACCCGCGGGCGCCGGCGATGGTCTGCGCCAGCACGTCCTGGCCGAACTGCGTCGTCCCCAGCAGGTGCTCGGTGCTCGGCGGGGCGGCGATCGCGTCGAGGTCGTTGGCCCGCGGGTCGACGCCCAGCAGGTGCTCGTTGATCAGCGGCCCGAAGATCGCCAGCAGCACGAAGAAGGCGAGGACGGCCAGGCCGAACCGGACCTTCCAGCCACGCAGCAGGTCAGCACGCACGGCCGGTCACCCCTGTTCCCTGATGCGCGGGTCGAGCAGCACGTACACCGAGTCGGCCACCAGGTTCGCCAGCAGCACCGCCAGCGTGATCAGCAGGAAGACGCCCTGCATCATCGGGTAGTCGCGCTTCTGCAGCGCCTCGTACATGAGGTAGCCGATGCCCGGGTAGCTGAAGACGATCTCGGTGAGCAGCGCCCCGCCGACGACGCCGCCCAGCGCCATCGCGAACCCGGTGAAGCTCGGCAGCATCGCGTTCCTGGCGGCGTAGCGCAGCATCACCCGGCCCGGTGCCAGTCCCTTGGCCTGGGCCAGCAGCACGTAGTCCTCGCGCACCGTCGTCACCATCATGTTGCGCATGCCGAGCAGCCAGCCGCCGAACGCGGAGAAGACGATCGTCGTCGCCGGCAGTGCGCCGTAGTGCAGCACGCTGGCCAGGAACGGCAGGTTGAGCCCCTCGGTGAGGTTCGGGTCGTAGCCGCCGGAGAGCGGGAACCAGCCGAGCAGGAACCCGAACACCCACAGCGCCAGCAGCGCCACCCAGAAGTACGGCACCGACGAGAGGAACGTCGTCAGCGGCGTCACGACCGCGTCGAAGCGGCTGCCGGCCTTCCACCCGGCCAGCACGCCGAGCCCGGTGCCGAGCAGGAACGCGGCCACCGTCGTCACGCCGACCAGCAGCAGCGTCCACGGCAGCGCCTGCCAGACCAGGTCGCCGACCGGCACCGGGAAGTTCACGATCGACACGCCGAGGTCGAACCGGGCGAGCTGGCCGAGGTAGCCGGCGAACTGCTCGCCCAGGTTCTGGCTCGGGTCGCCGAAGATCGCCCGGATGGACTGGAGCGTCTCCGGCGGCACCTGCTGGCCGCTGACCCGTTCCAGCTCCTCGACGATCGCCGACGACGGGTCGCCGGGCATCAGGCGCGGGAGCAGGAAGTTCAGCACGATCGCGGCCGCGGCGGCCACGGCGTAGAAGCCCAGCCGGCGGGCCAGGAACCCCCACCGGCGGCGGGCCCTGGGCGGCTTCGCGGCCGGCCCGGCCGGTGTCGCCGCGGGTGCTGTCGTCGTCGCCATGCGTGTCCCTCCTCTCGTGTCCTTCGCCGGCCCTGCTGGCCGCTGGCCGCGGGGCGCGTCCGGGGCCGCTGGACGCGCCCCGCGGCGGCTCAGCTCTCGCCGGTCGGCTCGAGGTCGAGCAGGGTCAGCGTCATGTCCGGGCCCATGCCGATGAACGGGATGTGGTCGAACGACTCCGGCGTCGGCCAGTTGCTCCACCGGGTCGCGTTGATGTCGACGAACCAGTAGTTGTTGTAGATCGGGCTGAACGGGACCTCGTCGACGACGATGTCCTGCAGTTGCTCCCCCAGCTCGCGCAGCTGCTCGACGTCGTCGGTCCGCTCCATCTCGGTGATGATCGCGTCGGTCTCTGGGTCGTTCCACCGGCCCGCGTTCAGCGACGCCGACTCACCGATCGGCATGAGGAACGCGCTGCTCAGGAAGTTGTAGACGCCGTAGACCCCGGCGCCGCCGGTGGTCGCCGCGACCATGTCGAACGTGCCCAGTTGCTGCTGGTCGTAGTAGCCGGCCGTCGGCTGCCCGGCCGGCTGGACCTCCAGGCCCAGCGTGTCGCGCCACGTGTTGATGAGGATGTCCGCGTAGCTGCTCCAGGCCCAGTCGGCGTTGAACAGGATCGACAGCGGGTAGCTCTGGCCGTCCTTCACCAGCGCGCCGTCCTCGACGCTCCAGCCGCCGGCCGCCAGCTCGGCCAGCGCGTCGTCGGCCGCGACCGGCTGCACCTCGGTGTACTCGGGTCGGATCCAGTCGGCGTAGAGCTGTTCGGACAGCCCGGTCGGTGCGGCCTCCGTGCCGGGGCGCTGCAGCGTCGTCACGACAGCGGTCCGGTCGATCGTCATCGACAGCGCACGCCGCACGTGGACGTCGTCGAACGGCGGCTTGCCGGTGTTGAACAGCAGCGACATGGCGCCGCCGTTGGAGTACAGCTGGTACAGGTGGCGTTCGGGGTCCTGCGCGACGTACTCCTCCTCGCCGTTGGCCCACGACGCCGTGCCGAGGTCGACCTCGCCGCGCAGCAGCTGCGCCTTCAGCGCCTCGCCGGTCGGGATGATCTTGAAGTAGGTCATCGGCAGCTCGCCGCCCCAGTAGTCGTCGCGCGCCTCCATCGTCACCTGCTGCGGCTTGAAGTCGCCGAGCGTGAACGGGCCGGTGCCGACCGGGTCGGGGTTGGTCCACGTGTTGAGGTCCTGCTCGGCCCACACGTGCTCGGGCACGATCGGCAGCAGGACGCTGGCGAACTGCTTGAGCGTGGCGAAGGACGGCTCGGCGAAGGTGACCGTGACCGTGCTGTCGTCCACCTTCTCGACCGCCGTGTACGTGACGCCGGCGATGCTGAACTCGGGCCGCTCGAGCGGCAGGCTCAGGCTGTAGACGACGTCGTCGGCGCTGAACGGCTCGCCGTCGGAGAACGTGACGTCGTCGCGCAGCACGAGCGTCAGCACCGTGCCGTCCTCGTTGAACGTCCAGCTGTCGGCCAGCCAGGGTTCGATGACCGCGCCGTTGCCGTAGTCGATCCGCATCAGCGGTTCGTAGATCAGCTCGGGGTGCGGCGCCTTGTCGGTGGCAGGCCCCATCACGTTGTAGTTGCGCACGAACGTGGTGCCGCCGTCGGTCTTGCCGTAGATGATGGTGTCGGAACCGTCGCCAGAGGAGGCTCGGTTCTCGCTCGCCGCGCCGGCGGTGCACGCGGCCACGCCGAGCGTGAGCACGACGGCCGCGGCCGCTCGCAGCGCGGCGGCCCGGAGGTGACGTCTCGTGGTTCGCATGTCAGGACTCCCAGCGGTGGGTTCCAGCGAAGGTCTGCGCATACGTATGAGCATTCGTCCGAAAAAAATGCGCTGGCGCGCTCCTACGTATGACCGATGAATTTAGGGACGTTACGGACACGTGTCAAGAGGGTTGCCCGACCGGTCGTCGGTCACACCTTGCGTGGCCGTCGACGCGACGTCACCTCGACTGTGTAGAACAGTCCCATGGACACCGCGGTCGACTCCCACGAGAACTGGCTCACCCCCGACGAGCTCGCCGCCGCGCGTCGCCGGCTCCCGATCCTCTACGTCAACGCGGTGCCCGTGCGGGTCGACGACACCGGCGTCGTGACGTCGGTCGGCCTGCTGCTGCGGTCGACCGCCGAGGGCGAGATCAGGCGCGAGCTGGTGGCCGGCCGGGTGCTGTTCCACGAGCGCATCCGCGACGCGCTGCTGCGGCACATCGAGAAGGACCTCGGGCCGCTGGCGCTGCCGCGCATCCCGGTGTCGCCGTCGCCGTTCACCGTCGCCGAGTACCTGCCGACCCCGGGCGTCACGCCGTACCACGACCCGCGCCAGCACGCCGTCGCGCTGGCCTTCGTGATCCCGGTCAGCGGCGACTGCGCACCCCGTCAGGACGCGCTCGACCTCATCTGGCTGTCGCCCGCCGAGGCCGCCGACGACGGCCTGCAGAAGGAGATGCTCGGCGGCCACGGCATCGTGCTGCGGCAAGCGCTGGCGCACCTCGGCTTCCCGCCCGGACCGCCGGTCGGCTGATGGCAGCGACGGGTCCCGCCGTGTCCCCCGAACCGACCTCGGTTCAGCGGCTGTTCGTGCGCCAGAAGCTCACCGCGATGGTGAACCGCTACGCCGTGCATGCCGTCGACGACGCGGGCGGCGAGGGTCCGCTGATCGCGTTCGCGCAGCAGAAGGGGAGTTCCGCAAGTCCCTGACCCGGTCGACCTGGCGGCTGGGCTACCCGGCGCTCGGCCTGGAGGCGACCGGCACCGAGCGCAGCGGGCGCGTCGCGATCGTCCGCCGCGCCTGGAATCTCCTGCTCGAGGACGTCCCCAGCCCATGGCGGTTCCACTTCGACTTCCGCACGGCCGACGGCGCGCTGGTCATGTCGTCCGAGCGTCGCCGGGCGCTACGCGACGCGTACGACGTCAACGTGCCCGCCCTGCCCGACGGCTCCCGGCTCGACTGGCGCCTGGCCGCCGCGATGGCCGTCGCCCTCGACGCGCTGCAGTCGCGCTAGCTCGAGGCGCCGCCGCCGTCGGACGAGAGCGCGGCGATGAACGCCTCCTGCGGCACCTCGACCCGGCCGACCATCTTCATCCGCTTCTTGCCCTCTTTCTGCTTCTCCAGCAGCTTGCGCTTGCGCGTGATGTCGCCGCCGTAGCACTTGGCCAGGACGTCCTTGCGGATGGCGCGGATGTTCTCGCGGGCGATGACGCGGGCGCCGATGGCGGCCTGGATGGGCACCTCGAACTGCTGCCGCGGGATGAGCTCCTTGAGCTTGCCCGCCATGGCGACGCCGTAGGCGTACGCCTTGTCCTTGTGGACGATGGCGCTGAACGCGTCGACGGGGTCGCCGTGCAGCAGGATGTCGACCTTGACGAGGTCGGCCTCCTGTTCGCCGGTGGGCTCGTAGTCGAGGCTGGCGTAGCCGCGGGTGCGCGACTTCAGCGCGTCGAAGAAGTCGAACACGATCTCGGCCAGCGGCATGGTGTAGCGCAGCTCGACGCGGTCCTCGGACAGGTAGTCCATGCCGAGCAGCGTGCCGCGGCGGGCCTGGCACAGCTCCATGATCGTGCCGACGAACTCGCTCGGCGCCAGCAGCGTCGCCCGGACCACCGGCTCGCGCACCGACGCGATCTTGCCCGACGGGAACTCGCTGGGGTTGGTGACGATGTGCTCGACGCCGTCTTCCATCGTGACCTGGTAGACGACGTTCGGCGCCGTCGAGATGAGGTCGAGGCCGGACTCGCGCTCCAGCCGCTCGCGGACGATCTCGAGGTGCAGCAGGCCGAGGAAGCCGCAGCGGAAGCCGAAGCCCAGCGCCACCGACGTCTCCGGCTCGTACACCAGGGCGGCGTCGTTGAGCTTGAGCTTGTCCAGCGCCTCGCGCAGGTCCGGGTAGTCCGAGCCGTCGACCGGGTAGAGCCCGGAGAACACCATCGGCTTGGGGTCGCGGTAGCCGGACAGCGCCGTGGTGGTGGGCTTGGCGGCGTCGGTGACGGTGTCGCCGACCTTCGACTGCCGGACGTCCTTCACACCGGTGATCAGGTAGCCGACCTCGCCGACGCCGAGCCCGCCGCCGGGGCGCATCTCCGGCGAGATGACGCCGATCTCGAGCAGCTCGTGCGTGGCCCGCGTCGACAGCATGAGGATGCGCTCGCGCGGCGTCAGCTTGCCGTCGATGACCCGGACGTAGGTGACGACGCCGCGGTAGGAGTCGTAGACGCTGTCGAAGATCATGGCGCGGGCCGGGGCGTCGGGGTCGCCCACCGGCGCCGGCACCTCGGCCACCACGCGCTCGAGCAGCTCGAGGACGCCCTCGCCGGTCTTGCCGCTCACCCGCAGGACGTCGCCGGCGTCGCCGCCGATGAGGTGGGCCAGCTCGGCGGCGTACTTGTCAGGCTGGGCGGCCGGCAGGTCGATCTTGTTCAGCACCGGGATGATCGTGAGGTCGTTCTCGAGCGCCATGTACAGGTTGGCCAGCGTCTGCGCCTCGATGCCCTGTGCGGCGTCGACCAGCAGGACGGCGCCCTCGCACGCGGCGAGGCTGCGGCTGACCTCATAGGAGAAGTCGACGTGCCCGGGGGTGTCGATGAGGTTGAGCGCGTAGGTGGTGCCCGCGGCGTCGCCCTGCTGCGAGGTGAACGGCAGCCGGACCGCCTGACTCTTGATGGTGATGCCGCGCTCGCGCTCGATGTCCATGCGGTCGAGGTACTGCGCGCGCATGTCACGGCCGTCGACGACGCCCGTGAGCTGCAGCATCCGGTCCGCCAGCGTCGACTTGCCGTGGTCGATGTGGGCGATGATGCAGAAGTTCCGGATCAGCTCCGGTGGGGTCGCCGAGGGGACGGGCGAGTTCGCGGCGGGCGGCACGCAGGGCTCCTCTTGACTTCCTGGCAATGTGGGGACTGTCGCGGCGACGAGCGGCGCCGGACCTGTGCCTGCCATCATCCCATGCCGGGGTCGCGACGCACGAACGGCCGAAGACGTGCTGAACGGCCGGACGGTCGCGCGAGCGGGCGGTAGGGTGCGGAACGTGGCCCTCCTCCGTGACCTGGTCCGGACCCTGCTGACGCCGTCCAAGCGCCGCCGCGACGGCGATCGTCAGGCCCGGCCGCCGGCTCGTCCGTCGGCCCCGCCCGGTGACGACGGCGAGGTGTCGCCCGGCCAGTTCGGCCCGAACGCGACCGCCGAGGCGCACTCCGTCGGCGCCGTCCACACGTCGTACAACCCGAGCACCGACGGCGACGCCGACCCCGGCGAGATCGTCTGGACCTGGGTCCCGTACGAGGAGAACGACGGCCGCGGCAAGGACCGGCCCGTCCTCGTCGTGGCGCGCGAGCCCGGCGGCACGCTGCTCGCCGTCCAGCTGACCAGCAAGAACCACGACGGCGAGCACGACTGGGTCGGCGTCGGCTCCGGCCGCTGGGACGGCGAGCACCGCCCGTCCTGGGTCGACATCAGCCGCGTCCTGCGCGTCCACCCCGACGGCATGCGCCGCGAGGCGTCGGCGCTCGGCCGCGACCAGTTCGACGCGGTCATCGTCGCGCTGCGCGAGCGGTACGGGTGGGCCTGAGCGCGTCCGCGCCCGGCCGCGGCCGGCGGCAGCGGCGCCGAATTGGCTGGTGAGCCGCGCGCTGGTATTGTTGGCGGCTGCGCGTCGGCCCAGGTCGCGGACGCGCCCGGCCGACTCCTTGCCGCCGCGACGGTTCCCCACTGCCGCGTGTCCCGGAGAAGACCGACGCCCTCACGACCTATCCGAACCGACCAAAGGCATCTGTTCGTGGCGAACATCAAGTCCCAGAAGAAGCGGATTCTCACCAACGAGAAGGCGCGGCTGCGCAACAAGGCCGTGAAGTCGTCGCTCAAGACGGCCATCCGCAGGTTCCACGAGGCCGCCGACGCCGGCGAGACCGAGAAGGCCACCGAGGCCGCTCGCGCCGCCACTCGGCAGCTCGACAAGGCCGCCTCCAAGGGCGTCATCCACAAGAACCAGGCGGCCAACCGCAAGTCCTCGATCTCCAAGCGGGCCGCCGCGCTCTGAGGCCGAGCCCACTCCGTGCCCGATCTCCACGTTCGGTTCGCCGACGGCGTCGTCCTCCACTCCTGGAGGGCGGCGCCGTCGTCGTGCGCCCGGTCGAGCGCCGTGCTGTTGATCTTGGAGTTCTTCGGCAGTTGCGGGGCGAAATGTCCGCCTGATACCCGAACAGCTCCAAGATCAACACGAGCCGTCGTCAGGCGGCGCGGGCGGAGCCGATGGCGACCAGCGCCGTCGTGAGGGCGAGCGTCGCGTCGTTGCCGCCGCCCTTGACCGCGAGGTCGGCGTCGGCCACGGCGCGGATGGCGCGGGCCAGCCCGTTCGGCGTCCAGCCGCGCAGCTGGCCGCGGAGCACCCGGACCTTCCACGGCGGGATGCCCAGGTCGCGAGCGACGTCGGCGTCGCGCATGCCGCGCGGGGCGCCGGCCAGCCGGGCCAGCGACCGAAGCGAGGTCGCCAGCGAACCGGTGACCAGCACCGGGTCGGTGCCGGTCTCGAGCGCCCAGCGCAGTTGCTCGACCGCCTCGCCGGTCTTGCCCTCGACGGCGCGGTCGGCGACCACCCAGCCCTTCACCTCGGCGCGACCCTCGAAGTACATCGAGACGACCTGGGCGGTCACCTGACCGTCAGGTGCGTCGACGGCCAGCTGGCCGGCCGCCGAGGCCAGCCCGCGCAGGTCGCCGCCCACCGACTCGACCAGCTGCCGCGCGGCCGCCTCGTCGATGCGGCCGCCGTTGCGCCGGACCTCGGCGCGCACGAACGAGACCTGGTCGTCGGGGCGGGTCAGCCGCTCGGCCGGGACCTCGTGCACGCCGGCCTTGCGCAGTGCCGTGAGCAGCTTCTTCCCCTTGACCCCGCCAGGATGCAGCAGCACCACGTGAATACCGTCGATGGGCGTGTTCACGTAACCCACCAGCACGTCGCCGACCGACTCGCTGACGTCCTGGACGTCGTTGACCAGCAGCACACGGCGGGTGGCGAACAGCGACGGACTGACGTGCTCGGCGAGGGCTCCGGCGGTCAGCTCGGAGCCGGACACCTGCGACACGTCGGCGTCGGCATCGGCGGCGCGCGCCGCCCGGGCGACGGCGCCCGCGGCACGCTCGGCCAGTAGCGTCTCCGGACCGAAGACGAGGGTGACCGGGACGAGGGGGTCGGTCGATAGCGCAGCCATGTCGCCACCCAGCATGACACGTCCCGCCGACAACGTCCGCGCCCCCGCACCGGTCGCCGCGGAGCCGGTCCCGCCCGCGGCCCGCCGGTCACCACGCCGAGGCCATCGTCACCGGTCCGGACGACGGCGATGCTGCCGTGCTCGTCGGTCCGGTAGACCCGCACGCCGCTCCCCCGCAGCGCGTCGAGCACCCGCGGTGACGGGTGACCGTACGTGTTCTCGCCGACGCTGACCAGCGCCACCCGCGCGTCGACGCCGGTGAGCAGGTCGGTGTCCTGGTGCGGCGAGCCGTGGTGGGCGACCTTGAGCACGTCGACGTCGAGCGCGGGCGCGGACCGCAGCAGCGACCGCTGCGCCGTCGGCTCGATGTCGCCGGTGAGCAGCACGCTGACGCCGTCGACCTCCGCCTCGACGACGATGCTGGAGTTGTTCGACTCGGACTCCGAGGTCTCGACCAGGCGGCCCGGCGCGAGGACGTCCAGCCAGAGCCGCTCACCCACCTGGAGCCGGTCGCCGACCCGCGGCACCGTGGCCGGGACGCCCGCCGCGGCGAGCCGGCGCCGGACACCGCCGGCCGACTCGGGCGGATCGTCGAGCGGTGACACGAAGACCCGGCCCACCTCGCGGCCGGCCAGGACGCCGTCGAGCCCGCCGACGTGATCGGCGTGGAAGTGCGTGAGGATCAGCAGCGGCACCTGCCGCACGCCGAGGCCGTCGAGGCAGCGCCGTACCAGCCGCGGCTCCGGCCCGGCGTCGACGACGACCGCGGACCGGTCGCCGGCCCGCAGCACGAGCGCATCGCCCTGGCCCACGTCGCAGGCGACGACCAGCCACCCGGGCGGCGGCCAGCCCGGCGTCGGGAGCGCCTTCAGCAGGCCGATCACCAGCACGGTCGCGGCGGCCGCCGTGACGAGCGGACGGCGCAACAGCATCGGCAGCGCCAGCAACCCGACCACGGCCAGCGCGACGGCCGCCGCGATGCCGCCGGCGCCCGGCGGCCACGGCACGACGGCGCCGGGCTGATCGGCGAACCAGCGCGCGACGGCGGCGATCCACCAGGCCGGGAGCGCGGCCAACCAGGCGCACGCCGTCGCGACCGGCGGCAGGACCGGGCTCACGACCGCGGCGGCCGCACCGAACACCGTCGCGGGCGCCACCGCGGGCGCGGCGAGCAGGTTGGCCGGCAGCGCGGCCAGGCTGAGCTGTCCGGACAGCCCGAGCACGATCGGAGTGCAGGCCACCTGCGCGGCGAGCGGCACGGCGATGGCGACCGCCAGCGGGCGTGGCAGCCACGCCAGCGAGCGCGTCCAGGCCGGGACGAGCAGCAGGATCCCGGCCGTCGCCAGCACCGACAGCGCGAACCCGGCGCTGCGGGCCAGCCACGGGTCGAGCAGCACGAGCACGATCACCGCCGCGGCCAGCGTCGGCAGCCCACGCCGGCGCCCCGCGACCGCCAGCCCGACGACGGCGACCAGTCCCATCGCGGCGGCCCGCAGGACGCTCGGCTCGGGCCGTGCGAGCAGCACGAACCCGAGGACGCACACCACGCCGACGACCGGCAGCGCGTAGCCGCGCACGCCCAGCCAGCGGGCCAGGCCGAGCGCGACCACCAGCACGATCGCGACGTTCGTGCCGGACACGGCGGTCAGATGGGTCAGCCCGGCGATCATCATGGCGTCGCGCAGGTCGTCGGACAGCAACGACTCGTCGCCGATGACCAGGCCCGGAACCAGGCCGCGCGGGTCGGGCGGCACGCCGGCGACAGCCTGGCGGAGGCCGGCGCGGAACGGCTCGGTCGCGCGGCTGGCGGCGCTCGGCGGGCCGGTCGAGCGCTCGTCCGGCCCGGCGTAGGGGCGGAACACGGCGGCGATGTCGTCGCGCGGGTGGTCGGTGGACTCGAGCCGGCCGGGCACGCTGATCCGCTGGCCTGGGAGCAGCTCGGCCCAGCCGACGTCGCCGCTCACCAGCAGCACCGGCACGGAGACGTCGTGGGCGCGGCCGCGGCCGGTGACGTGGTCGACCTGGATGCGGCCGACGACGTACTCGGTGGCGGCGGCCTCCTCGCCGGCCGGGCCGCTGCTGCGCACGAGGAGATCCCGGGCGACGACGCCATCGAGCTCGACGTGCGCTCCGGCCGCGGCGAGGTCCGTGACGGGTCCGTCCCAGACCGGCGCCGCCCTGGCCGCGCCGGCCGCGAAGCCGGCGAGGAGGCACAGTGTCGCGGCGACGATGGCTCGCCGCCCGGCCGACGACAGGCGGCTCGCGCGTCGCCGCTCGCCGCCGCGCGGGCGAGTGTGGAGCAGGATCGACGCGGCGACGACGACGGCGATCGTGCAGCCGGCGAGGCCGACCGGCCAGTGCACCAGCACGCCGGCCAGTGCGCCGAGCCAGAGGCCGAGCGCGGCCGGAACGAGGCGCAGATCCAGCGGCTCGGCAGCCACCGTGCCGGCGGCGGGATCGGCCGTCGCGGCTGCTGGGCTCGCGAACGGCGGATGGCCCTTGGTGTTCGCCCGTCGTGCCTGTGGAAGCGACGCGCCTACGAGCGCTTCCGCAGCCGCCGGGGTGGGCGTGCGTGGGTCCCGGGTGCGGCTCATAGCGTCACCAACGGTTCGAGTTGGGCGAACCGCTGCTCGCCGATGCCGGAGACCTCGCGCAGCTCGTCGATGCTGGTGAAGCGGCCATTCTGCTCGCGCCAGTCCAGGATCCGGCCGGCGAGGGCCGGGCCGATGCCGGGCAGAGTCTCGAGCTCGGCCGCGGTCGCGGTGTTGAGGTTCACCGGCGCGGACGCCGTCGGCGTAGCGGAGTCGCCGGCCGCTGGGGGCGGCGGCGCGGCGGCCGGCGGCGGATCAGCGGTGACGAGCACCTGCTCGCCGTCGGTGAGGACGCGGGCGAGGTTGATGGGGGTCAGGTCGGCGTCGGGGGTGGCGCCCCCGGCCGCCTCGATGGCGTCGACGACCCGAGAGCCGGAGGGCAGCTCGACGATGCCGGGGCGGGCCACGAGGCCGGCGACGTGGACAACGATCGGAGCGGACGGGGCCGTAGGCGCGGCGTCGGCGGGCGGATCGGCAGGCTGCTCGGAGGCGGTTGCGACGGGTGTGCCGGTGGCGACGAGCTCGGGCTCGATCGGCACGACCTCAGGCCTGGCCAGCAGGAACAACACGGTCGCGCCGATCGCCCCGACGAGCACCACCAGCACGATGACGGCCAGGTGGATCCGGTCCAGCCCCAGCCGCCAGGACCGCACCGACGTGGTGTTCGCGGGTTGCTCGGCCGGCGGCGCCGCGGCGGTTGGTCGAGGCGTTCGGGGAGCGGCGCCCGTGGATCGTCCCGCCGGTGGCGCGGAACCTGCCGATCGTGCCGCCCGCGCCGCCGAGTCGGAGGGCTGCGCGACTGGATGGTCACCTGGCGGAGGCGGACCGTCCGGATCCGCCCACGGTTCAAGCATGTCGTCCGGCCAGGCGGGCGGCGGCTCGACGTCGTGCGCGGCAGGCTCGGTTCCGCCGGCCCAGCGTCGACCGGCGACGTGCGCCACCCGGGCACGGGCGAGCGCCGCCGTGTGGTCGTCGACGGAGTGGGAGCGGAACGATCGCATGCCTGCGACGCTAAGCCGCCGCACCGACCGAGACGGCCGCCGAAACCGGGTTCTGTGGACAAGTGAAGGAAGTGGTCAGGGCTGTGGACAGACCGGTCGACGTGCGCTGGCTGATTGAGTCCGAATCGCGGCTCAAGATCATCGATCACGGCCGACCTCGATAGCGAGGCTCGCGTTCCGGGCACCGTTGAGGCGTGCGAAGCGCCGTTCTGCCTATTGAAGTCGGCTGCGGCCGTTGAAGACCGGCGAACGCGACGGGCATCCTTGCCAAGGATCACCACCTCACTGTGTGAGTTCGCTGCGCCGGGTGGGGTGGATCACTGTTGCTCCGGCGACAGCAGCGTCGCCCGGCAAGCGCAGCGGCGTCGTGCTCATCGGGACATGATCGCTACCAGGTTTGTCTCTATGATTGGGGGACAACGGGACAACGGGACAACGGGACAACGTCGAGGCGCGGTCAGACGACGCAGAACTCGTTGCCTTCGGGGTCTTGGAGGACGGTCCAGGCGTTGCCGTACTGCTCGACGGTGCCGACGGTGGTGGCGCCGGCGGCGACCAGCTCGGCGACCTTGGCGTAGATGGCTGCCTGGACGTCGGCCTCCGGCGGCCGGCCACCGTCGGGGGCGGTGTAGCGCCAGGCGCGGACGTCGAGATGGACGCGGTTCTTGGCCGACTTGGACTCCGGCACCCGCTGGAAGAAGATCCGCGGCAGCACGCCGTTGGGATCGATGATGGCGCTGGCGGAGTCCCACTCGTCCGGCGGGACGTTCCAGGCGGCGAGCGCCTCTTCCCAGGTCGCGAATCCGTCGGGCGGCGGCTCGAGCCGATACCCGAGCGCCAGCGCCCAGAACTCGGCCAGCCGGCGCGGGTAGGCGGCGTCGAAGGTGAGGTTGAAGATCTCGGATGCGATCGGCATCCCGGGATCCTGCCAGCCGCCACCGACAACGTCAGCGCATCGGGTCAGTGCGGGCTGACGACGGCGGCCAGGAGGCCGGGCCCGACGTGGGCGCCGATGACGGCGCCGACCTCGGTGACGATGACGGAGCCGACGGAGGGGAGGCGGTCGGAGAGGCGGGCGGCGAGCTCGTCGGCGCGGCCAGCGTTGTCGAGGTGGTGGACGGCGAGGTCGACGCGGCCGGCGGCGGCCAGGGCGCGCTCGACGGCGAGGTCCTCGAGGCGGGCGCGGGCCCGGGCGGACGTCCGCACCTTCTCGAGGAGGTCGACCCAGCCGTCGCGGAGGTGGAGGAGCGGCTTGATCGCGAGCGCCGTCCCCACGACCGCCGAGGCGGCGCCCACACGGCCGCCGCGGCGCAGGTACTCCAGCGTGTCCACGTAGAAGAACGCCGACGACCGGACGGCGCGGTCCAGGGCCAGCGCGGCCACCTCGTCGGCCATCAGCCCACGTGAAGCCGCCGACGCCGCGACGAGCACGGCGAAGCCGAGGCCCATGCCGAGCGACCGGGAGTCGACGACGTGGACGGGCACGGGCGCGTCGCGGGCGGCGAGCCGGGCGGCGTCGGCCGTTCCGGAGAGGCTGCCGGAGATGTGTACCGACACGACGTCGGTGAAACCCTCAGCGGCCGCCGACTCGTACACGTCGAGGAACGCCCGCGGGCTCGGCCGCGACGTCGTCACGGGGACGTGCCCGCGCAGCGCCTCGGCCACCTCCCGCGGCCCGAATCGCGACGGGCCGACGGCGGCCGGCTCGAAGCCGCCCCCCGCCGTCCACTCGTCGACGGCGACACCGTCGACGACCACCTGCAGCGGCACCACCCGGATGCCGTGCGACTCGACGTCGCCGGCGGCCAGGTGGGCCGTGGAGTCGGTGACGACCGCGACCCGCCCCGTCAAGGGACGTCAGCCCGGTACGACGTTGACCAGCTTGGGCGCCCGCACGACCACCGTGCGGACGGGACGGCCGTCCAGCGACCGCTGCACCGCCTCGGACGCCAGCGCCAGCGACCGCAGCTCGTCCTCACTGATCGACGGCGGCACCTCCAGCCGGTCGCGCACCTTGCCGGCCACCTGCACCACACAGGTGACGGTCTCTTCGACCAGGTAGGCGGGGTCGGCGACGGGGAACGGCTCGCGCACCAGCGAATCCGGGTGACCCAGCCGCGACCACAGCTCCTCGCCGATGTGCGGGGCGATGGGCGCCATCATCAGCACCAGCGCCTCGGCCGCCTCGCGCGGGACGGTGTCCAGCTTGGTCAGGTGGTTGTTCAGCTCGATCATGCGGGCGATGGCGGTGTTGAACCGCATGGCCTCCATGTCGGTGCGGACGGCGTCGATGGTGCGGTGCAGCACCCGCCGGGTCTCGTCGTCGGCAGGAGCGTCGCCGATGACGACCGAGCCGGACTGCTCGGAGACGATGTTGCGCCAGACCCGCTGCAGGAACCGCAGCGACCCGACGACGGCGCGGGTCTCCCAGGGACGGGACAGGTCCAGCGGGCCCATCGACATCTCGTAGACGCGGAAGGTGTCGGCGCCGTAGTCGCGGTACATGTCGTCGGGCGTGACCATGTTCTTCAGGCTCTTGCCCATCTTCCCGTACTCACGGGTGACCGGCTCGCCCTCGAACAGGAACCCGTCGCCGGACTCCACCACCTGGTCGGCGGGCACGTACTGACCGCGCGCGTCGACGTAGGCGTAGGCCTGGATGTAGCCCTGGTTGAACAGCTTGTGGAACGGCTCCTCGCTGGACACGTGGCCCAGGTCGAACAGCACCTTGTGCCAGAACCGCGAGTACAGCAGGTGCAGCACGGCGTGCTCGACGCCGCCGATGTACAGGTCGACGCCGCCGGCGTCGCCGTTGGCGCGCGGGCCCATCCAGTACTTCTCGACCTCGGGGTCGACCAGCCGCTCGGTGTTGGTGGGGTCCAGGTAGCGCAGCTCGTACCAGCAGGACCCGGCCCAGTTCGGCATGGTGTTGGTGTCGCGCCGGTAGGTCTTCGGGCCGTCGCCCAGGTCCAGCTCGACGTTCACCCAGTCGGGCACGCGGGCCAGCGGCGGCTCGGGCTCGCTGTCGGCGGCGTCGGGCGGGTAGGTGCGCGGCGAGTAGTCGGGCACCTCGGGCAGCTCGATCGGCAGCAGGTCGTCAGGGATCGCGACGGGCTGGTCGTTCTCGTCGTACACGACGGGGAACGGCTCGCCCCAGTAGCGCTGCCGGCTGAACAGCCAGTCGCGCAGCCGGTACGTGACGGTGCCCTCGCCGGCCCCCTTCGCCTCCAGCCACGCGATGATCGCGGCCTTCGCGTCGGCGACGCCCATGCCGTCCAGCGAGATCTCGTCGTTGGCGGAGTTGACGGCCGGACCCTCACCGACGTATGCCTCGCCGTCGAAGCCGTCGGGCGGCTGCACCGTCCGGATGATCGGCAGCTCGAACCGCTCGGCGAACTCCCAGTCGCGCTCGTCCTGGCCGGGCACCGCCATGATGGCGCCGGTGCCGTAGCCCATCAGCACGTAGTCGGCGACGAAGACGGGGATGCGCTCGCCGTTCACCGGGTTGACCGCGAACGACCCGGTGAACACGCCGGTCTTCTCGCGTCCTTCGGTCTGCCGCTCGACCTCGGTGCGCGCGGCGGCCTGCGCTCGATAGGCGGCGACGGCGTCGGCGGGCGTCGCGTGCCCGCCGGTCCACGCCGGCCGCGCCTCAGCGGGCCAGGCCGGCGGCGTCAGCGCCTCGACCAGCGGGTGCTCGGGCGCCACCACCATGAACGTCGCGCCGAACAGGGTGTCGGGGCGGGTGGTGAAGACCTCCAGGTCACCGGCATCGGTCGCGAACCGCACCGACGCGCCGGTGGACCGGCCGATCCAGTTGCGCTGCATCGTCTTGACCTTCTCGGGCCAGTCGATGCGGTCCAGGTCGTCGATCAGCCGGTCGGCGTAGGCGGTGATGCGCATCATCCACTGGCGCAGGTTGCGCTTGAACACCGGGAAGTTGCCGCGCTCGCTGCGGCCGTCGGCGGTGACCTCCTCGTTGGCCAGCACCGTCCCCAGCCCGGGGCACCAGTTGACCGGCGACTCGGACACGTACGCCAGCCGGTGGTCGTCGACGATGCGCCGCTGCTCGACCGAGCTCAGCGACGACCACGACGCGCCTCCCGGCACCGGCCGCGAACCGCTCTCGAAGGCCGCGACCAGCTCGGCGATCGGCCGCGCCCGGCCCCGTCCGCCGTCGGCCGACTCGTCGTACCACGACTCGAAGATCTGCAGGAAGATCCACTGCGTCCACCGGACGTAGCCGGGGTCGATGGTCGCGAACGTGCGCCGGTTGTCGTGCGCCAGCCCCAGCCGGCGCAGCTGCCGGCGCATGGTGGCGATGTTCTCTTCGGTGGTCTTGCGCGGGTGCTGGCCGGTCTGGACGGCGTACTGCTCGGCCGGCAGCCCGAACGCGTCGTAGGCCAGCGCGTGCAGGACGTTGTCGCCGCGCATGCGCCGGTAGCGGCCGAACACGTCGGTGGCGATGTACCCCAGCGGGTGGCCGACGTGCAGGCCCTTGCCGGACGGGTACGGGAACATGTCCATCACGAAGAACTTGTGCCCGGGCAGCTCGGCGCCGGGCTCGGCCAGCGGGCCGGTCGGGTTGGGCGCGTCGAAGGTGCCCTCGTGCTCCCAGCGGTCCTGCCAGCGCTGCTCGATCTGGCCGGCCACCTCGGCGGTGTAGCGATACGGCGCGTCGTCGACGGGCGTCGGCGTAGGGCCGGTGTGCGTCTGGCTCATCGGAATTCGTCCCTCATCTGTGGGTGTCGGGCCCGAACATGAGAAAACCCCTCACGCAGGAGGGGTCAGCCGCGCCGACGTGACGCCGCTGGAGGGCGTCCGCTACCAGTCAGCGCGGCCCGATAAGGAGCAGCAGGCCTCGCACCTGTCCAGGATAGCGCACTCGATCAGGCCCCGGCTCTGAGAAGCCAGCCCTAGGGTGTTCGCCATGGAGGTCCCCGGCTGGGTATGGGCACTGACGGTCACCGGCGTCGTCGGGCTGCTCGTGTTCGACTACGTCTTCCACGTCCGCAAGGCGCACGTCCCGACGCTGCGCGAGTCCGCCACCTGGTCCGCCCTGTACGTCGGCATCGCGCTGCTCTTCGGCGTCGGCGTGCTGATCTTCGGCGGCACGACGGAGGGCACGGAGTACTTCGCCGGCTACCTCACCGAGAAGGCGCTGTCGGTCGACAACCTGTTCGTCTTCCTGGTCATCCTGCACAGCTTCCGGGTGCCCCGGGAATACCAGCAGAAGGCGCTGCTGTTCGGCATCACGTTCTCGCTGATCGCCCGGACCGCGCTGATCTTCGTCGGCTCGGCGCTGATCACCACGTTCGCCTGGGTGTTCTACCTGTTCGGGCTGATCCTGCTCGTGACGGCGGGCAACATGCTCAAGCCGCGCGGCGGCGAGCCCGAGGAGGGCGAGAACATCGCCGTCCGCCTCGCCCGGCGGGTCTTCCACACCACCGACGACTACGAGGACGGCCGGCTGTTCACCGTGCGCGACGGACGCCGCGCCATGACGCCGCTGGTCCTGGTGATGGTGGCGCTGGCCGGCACCGACGTGCTGTTCGCGCTGGACTCCATCCCGGCGATCTTCGGGCTGACCCAGAACGTCTACGTGGTCTTCACCGCCGTCGCGTTCTCGCTGCTCGGCCTGCGGCAGCTGTACTTCCTCATCGACGGCCTGCTGGACCGGCTGATCTACCTGGCGTTCGGGCTGGCGGTGATCCTGGCCTTCATCGGCGTACGGCTCATCCTGCACGCCCTGCACGAGAACAACCTGCCGTTCATCAACAACGGCGAGCCGGTCGAGGTGGCCGAGCTCAGCACCGGGCTGTCGCTGGGCGTCATCGTCGTCGTCCTCGTGGTGACGGTGCTCGCCTCGGTGTTCAGCCGCACCGGCCGGGCCCAGACAGCGATCGCCAACGCCCGCCGGCACGCGACCGCCTACCTGGACTCCGAGTACACCGCCGACCCGGGCGAGCGGGAGCGGATCTTCCAGCTGCTGGTGGACGAGAAGGCGGACATCATCGCGCTCGGCCCGAGGTACCGGCAGATGGCGCGCGACGCCGACGGCCTGCTGGAGCTCGTGGAGCGGGCCAAGGCCAGCCACGACGCGGCCGTCGCACGCGGCCAGGCGCCGACCGGCCCGCACCACTGACGCGGGCGCCGCAGCGTCAGAACACGAGGTACCAGCGGTCCCAGAACTCGATGGTGATGAGGATCGCGAGGATGAGGAACCAGACCGTGACGATGAGGCCACGGCTGTCGACGACGGCCCGGCGCAGCCAGCCCGGCGCCTTGAGGTGTCCCTCGGAGAGGTTGTAGCCCGTCGTGTAGACGAAGATCGGGATGGTGACGACCCAGACGACCATGCAGTACGGGCACAGCGCGCCGATGAAGTAGGTGGTCTGGGTGAACAGCCAGGTGACGAACGCCGCGCCGCCCAGCGCGCCGGCGTTGAGGCCGAGCCAGAACCAGCGCGGCAGCTGGACGCGGCTCAGCGCCAGCACACCGACCGTGACGACGATCGGGAACGCCGCGACGCCGATGACCGGGTTCGGGAAGCCGAACAGCGACCCCTGCCAGCTCTCCATGACCGTGCCGCAGGTGACGATGGGGTTGAAGCTGCACGACGGCGTGTAGTCGGGGTCCTCGAGCAGCCGGACCCGCTCGATGATCAGCATCGCCGACGCGAACAGGCCGATCGAGCCGCCGACGGCGAGCAGCCAGCCGAGGACCTTGAGTGAGGCCCGGGTCTCGGGCAGCTCGAACTCGGTCTCCTCGAGGTGTTCCTTCTCCTGCACGGCCATGACTCACCCGGTGTTCGTAGGGATCCGACGGACCATCAACGTACGCTACCCGCCCTGGGTGCCCGGCAACAGATCACGAATCGGTTGCGCACCCCGCCGATATGCGAGGATTGCAGCAATGCACTGGTCAGAGCGACGTCCCACCGGCGGGCCGCTGGCGGCCGCGGTGGTCGCCGTGGCCGCGCTCGTCGTCGTGCTGGCGCTCGCGGCCGGGCCGGTCGACGTCGTGGAGCCCGGCTGGTTCAGCGTCGACGAGCCGTCCACCGAGATCGAGCTCGACCCGCTGCCCACGGCCGAGATGGAGCAGACGGCGCCGCCGCGGTCCGGCGACGAGCCCGGCGGCGTCGACGTGCCGTGGCCGATCGTCCTGGCCATCGCGGCGGCCGCGGCCGCGTACCTCGCCTACTACGTGCTGCGCCGGCTGGTGCCCGAGCTCCGGGCCCGGGCCGCGCGCCGGCGGGCGGCGCTCGGCGGCCACGTCGAGGCGCTGGGCGACCCGGCCGACGAGGCGGCGGAGCTGCGCGACGGCGCCCGCTCGGCCGCGACGGCGCTGGCCGGGCCGGCCCCGGACGCGGTGGAGGCGATCGTCGCGGCATGGCTGGCGCTGGAGTCGGCGGCGGCCGGCAGCGGCGCGCCGCGCGACCCGGCCCAGACGCCGACCGAGTTCACCGCCGCCCTGCTGCGCCGCCACCACGCCGACGAAGACGCCGTCGCCATGCTGCTGGCGCTGTACCACCGGGCCCGGTTCGCGCTGCGTCCCGGCCTCGGCGACGAGGACGTCGCGGCGGCCCGGCGGGCGCTCGAGACGGTGGTCGGGACCCTCGGCACGGCGGATGCACGGTGACCCGCGGGGCGATCGTCCGCGGCCTGCTGCTCGGCGCGGCCGCGGGCGGCTTCGCCTGGCTGTTCGGCGTCCAGGGGCTGCGACCGGCGCTGATCGCCGTCTGCGTGGCCGCGGCGACGGCGGCGGTGCTGAGCATCGCGCCCGGCTGGTACGGCACCTGGCCGGCCCGGCCGCGGACGGCGACCGGCGGCGGCTCCGGGCAGGTCTGGCGGCTGGCCAACCGGCTGCGGCGCTTCGACAACGAGTACGACCCGGCCCTGCAGCACCGGCTGCGCGCGCTCGCGGCCACCCGGCTGCGGCGCCTGGGCATGGAGTGGGACGACCCGCGCGCCGCCGAGGCGCTCGGTCCCGCCGTGCACGCGGCGCTGTCGGAGCCGGTGCGGGCCGGCCTGCGCGACGTCGACGCCGTCGTGACCGCGATCGAACGACTCGACCCACCCCGAGAAGGAGCCGGCACATGACGACGTCCAGCAGCACCGCACTCTCAGTCGCCGAGGTGGCCCGGGTCGGGTCCGCCGTCCTGGACGGCGTCGGGACCGCGGTCGTCGGCATGCGGCGGACGCTGCGCCTGGCGCTCGCGGCGATCCTGGCCGGCGGGCACGTGCTGTTCGAGGACGTGCCGGGCCTGGGCAAGACGCTGGCCGCGCGTAGCCTGTCCGCCGCGCTGGGGCTGGAGTTCCGCCGCCTGCAGTGCACGCCGGACCTGCTGCCCGGCGACGTCACCGGGTCGTTCGTCTGGGACCCCGGCACCCGCGAGTTCGACTTCCGGCCGGGCCCGGTCTTCGCCGGCCTGCTGCTGGCCGACGAGATCAACCGGACGCCGCCGAAGACGCAGTCGGCGCTGCTGGAGGCGATGGCGGAGCGGCAGGTGACGGTCGAGGGCCGGACGTTCCCGCTGCCGCAGCCGTTCCACGTGCTCGCGACGTCGAACCCGGTCGAGTACGAGGGCACCTATCCGCTGCCGGAGGCGCAGCTGGACCGCTTCATGCTGCGGCTGTCGGCGGGCTACCTGGAGCCGCCGGACGAGGCGCAGGTGCTGGCCCGGCGCATCGCCCGGCGGCAGGAGGCGGCCGAGGTCGAGCCGGTCGTCGACGCCGAGACGGTGCGCGGGCTGCAGGCCGGGGTCGAGAGCGTCGACGCCGACCCGTCCGTCGTCGCGTACTGCGTCGACCTCGCCGCCGCGACCCGGCGGCACCGCGCGGTCGAGGTGGGCGCGTCGCCGCGCGGGTCACTCTCGCTGCTGCTGGCCGCCCGGGCGCTCGCCGTGCTGGACGGCCGCGACTACGTGCTGCCCGAGGACGTGAAGGAGGTCGCGGTGTCCGCGCTGGCGCACCGGCTGACCCTCACCCCGGAGGCGTGGACCACCCGCCTGAGCACCGCCGACATCGTCGCCGAGGTGCTCGCCCAGGTTCCCGGCCCGGCCTCGGGCCGATGACCCGCGACTACGTCTGGCGGGCCAGCCCGGCGCTGGCCCGCTCGCTGCTGCTGCCCGCGGTGCTGGCGGCGGCCGGCCTGGCGCTCGGCCGCGCCGACCTCGTCCTGTTCGGCGTCCCGCTGGTCGTGGGCACCGCGCTGGCCCTGGGGACGGCGGCGGAACGGCGGGCGCGGCGGCCACCGCCCGAGGTGCGCGCCGTCGGCCCGCGGATCCTCGACGCCGGCCACCCCGCCCCCGTCGCGGTCCGCATCGGGCCGTCCGACGCGCAGCTGGTCACGGCGGTGCTCCCGCTGGCCGAGCCGGACCGCGAACCGGACGTCGTCGCCGTCGCCGCGCCCGCCGCCGAGCCGCGCCAGCTGGTCGTCGAGGTGACGGCGCCGCGCTGGGGCGCGCAGGAGCTGGCCCGGCCGGACCACCTCGCGGCCGCCGCCGACGGGCTGCTGGTCGCCGGACCGGTCCCCGGGCGGCCGTACACCGCGCAGGTGCTCCCCCGCATCGCGGCCGCGCTGCCGCCCGGGGCACTGCCGCCGCGCCCGGCCGGCATGGTCGGCGCCCACCGCACCCGCCGGCCCGGCGACGGCACCGAGCTGCACGACGTGTCGCCGTTCCTGCCCGGCGACCGGCTGCGGCGCATCGACTGGCGGGTGACGGCGCGCCAGGCCGGCCCGCGCGAGACCCTCTACACCCGGCACACGCTGGTCGACGCCGACGCGGACGTCGTCTGCTGCCTGGACAACCGCTACGACCTGCCCGCCGACGTCGCCGCGTGGCTGGAGCTCGGCGAGCACACGGCGCGGACCGGCCGCACCAGCATCGACGTCGCCGTCGACACCGTCGCGTCGGTCGCGGCCGCCTACATCGACCACGGCGACCGCGTCGGCGTGCTCGACCTCGCCCGCCCGCTCGACCCGGTGCACCTGGGCAGCGGCCGCCACCACCTGCTGCGGCTGCGCACGCACCTCGCCCGGCACACCCACCGGCCCGGGTCCGGCGACGCGCTGCCGGCGCCGCGGCACGCCCCGCGGCTGCCGCCGGGCGCGATCATCGTCGTCACCTCGGTCTTCCTGGACGACGCGCCGGGCACGCTCGCCGTCACGTGGCGGCGGCGCGGGCACCCGGTGCTCGCGGTCGACGTGCTGCCGGCGCCGCTGGTCCTCGACGCGGCCGACGCCGCCACCACGGTGGCCGCCCGGCTGGTGCTGGCCGAACGGCAGGAGCGGATCCGCGCCCTCGAGGCGGGCGGGGTGCCGGTGGGCATGGCCGATCCGGCGGCGCTGGCGCTCAGCCTGGCCCGGCTGCGGCTGATCGCCCGCGGGGTGCGACGGTGACCGCGGCTGCCGTCCCGCCCGGTGCCCTCGGCCCGGTGCTGCCGGGATGGGCGCTGCGCCCGGTGCTGGCCGTCGCCCTGGCGGTGACGATGCTCGGGGTCGCCGGCTGGGCGTCGGCGTCGCCGTTCGCGCTGCTGGTCGCGGCCCTGATCGGTGTCTCGACGGTGGCGCTGCCGGCCTCGCACGCGGCGACGGCGTTCCTCGCGGTGTGCGCGCTGTGCGGGCTGGCCGCCGACGGGGCGATCACCGGCTGGCTGAGCCTCGCCGTCCTCGGCGCCCACGCCACGCACGTCACGGCCGCGCTGGCCGCCGTCGTCCCGGTACGCGCAAGGGTGGAGCGGGCGGCGCTGCTGCCCACGCTGCGGCGCTTCGCCATGGCCCAGGCGGCCGGCCAGCTGCTGGTCCTGCTCGCCTGGGCGGTCTCCTGACGGCCGACCCCGCCGGGTGTTGCCGAGTTGGCCGTCCCCCTGCTGCCCATCTTCTTAGCCGCGACGGTGCGCCTCAAGCGGAGTATGGAGGCGCTTCGCGCCGATGTGGGCCGCTTGAGGCGCACCCTCGCGGTCTAAGTGCCGGCAGCTATCAGGGGGACGGGGAAGAGCGGGCACAGCCCACTCCATTTGCGCCGTTCGCCGGCTCTACGCGTCGGCGTCCTGGGTGTGAGGCGCGTCCTGGGCGTGACGCGCGGGTTCGGGCCTGAACCGGCCGTCGGGCGCGCCTGTGGCCCAGGACGCGCCTCAGACCCAGGACCAGGGCGGGCTGGGTGCTGGTCTGATGTCACGTCCTGGTCCTGTGTCACGCACGAGGCCTGGTAAACGTTTGCGGGCGTGACGGTGGACCAGGACGTGACCTGAGACCAGCACGCGGGCGCAGGCGACCGAGTGAACCGGCCGGATCAGTCCCGCGCGCAGCGGTCGTCGACCAGGACCTCGACCGAGGTGTCGGCCGCCACCACGCACGACGGCGGCAGGACGAACCAGCGCAGCGCCTCGAACTCCTCCGACAGCCCGGTCGGGCCTTCCTCGACGACGTCGGGGCGGGCGGCGAGCACGGCCCGCGCGTCGGAGAGGTGCGCGGCCAGCACGTCCTCGCCGACCCGCTCGTGCCGTTGCGCCCCGACCAGCTCGCCGTCGTCGCCGTAGCGCAGCCCGGTCAGCCGGACCGGCGGCCGCGACGTCCCCTCGCGGTGCCGCCACAGCCCAGTGTGCGGGTCGAACCCGTAGTCGGGCAGCAGCCGGTAGCCGTCGCGGGCGATCAGCTCGACCGCCTCGACCAGGTAGTCGCGCACGGTGTCGGAGACGAAGTAGTTGAAGTTCAGCCGGGTCCAGCCGGGCTTGATGCCCTCGCAGCCGACGCCCACGACGTCGCGGAAACCGCGCGACTCGTCCGGGCCGACGGACAGCAGCCGGTGGCCGTACGGACCGGCGCACGAACAGCCGCCCCGCGCCTGGATGCCGAAGAGGTCGTTGAGCAGCGCGACGACGAAATTGTGGTGCAGGAAGCGGTCACCGTGGCGCAGGCGGAACGACACGATCGACAGCCGGGGCACGTCGCGGTTGCCGAGCACGTCGATCTGCGCGACGTCGTTCCACCGCCGCAGCGCGTAGCGCCAGAGCGCCTCCTCGCGCTCCTGGATGAGGTCGGTGCCGACGGCGTCCTTGAGTCCGAAGACCAGCCCGGCGCGGATCGACTCGACGATGGCCGGGGTGCCGCCCTCCTCGCGGGCGACCGGGTCGTCGAGGTAGCGGTGCTCGTCGGGGCTGACGAACTCGACGGTGCCGCCGCCGGGGACGGTCGGGACCTCGTTCTGCACCAGCGCGCGGTCGACCACCAGCACGCCGGGCGTCTGCGGCCCGCCGACGAACTTGTGCGGCGACAGGAAGATCGCGTCCTTGTGGTCGCCGGCGCCGGGCGCGCTCTCGGCCATGCGGATCGGGACGTACGGCGCGGCGGCCGCGTAGTCCCAGAACGACAGCGCGCCGTGCTCGTGCAGCAGCGCCGCGATGCGCTCAGTGTTCGTCAGCACGCCGGTGACGTTCGACGCGGCGGAGAAGCTGCCGATGCGCAGCGGCCGGTCGGCGTGGGCGCGCAGCAGCTCGTCCAGCTGGTCGAGGTCGATGTGGCCGTCGGCGTCGGTGTCGACGGCGACGACGTCGGCGATGGTCTCGCGCCACGGCAGCTCGTTGGAGTGGTGCTCGTACGGCCCGACGAACACGACCGGCCGGTTCTGCGGGACGTCGTACAGGACGCCGTGCCGCTTCGGCGCGCCAGCCGGCAGCCGCAGCTCCAGGATCGCGATCAGCTTGTTGACCGCGGACGTGGCGCCGGACCCGGTGAACACGACCAGGTGGTCGTCCGTACCACCGACCGACGATCGGATGGTGCGGCGGGCGTCCTCGCGCAGCAGGGTGGTCTGCAGCCCGGTGCCGGAGCTCTCGGTGTGCGTGTTGGCGTACAGGGGCAGCACCTGCTCGCGGACGAAGTCCTCGATGAAGTCCAGCGACCGGCCCGAGGCCGTGTAGTCGGCGTAGGTCATGCGGCGCGCGCCGTACGGCCCGTGCAGCACCTCGCCCTCGCCGATGATGCCGCTGCGGATCCGCTCGATCAGCGACGTCGTGATCATGCCGGCCCCCTCTCCCGTGTCTCCAGCATGCACGCTCGGCGGCCGGCCGCGCACCTGAGAAACGGTTGGCCGACGTTTCGTGACTTTCTGGTAGCCAACGGGTGAATGTTTACCTACGCTGTGACACCACGTCGTGCGCCGCCGGTGGAGGGAGTCACCCATGCCCACTCGTGATGACGGCCCCGGCCGGCGGCCGCTGCTCCCGCTGGCCGACGCCAACCGCGGCGGCCGCAGCGCCATGACCTGCCGGTATCGCTGCGCCGACGCGTGCGCACACGAGCCGCCCAACACCAGCGACAACGCCTATTTCGGCGACGTCGTCGAGCAGGCGGTGAGCCGCCGGGGCCTGCTCCGGGGCGGTGCCGCGGCAGCCGCCGTCGTCGTGGGGTCCGGGGCTACCGGCGCGCTCAGCGCAGTCGCGGCGGACGTCGCCACCCCGCCCAGGCCGGACCACCCGCACGGCCCCGAGTACGGCCGTCCGGTCGGCTTCCGCCCCGTCGGCGACAACACCGTCGACGCCGTGGTCGTCCCCAACGGCTATGACTGGTCGGTCACCGTCGCGTGGGGCGAGCCGGTGCTGCGCGGCGCCCCGGAGTTCGACTTCGAGGCCCAGACCGCCGCCGCCCAGCGCGAGCAGTTCGGCTACAACTGCGACTTCGTGGCCGTCCTGCCGCTCGACCGCCGGTTCGAGCGTGCGCTGCTCTGGGTGAACCACGAGTACACGAACGAAGAGCTGATGTTCCGCGGCTGGACCGACGCGGCCGGCGCCACGGAGGAGCAACTGCGCATCGCGATGGCCGCACACGGCGGGTCGATCGTCGAGATCGAGCGGGTCGGCGACACCGGCGAGTGGCGGCCGGCCGGCGGCAGGCGGCGGCACAACCGGCGCATCCACGCGGGCACGACGTTCCGGGCCACCGGGCCGGCCGCGGGCAGTCCGCTGCTGCGCACCGGCGCCGACCCGTCCGGCGCGACGGTCCTCGGCATGCTCAACAACTGCGCCGGCGGCACCACGCCGTGGGGCACCGTCCTGACCGGCGAAGAGAACGTCAACCAGTACTTCGGCGCCTCCGCCGCCGTCACCGACCCCACCACGGCCGCGCGGTACGCCCGCTACGGCATCCGCACGGCCGCCGGCACCGAGCGCGCCTGGGAACGGGTCGAGCCGCGCTTCGACGTCGCCCGCGAACCGAACGAGCCGAACCGGTTCGGCTGGGTCTGCCAGATCGACCCGTACGACCCCCGCTCGACCCCGCAGAAGCTGACCGCACTGGGCCGGTTCAAGCACGAGGGCGCGACGACGGCGCTGACGGCCGACGGCCGGGTCGCCGTCTACATGGGCGACGACGAGCGGTTCGAGTACGTGTACAAGTTCGTCTCGTCGGGCCGGTTCCGCGACGGCGGCTCGTCCCGCGACCGCCGGCACAACCTGACCCTGCTCGAGGACGGCGACCTCTACGTCGCGCGGTTCACCGGCGACAGCCCGCCCGCGGAGATCGACGGCTCCGGCCGGCTGCCCTCCGACGGGCTGTTCGACGGCACCGGCCAGTGGCTGCCGCTGGTCGTCGGCGGTGCGAGCCGGGTCGACGGCATGAGCGTCGAGGAGGTGCTGGTGTTCACGCGGCTGGCCGCCGACACCGCCGGCGCCACCAAGATGGACCGCCCCGAGGACGTCGAGCCGCACCCCGTCACCGGCACCGTGTTCATGGCGCTGACCAACAACGACCGCCGCACCCCCGCCCAGGCCGACGAGGCCAACCCGCGGGCCACCAACCGCTTCGGCCACGTCCTCGCCCTGGACGAGGACGGCGGCGACGCGGCGGCGCTGACGTTCACGTGGTCGATCGTGCTGGTCGCCGGCGACCCCGACGACCCGTCCACCTACTACGCGGGCTTCGACAAGACGCAGGTCAGCATGATCAGCTGCCCCGACAACATCGCCTTCGACCCCTCCGGCCGGCTCTGGCTCGCCACCGACGGCATGCCCGGCTCGGTCGGCGTCAACGACGGCATGTACGTCATGCCCCTCGACGGCGACGACGCCGGCCACCTGCGCCGTTTCGCCTCCGTCCCGGTGGGCGCGGAGTGCTGCGGGCCCTGCCTCACCCCCGACGGCCGCACCGCGCTGCTCGCCGTCCAGCACCCCGGCGAGGAGGACGACGCCTCCCCCGAGGCGCCCGCCTCGACCTTCCCCTACGGCGACCAGCCGCGCCCGTCGGTCGTCACTGTCTGGCGGACCAGCCCCACCGGCGGGCCCTTCATCGGCGACTGACGGTTCGCCCCGAGCCCCGGGGGTGGGAGGGGCGTGGGCCGGCGCCCCTCGTCCGCGGCGCCGGCCCCGTCCCACCCCTCCCGAGTCAATGCCATCACTTCGGGCAAACCTGCTGGTCAGAGGTTTAGCGAAGGCTTGCCTAACTCATGCGCCCTTTACCTTCTGTTCGTTCCGATGTGGTGGCTCCAGCTCGCACCTGTTCCTAGGTTCTGGTGAGTACGTGCCGCAGAAGTGACGAAGGGACTCCCATGCCCGAACCCGAAGGCGCCGAGCGCCGCCGCCTGTTGCCCCTGGTCGGCGGTGTTCACGGCGGCCGCAGCGCCATGACGTGCAAGTACCGCTGCGCCGACGCCTGCTTCCACCCGGTGCCGAACGAGAGCGACAACGAGTACTTCGGCGACATGGTGAACAAGGCGATGTCGCGACGCGGCCTGCTGCGCAGCGGCGCGGTCGCCGCGCTGGTCGTCGGGTCGGGTGTCGGGAGCGGTGCGCTGGCCGCGGCCGCCGCGCCGGCGAGCGCCAGCACCACGTCCTCGGGCCCGAAGCCGCCGAGCCCGCACTTCCCGGACCTGCCCGAGCGCGGCCACCCCGTCGGCTTCCGCTCCGTCGGCGACAACACCCTCGACACCATCGTGGTGCCCAACGGCTACGACTGGTCGGTGACGGTGGCCTGGGGCGACCCGATCCTGCCGGGCGCGCCGGAGTTCGACTTCGACAACCAGACCGAGGCCGCCCAGCTGAAGCAGTTCGGCTACAACTGCGACTTCGTGGCGATCCTGCCGCTGGACCGCAACTTCACCAAGGGCCTGCTCTGGGTGAACCACGAGTACACCAACGAGGAGCTCATGTTCCGCGGCTGGACCGGCGTCGCCGGCGTCACCGTGGACCAGCTGAAGATCGTCCAGGCCGCGCACGGCGGCTCGGTCGTCGAGCTCGAGCGGGTCGGCGAGACCGGCGAATGGCTGCCCGTCGACGGCCGCCGCCGCTACAACCGCCGCATCCACACCAAGACCGAGTTCCTGGTGACGGGCCCCGCGGCCGGCAGCGACCTGCTGAAGACCAGCGCCGACCGCACCGGCAAGAAGGTCCTCGGCATGCTGAACAACTGCGCCGGCGGCACCACCCCGTGGGGCACCATCCTCTCGGGCGAGGAGAACTTCAACCAGTACTTCGGCGCGTCGGCGGCCATCACCGACCCGACCGTCGCCGCCCGGAACGCCCGCTACGGCCTGCGCACCACCGCCGGCACCGAGCGCGCCTGGGAGAAGACGAACAAGCGCTTCGACCTCGCGCAGGAGCCGAACGAGCCCAACCGGTTCGGCTGGATCGTCGAGATCGACCCGTTCGACCCCGACTCGACTCCGCGCAAGCACACCGCGCTGGGCCGCATGAAGCACGAGGGCGCCACCATCTCGCTCGCCGAGGACGGCCGCGCCGTCGCCTACATGGGCGACGACGAGCGCTTCGACTACGTGTACAAGTTCATCTCGAAGAACAAGTACCGCTCGGGCAGCAGCAAGCGCGACCGCGACTCGAACCTGCGCCTGCTCGAGGAGGGCGACCTCTACGTCGCCAAGTTCACCGGCGACAGCCCGGCCGGCGAGATCGACGGCTCCGGCCGGGTCCCCTCGGACGGCGCCTTCGACGGCACCGGCCAGTGGATCCCGCTCGTGGTCGGCGGCCAGAGCAAGGTCCAGGGCATGTCGGTCCAGGAGGTCCTCACCTTCACGCGTCTCGCGGGCGACCGCGTCGGCGCCACGAAGATGGACCGCCCCGAGGACGTCGAGCGCAACCCCGTCACCGGCACCATCGTGATCGCGCTGACGAACAACACCTCGCGCAACGCCACCACCGGCGTCGACGAGACCAACCCGCGGTTCGCCAACAAGTGGGGCCACGTCGTCGGCATCGACGAGACCGGCAACGACGCGGCGGCGCTGACGTTCACCTGGAACGTCATCATGCTCGCGGGTGACCCCAACGACCCGTCGACCTACTACGGCGGCTTCGACAAGACGCAGGTCAGCCACCTGTCCTGCCCGGACAACGTGGCCTTCGACCCGGCCGGCAGGCTGTGGATCTCCACCGACGGCATGCCCGGCGCCAGCGGCATCGCCGACGGCCTGTTCGTCGTGCCGGTCGAGGGCGACGACAAGGGCCACGTCCGCCGGTTCGCCTCGGTGCCGCGCAACGCCGAGGCCTGCGGCCCGTTCATCACGCCCGACGGCCGCACCGCCACCATCGCGGTGCAGCACCCGGGTGAGGGCAGCGGCGCCTCGCCGGACAACCCGATCTCGACGTTCCCGTACGGCGACCAGCCGCGGCCGTCGGTCGTCACCGTCTGGCGCAAGAGCCCCGGCAACGGGCCGTTCATCGGCGACTGACGCCCAGCACCAGGAACCATCCGCAGGCAGAGAGCCCCGGCGCCATCCAGGCGTCGGGGCCCTTTCGCGTCGGTCACTCGCCAACTAGGGTGGAGAGCGCTTTCCATCTGACGTCAGGAGGTTCCGCATGGGTGCAGGGCGGCCGGGGTTCCCGGGCGGTACGGCGGTCAGCCACCTGACGGTCTACGACTGGCCGGGGACGGACGGGCTGGCCGGCGGGTCGCCGCACCTGCACACGGCGTCGGGCGAGGGCTACGTGGTCGTCGGCGGCAGCGGCCGGCTGCAGACACTGAGCCGCGACGGCGCCGCCGACCACCCGCTGGCGGCCGGCACCGTGCTGTGGTTCACGCCGGGGACGGTGCACCGGCTGGTCAACGACGGCGGGCTGCAGATCGTCGTGGTCATGCAGAACGCCGGGCTGCCCGAGGCCGGCGACGCCGTCTTCACCTTCCCCGACGACGTGCTGGCCGACCCGGACCGGTACGCCGCGGCCGCCGCGTTGCCGGGCGGCGACGGGGACGGCGGCGAGGACGCCGTCGCCACCGCCGCCCGGCGCCGCCGCGACCTCGCGCTCGAGGGGTACGCCGAGCTGCGCGCCGGCGGTCCGGCCGCGCTGGACCGCTTGCACGCCCGTGCCGGTGCGCTGGTGGCGGCCAAGGCCGCAGGCTGGCGGGCGACGTGGGAACAGGCCGTCCTGGCCGGCGTCGACGAAACCGGCCGTGCGCTGACGGCGCTGGCGCGCGGCGACGCGTCGCACCTGGCCGGCGCGTCCGTGCACGTCGGCGAGCGGCGCGAGCAGCCCTACCGGTACGGCATGTGCGGCCGGCTGCGCACCTGGGACGTCGCCGCGCTAACGGGGTAGGTCATGCACCGGCAGGTCGGCCAGCCGCGTCGCCGTGAACCCGATGAGGTCGCGGGCGGCGGACAGGTCGACCGGCGCCTGCCGCCCGGCGAACGTCGCCCGCCGCGGCACATCCGGGTGGAACGCGGCCAGCAGCTGCTCCGTCGGATACGGCGTGGAGTTCTCCGGCGCGGCGACGAAGACCGTGTGCGCGCCCGGCCGGGTCGGCCTCAGCGCCAGCTCGGCCGCCCGGGCGGCGTCGCGGGTCTCGAGGTAGAGCCACAGGTCGGGCGCGGCGTGGCCGGGGTCGGCGGCGATCTTGTCCAGGTAGCCGGGCAGCCGGTCGTCGTCGGCCGCGTCGTCGCCGAACCCGCCGACCATCGGGAACCGCAGCGCCACGACGTCCATGCCGTGGCGGCGGTGCATGGCCTGGGCGGTCAGCTCGTCGACCACCTTGGACAGCGAGTACGGGTCGGCGGCGCGGCTGGGCAGGCGTTCGTCCAGCGGCAGGTACTCGGGGTGCGCGGGCTGCTGCGGCCCGTAGCGGTAGCCGAGCGCGTTGATGCTGCTGGCGATGACGGCGTTGCGCACGCCCCGCTCCCCCGCGGCGTCGAGGACGGCGAACGTGGCGGCGGTGTTGCCGGCGAAGACCGCGTCGGGCGAGCCGAGCTCCGGCGCCGGGATCGCGGCCAGGTGCACGACGGCGTCGACGCCGTCGAGGGCGGCCAGCACCACGTCGCGGTCGGTCGCGTCGCCCACGACGACGCGGCCCGCCCGCAGATCGCCGGGGTCTTCGAGCACCAGCGCGGTGACCTCGTACCCGGCCTCGGCGAAGTGGCGGCAGGCGGTGCGGCCGATGAGGCCCGCGGCGCCGGTGATGAGTACTCGGGTCACGAGCGCCCATCCTCTCATCCGGCGTTCTCACCCTGTGTTCAACCGGCATTCAGTGACGATCCGTAGCATCCCGGAGACCCCCAACCCTCCCAGGAGGATCCGTGCGACTCCCCCGCCTGTCCGTACTGCTCGCCGCGGCGCTGCCCGCGGCGGCGCTCGTCGCCCTGCCCGCCGCGGCCGAACCCGCGACTGACGAGCCCGCGGTCGTCCTGACCGAGGACTTCTCCGGCGGGACGATCCCGGCCGGCTGGACCGCCGTCGAAGGCCAGTGGACGGTGACCGACGGCCGGCTGGTCGGCGTCAGCACGTCGTCGAACCAGCTCTCGCGCATCACGTTCGGCCCGCACCTGCGCAACTACCGGGTCGAGGCGACGGTCCGGTTCGAGCAGGTCATCAACGCCGCCCGGTGGGCCGCCGTCGGCCTCGACATCGCGCCTCACGGTGCCACGCCCTGGTGGATCGCGACGATGCGCAGCGGTTCGACGGCGTCCAACGGCCTCGAGTTCGCGCAGCGCACGACGTCGGACGCGTGGAACGTCACCAACACCGCCGCCGCGCCGCACGCCGCCGGCACCGGCCGCGACGTGCGCGTCGCCGTCGAGGTGCGGGGCAGCCGGGCCACCTGGATCTTCGACGGCCAGGAGGTCATGCGCACCAGCGCGCTGCAGCGCTCCGAGGCCGGTGTGCTGGGACTGCTCGCCAACGGCGGCACCGTATCCTTCGACGACGTCGTCGTCACGGAGCTGGAGGAGGAGCCGGTGATCCGTCCGGTCGGCCCGGAGTCCACGCCGGCCGTCGTGGCGCACCGCGGCTACTCGTCGGTCGCGCCCGAGAACACCCTCGCCGCGGTCGAGTCCGCGCTGCGCACCGGCGCCGACTACGTCGAGGTCGACGTCGCCAGCAGCGCCGACGGCGTGCCGATCATCCTGCACGACAACACGCTGGACCGGACGACCGACGGCACCGGCGCGCTGCCGACCGTCACGTCGGACTACATCGACGGCCTCGACGCCGGCTCGTGGTTCTCGACGGCGTTCACCGGCCAGCCGGTGCCGACGCTGCTGGACGTGCTGGAGCTGATGAAGGGCCGGGCGCCGGTCCTGCTGCTGGAGGTCAAGGGCCCGGAGACGTACGCCGAGCTGGAGCTCATCGTCGGCCAGCTGCGCGAGGAGGGGCTGATCGAGCAGACCCTGCTGCAGAGCTTCGACGTGCAGGTGCTGCGCGACGTGCGGGCGATCGAGCCCGAGCTGCGGCTGGGCCTGCTGCGCTCCAGCCTCGACGCCGACCCGGTGGCGATCAGCCAGGAGCTGGGCGTCGTCGCCTACAACCCGGCCTGGACGGCGCTGCAGACCCGCACCGACGTCGTCGAGGACCTGCACGCCGCCGAGATCGCCGTCATGCCGTACACGATCGACGACCCCGCCCAGTGGGCGATCCTGCGCGACCTCGGCGTCGACGGCGTCATCACCAACAAGCCGGGCGAGCTGGTCGGCTGGAACGCGCGGCACGTGCAGACGGTGCCTGACGAGCCGACCGTCGCGTTCGCGGCGCCGGCCGACGGCGCGGAGCTGACCCGCGGCGACGTGCTGGTGCCGGCGGTGACGTCGGAGCGCGCGGAGTCGATCGTGCTCACGCTGGACGGCGATGAGGTCGCCGAGGGCGCCGCGATCGCCGTCGACACCCTGGCCGCCGGCGAGCACACGCTCGAGGTGACGGTCACGGGCGTCAACGGGACCGCCACCGCGACCACCACGGTGACGGTGCAGCCGTCGGCGGCCGGCCTGGTGCGGCTGTCCACCGGCCCGGACGTCGTCCGCACGCTGCGCGACCAGCTGCTGCGCGCGATCGACCGGTCCGACTGGATCAGGGTCGCCTCGATCGCCGAGAGCGGCGTCGGCGGCGACCAGCTGCCGGCCGAGCTGGCCGCGCTGATCGCCGCCGACGCACGTTCGCTCCAGGCGCTCTAGGTCATCGGAGCAGGTGGTCGAGCGCGGCGCCCATGACGGCGGCGCGCTCGGCCGCGCTCTCGATGCCCTCCAATCCGAACCCGGCGTAGAGCGAGCCGGGCGTCGCCGTCACCGCCGCCTCCGGGAAGCCGCCGGCCGTCGTGCGGACGTAGTCGTTGGCGTTCGGCGCGCTGCCCTCGGGCGGGCCGGGCACCGCCCAGCCGCCGAGATCGGTCTCGAACGACGTGTTCCCGTCGCCGGTGCTGACGGCGATGTCGTCGACGAACACGCCCAGGCCCTGGACCGCCCAGTCGCTGGCGTAGCTGATCGACACCTCGACGTCGCCGCCGGCGTACGCGGACAGGTCGACCTCCCACTCCTGCCAGCCGCCGGAGTTGCCGGACGCGGCGTTCCACTCGCCGGTCGTGCCGGTGGGCAGGCAGGTCTCGTCGTCGACGATGGTCTGGTAGTGGTCCAGCCTCGGGTGCAGCGTGTTCCAGCCGGCCGGGCAGCTGCCGTTGGCGGGAAGGTCCTGCGTCGTGTGCCCGTTCGCGTCCGGCAGCGTGGTCCAGTCGTCGGTGCCGGCCGGGCGCGCCTCGACGAACAGGTGGTCCCAGACGGTCTCGGTGTCGTACGACGTCCAGAACGACAGCGTGGCGCCGCCGGCCGGGACGCTGATCGTGTTCGTCAGCCGCTTGAACGAGACGTCGCCGATCTGCGAGTAGGCGTAGAAGTCACCGGTGTGCGGCTCGAACGGTCCGCCCTCGCGGTCCCAGCGGGCCGCGACCCAGCTGTCGAACTGCGGGTAGGCGTCGGGGTCGAGGACGCCGCTGGTGACGACCTGCGAGTTGCTGTGGTCCTGGTTCCCGGCCGGGTCGAAACCCCAGGCCAGGCCGTCGAACGGGCCCTCCTCGGAGCCGAGGACGTCGAGCAGGCCGTCCTCGGTCGTGCCGGCGTTGTCGACCACCAGGTAGGCGCCGAGCCAGTACTGCAGCACGTCGTTGGTGAGGTCGCCGGAGCCGGCCAGCACCTTGCACCGCGCGCGGACCACCGGGTCGGCGGTGCACTGGGCGTTCGCCGCCGTCGGGTCGTACGCCTGCAGCCCGAGGTTCTGGGTGTACTGACTACCGGCGTACTTGCCGGTGTAGAGCACCCGGCCGCCCTCGTTGAGGAAGTCGCGGACCTCCAGCAGCTCGTCCATCGCCAGCCGCGACGCGTTGGTTGCCGCCCAGCCCGGCTCGCGCGTGACGACGTCGTCGCCGGTGTACCAGACGACGGCGTCGTAGTGCGACAGCACACCCAGGGCGTCTGGCGCGATCCGGCCGCGGGCGTCGACGTCGTACACGTCGTAGCCGACGCCGTTCGCCGTCAGCGCCTCCTCGTAGGCGGCCAGGTGGTGCGGCCCTCCGGGCGGCTGCACCGGCGACGCGCCGGTGTAGTCCTCGGCGGCCAGGACCAGCACGTCGTTCGCCGACTCCTCGACCGCGGCGTAGGTGAACGAGTCGCTGGTCTCGCCGCCGCCCTCGAACCACACCTCGACGGAGTCGCCCGGGTCGGTCCCGGTGACGATGCCGCTCATGACCCGGTAGTAGACGGCGGTGCTGCCGCCGTAGCGGTCGCCGCCCTTCCACTCCTCGGTGGGCGCGCTGATCACGGCGCCGCCGTTGACGCGGTACTTCAGCGTCACCTCGCCGAGGTCGCGCTTGGCCAGCACCCGCACCTCCTGCGGGTCGCCGTAGGAGTAGTCGAAGGTGAAGTTCGCCTGCGGCAGCCCGGTCTTGTAGGTGTCCTCGCTCTGCAGGTAGAACGGCTTGGTGGTCAGGCCGAGGTGCGACACCGGGTCGTCCGGGTCGGCCGCGGACTTCGCGACGTCGAGGGCGAACGGCAGCACCTTCTCGAACTCGGCCTGGATCAGCTCCTCGTCGTCGGGGAAGACGAACCCGCTGCCGGGGATCCCCTCGCCCAGCTCCGGCGTCCAGGCCAGCGTGCCTTGCTGCGCGTGCGCGAAGTCGGTGGTCTCGCCGTTGGTCACGTAGAGCACGTCCGACGACAGCCCGGGCTCCCAGCCGGGAATCGCCGGCTGGTCCCAGTTGCCGGACAGCGCGTAGTAGATCGGGTCGTCCGCGCTGGGCGTGCCGATCTGCCAGCCCTCCGGGTAGATGAGCCACTCGCCGGTGGAGTGCCAGTTCACCTGGAAGGCGAAGCCGACCCGGTCGTGCAGCGCCATCATGGCCTGCGTCTCCGGCTCGGAGCCGGCCGCCGGCCCGCGGTAGGTGTCGCTGGAGATCAGTGACGACGAGCCCTCCTCGTCGTAGCGGAAGTGCTCGGGGTAGTTGCGGTTCGGGTCGACGCCGTCGAGCACGGAGACGGCGCCGTCGCCGTCGTTGTCGCGCAGGTTCTTCCGCCACAGCCGCTCGGCGTCGAACGTGTGCTGGTAGCCGTCCGGGTTCGAGACGAGCACGAACCAGTACTCGTTGCGGCGCAGCATGCTGCGGACCTCGCGGTCGTTGGACCGCCAGCGGTCGACCAGGTGGTGCATCAGCCGCCGGTTGACCTCGCCGGAGATCCACTCGCGGGCGTGCTGCAGCGAGCTGTAGAGCACGGCGGGGCGGGTGCCGTCGGCGATGCCGCGCGCGCCCTGGGTCAGCTTGATCGCCAGGATCTCGCGGCCGTTGTACGTCTCGCCGATGACGACCAGTTTGGCGATCTGCGGGTTGCGCCGGGCCAGGTCGTACAGCTCGTCGCTCAGCCCGCCGTCCTCGTCCCAGGACCGCCAGACGTTGTAGCCGGCGGCGGCCTGCCGGGCGGCGGCCTCGCTCGCGCTGAGCCCGTCGGCGTTGCGCTTCACCTGGACGTCGACGCCGCGGCCGCGCAGCGCCCGCACCTCGTCGTCGGTGAGCACCAGGTCCATGCTGACGCCGGTCGCGGTCGGCTCCGCCGCGGTGACGTCGAGGCCGTCGGCGCTGATCTCGGCCGCCTGCTGGGCGGTGACGTCGGCGGTGTACGCCTCCAGCTCACCGCCGTCGTCGGCGTCCGCACCGCTGGTGACCAGCAGCGAGACGGCCAGCGCGGCGGCGGAGGCGGCGGCGAGCAGACGGCGTGGCGCGATACGGCGTGGAGGCATGCTGGACTCCTTCGTCCGAGACGACCGTGGTCGTGAACGAACTCGAGAGCCGGGGCCGACTGCGGTCAGGCGCCCCCCGGGCCCGCCCGTCCGGACCGTACCGGCCCCAGGCGATCTTGTGAAGCCGCTGGTCCGGACCGCTCAGGGCGGCGGCGGGAGCGGCCGGCGCCCGGCGAAGCCGAGGTCGGCCCGGTGATACCAGTCCAGGCCGGCGTCGCCCTCCAGCCAGCACAGCAGCACCGGCTCGCCGTCGAGCACCGACGGGAAGTCCAGCAGCAGCGGCGCGATGCCCTTCACCTCCGGGCCGGCGGCCACGACGGCCGACAGCAGCTCGTCCAGCCGGGCCTGGGCGGCCTTCAGCTCCGGCAGCCCGCCCAGCGCGGTCGGGGTGCCGCCCTGGACGGCGGCGCCCAGCTCGGCGAGGTCGGCGCGGACCTCGATCAGGCCGGCCAGGACCGGGCGCAGTTCTTCCAGCACAGCCCGCGCCTCGGCGGCGGTGTAGACGTCGCTCACCCCTCGATTGTCCCGGAGGTTCCGGAGTTTCCGGCGCGCGCCGTCAGCGCTGGGGCAGCAGCACCCGCAGGGTGTCGGCCGGGCCGAGGAACCGGTGCCCGCCCACGCAGTGGACGGCGACGTGCTCGACCGGGCCGGACGTGCCGGCCAACGTGCCATGTGACGTGACGGTCGCGGGCAGCGCGCATTCGGGGCAGTCGAAGAGCATGGTGACTTCAGCGTGCCGAATCGCCCGCCGTGATCGCCAGATCCCCGTGATCGGGGTCACATGTGCGGTCGGTCACACGGGTTCGCCGGAAACCCTTGCGGTGTCAGCTTCCGCAGACTTTGCTGGAGGCAGCAAGCGCGCATCGGGACCGGACGGTGAAGCGCCCACGTGTGCTCCCGTTGCGCTCGGGTCGGGCCGGTGGAGCCTGCGTGCCGGTCCCAGGCGTAGGCGGGAGTCCCATGACCAGCATCAGCCTGATCGTCGACGGCGTCCGGTACGACGACGACGTCGAGCCACGCACTCTGCTCGTCCAGCACCTGCGCGACAACCTCGGCAAGATCGGCACGGTCGTCGGCTGCGACACCAGCAACTGCGGCGCCTGCACCGTCCTGCTGTCCGGCAAGAGCGTCAAGGCTTGCTCCGTCCTGGCCGTGCAGGCCGACGGCGCCGACGTCACCACCGTCGAGGGCCTGGCCGGCGCCGACGGCGAGCTGCACCCCGTCCAAGCGGCCTTCCACGAGAAGCACGGCCTGCAGTGCGGCTTCTGCACGCCCGGCATGATCATGTCCGCCGTCGACCTGCTCACCGAGAACCCCGACCCGACCGACACCGAGATCCGCGAGGGCCTCGAGGGCAACCTGTGCCGGTGCACCGGCTACCAGAACATCGTCCTGGCGGTCCGCTCGGCGGCGGAGTCGATGCGGCCGCAGCCGGTCGAAGCGCAGCCGGTGGAGGTGACGACGTGACGGTCACCGAGCAACGCCCCACCGGCGAGGTCGGCCGCGACCGCCGCCGCAAGGAGGACGCCCGGCTGATCACCGGCCGAACCTCCTGGACCGACAACCTGTCCCTGCCCGGCATGCTGCACCTCGCCATCCTGCGCAGCCCCATGGCGCACGCGCGCATCACCGGCATCGACGTCACGGCGGCCCGTGGCGCGCCCGGCGTCGTCGACGTGTTCACCGGCCAGGACGTCGCCGACCTGCAGGGCAGCATGCCGTGCGTCTGGCCGGTCACCGAGGACACCGTGCTGCCCGCCTATCCCCCGCTGGCGCTGGACGAGGTCCGGCACGCGGGCGAGCCGGTCGCCGTCGTCGCCGCCCGCGACCGCGCGAGCGCCCTCGACGCGCTGGAGCTGATCGAGGTCGACTACGAGCCGCTGCCGGTCGTGCTGGACATGGAGGCCGCGCTGGCCGACGGCGCGTCCCTGGTGCACGAGGCCAACGGCACGAACAAGTGCTACACGTGGATCCTCGACTCGGCGGCAGCCGGCACCGGCGGCGACGTCGCGCAGGCGGAGGCCGAGGCGGAGGTCGTCGTCAAACGTCGGTTCGTCCAGCAGCGGCTGATCCCGGCGTTCATGGAGCCGCGCAGCACCGTCGTCGACCCCACCGGCGACCAGATCACCGTGTGGTCGTCCACCCAGGTGCCGCACATCCTGCGGATCCTGCTGTCGCTGGGCACCGGCACGCCGGAGCACAAGATCCGGGTCATCGCGCCCGACGTCGGCGGCGGCTTCGGCGGCAAGCTGGAGGTCACGCCGGAGGAGTTCATCGCGTTCGCGGCGGCCCGGCGGCTGAACAAGCCGGTGAAGTTCACCGAGTCGCGCTCCGAGGCGATGCTCTCGGCGCACCACGGCCGCGACCAGCTCCAGGACATCACCGTCACGGCTCGCCGCGACGGCACCGTCACCGGCATGTCCGCCCGGCTGACCGCCAACATGGGCGCCTACCTCGGCATCATCACGCCGGGCATCCCGATCCTGGGCGCGTTCATGTACGGCGGCATCTACAAGTTCCCGGCCTACCGATTCGAGTGCACCGGCGTCTTCACCAACACCACCAAGACCGACGCCTACCGCGGCGCCGGCCGGCCCGAGGCGACGTTCGCGCTCGAGCGGATCATGGACGAGCTCGCGGTCGAACTGGACATGGACCCGCTGGAGCTGCGGCGGCGCAACTGGATCGACAGCTCCGAGTTCCCGTTCACGACGTCGGCCGGGCTGACCTACGACTCCGGCGACTACGCGGCGGCCACCGACCGGGCGACGGAGCTGTTCGACTACGACGGGCTGCGACAGGAGCAGGCGGCGCGGCGGGCGTCCGGCGACTCCGTCCAGCTGGGTCTCGGCGTGTCGACGTACACGGAGATGTGCGGGCTGGCGCCGTCGCGGGTGCTGGGGCAGCTGCGGTACGCGGCGGGCGGGTGGGAGTCGGCGTCCGTGCGGGTGCTGCCCACCGGCAAGGTCGAGGTCGTCACCGGCACGTCGCCGCACGGCCAGGGCCACGAGACCGCGTGGAGCCAGATCGTCGCCGACCAGCTCGGCGTCGCCTTCGAGGACGTCGAGGTGCTGCACGGCGACACCCGTACGTCGCACAAGGGCCTGGACACCTACGGCTCCCGTTCCCTGGCGGTCGGCGGCATCGCGCTGGTCAACGCTTGCCAGCGCGTCGTCGAGAAGGCGATGCCGGTGGCGGCGCACCTGCTCGAGGCCGACCCCGCCGACCTCGAGTTCGCCGGCGGCGCGTTCCGGGTGAAGGGCGCGCCCGGCGCGGCGACGAAGTCGCTGGCCGACTGCGCGTTCGCGGTGTTCCAGTCGCACGACCTGCCCGACGGCGTCGAGTCCACGCTGGACGCCGACGCGACGTTCGACCCGGAGAACTTCTCCTACCCGCACGGCACGCACCTGTGCGCCGTCGAGGTCGACACCGAGACCGGCATGGTGCGCATCCGTTCCTATGTCGCGGTCGACGACATCGGGCGGGTGATCAACCCGATGATCGTCGACGGCCAGGTGCACGGCGGCGTCGCGCAGGGCATCGCGCAGGCGCTGTTCGAGGAGGCCCGCTACGACGAGGACGGCAACCTCACGACCGGGACCTTCGTCGAGTACACCATCCCGAGCGCGGCCGACCTGCCCGACCTCGTCACCGACCGCACCGAGACCCCGGCGCCTGGCCACCCGCTCGGCGCCAAGGGCGTCGGCGAGGCCGGCACCATCGCCTCGACGCCGGCGGTGGTGAACGCCGTGGTCGACGCGCTCCGACCACTGGGCGTGACGGACGTGCGGATGCCGTGCACGCCGGAACGGGTGTGGTCGACGATCGCGGCGGCGCGCGCCGCTTCTGCTGGTTCGAATGGAGGTGAGCCCCGATGATCCCCGCGGCGTTCGACTACACCCGGGCGGCCTCGGTCGAGGACGCCGTCACCGCGCTGGCCGGCGCCGGCGACGACGGCAAGGTGCTGGCCGGCGGCCAGAGCCTGCTGCCGTTGCTGCGGCTGCGGCTGGCCGCGCCGGCCCTGCTGGTCGACCTCGGTGGCCTGGCCGAGCTGCGCGGCGTCCGCGACGACGGCGACGCGCTGCTGATCGGCGCCATGACCACGCACGACGAGGTCATGAAGCACCCGCTGGTGCGCGAGCACGCGCCGCTGATCGCGCAGGCCGCCGAGACCGTCGGCGACCGGCAGATCCGGCACCTGGGCACGTTCGGCGGGTCGCTTGCGCACGCCGACCCGGCCGGCGACCTGCCCGGCGTCGCGTTGGCGCTGGACGCGGTGATGTCGGTGGCCGGCCCGTCGGGTGTCCGCGACATCGCTGCGGCGGACTTCTTCGTCGACTACTTCACGACGGCGCTCGGCCCCGGCGACGTGCTGGTGTCGGTGCGGGTGCCGAAGCTGACCGGCTGGACCACCCACTACGAGAAGTTCCACCAGCTGGCGCAGTCGTGGTCGGTCATCGGCGTGGCGGCCGCGGTGCGCCGGTCCAACGGCAGCATCGCCGAGGCGCGCGTCGCCCTCACCAACATGGGCATCACCCCCGTCCGCGCCCGCGGCGTCGAGGAGGCACTGACCGGCGTCCCGGCGACCGCCTCGTCCGTCGAAGCCGCAGCCGGGCGCGCTCTCGAAGGGGCCTCGCCGCTCACCGACGGCACCGCGTCGGCGGAGTACCGCACCCACCTGGCGCCGGTCCTCACCCGGCGCGCCGTCATGGCGGCGAGCGGCCTCTAGCCCGTCGCCTCGTCCGCACGCGACCGACAGGGGTCGCCACCGTTGCGACGGTGGCGACCCCCTCGGCGCAGCCTTGCTCGGCCCGATGCGCTGCCGGACGGCGCTGGCCCTGGTGGCGCTAGCCGGGCGGCCGGGGTTGTCGCGCCGTGCTGGGGTCGAGGCGTACAGGTGGCAGGCCGAGGCGTTCGGGCGGCTTCTCGTATCGGTGTCCGGTGGGACTTCGCCATCGGGTGGTGCCGTCGCGATCTCGTTGGACTGACCAGCCGCCGTGGTGTTTGAGCAGATGGTGCGTCTCGCACAGTGCGTGGCAGTTGGCCGGGTCGGTGGTGCCGCCGTCCGCGAACGGCACCAGGTGGTCGATATCGGCGGCCTTGGCGGATCGGTGGCAGCCCGGTGTGCGGCAGGTCCGGTCGCGGGCGACGATGAACTCGGCCAGCGCCTTGGTCGGCCGATATCTCGTGCGCCCGAGGTCGAGCAGCTGTCCGGTGCCGGGATCATGGGCCAGCCAGGTCCACACGCCCTCAGCCGCCAGCGCCCGGGCAACGTGGGCGGGGATCGGTCCGTAACCGTCCAACTCCCCCGGCTGGTCGGTCAGCCCGGCCAGCGTCGCGAACGGGATGGTGACGTGCACACTGACCGGCCGCCGCCGCGGCCTCGACCCCACAGCAGACGGAAGAGATACGTGGTCGCCGGGCGGGCCGCCACTGGCCGCGTCCTCGGCGGGGCGGGCGTACCCGGCCGGCCCGGCCGTGACGGTGCGGTCAGCGCCGCCGCCGACGGCGGCGGGGGCGGAGCGGGCCCCGACAGCGGGCTCAGGCCAAGCGGTGCGATCAGCTCCGGGGCGGGCCGCGCGCACCGCAGGCTCAGGCGCGGCGTCGGCCGGGGCGGCGGACGCACGCCCACTGCCGCTGACGGCGGAGCGCGCCCCGACGTGGGGCTCTGGCGAGCCGGTGCGGGCGGCGCCGCTGCCGCCGACGACGGCGGAGCGGGCCCCGACGGCGGGCTCAGGCGTGCTGGTGCGGTCAGCGACGGTGCGGGCAGCGCGCCCGGCCGGCTCAGGCGTGGCGGCGTCGCCTGGGGCGGCGGACGCGTGCCCGGTGCCGGCGGTGGACGCGTACCCGGTGGCGCCGTCGGCGCACGCACCCAGCGCGGCCCAGCCCAGCTCGGCCAACGCGTCGGCGCGACGCTGATCCCGCGTCCGCGCCGGCACACCGGCCGCCGCGTCCGCCCGCTTCGCATCCGCAGCGGCCACGTTCAGGACCGTGTCCCAGGCGGTCGCGTCCTCGGCCGGGATCAGCGCCTCCAGGAACGCCATCCCATCCGACGCGGGCGTCACCGCCACATACCGGCCATCACGCGCACGCCGATGCCGCTCGGCCGTCTCCACCGGCGCCAGTTCCTGCAGCAACTGCCGGATCAGCTTCCGCAACGCGACCGAATCCAACTGCGGCGCCCGTGGCAACACCGCGGCCTCCACCCGCTCGCGGACGGCCGGGTCCTGTCCACCGAGCTCGTCAGTGATCACGCGAGCACGGCGCAGATCGATCAGACCGGCCGAGAGCAAGGCGTGGGTGTCGGGGAAGTCCTCCACCAACTGCAGGGAGTGACCCACCTGGTACTCCGCCTGCCGGGTGGTGAGGTGGCAGCGTCCGGCGATCGCGACCGCGGTGTTGGTGACCGGGTTCACCGACCGGTACCCCGACGTGTCCGGGCGCATCTCGGCCCGGGAGGCGAGCGCGGCCGCGACCCGCGCCTTGTTCGCCTCCACCCACGCCGCCAACCGCTCCCACCCGGCCGACGCCTCCACCAAGTCGTAGCCATCAGCCACCGACGGATCGAACCCAGCCAGCAGCGCCGCCAACTGCGCACCCACCGCGACCTCGTCCGCCCCGAACGGCAACACCCCAGCCGCCGGCATCGCGGCATACTCCGCGGCCAGCCCGTCCAACAGCGCCCGCACCTCCGCGTCGACCACACCATCAGGCTCCACCGCCACCGGACCAACACCCGGCAACGGAGCAGACAGCAGCGCTTCTTCGAACATGCACACCACCCTACCCACCCCCACCGACAAGATCAACTCGACGCCGCACAACCGAGCCGCCTTCGGCGCGGGACCAGCCATCTGTCGGGGCGAGCCTCTAGGATCACCATCCACCGTCGTCTGGAGGCTCCGCATGCCCGACAGCGTCTTCTTCGGCCTGACGCTCGCCTCGGCCGTCTCCGCCGGACTGATGGCCGGCGTCTACTTCGCCTGGTCGAGCATGGTGATGCCCGGCCTGCGCCGCCTGCAGCCGGGCGAGGCCATCCGGGCGATGCAGAGCATCGACGTCGCGCTCATGAACGCGTGGTTCCTCACCGCGTTCGTCGGGTCGGCGGTGCTGTCGGGGATCTCAGTGGTCTACTCGTTCGCGCGATGGGGCGAGGAGGAGGCGATCTACCTGCTGATCGCCGGCCTGCTGCTGATCTTCGGCTCAGTCGTGATCACCGGCGGCTATCACATCCCGCGCAACAAGGCGCTGCATCTCGTCGACCCGGACGGGCCGGAGGCGAAGGAGCGCTGGGAGCGCTACGACGCCGAGTGGACGTCGTGGAACCACATCCGCGCGGTCGCCAGCCTCGCCTCCGCAATCCTGTTCGCCGCCGGCCTGGCCGCCGTCGAGTAGGCAGATCGTCTGCGGCACAGATCGTCTGTCCGGCCACCGATCGTCGTAGCATGGGCGCGTGACCACGACGCAGGGCATCGAGGACGATCTCGGCTGGCGGCTCGGCGTGCTGTTCCGCGCCTTCGTGCGGGCGGCCGACGCCGCGACGGCCGGCATTCCGGGCGACCACCGCGGCCGCCAGGTGCTCGCCGTCGCCGCGCGTGAGGAGCCACGCACCCAGGCCGCACTGGCCCAGCGGCTGGGCATCGACAAGACGGTGCTCACCTACCTGCTCGACGCGCTGACGGAGGCCGGCCTGGTCGAGCGGCATCCCGACCCGGACGACCGCCGCAACCGCCGCGTCGTCACCACCGCGCGCGGGCGCGAGTTCCTCGCCGAGGCCGACGTCCGCATGGAGCTGGCCGAGGACCACGTGCTGAGCAGCCTCGGCGACTCGGACAGGGCGACGCTGCGGGCGCTGCTCGGCCGGCTGGCCGCCGGGCTGCACGCCGCCGACCCCGTCGACGACCCGTGCCGCCTGATGACGGACATCGGCGAGCGCGCCTGAGCGGCCCGAGCGCCTCAGGCGTCCGATCCGTACAAGCGCAAGCCGCGCACGCGATGCGAGGCTGACCCCGTGACGTACGCATGCCAGGGCACCATGCGCATCCGGCCGGGCCGACGCGATGAGGTCGTCGCGATCCTGCTGAGCGGCACCGACGGGCTGCGCGCCGCCGGCTGCCACCTCTACGCCGTCGGCGTCTCCGAGACCGACCCCGACCTCGTCGTCGTCAGCGAGCTGTGGGCGTCGAAGGAGCACCACGACGCCTCGCTCGAGCTGCCGGAGACGAAGGCCGCCATCGAGGCGGCCATGCCGATGCTCACCGGCGAGTTCACCGGCGCCGAAGCGCGCGTCGAGGGCGGCCTGGGCGTCGACGTGCTCACGGGTGCAGCTTCGCGCCCTTGACGATCTTGTCGACGGTGTTCTTCGGGCCGTGCAGTGCCAGTCCGGCGAGGTCGAGGTCGGCCCGCTTGACGGCGCGGACGGCGGCCCGGTTGTCGCGGTCGTTGCCGGTGCCGAACAGGTCGCGAGTGAAGACGGCCGGCCGCAGCCCGCGGTCCAGCGCCCGGCCGTGCGCGGCGGTCAGGACGGCGGCGTCGCCGGCGAAGACGAGCACCGGCTGACGGAACATCGGCAGGTAGGTCGTGCCGTCGGCGTCCTCGTACGGCTCGCCGATCAGCTCCGGCCCGGTGGCGGCCACGCCGCTGACCAGGAACGCGGTCACGTTGAGGCGTTGCCAGACGGCGAGGTCGTCGGCGAGCAGCACGGCGATCTTGGTGGCGAAGCGGATCTCGTCGGTCACCCCTCCAGCGTGCGCCGGGCGGCCGCCGCGGGTCTTGTACGGTGTTAGCGTGTTCGCCCCCGCCGGCGCGACGGTCCGCGCCTGGCGTCCCGACGTGCCCGGGCTGGTCGAGGTCTTCCACGCCCGGTTCACCCATCACGCCTACCCGGCGCACACGCACACCGCCTGGACGCTGCTCATCGTCGACGACGGCGCCATCCGCTTCGACCTCGACCGCCACCACCACGGCGCCGCCGGGTCCGCCGTCACGCTGCTGCCGCCGCACGTCGCGCACGACGGCCGGGCCGCGACGCCGGCCGGGTTCGGCAAGCGGGTGCTCTATCTCGACCCCGACGTGCTGGGCGAGGAACTGATCGGCGCCGCCGTCGACCACCCGACGTTCGCCGACCGGCAGCTGCGGCTGCGCGTCGACCAGCTGCACCGGGCACTGGACGGCTCCGGCGACGCGCTGGAGGCGGAGAGCCGGCTGACGCTGATCGGCGCGCGGGTGGCGCGGCACCTGTCGCCGTCGGCGCGCACCGAACGGCCACCGCCCGACCTGGCCGCACGGCTGCGGGAGCTGCTCGACGCGCACGTCGCCGACGGCGTCACGCTGCGGGCCGCGGCCGCCCAGCTGCACGCCCACCCCACCCACCTCGTGCGGTCGTTCACGACGGCGTTCGGCCTGCCGCCGCACCGCTACCTCACCGGCCGACGAGTCGAGCTGGCCCGCCGGTTGCTGCTGGCCGGGCAGCGTCCGGCCGAGGTCGCGACCGCCGCCGGCTTCTACGACCAGGCGCACCTGACCCGCCAGTTCAGCCGCTACCTCGGCGTCAGCCCGGGCCGCTACGCCAGGGCTTGACCTGGAGCGCGCTCGAAGTGGCAGCGTGTCGGACATGACTGCGACGACGCGCACACTGGGCCGCAGCGGCCTCGAGGTCAGCGCCCTGGGCATGGGCTGCTGGGCCATCGGCGGGCCGTTCTGGGCCGGCGACCAGCCATGCGGCTGGGGCGAAGTGGACGACGACGAGTCGGTGGCGACGATCCGCCGGGCGGTCGAGCTGGGGGTCACCCTGTTCGACACGTCCGACGCGTACGGCACCGGGCACAGCGAGACGATCCTGGGCCGCGCGCTGGCCGGGCGCTGGGACGAGGTCGTCATCGCGACCAAGTGGGGCAACACCATCGACCCCGCGACGCGGCAGCTCACCGGCACCGACCCGTCGCCGGCGTACCTGCGCCGGGCGCTCGAGGGCTCGCTGCAGCGGCTGGGCACCGACCACATCGACCTCTACCAGCTGCACCTCAACGACCTGCCGATCCCCGTCGCCCAGGAGCTGCTGGGCACGCTGGAGGAGCTGGTCGGCGAGGGCAAGCTGCGCTGGTACGGCTGGAGCACCGACCACGCCGACCGCGCCGCGGCGTGGGGTGGCGCCGACCGCGAGGTCCCGGGCAGCAGCGAGTCACGCAAGGGAACAGGAAACCAAGGCGAGGCCGGCCCGCACTGCACGGCCGTCCAGCACGCCTTCAACGTCCTGCACGACGCCGCCGAGGTACTGGCGGCGTGCGAGGCGCACGGCCTGGCCAGCCTGAACCGCAGCCCGCTCGCGATGGGCCTGCTGACCGGCAAGTTCACCGCGTCGTCGACGCTCGGGCCGGACGACGTGCGCGGCATCGCCCCGGACTGGCTGCAGTACTTCCGCGGCGGCCGGCCGGTCCCGCTCTGGCTGGACCGCGTCGCCGCCGTCCGCGAGGTGCTGCGCAGCGGCGGGCGGACGCTGGCGCAGGGGTCGCTGGCGTGGATCTGGGCGCGCAGCGAGGCGACGATCCCGATCCCCGGCTGCCGCACAGTCGCGCAGGTCGAGGAGAACGCCGGCGCGCTGGCGCACGGGCCGCTCGCCCCGGCCGAACTGGCCGAGGTCGAGCGGCTGCTGGCGGACCTGCGCGCCGAGCCGGTCGCGGCGATGTAGCCGAGGGCTCCGTCAGCCGCCGCTGATGACCTCGCGGACCTCCATCGCCCAGCGGCAGGCGTCAGGCCAGCGGGCGGCGATCTCGACCGCCCGCTCCTGCGACGCGACGTCGACGGTGAGGTAGCCGGCCAGGTGCTCCTTGGCCTCCAGGTACGGCCCGTCCGTGATGACGGTGCCGCCGTCGCGCACCTTCACCGTCGTCGTCCGCGCCGCGTCGACCAGCGCCTCGCCGCCAGCCCACTCGCCGGACTCCTGGAGCTCCTTCATCAGCGCGTCGACCTGCGCGAAGACGGTGGACTTCTCGTCCTCGGACATCGCCTCGAACGCGGCGACGTTGTTGTAGATGAGCAGCATGTACTTCACAGGTGCACCCTTCGTGCCGCGGCGTCCCGGGCGGACGCCACTCGTGCGAGACGTCGGAGCCGGCGCGCACGTTTCGACATCCTCGTCCGAGCTCGCTCCACGTGGGTAACGTCACACGTGAAGAGAGAGGAGCGACATGTTCTCGAAGACGAAGGCCTTCAGCGGGTTCTCGGTCGACGACATCCCGCGGGCCAAGCAGTTCTACTCGGAGACGCTCGGCCTCGATGTCAGCGAGGAGCACGGCATGCTCACGCTCAACATCGACGGCAGCAACGGCGTGCTCGTGTACCCGAAGGGCGACGCGCACACCCCGGCGTCGTTCACCATCCTCAACTTCCCGGTCGACGACATCGACGCCGCCGCCGACGAACTCGCGCGCCGCGGCGTCGAGTTCCTGCGCTATCCGGGCATGGAAGCCGACGACAAGGGCGTCCACCGCAACGACGGCCCGCCGATCGCCTGGTTCACCGACCCCGCGGGCAACGTGCTGTCGGTCCTGCAGGAGTAGGCCTGTAGACGAAGGCCCCACACACGAAGGGTCCGGCTCCCCCGGAGCCGGACCCTTCGTGTCCTGCGGTGACTCGTCCACCCCCGTCACGGGACGAGCGACCCCAGGACGATGGAGCGCAGCGGCGTCACCTGGCGACCACCACCGCATCCGGATCATCCCCACGCCCGCGCGAGGCGCTCTTCAACCAGCTGAGCGGCCAACTCTTGCGCGACCTGGTGGGACGCCGCCGCCTGTGCCTGCCCTTCATCGTTCCTCCCTTGTCGGTTGGAATGACCCCCGAGAAGCGTTGACACAGCCGCTCGGAGGCCGACGTAGTGCCGGTCGTCCCGAGCGGGACTCCACGTTCTGTTGTAACTGCCTGTTGTGACTCCACTATGACACTTGCTGTGACAGTTCTTCAAGAGGATTGGCGATATTGTTTGTGGCCGTTGGTAAGCGGCTCGAACACACGATGACTGGTAAATTACTGGCTGTCTTGACATAGATCAAGACTGTTGTGGCGCAGTTGCGTGTAATACCGTGAACCTACGGCGCCGCCTGCGCCGGAGCACGGCTGGCGTGCGAACATCGAGCGGGATGTGAGGCCGATGTCCCCGATCGAAATGGCCCGCGTCGTCGCCGTGGTCGTGTTCCTGGCAGTCGCCGGGTATTCGGCCGCTCGATTCGTATGGTCGGTGACACGACGGGGCTCGCGCACCGGCATCCTCGCGGCGGACGTGCCCGACCTGTCACACGCGCTCATGGGCGTGGCGATGGCACTGATGGTCAGCCCGGCCGGTCCGGCCGTCCCAGAGCCGCTCGGCATCGCGGCGTTCACCCTCCTGGCCGCCTGGTTCGCCACCCGGCTGCGCCATGACGGCCTGCTGAGCCGGGCCGCCGTCCCCGCCCTCGCCACGGCGAAGCACCGTCTCGCCGATCTCGGTGACCGAGACGGCCGCGCGCGGGGGCACGGGGGTTACCACCTGCACCATCTGGCCGGCTGCGCCGCGATGGTCGTCATGTACCTGACCGGCCACGGCGCGCTGGCAGCCGGCGCGCTGGCCACCGGGGCCACGGCGACGGCCGCCGGCGTCGACGCCGCGAGCACGGGCACGGGCACGAGGGCCGGCCTCGACGCGCACGGGGCGCTGGGGGCGCACGACGCCCTGCCGCCGCTGGCCGCGCTGTGCTGGGTGCTCGGCCTGTACTTCCTGGTCGCCGCGACGTCGCTGGGCTTCCGGGTGGGCGAGTCCACCGTCCAGCTCGCCCACCACACAGCCCACCAGGCAGGCGACGAGGCGGGCGCCACCCCGAACGCTTCGGCCGCCCGGCTGCTGACCTCGCCGGCCGGCGCCTGCGCCACCGAGGTGGCCCTCAGCGCCGGGATGGCGGTGCTGTTCTTCAGCGCGCTCTGAGTCTCACCAGGTCCACACAGCGGACATGACCACATCATGACTTTCGGTCCCGCCCGTTGTCCTGGTGAACTCTCGGAAAGTCAATTCAGACATACCTGTACATGACAGGAGGATGACTGTATGTTGAGGCATCTCGTCGAACCCCGACGAAGTGCCTCATCCAGGGAGGAATGGGCAATGAGGAGACCCGTCATTCGATCTCTCCTAGCCGGAGCCGCGCTCGTGGTGTCCGGCATCGCTGCCACTCCGGCGTTGGCCGGAACGGATGTCACGCCGGCGACCGCCGACGGTGTCCGGGCGTCCGAGGTCGTGCACCAGGAACTGGCGACGACACGGGCCCAGCAGCGCGCCGCGGAGGCCTATTGGACGCCCGAGCGCATGCGCTCGGCGATCCCGGCCGACGCCACCCTGCCAGGCGACGCGAGCACCGCGTCGGCGACGGCGCAGGACATCGCGCCGGCCGCCGTCCCGGAGAACCCGCGCCCGCAGCTCGGCAAGGTCTTCTTCACCATCGGCGGCGTCAACTACGTCTGCTCCGGCACCGCCACGAACAGCGGCAACGGCGACGTCGTCACGACCGCCGGGCACTGCCTGCACGAGGGCGGCGGCGGCTCGTTCGCCTCGGCGTTCACCTTCGTGCCCGCGTACAACAACGGCTCCGCGCCGTACGGCCAGTGGTCGGCGTCGGACCTGTACACGACCAGCGGCTGGGCCAACAGCGGCGACTTCAACGTCGACGCCGGCTTCGCGGTCATGAACGAGAACTCGTCCGGCCAGAGCCTGACCAGCGTGGTCGGCTCCTACCCGATCGCGTTCAACCTGTCCCGCGGCCTCACCTACACGTCCTACGGGTACCCGGCAGGCCCGCCCTTCAACGGCCAGACCCTCTACTCGTGCACCGGCGCCGCCCGCCTCGACCCCGGCGGCCAGACCACCCAGGGCATCACCTGCGACATGACCGGCGGCTCCTCCGGCGGCGGCTGGATCACCGGCGGTCAGCTCAACTCGGTGAACAGCTACAAGTACACGAACGACCCCAACACCATGTACGGACCGTACTTCGGCAGCACCATCCAGTCCGTCTACAACGCGGCCGCGGCCGCCTGACGGCGAGGTAAGACCAGCGTCGCTCCACCGGCGTCCCCCGAGCGCCGGTGGAGCGGCGCTGCCGCGGGTGTGGACTCAGTCGTGCTTGAGGACGGCGCGCAGATCGGGCAGCGCGCCCAGCTCGGCCTCGACCAGCCGCTCCGCCGTCGTGACGGAGTCGACCAGCGGGTGGCTGGCCAGCGCCGCCACCGCCGCCCGGCGGGAACCGGACCGGGCCGCCGCGATGGTGGCCCGCTCGGTCGCCTTCACCGACGCCACCAGCGCGGCCGCCGCAGGGTCGAGCGCGCCGGAGGCCAGCGGGTGGGCGCCGTTGCGGCCGACCAGGCAGGGCACCTCGACGACGGCGTCGGCGTCGACGCCGGGGATGGCCGAGCGGTTGCGGACGTTGAGCACCAGCGTGGCCCGCTCGTCGGCGGCGATGGCTCGCATGAGCGCCAGCGCGACGCGGTCGTAGCCGCCGCCGTCGAGGTCGGCGGTGTCGCGGTCGCCGACGCCGGCGGCGTCGCGGCTCTCGGCCATGTAGGTGGCCTCGCGCTCGCGCCGGACATCGTCCCAGCGCCGCGCGGCGCCGTCGCCCGCGGACGCCGTGTAGAACTCGGCCTGCTGCGCCAGCAGGAACTCCCCGCGGGTGGCCGGCGCCGCCTTCGCCGACGCGATCGCGTCGCGGGTGAAGTAGTAGTAATAGAGGTACTCGTTCGGGATGGCGCCGAGCGAGCGCAGCCACGGCGCGCCGAACAGCTTGCCCTCCTCGAACGAGCCGAGCGCGTCGTCCGAGGCGAGCAGCTCAGGCAGCACGTCGCGCCCGCCGACCAGCACCCGCCACAGCCAGCCCAGGTGGTTGAGCCCGGCGTAGTCGAACCACGCGTCGCCCATCGGGACGTCCAGCGCACGGGCGACCCGGCGGAACAGCCCGACCGGTGAGTCGCAGATGCCGATGACGCGGTCGCCGAGCACCGAGCTCATCGCCTCGGTGACCATGCCGGCCGGGTTGGTGAAGTTGATGACCCACGCGTCGGGCGCCTCGGCGGCGATCGTCGATGCGATGCGCAGCGCGACCGGCACCGTCCGCAGCCCGTACAGCACGCCGCCGGCGCCGGTGGTCTCCTGGCCCAGCACACCCGACTGCAGGGCCGTCCGCTCGTCGCAGGACCGCCCGGCCAGCCCGCCGACCCGGATCGCCGAGAAGACGAAGTCGGCGCCGCGCACCGCCGCCGCGAGGTCGCTCTCGACCACCAGCGCCGGACCCCGGCCGCCGGAGCGTTCCTCGAGCACCGCCCGCACGGCCCGCACCCGTTCGGCGTCGGTGTCGTGCAGGACGACGGTGTCGACGCCGGACTCCTCACTGGCCAGGGCGCGGTGCACCAGCGGGACCCGGAAACCGCCGCCCCCGAGGATCGTCAACCTCATACGAGAACCACCTTCACACCGCTCTCCCGGAGCGCGCCGAGGGCTTCGGTGCCCTCGGCCGCATCGGTCACGACGACGTCCAGGGCGTCGGGTCCGCACACGGTGGCGAACCCGGTCCCGGGGAACTTCTCCGCGTCGGCGAGCAGGATGACCTGGTCGGCCGCCGCGATCATGGCCCGGCGCACCGGCACCTCGACCACCGTGGTGTCGACGACAGCGCCGTCGGTGCGCACCCCGCTGGTCCCCATGAACAACTTGCCGGCACGCAGCTGGCGGACGGCGTCCTCGGTGAGGAAGCCGACCAGCGACTTGTAGTTGCGCCGCACCACCCCGCCGAGCAGGATCAGCTCGATCTCGGGGTCGGGCAGCAGCTCTTCGTACACGGCCATGTTGGCGGTCATGACGGTGACCTTGCGGCCGCGCAGGTGCACGGCCAGCCGGTGCACCGTCGTGCCGATGTCGAGCAGCAGCACGTCGCCGTCCTCGACCATCTCGGCAGCGCGCCGGGCGATGGCGTCCTTGGCCTGGTGCGCCTCGGTGGCGACGGCCGCGAAGGACGGCTCCAGCGACGGGCTGGCCGCCGCGCCGCCGCGGACCCGGGTGAGCAGACCCTGCTCCTCGAGCCACGCGAGGTCGCGCCGGATGGTCGCCTGACTGACGCCCAGGCGGGTGCCCAGCACGGTGACCGACACGGGACCCTCGGCACGGAGGGTCTGCATGATGAGCTCGTATCGGCGCTGGGCAAGCACGGCTGCACCATATCAGTCATCTTCGCTCAATCGAACAGTAGTCGCGCCGAAACGTGCGCGGAACTGAGCGATATGACCGGTTGAGGCAGGTCGCGACACGAGCGATGCATCACAACCGCTCATATCTTGTCATTTACGCGCAGCGCCACTAGGGTTCGACCCAACCTGCGACACAGGGGACTGGGGAGGATTGGTCGTGTCGAACATCGCTCGTGACCCGTACCGCGCACCGTCGCGGCACGACCCGCTGGCCGGGCTGCGCCCAGGCGGCGGTCCCGAGCTCGACGTCTTCCTCACCGGCACCGTCTTCTTCGACATCATCTTCATCGGCATGGAGGGCCCGCCGAAGCAGGGCACCGAGGTGTGGGCCGACGGCATGGGCTCCAGCCCGGGCGGCGTCGCCAACCTCGCCGTCGCCGCCGCGCGCCTGGGGCTGCGCACCGGCCTGGCCGCCACGTTCGGCGAGGACCTCTACGGCGACTACTGCCGGCAGACGCTCGGCGTCCAGGAGGGCGTCGACCTCACCTACTCGCGCTACGTCACCGGCTGGCACTCGCCGGTCACGGTGTCGATGGTCTACCAGCGCGACCGCGCCATGGTCACTCACGGACACCGGCCCGAGGCGCTGGACCGGCTGGTCAGCCACCCGCCGCAGGCCCGGTCCTGCTTCGTCGACCTCGGCGGCGAGCGGCAGCCGTGGGTCGACTCCGTCACGGCGTCCGGCGGCCGGGTCTTCGCCGACCTCGGCTGGGACCCGGAGGACCGCTGGGACCTCGGCCGGCTGCGCGAGAGCCTGTCCGGCTGCTACGCCTTCTCCCCCAACGCCGTCGAGGCGATGAGCTACACCCGCACCGACAGCCCCATGGCCGCGGTGGAGAAGCTGGCTGAGCTGGTGCCGCTGGCGGTCGTCACCAACGGCGCCGACGGCGCGCTCGCGTTCGACAAGGACGCCGGCCGCCCGGTCAAGGCCGCGGCGGTCCCCGTCGAGGCGCTCGACCCCACCGGCGCCGGCGACGTGTTCGTGGCCGGCCTCATGGTCGGCACACTGGCCGGCTGGCCGCTGCTGCACAGCCTCCGGCTGGCCAACCTGGGCGCCGCGCTCTCGGTGCGGCACTTCGGCGGCGCGCTGGCCTCGCCCGGCTGGGGCGACATCGCGCTGTGGTACCGCGAGACGGGGTCGAAGGACCCCGCGCTCGCTGAGGACTACGAGTTCCTGAACACGATCGTCCCGGACGACGCCGTCCCGGAGGTGTCGCGCGCCATCGCGACGCTCGGCTTCCGGGCCGGTCGCTGACCGGGCACCTGGGCACACCGACATTTTCCGAAAGGGCCGACTCTCATGACGCTGTCGATCACGAGGACCAGCACCCGGCTGTGCGCGGCTGCCGCCGTGGCACTGCTGATCGGGGCCTGCGCGCCGGGCGACGACGGTGACGACGACGCGAGCAGCGCTCCCACCGCGGGCGACGTCGCCACCGACCCGTCCGAGCTGGGCGACATCACGCTGACGGTGTGGGACCAGGAGGTCCGCGAGGGGCAGACCGAGCAGATCGAGGCGCTCAACGCCGCGTTCCAGGACGCCTACCCGAACATCACCATCGAGCGGGTGTCGCGCTCCACCGACGACCTGCGCACGACGCTGCGCCTGGCGCTGTCCGGCGACGACGCACCCGACGTCGTCCAGGCCAACAACGGCCGCCCCGAGATGGGCCAGTACGTCGCGTCCGGCCTGCTCACACCGCTCGACGGCTACGCCGACGCGTACGGCTGGTTCGACCGCTTCCCCGAGTCGGTGCGCGCGCTGGCGTCGTACAGCGAGGACGGCGCCACCTACGGCGAGGGCGACCTCTACGGCCTGCCGCAGATGGGCGAGATCGTCGGCCTCTACTACAACAAGACCAAGCTCGACGCGCTGGGCCTGGAGCCGCCGACGACCACCGAGGACTTCGAAGCGGCCCTGCAGGCGGCGCAGGCGGCCGGCGAGGTGCCGATCCAGTTCGGCAACTCCGAGCCGTGGGCCGGCATCCACCAGTTCGGGTTCATCCAAAACCAGTTCTCCGACGCCGAGACCATCCGCAACCTCGGCTTCGGCCGGCCGGGCTCGTCCTGGACGTCCGACGACAACGTCGCGGCGGCCGACGCCACCGTCTCGTGGGTCGACAGCGGCTTCTTCGTCGACGGCTTCAACGGCGTCACCTACGACAGCGCCTGGCAGGCGTTCGCCCAGGGCACCGGCGTCTTCTTCACTGGTGGCACCTGGCTGATCGCCGACCTCACGTCGGCCATGGGCGACACCGTCGGCTTCGTGCTCCCGCCGGCCGGCGCCAGCGGCCAGCACCTCGTCACCGGCGGCATCAGCATCCCGTGGGCCATCCCGGCCAACAGCGACGCCCAGGAGGCCGCGGCCGCCTACATCGACTTCATCACCAGCTCCGACGCCATGACGGCCGTCACCGAGGCCGGCAACGTGCCGGTCATCGAGGCCGACCAGCAGACCACCACGGGCCTGCAGGCCGAGGTCTTCACGGCGTGGGCGCAGGCCGGCGAGGAGGACCTGCTGGTTCCGTACCTCGACTACGCGACCGAGACGTTCTACGACACCATCACCGTCGCCGTGCAGAACCTCATGGGCGGCCAGAGCGACCCGCAGCAGTTCCTCGACACGCTCGAGGCCGAGTACACCGCGGCAACTGGCAGCTGATGGCCCTTGCCGCAGGTAGGGGGCCCGGCGAACCGCGCCGGGTCGCCTACCTCTACATCCTGCCGGCGCTGCTGGTCTTCGGCCTGTTCGTCCTCGTCCCGCTGGCGCGGACGGCGCAGTTCTCGCTGTATGAGTGGAACGGCCTGGGCTCCAGCACGTGGGCGGGACTGTCGAACTACCGCGACGTCTTCAGCGAGCCGCAGCTGCGCGGGGCGTTCGGCCACGCGCTGGTGCTGATCGTGTTCTACGCGGTCGTCCCGGTCGTGCTGGGGCTGCTGCTGGCCGCCGCGATGAGCCGGGCCGTGCTGCGCGGCATGGGCTTCTTCCGCGTCGTGCTGTTCCTGCCGCAGGTCATCCCGATGGTCGTCGTGGCCATCGCGTGGCGGCAGATCTACGAACCGGACGGGCCGCTCAACGACGTGCTGCGGTTCGTCGGCCTGGACTCGCTGGCGCGGCCGTGGCTGGGCGACTACACCTGGGCGCTGCCGTCGGTCGGCATCGTGGGCACCTGGGTCGGCACCGGCCTGTGCCTGGTGCTGTTCCTGGCCGGCATGTCCCGCATCCCGCGCGAGCTGTACGAGGCGGCCAGGCTCGACGGCGCCGGACCGCTGCGGGAGTTCCGGGCCATCACGCTGCCGTCGCTGCGTGGTGAGCTGGCGGTCGCGCTCACGCTCACCGTCATCGCCGCGCTGAAGACGTTCGACCTCGTCTACGTCATGACCAGCGGCGGGCCGGGCACCGAGACGACGGTCCCGTCGTACCAGGTCTACAACAACGCGTTCCTGCTCGGCCGGGTCGGCATCGCGACGGCGCTGGCCGTCGTGCTGACGCTGATCGTGTTCGTGGCGACGGTGCTCATCAACCGGGTCGGCGAACGGGGGCAGCGATGATCTCGCGCGGCGAACGGCTGGCGAACTACGCGGTGCTGGCGCTGTTCGCGGTCATCGCGGTGTTCCCGGTGCTGCTGATCCTGCAGACCGCGCTGTCGAACGACCAGATCGGCGGCGGCGGCTCGTTCCACTTCGAGAACTTCGCCGACGCCTGGGACCAGGGCCACTTCGGCTCCTACCTGCGCACCAGCATCGTCGTGGCGATCTTAGTGGTGGGGCTGTCGACGCTGTTCTCGGTGCTGGCCGGCTACGCGTTCGGCACCATGCGCTTCCGCGGCTCCGAGGTGCTGTTCTACGTCATCCTGCTCGGCATCATGGTGCCGGCCGAGGCGCTGGTCATCGCGCTCTACTTCGACCTGCGCGAGCTGGGGCTGACGAACACGCTGCTGGCGATCGTCGCGCCGCAGGTGGCGCAGTCGACGGCGTTCGGCACGTTCTGGATGCGCGCCTACTTCCGCGGCAGCTCGCGCGAGGTGGTCGAGGCGGCCCGCATCGACGGCGCCGGGCACTGGGCCACGCTGTGGCGCATCCTCGTCCCGATGGGCCGGCCGGCGGTCACCACGATGATCGTGCTGATCTTCATGTGGACGTGGAACGAGTTCCTGATCCCGCTGATCATGGCCACCGACGAGGGTCTGCGCACCGCACCGCTGGGCCTGGCCTTCTTCCAGGGCCAGTACACGTCCGGAACGGCGCTGCTGGCCGCCGGCGCGACGCTCGTCGCGCTGCCGGTCGTCGTGCTCTACCTGTTCCTGCAGCGTCACTTCATCCGGGGAATGGTCGAGGGCGCCGTCAAGTAGCGCCCGAAGTGTCCGTCAACAACTCGAGAGGAGTCACCATGCGAGCAGCCAGATCCGCTGCTGCAGCCGCCACCGCAGCTCTCCTCGCGGCGACGCTCACGGCGACACAGCCCGTGGCCGCCGCACCTGCCGCATCGGGAGCATCCGCTCCCAGGTCCGATGCCGTCGACCTCGACGTCCTGTTCGTCGGGGCCCACCCCGACGACGAGGCCGGCGCGCTGGCCGCGTTCGGCCAGTGGAACGAGGCCGCCGACCTCACGGCCGGCGTCATCACCGTGACCCGCGGCGAGGGCGGCGGCAACGCCGTCGGCCTCGAGGAGGGTCCGGAGCTGGGCATGCTGCGCGAGGCAGAGGAGCGCAGCGCCGTCGCCAACGCCGGCATCGAGAACGTCTACAACCTCGACGAGCTGGACTTCTTCTACAACGCCAGCGCGCCGCTCACCGACCAGGTGTGGGGCGACGACGCTCTGGAACGAGTCGTGCGCGTCGTCCGGAGCACCCGGCCCGAGGTCATCGTCACGATGAACCCGTCGCCGACGCCCGGCAACCACGGCCACCACCAGCAGGCCGCACGGCTGGCCGTCGAGGCGTACGAGGCGGCCGCCGACCCCGAGGCGTTCCCGGAGCAGCTGTCCGAGGAGGGCCTGTCGACCTGGCGGGTCTCGCGCATCCTGCGCAGCGGCGCCACCGGCACCGGCGTCGGCGGCTCGGCCTGCGAGACCACGCCCTACACGCCCGCCGACCCGACCGACCGCGTGTTCGGCGCCTGGCAGGGCCGGACGTCGACGGAGACCGGCGAGCTGTGGGCGCTGCGCGAGCGCAAGGCGCAGTGGGAGTACGTCAGCCAGGGCTGGGCGGTGTTCCCGCCGCCGCCCACCGACCCGGAGCAGAACGGCTGCGACTGGTTCACGCTGATCGCCAGCCGCACGCCGTACCCGATGCCGGGGACCGGCCAGACCGCGGCGCTGCAGGGTGCGCTGCTGCCGATCGGCGGCGGGCTGCCGCTGGGCACCGAGGTGACCATCGACCCCGAGCCGTTCCTGGTGCTGCCGGGCGAGTCGTTCGAGGCCACGGTCACGGTCCTGGCGCCGGCCCGCAAGCCGCTGGTGTCGCCGACGCTGACGGTGACCGGCCCGGACGGCTGGACGGCCACGGTGCCGGCGGGCGCCCTCCCCCGCACGCTGCGACCCGGTCGCGAGGTGAGCGTCGACGTCGTCGTCACCGCCCCGGCCGGCGCCGCCGCGGGCCAGCGGGCCGCCCTGAAGGCCACCCTCGCCACCCGGACCGGCAGCGGCTCGAACGAGGCCGCCGTCGAGGTCACCACCGACGTCCGCGGCGAGCTGGCGCAGCGCCCGGAGGCCGAGGTGTTCGCCGCCTGGACCGGCGACGTCGACCTGCCGAAGCTGGAGAGCCTGATCGCGCCGATCGCCTCGGTCGGCGTCGGCCGCACCCAGCCGGTGTCGGTCGAGGTCAGCAACGACGGCGCCGCCGCGGCGTCCGGGTCGGTCGCGCTCGACCTCGCCGACGGGTTCACCGCGTCGCCGGCGTCGGCTCCGTTCGACGGACTCGCGCCCGGCGCCACGACCACCGTCACGTTCGACGTCACCAACACCGACACCGCGCTGCCGACGTCCAACCGCGCGCCGAACGGCGGCTACCCGTTCCAGATCGTCACCGACTACGGGTCCGGCACGGACACCCAGAACGCGGTGCTCGAGCTGGTGCCGTCGACGCAGATCCCGCAGGTCTCGGCCGAGCCGGTGCTCGACGGCGTCGCGAGCGAGGGCGAGTACCCGGGCGAGGTCATCGACTCGTCGACCATGTGGGAGGGCCAGGCGGTCCCGCCCGCGGACGCGTCGTCGACCACGCGGCTGGCCTTCACCGACGACGCGCTGTACGTGCTCGTCGAGGTCACCGACGACACGCTCGGCACGGTGCTGCCGCTGGAGGACTGCAAGCGGCACTGGCGCACCGACTCCGTCGAGATCACCGTCGACCCGCGCGGCACGTCGTCGAACACCTCGACGACGTTCAAGACCGGCATCTTCCCCACGACGGTGGAGGGCGAGCCGTGCTTCCAGCGCGACGCCGACAACCACCAGGGACCGGGGGCCGAAACGGCGCCCGGCATGGAGGTCGCGTCGGTCGTCAATGAGCCGTACGACGGCTACACCGTCGAGGCGAAGATCCCGTTCGACGTCCTGCCCGACGCCGTCGACCCGGCGCGGATGGGCCTGAACGTGCTGGTCTACGACTCGGACACGCAGGACAAGACCGGCCAGACGCGGATCGGCTGGTCCACCTTCAACGGTGTGCAGGCCGACCCGTTCCGGTGGTCGCTCGCGACGCTGCCGGGGCTGGCCGCCGCGCCGTCCGACCCGGTCGCGCCTACCATGCCCGACACCGCAGCCCTGAGCGTCGACTCGCCGCAGAGCATCGCGCAGTCGGCCGCCGACGGCGTCGGTCTCGGCGGCGGGCCCGAACTGCCGGCCCGCACGGCGTCGATCACGTCGGCGCGGGAGACCGGCGGCGAGGTGGAGGTGCGGCTGCGGACCCGCGAGTCCGGCCGGGCGAACGTCTTCCTCTGGGACGGCGAGAGCGTGGCGGGCTCGGTGTCGGTCGACGTCGGCTCCGGCCGGACGACGGTCGACGTGCCGGTGACCGGCGGGTCTGACGACCTCACGGCGCTGGTCGCGTTCATCACCGACGACGGCACGCTGGCCCTGGCCGAGCCGGTCGACTGAGAAGACGTCCCGCTCCACCGGTGCTGGTCGCCCGGTGGAGCGGGACTCTCAGCTCAGCTCCGTTTGACACTCAGTCTCATTCGAGACTTAGACTCACACCATGAGTCTCCCCCGCTCCCGCTCCGTCGTCGTCACCGGCGCGTCGACGGGCATCGGCCGCGCGACGGTCGCCGCGCTGGTCGCCAAGGGCATGCACGTGTGGCCGACGGTGCGCCGCGAGGCCGACGCCGACGGGCTGCGCGACGAGTTCGGCGCCGCCGTCACGCCGCTGCTGGCCGACCTCACCGACGACGCCGCGGTGGCCGCCGCCGGCAAGAAGGTCTGCGCGGCCGGCCCGCTGCACGGCCTGGTCAACAACGCCGGCGCCGCGCTGACCGGCCCGCTGGAGCACCTGCCGCTGGACGTGCTCCGCCGCCAGTTGGACATCAACCTGGTCGGCCAGCTCGCGGTGACGCAGGCGATGCTGCCCGCGCTGCGGGTGGCGCGCGGGCGCGGTGAACGGGCCCGCATCGTCATGATCGGCTCCGTCGGCGGGCGCATCGCCAGCCCGATGATCGGCCCGTACCACGCCGCCAAGTTCGGGCTGGCCGGGCTGTCCGGCAGCCTGCGGGCCGAGCTGGCGCCGTGGGGCATCGGCGTCGTGCTGCTCGAGCCGGGCAGCATCGCCACCCCGATCTGGGACCGCGCGCTGCGCAGCGCCGACGAGGTCTTCGCCGCGATGCCGCCGGAGGCGCAGCGGTACGAGAAGCAGGTGCGGGCCGCCCGGGCCGACGCCGAACGGACCGCCGCCCGCGGCATCCCGCCGGCCCGCGTGGCCGAGGTCGTCGTGCGGTCCCTGACCCGCCGCAACCCCGCGCCCAGGCGGATGATCGGCCGCGACGCCCAGCTCGTCGGCGTACTCACCCGGCTGCTGCCGCACCGGGCGATCTTCCGCCTCACGGCCGCCCGCTGAGGTGATCAGCGCCCGTCGGCGAGGCGGTCCAGCCACTGCTCCAGCAGCGCCCGCTCGGCCGCGGTGAGCGGGCCGTCGTCGTCGGCCCGCAGCGTCTCCCGCAGCGTCTCGCGCAGTGCGACCGCCCGGCCGGCCAGCGGCGGCAGGCCCTCGCCGGGCGAGGACGGCGCGGCGTCGGTGACCAGCGTGCGCAGCACGGCGTCGCGGGCGAGGTCGGCCACCGACCGGTCGCGCTCGGCCTCGGGGGTGGCGATCAGCGTCAGCACGATGCCGACCCCGGTGGCATGGGCGAACTGCGCGGCGCGCTCGACGCTCATGGTGAGCCGCCCGGCGGCGGCGACCCGGCCGATCAGCCGGCGCAGGATGCCCGCCGCCTCACGCCCGGCGGCCGACGCGCCGGCGGGCCGGCCGTTGCCGTACATCAGGACGTAGAACGCGGGCCGGGTCAGCCCGAACTCGATGTGGTGGTCCCAGCCGCGGCGCAGGTCGGCGACCGGGTCGTCGGTCTCGCCCTGCTCGCGCTTGTCGCGCAGGTACTGCTCGAAGCCGTAGCCCGCGACGGCGTCGAGCAGCCCATCCATGTCGCCGAACAGCCGGTAGAGCGTGGGCGCCTGTACGCCCGCCGCGGCGCTGACGGCGCGCGTCGACACCGCCTCGCGGCCGCCGCGTTCCAGCAGCTCCGCGGCCGCGCGCACGATGCGCCCCCGCGTGTCCGTGCTCTCCGCCGTCGTCATGGAATCAACGATAACGAATCGGCGTTAGCATTGCTACCAGATCACTGCTAACGTCGAAGTGTTAGCAGCGGAAGCATGCATGACGAAGGAGCTCTCCATGCGCACCACCACCCTCGGCAGCACCGGACCCGCCGTCTCCGCCCTCGGCCTGGGCCTGATGGGGATGTCCGACCTCTACGGCCCGGCCGACCGCGACGAGTCGGTCGCCACCATCCACGCCGCCCTCGACGCCGGCGTCACACTCCTCGACACCGGCGACTTCTACGGCATGGGCGACAACGAACTGCTGCTGCGCGACGCCCTGCGCGGCCGCGACCGCGACGACGTCGTCATCAGTGTGAAGTTCGGCGGCCTGCGCGGCCCGGACGGCGCGTGGCTCGGCTTCGACGCCAGCCCCGCGGCCGTCAAGACGTTCGCCGCCTACAGCCTGCGCCGGCTGGGCACCGACCACATCGACGTCTACCGGCCCTCGCGGCTGGACCCGGCCGTGCCGATCGAGGAGACGGTCGGCGTGATCGCCGACCTCGTCGAGGCCGGCTACGTGCGGCACATCGGGCTGTCCGAGGTCGGCGCCGACACGCTGCGCCGGGCCGCCGCCGTCCACCCGATCACCGACCTGCAGATCGAGTACTCGCTGCTCTCCCGCGGCGTCGAGGAGCGCATCCTGCCGGTCGCGCGCGAGCTCGGCATCGGCGTGACGGCGTACGGCGTGCTCTCGCGCGGGCTGCTCAGCGGGCACTGGCGCCCCGACCGCGAGCTGCCGGCCGGCGACTTCCGCACCACCAGCCCGCGGTTCCAGGACGGCAACCTGCAGCGCAACCTCGAGCTGGTCGAGGCGCTGCGTGGCGTCGCCGAGCAGAAGGGCGCGACGGTCGCGCAGGTGGCCATCGCCTGGGTCGCCGCCCAGGGCACGGACGTCGTGCCGGTGGTGGGCGCGCGCACCCGCGAGCGGCTGGCCGAGTCGCTCGGCGCCACCGATCTGACGCTCGACGCCGACGACCTCGCGCGGATCGAGCGGTCGGTCCCGGCCGGCGCGGCCGCGGGCAACCGGTACGCCGACTACGCCTACGCCCACCTCGACAGCGAGCGCTGAGACCGGGCCGACGCCGCCCCATTTCGGGCGTTTCGGGCGGGGCGGCGGGACCATTCACCCGGCCGCCCCGCACCGTTCATCGATCCGCCGTCCGCTCCACGCCGTGGTCTGGCTTCGTGTCGGTTGACGTCCAGGATCGAGCGGCAGGAGCCCGATGTCCCTCACGTCAGCCGCCGTCGCGCTGCGCGACTCGCCGCGCGCCACCCTCGTCGCCGGCACGGTCGCGTCGGCGACGATCGCGGTCGCCGTCACCAGGGCCGGCCCGATCCCGGGCGTCGTCCTGCCCGACGGGCCGCTGGGACTGTGGCGCGCCGCCGACGAGGGCCGGCCGGCGTGGAGCGTGCTGGCGGCCGTCGGGATCACCGGGCTGTCGCTGGTCTTCGTCCGGCTGTACCTGCTGGCCCGCGACCACGTCGTCGACGTCCGGTACGTCGCCCGGACGGCGGTCGTGTGGACGGCGCCGATGCTGCTGGCCCAGCCGATCCTCAGCCTGGACGCGTATTCGTACGTCGCACAGGGCCAGTTGCTGGTCATGGGCATCGACCCGTACGTGACCGGCCCGATCGTGTTCGGCGCCGGCCCGCTGCTGGACCCGGTCGCGCCGGTCTGGCGGATGACGCCGGCGCCGTACGGGCCGCTGTCGCTGAGCCTGCTGGGCTGGTCCGCCGACGTCACCGACGCCGACCACGTGCCGTTCGTGTTCATCCTGCGGGTGCTGGCGATCGCCGCGGTGGTGGTCGCGACGGTGGCCGCGGCGCGGCTGGCCCGGCCGGACGCGCGGGCCGCCGCCGTCGCGCTGGTCGCCGCGAACCCGATCGTCGTGCTGCACCTGATCGGCGGCGTGCACCTGGACGTGCTGGTCGGCGCGCTGGCGCCGGTCGTGCTGCTGGCCGTGCGCAAGCGCTGGTGGTGGCTCGCGGCGCTGCTGGCCGCGGCGGCGTTCGCGATCAAGCTGCCCGGCCTGATCCTGGTCGGCTACGTGCTGTGGGCCCGGTTCCGGCTGGCGGAGCGGCGCTGGGCCGGGACGGCGCAGGTGCTGGCGGTGACGGCGGCGGCGACGCTGGCCGCGGCAGCCACCGTGCCGGACGGCTGGGGCTGGATCGCCACGCTGGACACCCCGGGCCACGTGGAGCAGCTCTACAACGTCCCGGCCGCGGCCGCCGGAGTCGGCTACGCGCTCGTCGGGCTGACGGTGGGCGGGGTGGACTTCGCGGAGCTGCTGAACGTCACCCAGGTGCTCTGCGCCGCCGCCGGCGCCGCGATGATCGGCTGGCTGATCGTCCGCGGCGGCGACCCGTCGGCGCCGGTGCGCCGGACCGGCGCGCTGGTCGGCAGCGCGATGGTGGTGCTGGCGCTGGCCGCTCCGGTGATCCACGCCTGGTACCTGGCGTGGGCGCTGGCGCTGCTGGCGGCCTGCGCCGGCGTCGTCGGGCACCGCTGGCTGATCGGCCTCAGCGTCGCGCTGTGCTTCACCGCGCTGCCCGACCCGCTGACCCGCTGGCACCACGGGCTGCTGCCGCTGACGCTGCTGTTCCTGGTGGTCGCACTGGCACTGACGTTCTGGTGGCTGGCCGACGCGCGCACCCCGGCGACGCCGCGCGCCGGCACCCGCCCGGCGAGCGAGCGGGTGCCGGCGCGGCCGGTCTGACGGTCAGCGACGCGGCTTGACGCCGTTGACGGTCGAGGTGTCGTAGGCGAAGGTCAGCACGACCGAGCCGATCACGTCGGCGTTGATGTCCAGCGCCTCCGTGTTGACGTTGCCGACGAGGTCGTACTCCGCCCGCAGCGCGTCGTAGATCGCGTCGTCCTGGCCGTCGCCGGTGAGGTTGTCGCAGAACCCGTGGTAGCAGGGGTCGTACGGCACGTTGGCCAGGCCGCCGTACATCGCCACCTGCTCCTCCGTCTTCGCGATCTCGGCGCCGGTGAACAAGCCGCCCGCCGGGATGTCCGCGGCGATGAACGCGCCGTAGTCGGACCGCCCGGAGAACTCGCTGTCGTTGAACGGCTGGTTGCGGCGGGTGTAGATCCGCTCGAACACGTCCTCGATCTGGGCCGAGCCCTCCGGGATGAAGTCGGGCGGGGCGGTGCCGCCGGAGTTGTCGCCGTCGTAGATGCCGAACATGTAGTTGGGCGAGGCGACCATGTCGAAGTTCAGGTAGAGCGCGATCTTGTCCCGCTCCGCCTGCGGCAGGTCCGGCACGTAGAAGTTCGAGCCGAGCAGGCCGGACTCCTCCGCGCCCCACCAGGCGAAGCGCACCTGGTTCTTCAGGTTCTGCCGGTTGATCTGGATCGCGGTCTCCAGCAGCGCCGCGCTGCCGCTGCCGTTGTCGTTGATGCCCGCGCCGTCGTGGACGCTGTCCAGGTGTGCGCCGGCCATGACGACGTTGTCCGGGTTGCCCTTGCGCGTCTCGGCCAGGACGTTCCACGTCGTGCGGGTGTCGGCGGTGAAGTCGACCTCGACCCGGACGCTGGCGCCCGGCGTGTTCGCCAGGTTCACGCCGACGGAGAACTGCGAGAAGACCGCCGGGATGGTGAGGCCGGTGGCGTCGCCGATCATGCCGACGAGGCCGGTGTCGCGGCCGGGCTGGCCCTCGTTCATGACGACCACGCCGGCCGCGCCGGCCGCCTGGGCGTTCAGGACCTTGACGTTGAAGCCGCAGGTGCCGCGCTGGACCAGCGCGATGCTGCCCGCCGCCATGCCGGTGAAGTCGGCCGCCTCGCAGCCACTGGTCGACGTGTTCGCCGGCAGGCCGGGGGTGTCGAGCCGGACGTCGGCGGGGAACAGCGGCCCGGTCGCCTCGCCGATCGGGGTACCGGTGTCGAACTGGTTGCGGATGAACTCGCTGCCCTCCTCGAACGTGTGCGGCTCGGGCGAGAGGCGCTCGAGCTCGGACCGCTCGTCGAAGTACTCGAACTCGAACGCCTGGACCTCGGGCGTGTACCCGGCGGCCTCGAGCTGCTCGACGATGTAGTCCCTCGACGCCTCGAAGCCCGAGTGGCCGGATGCTCGGTTACCGCCGTGCTCGTCGCTGATCTCCTGCAACGCCTCGATGTGGCCCATGACGGCCTCGAGCGTGATGAGCTTGTTCATCTGCCGGATCGTGACGGTGTCGTTCGCCGCCTCGGCGGGGACGGTGAGCAAACACGTCGCGGCGAGTACGCCAGCGCTGGCGACGGCGGCCGTACGCCTGGTCGGTCGTCTCGTCATCGGGCAACCTCCGTTAGCTCAGGTCCAGGACCTACTACGCGAGTTAGGAGGCACACTCTAGACGGCGCGGCGTCCGGTCAGAAAGATCTCGACGGTGTCGACTTAGTGACGGTTCGCGCGGTTCAGCCGCGGCGCAGCTCGACGCCGTGAGCGTGCGCTGCACCGTCATCGACGCGCGTACGCTGGTGCCGTTCGACGACGAGACCGTCCTGGCGAGCCTGCGCGAGACGTCCAGGCTGGTGGTCGTCGCCGAGGGCCCGGCCACCGGCTCGTGGGGATCAGCGTTGATCGCCCGGGTGGCGCAGCACGGTTTCGAACTGCTCGACGACATCGTCGCGGAAGTGCGCTCGGCCGTCGCCTACTGACGGTCGTCCGGAGGGAGTGACGCGAACCCGATGACCAGCGTCGTCACCGGATTCGCCGTCATCGTCTCGATCATCGCCATCGGCTACCTCCTGGGCCGGACGGAGCTGCTCGGCCCGGCCGGCCCCATGGTGCTGACGCGGCTGGCGTTCTGGGTGGCCAGCCCGGCGCTGATGTTCCACACCGTCGCCGAGGCCGACCTCGGCGTGATCGTCGCCCAGCCGCTGATCGCGACCGGCGGCAGCGTCGTCGTCGTGATGGCGGCCTTCGCGCTGATCGGCTGGTGGCGGCGGTGGGACGTCTCGTACACCGCGCTGGGCGTGTTGTGCTCGGGTCTGGTGAACGCGGGCAACCTCGGCATCCCGATCGCCGCCTACGTCCTCGGCGACGCGTCGCTGGTGGCGCCGATCCTGCTGATGCAGAGCATCGTCATCGTCCCGGTGGCGCTGACGGTCCTGGACCTCGCCGGCCGCGCCGCGTCGATGCCGGTGTGGCGACGGTTCCTCACGCCGCTGCAGAGCCCGATCACGGTCGCCTCGCTGGCCGGTGTCGTCGTGGCCGCGACCGGCGTCACCGTGCCCGAACCCTTGATGGAGCCGTTCGTGCTGGTCGGCGCGATCTCGATCCCGTCGGTGCTGATGGTGTTCGGCATCTCGCTGCGCGGCAGCAGCCTGCCGGGACGGGGTCCGGACGGCGGGCCGATGGCGCTGGCGGTCGGTCTGAAGACGCTGGTGCATCCGGCGGTGGCGTACGGGCTCGGCCTGGCGCTGGACCTGTCGTCGGCCGAGCTCCTCGCGGTGGTCGTGCTGTCCGCGTTGCCGACGGCGCAGAACGCGCTGACGTTCGCGCTGCGGTACGGGCATGCGCAGGTGCTGGTGCGGGAGGCGATCCTGGTGACGACCGTGTTGTCGTTGCCGGTGCTGGTGGTCGTGGCGGCGCTGCTCAAGTAGCGGGCTCGTGCCGGACTACGCGACGCCCATGTCGAGCGTCAGCTGCACGGCGGCGTCGGCTGGGTGCAGGCCGGTCACCGTGATGCCGGCCTTCTCGACGCGCACGCCGTCGGCCGGCAGCAGCGCGTGGACCGCCGCCGCCAGCCTGCCGGCGTCGGCGGTGGGCTCGGCCAGCCGGGTGCGGTCGCGGTGCTCGAGCCGGTTCGCGTACTTCAACCCGACGGTGACGATGGTGCAGGTGAACCCGCCGTCGCGCAGCCGGCCGGCCAGCTCGGCCGTCAGTCCCTCGACGTCGATGCCGGCGCCGCGCGGTACGACCCGCTGGACGCTGTAGGAGCGGCGGGGTCGTTCCGGCCGCACGGTGGCGTCGTCGTTGCCGTTGGCGATGGCGGCGAGCCGGCGCGCCATCAGCGTGCCGGCGATGTCGCGCAGATGCTCGGGATGCACCACGGCGAGGTCGCCGACGGTGCGGATGTTGTGCTGCCGCAGCCGTTCGCGGGTCACCTCACCCACGCCCCACAGCTCTTCGATCGTCAGGGCGGGGCGGAGGTAGCGTTCCTCGGCCGGCTGGATGACGCGCAGGCCGCGGGGCCTCACGGACCGCGACGCGAGCTTCGCCATCAGCTTCGTCCGCCCGGCACCGACCGTCACCGGCAGCCCGGTCTCCTGCCAGACCGACCGCTGCACGACCGCGGCCAGTTGGTCGATCGTCGCCCACGGGGTGGCCCGGGTGTCGAGGAATGCCTCCTCCATCGAGCCGGCCTCGACGCTGGCGGCGAACCGGCCGAACACGGCGAACAACGCGGCGCTGGCCGCGGTGTAGGCGTCGGACCGCAACGGGACGACGCGCAGCCGCGGGCACACGGCGACCGCTTCGGCCACGGACATGCCGGCGTGGACGCCCCAGTCGCGCGCCTCGTAGCTCGCGCACGCGATGACGACCTCGCCGGCGGCCATCGGGATGCCGCGCAGGGCCGGATCGTCTCGCTGCTCGACGGCCGCGAAGAACGCGTCGACGTCGACGTGCAGCAGCGGTCCGCCCGGGAGCGCCCGGACGAACTGATCTCCCTCGCTCGGCAGCGCGACGAGGGCCTCAGGCTCGGCATCGATGACTCCAAGCCTAGGCGGAGGGTCTGACGACGTCGCACCCACGGACCGTTGTCCAGACGTGGCGAAGGGCTGCCCACGACGGGGTAGCCCTTCATTGGGTGAACTCTCCGCAACCCGCGCCGGGTTCCCAGCGAACGGGCCGAGTTCGCGGCGCCTGAGGGGTGCAGACGTGCGTGAGGCCCCAACCGTTGATGGGTTGGGGCCTCACTGGGTGTGTGTCCGGCGGTGTCCTACTCTCCCACCCCCGCTAGAGGGCAGTACCATCGGCGCTGGTGGGCTTAGCTTCCGGGTTCGGAATGGGTCCGGGCGTTTCCCCGCCGCTATGACCGCCGGCACGTCTATGGAGTTGTGTCACCGGCCCCGCACCATCCACCCCTTTGGTCCACGTGTGTGGAGTGTGGGGGTGTGTGCTGGGGTTGGTGCCCGTTCGTTGGTCGGGAACCGTATAGTGGACGCGTTTTGGTGTTCTTCATCTGTTACCGCAGCCCCGACACGCCTGTGAGGGGGTGTTGGGATGTTTGGTGTGTGTGGTCAAGTCCTCGGCCTATTAGTACCGGTCAGCTTCACCCATTGCTGGGCTTCCACGTCCGGCCTATCAACCCAGTCGTCTAGCTGGGGGCCTTACCACCTCGCGGTGTGGGAGACCTCATCTTGAAGCAGGCTTCCCGCTTAGATGCTTTCAGCGGTTATCCCTTCCGAACGTAGCCAACCAGCGGTGCTCCTGGCGGAACAACTGGCACACCAGAGGTTCGTCCGTCCCGGTCCTCTCGTACTAGGGACAGCCCTTCTCAAGTCTCCTGCGCCCGCAGCGGATAGGGACCGAACTGTCTCACGACGTTCTAAACCCAGCTCGCGTACCGCTTTAATGGGCGAACAGCCCAACCCTTGGGACCTGCTACGGCCCCAGGATGCGACGAGCCGACATCGAGGTGCCAAACCATGCCGTCGATATGGACTCTTGGGCAGGATCAGCCTGTTATCCCCGGGGTACCTTTTATCCGTTGAGCGACAGCGCTTCCACAAGCCACTGCCGGATCACTAGTCCCTGCTTTCGCACCTGCTCGACCTGTCGGTCTCACAGTCAAGCTCCCTTGTGCACTTGCACTCGACACCTGATTGCCAACCAGGCTGAGGGAACCTTTGGGCGCCTCCGTTACCTTTTAGGAGGCAACCGCCCCAGTTAAACTACCCACCAGGCACTGTCCCTGATCCGGATCACGGACCGAGGTTAGATATCCAGTACGACCAGAGTGGTATTTCAACGTTGACTCCACCGACACTGGCGTGCCGGCTTCACAGTCTCCCACCTATCCTACACAAGCCGAACCGAACACCAATACCAAGCTATAGTAAAGGTCCCGGGGTCTTTCCGTCCTGCTGCGGGTAACGAGCATCTTTACTCGTAGTGCAATTTCGCCGAGTCCGTGGTTGAGACAGTGGGAAAGTCGTTACGCCATTCGTGCAGGTCGGAACTTACCCGACAAGGAATTTCGCTACCTTAGGATGGTTATAGTTACCACCGCCGTTTACTGGCGCTTAAGTTCTGAGCTTCGCCGTGAGGCTAACTCGTCCCCTTAACGTTCCAGCACCGGGCAGGCGTCAGTCCATATACATCGTCTTGCGACTTCGCATGGACCTGTGTTTTTAATAAACAGTCGCTTTCCCCTGGTCTCTGCGGCCTTCAACGCTCCCGGAGCAAGTCCGTTCACGTATCGGGCCCCCCTTCTCCCGAAGTTACGGGGGCATTTTGCCGAGTTCCTTAACCACGGTTCACTCGATCGCCTTGGTATTCTCTACCTGACCACCTGTGTCGGTTTGGGGTACGGGCGGCTATGGAACTCGCTAGAGGCTTTTCTCGACAGCATAGGATCACCCACTTCGCCGCAATCGGCTCGGCATCCAGCCTCGGGCGCTACTGTGGCGGATTTACCTACCACGGCCCTGCACTGTTACCCCGGGACTACCATCGCCCGGGATGGGCTACCTTCCTGCGTCACCCCATCGCTTGCCTACTACCGGTTCGGATCCCACGCTCCCCCACCAGCCACCCCGAAGGGTGAAGAGGTAGGTTCGGGTGGTTAGCATCACCGGGCTCGGCATGGTCGCGCCACAACCGGTACGGGAATATCAACCCGTTGTCCATCGACTACGCCTGTCGGCCTCGCCTTAGGTCCCGACTTACCCAGGGCGGATTAGCCTGGCCCTGGAACCCTTGGTCATTCGGCGGACGGGTTTCTCACCCGTCTTTCGCTACTCATGCCTGCATTCTCACTCGTGTAGCGTCCACGACTGGGTCACCCCGCCGCTTCAACCGCCACACGACGCTCCCCTACCCAACCACACACCTGAACCACGAAGGCTTAGTTGATTGTGTGATTGTCACAGCTTCGGCGGTGTGCTTGAGCCCCGCTACATTGTCGGCGCAGAATCACTTGACCAGTGAGCTATTACGCACTCTTTCAAGGGTGGCTGCTTCTAAGCCAACCTCCTGGTTGTCTTCGCAACTCCACATCCTTTTCCACTTAGCACACGCTTAGGGGCCTTAGCTGGTGATCTGGGCTGTTTCCCTCTCGACTACGAACCTTATCGCCCGCAGTCTCACTGCCGCGCTCTCACTTACCGGCATTCGGAGTTTGGCTGACGTCAGTAACCTTGTAGGGCCCATCTGCCATCCAGTGCTCTACCTCCGGCAAGAAACACGCGACGCTGCACCTAAATGCATTTCGGGGAGAACCAGCTATCACGGAGTTTGATTGGCCTTTCACCCCTACCCACAGGTCATCCGCCCACTTTTCAACGTAGGTCGGTTCGGGCCTCCACGAAGTCTTACCTCCGCTTCACCCTGCCCATGGGTAGATCACTCCGCTTCGGGTCTAGAGCATGCGACTAAAAACGCCCTATTCGGACTCGCTTTCGCTACGGCTCCCCCACACGGGTTAACCTCGCCACATACCACTAACTCGCAGGCTCATTCTTCAAAAGGCACGCCATCACAACCCCCGAAAGGACCGCTCTGACGGCTTGTAGGCACATGGTTTCAGGTACTATTTCACTCCCCTCCCGGGGTACTTTTCACCATTCCCTCACGGTACTTGTCCGCTATCGGTCACCAGGGAGTATTTAGGCTTAACGGGTGGTCCCGCCAGATTCACACGGGATTTCTCGGGCCCCGTGCTACTCGGGTATCACGTCACTGGAGTCGCCTGTTTACGTCTACGGGGGTAACACCCTCTACGCCGGACCTCTCAAGTCCTTCGACTTCGCAGGCGATTGATCACTCCAGACCACACTCGGCAGAATGCAGTCGACATAACCCCACAACCCCGCACACGCAACGCCTGCCGGCTATCACACGCGCACGGTTTAGCCTCATCCGCTTTCGCTCGCCACTACTCACGGAATCACATGTTGTTTTCTCTTCCTGTGGGTACTGAGATGTTTCACTTCCCCACGTTCCCTCCGACCACCCTATGTGTTCAGGTGACGGTGACGGCACATGACTGCCGCCGGGTTTCCCCATTCGGACACCCCCGGGTCGTAGCTCGGTTGCCAGCTCGCCAGGGATTATCGCAGGCTCCCACGTCCTTCATCGGCTCCTGGTGCCAAGGCATCCACCATGTGCCCTTACTAACTTGACCACAAAGATGAAGATGCTCGCGTCCACTATACAGTTCTCAAACAACGACCAGACACCAACCACAAACCCCAACTCACGCCAACACGAAGTGGCGCAGTATCAGGTACGGCCGGCCCTGAAAGGAAACCCGGACACCAGAACACCCCACCAAAGCAGGAAACCCTCACGAAGAGAAGCCTCGAACTCTATGGGGTGTGCGTGGCCCGATTCCTCAGGACCCAACAGTGTGCCTAAATTCTCACCCACCCCAACTCCACCAACCGCTAAGGGCTGCACGAGTTCACGTGGACTGCGTTTGGTTGATGTTCCACCCATGAGCAAAACCACCCACCGGACATACGCCGGTAGCGTGGTCAACCACCATCACCAGCCTTCAGGGCCGAGACAGTGTGCTGAATGCTCCTTAGAAAGGAGGTGATCCAGCCGCACCTTCCGGTACGGCTACCTTGTTACGACTTCGTCCTAATCGCCAGTCCCACCTTCGACCACTCCCTCCCACAAGGGGTTAGGCCATGGGCTTCGGGTGTTACCGACTTTCATGACGTGACGGGCGGTGTGTACAAGGCCCGGGAACGTATTCACCGCAGCGTTGCTGATCTGCGATTACTAGCGACTCCAACTTCACGGGGTCGAGTTGCAGACCCCGATCCGAACTGAGACCGGCTTTTTGGGATTCGCTCCACCTCACGGTATCGCAGCCCTTTGTACCGGCCATTGTAGCATGCGTGAAGCCCTGGACATAAGGGGCATGATGACTTGACGTCATCCCCACCTTCCTCCGAGTTGACCCCGGCAGTCTCCCATGAGTCCCCACCATTACGTGCTGGCAACATGGGACGAGGGTTGCGCTCGTTGCGGGACTTAACCCAACATCTCACGACACGAGCTGACGACAGCCATGCACCACCTGTACACGACCCTAAAAGGACCCGACATCTCTGCCGGATTTCCGTGTATGTCAAACCCAGGTAAGGTTCTTCGCGTTGCATCGAATTAATCCGCATGCTCCGCCGCTTGTGCGGGCCCCCGTCAATTCCTTTGAGTTTTAGCCTTGCGGCCGTACTCCCCAGGCGGGGCGCTTAATGCGTTAGCTACGGCACGGATCCCGTGGAAGGGAACCCACACCTAGCGCCCAACGTTTACGGCGTGGACTACCAGGGTATCTAATCCTGTTCGCTCCCCACGCTTTCGCTCCTCAGCGTCAGTACCGGCCCAGAGACCCGCCTTCGCCACCGGTGTTCCTCCTGATATCTGCGCATTCCACCGCTACACCAGGAATTCCAGTCTCCCCTGCCGGACTCTAGCCTGCCCGTATCCACTGCAGACCCGGGGTTAAGCCCCGGGCTTTCACAGCAGACGCAACAAACCGCCTACGAGCCCTTTACGCCCAATAATTCCGGACAACGCTCGCACCCTACGTATTACCGCGGCTGCTGGCACGTAGTTAGCCGGTGCTTCTTCTGCGCCTACCGTCACCCCAAGAGGCTTCGTCAGCGCTGAAAGAGGTTTACAACCCGAAGGCCGTCATCCCTCACGCGGCGTTGCTGCGTCAGGCTTTCGCCCATTGCGCAATATTCCCCACTGCTGCCTCCCGTAGGAGTCTGGGCCGTGTCTCAGTCCCAGTGTGGCCGGTCGCCCTCTCAGGCCGGCTACCCGTCATCGCCTTGGTAGGCCACTACCCCACCAACAAGCTGATAGGCCGCGAGTCCATCTCCAGCCGCCAACTACAATGTAATCGGCTTTCCACACACGCACCATGCGGTGGCGCGTCATATCCGGTATTAGACCCAGTTTCCCAGGCTTATCCCAGAGCTGAAGGCAGGTTACCCACGTGTTACTCACCCGTTCGCCGCTCGAGTACCCCGAAGGGCCTTTCCGCTCGACTTGCATGTGTTAAGCACGCCGCCAGCGTTCGTCCTGAGCCAGGATCAAACTCTCCATCAATGAATATGCGATCACCCGAAGGTGGATCAACCATCATCAGAAGAAACTCAACCCCAGCAACACAACAACCCCCGGTAAGAAGCTGTCGCGTCACCAAAGGAACCCCAAACCAACCCCCCAAAGAGGATCAGCCCGAGGACACAAACAATTGGCATCAACCAAACATCATCAGGCACACTGTTGAGTTCTCAAAAATCGGACGCACCCACTCGATTTCCTCTCGGAAATCTCAGTGAGACGCTGGTGTTACTTTAGGTTTTCCCGGTCTTCCGAGTCAAATTCGCGTCTTTCTCGAATTCGACTGGCTGTCGATCGAACGATCCTCGCCCGGGCAACCCTGCTAGCCTACCCCACCGCACTCTGCGGATCAAGCCATCAGGCTGATCTCGTGTCGCTCGGCTGGGAGGCCAGCACCCCATGCTCCTGACACCGGCAACGGACACAAGTCCACCGCGGTAGGCCGTTCGTACGGGGTGACTCCGCGAGTCCGGACCGCCTTGCGGCGTCCCGCGCTCTCACGAGCCGACGGGAAACCTACAAAGATCGGCGGGCCTGAGTCAAGTCGGACCCGCGCATCTGGTTCCCCCGTAACCGCCCACAACCCGCCGCGACGGGAGTAGACCTGGTCAGAGCCCTGATCAACGGGCTCATGTTGCCGACCCAGGACGGTGTGTCATGCAGGAGTACCAGCCGTACGAGCCACCTTCGTATCCCGTCACGTTCTCCGTCGACTACCCGGACCGGCCGTTGAACCGCGTCACGACGTTCTTCCGCCTGTTCGTCGCGATCCCGATCCTCATCGTGCTGGGCAGCGTGGCGGGCGGCACCTGGCAGTGGAGCTACGAACAGGGCGAGGCGGCGGCCGCGGGCGCCGGCGGGCTGCTGTTCTTCGGCCCGCTGCTGTTGATCCTCTTCCGGCAGAAGTACCCGCGCTGGTGGTTCGACTGGAACCTCGAGCTGCAGCGGTTCGCCAACCGGGTCGCGTGCTACCTCGCGCTGATGGACGACCACTACCCGTCCACCGACGAGCAGCAGTCGGTCCGCCTGGACTATCGCTACCCGGACGTGCCCACCGAGCTCAACCGGTGGCTGCCGCTGGTGAAGTGGCTGCTGGCCATTCCGCACTACATCGTGCTGTTCTTCCTCCACATCGGCCTGATCGTCGCGGTGGTCATCGCCTGGTTCGCGGTGCTGTTCACCGGGCGCTACCCGCGCGGGCTGTTCGACTTCGTCGAAGGCGTCATCCGCTGGCAGAACCGGGTCGCCGGGTACGCCTTCACCCTCGTCACCGACACCTACCCGCCGTTTCGGCTGAGCGCCTGACCGGCCGCTTCTCAGGCAGTTCTTAACCTCGCACCGCACACTGAGGAACGTGCGGGTCCTTGTCGTCGACGACGAACCGGTGCTCCGGGAGTCCCTTGCGCGGTCGCTGCGCTTCGAGGGCTACGCCGTCACGACCGCCGCCGATGGGGTCGAGGCGCTGCACCGGCTGCCCGACGTGCGCCCGGACGTGCTGGTGGTGGACGTGATGATGCCGCACCTGGACGGCATCGAGGTGTGCCGGCGGCTGCGCCGCGACGGTGACAAGACGCCCGTCCTCATGCTCACCGCGAGGGACGCCGTCCGCGACCGGGTGCTGGGGCTGGACGCCGGCGCCGACGACTACCTGGTGAAGCCGTTCGCGCACGAGGAGCTGCTGGCCCGGCTGCGGGCGATGCTGCGACGCACCACGTCGACGGGTGACGAGGCGCCGCTGCTGGTCGGCGACCTGCGGCTGGACCCGCAGACCTGGCAGGTCCGGCGGGCGGACCGGGAGATCTCGCTGACGCGCACCGAGTTCGGCCTGCTCGAGCTGCTCATGCGCCATCCCCGCCAGGTGCTCACCCGCGCCCAGCTGTACGAGGGCGTGTGGGGCTGCGACCTGGACGGCTCCACGAACTCCCTGGACGTCTACATCGGCTACCTGCGCAAGAAGCTGGAGGCCGGCGGCGAGCCGCGCATGCTGCACACCGTCCGCGGTGTCGGCTACAAGCTTCAGGGACTGACGTCAGACCTCGCGGTCGGCGACCGGCGCACGCGCGCGGAACCGTGACTCTCCGAGCGCGGCTGGCGCTGCTGACGTCGGCCGCCGTGGCGCTGGCGGTGGTCGCGGCCTCCATCACCGCCTGGCTGCTGATCCGCACCAGCCTGCTGGACGAGATCGACCAGCGGCTGCTCGCCCGCGTCCCCGACCTCGAACAGATCCAGCAGCAGGCCAGCGAGCTCCCCGAGGGAACGCGACGCTCCGGCCTGTTCCTCGCGAACGACCCACTCGGCGTCCAGACCATCACGCCGGACGGCCAGGTGGAACCGGGCCTCCCACCGGGCAACGAGGCCACGGCGCTCGTGCTCGACGAGGAGGAGCAGCGGATGGTCGACGGCGAGATCGACGGCCCGCTGCTGCGCAACCTGGAGATCGACGGCGCCGATCACCGGGTGATGACCGCCGCGCTGTCCGGCGGCGACGGGTTCAACGGAGCGGTGCGGCTGGTCCAGCAGCTGGAAGGCGTGGAGAACACACTGACGCGGATCGCCTGGCTGCTGGCCGGCATCACCGGCGTCGGGGTGGCCGCGGCGGCCGCGCTGGGCTGGACCACGGCCCGCACCGGGCTGCGTCCGATCGACAAGCTGGTGGACGCCGCCGAGCAGGTCGCGACGACCAAGGACCTCGCGCACCGCATCGACCCGCCCGGCAACTCCCGCGACGAGGTCGCCCGGCTGGCCGGCTCCGTGAACGCGATGCTGGCCGCCCTGGACGACGCCCGCACCCAGCAGCGGCAGCTGATCGAGGACGCCGGCCACGAACTGCGCACCCCACTGACCACGCTGCGCAACGACCTCGGCGTCCTGCTGCGCAGCGAGCAGCACTCGGACCGCCGGCTGGAGCCATCCGACCGGGCCGGCCTGCTGCGCGACCTGGAGGACGAGGCTGCGGCGCTGTCGGTGATGGTCGGCGAGATCGTCGAGCTGGCCCGCGGCGGCACCGAGCCCGAACCACCCTTGGAGACGGACCTGCGCGCGCTGGTCGAGCGTGCCGTCGCCCGCACCCGCCGGGTCGACCCCGCCGTCTCCGTCGCCGTCGCGGGCCGCCCGTTCGAGGCGGTCGTGCGCCCGGGCGTGCTGGAGCGGGCCGTCGCCAACCTCGTCCGCAACGCCGTCCAGGTCAGCCCGCCCGGCGGCGTCGTCGACGTGCTGCTGGACGAGACCGGCGCGGGCGCCCGCATCCGCGTCCTCGACCGCGGGCCGGGCATCGCCGCACCCGACCTGCCGCGGATCTTCGACCGGTTCTACCGCGGCCAGGCCGCCCGCGAGCGGCACGGCTCCGGCCTCGGGCTGGCCATCGTCGCGCAGGCCGCGGAGCTGCACGGCGGCTCCGTCACGGCCGGACGGCGCAAGGGCGGCGGCGCCGCGTTCACCCTGCGGCTGCCGCTGCCCGACGCCGAGCCGGCGATTCTCAGCCCGCTCTTAGATCGGCCCTAACGAGGTCTCATCCCGCGCCAGGAACGTGGTGGACGCACGGCAGAACACCGACATCCACTCGTCCCGGAGGACAACATGACCCGATCCACCCGGCGCGGTATCCGCCTGCTGCCGGTCATCGCCCTGCTGCTCACCGTCACGCTGACGGCCTGCGGCTCGGACGACGGCGACGACGACGTGTCCGCGGCCGGCACCGGCGACAGCACGTCCGACAGCGGAGGCGGCAGCGGAGGCGGCGAGACCGACCCCGAACAGGCCGAGCTCGACTTCTACGAGTGCATGCGCGAGAACGGCGTCGACATGCCGGACCCGGACCCGGGCCAGCCGGGCATCCAGCTCCAGGTGCCGCCGGGCGCGGAGGCGGCCATGGAGGAGTGTCGGTCGCTGCTGCCCAACGGCGGTGACATGGCGCAGACCGACGCCGACGACCTGGAGTCGCTGCGCGCGTTCACCGCGTGCATGCGCGAGAACGGCATCGACATGCCGGACCCGGCGGCGGACGGCGGCCTGAGCATGCCCGAGGGCGTCGACCCGCAGAGCGCGGAGTTCCAGACCGCGATGACCACGTGCCAGCCGGAGCTGAACGGCGCACCGATCCGGATCGGCCCGGGCCCGGGCGGTGGGCAGTGACCGCGACGCTCGACCACCAGGACGATCTCGACGCGGAGTTGGACCGGCCGCGCCGGGGCCGCACCCGGCTGCTCTGGCTGACGCTCGGCGTCATCGGCGTGGCCGGAGCCGGCGGCGCGTACTGGTACACGACCCAGGAGGACGGCGGCGAGCCGGCCGACGCGGCCACCGGGCCGGCCGCGACCGCTGAGGTGGTGCGCGACACGATCGCCGCCACCGAGACGTGGTCGGGCACGCTCGGCCACGGCGACGCGCTCGGCATCCCGGCCGCCCAGGGCACGCTCACGCGGGTCGCGGCGGCCGACACCGAGGTCACTCGCGGCACCGAGCTGTTCCGGCTGGACGAACGGCCGGTGACCGCGTTGCTGGGCGTGATCCCGATGTACCGCGACCTCGGTCCGGGCGACGAGGGCATCGACGTCGAGCAGTTGGAGGCCAACCTGGCCGCCCTCGGGTACGAGGGGTTCACCGCCGACGACGAGTACACCGACAACACCGCCGAGGCGGTCGAGGAGTGGCAGGAGGACATCGGCGCGACCGAGACCGGCACCGTCACCAAGTCCGACGTCGTGTTCCTGCCCGAGGGCGGCCGGGTCGGGACGGTGTACGGGGACCTCGGCGCCCCGGTCACCCCGGGGTCGCCGGTGCTCGACATCACCGGCACCGACCAGGTGGCGACGCTGGAGGTGGACGTCGCCGACCGCGACCTGCTCGCCGTCGGCACCGCCGTCACCGTCGTCCTGCCGGGCGGCACCGAGACGACCGGGACGGTGACCGCGGCGACGGTGGTGGAGTCGGCCCCGACGGCCGGCGCGCCCGGCGAGGAGGAGGAGCCGAGCGCCGAGGACGCCGTCGTCGAGGTCGAGGTGGCGCTGGCCGAGCCGGTGGACGCCGCGCTGGTCGGCTCGCCGGTCGACGTGGTGCGGCCGGTGGACGAGCGGGCGGACGTGCTGGTGGTGCCGGTGACGGCGCTGCTGGCGGTGTCCGGCGGCGGTTACGGCCTGGAGCTGGTCGGCGCCGACGGCTCGACGTCGGTCGTCCCGGTCGAGCTGGGGCTGTTCGCCGACGGCCGGGTCGAGGTGACCGGCGACGGCATCGCCGAGGGCGACGTCGTGGGGGTGGCCGGGCGATGACCGTCTCGACGGCGGAGCCGGTGATCCGGCTCCGCGACGTCCACCGCCGCTACCCCGGCCGGCCACCGGTGCGGGCGCTCGACGGGGTCACCCTCAGCGTCGCGCCCGGCGAGCTGGTCGCGATCGTCGGGCCGTCGGGGTCGGGCAAGTCCACGCTGCTCAACATCCTGGGCACGCTGGACCGGGCCGACGCCGGCGAGGTGCACATCGACGGCCGCGACGTCGGCTCGCTGTCGGACAAGCAGCTGTCGGCGCTGCGGGCGCACCGGATCGGCTTCGTGTTCCAGCAGTTCTTCCTCTCCCCCGGGGTGAGCGCGCTGGACAACGTCGCCGACGGGCTGCTGTACACCGGGCTGTCGCTGCGCGAGCGGCGGCGCCGGTCGGCCCGGACGCTGGCCCGGGTGGGGCTGGCCGACCGCACCCACCACAAGCCGAACGAGCTGTCCGGCGGGCAGCGGCAACGGGTCGCGGTCGCCCGGGCACTGGTCGGTCGGCCGTCGTTCCTGCTGGCCGACGAGCCGACCGGCGCGCTGGACTCCGCGTCCGGCGCGGCGGTGCTCAAGCTGCTGCACGAACTGCACGACGGCGGCACCACCGTCGTCGTCATCACCCACGACCACGGGGTGGCGGCCGAGCTGCCGCGTCAGGTGCACATCCTGGACGGGCGGATCGAGTCCGACGAAACGACGACCTACCCAGCGTGGCAGCGCGACGGCAGAACGGAGCTCGTGTGAGCGCGGCACGGTCGCGGCTGCGGCCGCGCGACACCGTCCGGGTCGCGTTCTCCGGGCTGCGGGCACGGCCGCTGCGTGCGGTGCTGTCGGCGCTGGGCATCGCGGTCGGCATCGCGGCGATGGTCGCCGTCGTCGGGATCTCCGCGTCCAGCCGGGAGCAGGTGAATCAGCAGCTCGACGCGCTGGGCACCAACCTGCTCACGGTCGCGCCGAGCCAGTCGTTCGTCAGCGAGGCGGAGCTGCCGCAGGAATCCGTCGACATGGTGTCGCGGCTGGAGGACGTCAGCTCGGTCAGCGCGGTAGGGATCGTCCCGGACTCGGCGGTGTACCGCAACGACGAGATCGACCCGAACCAGACGAACGCGATCGCCGTCAGCGCGGCCCGGACCGACCTGCTGGACACCGTCAGCGCGACGGTCGCGTCCGGGCGCTGGCTGGACGACGTGCTCAGCGCGTTCCCGGCGGTGGTGCTCGGTTCGGACACCGCGGAGCTGCTCGGCGTCTCACGCACCGACGGCGACGTGCAGGTGTGGCTGGGCGGCGAGTGGTTCACCGTCGCCGGCGTCCTCGACCCGGTGCCGCTGGCGCCGGAGCTGGACACGTCGGCGCTGATCGGCTGGCCGGTCGCGGAGTCGCTGCTCGGATTCGACGGCGCGCCGACGACGGTGTACCAGCGGGTGGCGGAGGGCGCGATCGACGAGGTCCGGGACCTGCTGCCGGCCACCGTCGACCCGGCGGCGCCGGAGGAGGTCGCCGTCAGCCGGCCGTCGGACGCGCTGGCCGCGCAGGCCGCGACCGACGAGACGCTGACGACCCTGCTGCTCGCGCTGGGCGGGGTCGCGCTGCTGGTCGGCGGCATCGGGGTGGCCAACACGATGGTCATCGCGGTGCTGGAGCGGCGGTCGGAGGTGGGCTTGCGGCGGGCGCTGGGCGCTACCCGGGCGCACATCCGGCGGCAGTTCCTCGGCGAGTCGGTGCTGCTGGCCGCGCTCGGCGGCGGCGGCGGAGCGCTGCTCGGCGGCGCGGCCACGGCGGCGTTCGCGTCGAGCCGGGACTGGCCGTTCGCGCTGCCGGTGTGGGTGCTGGCCGGCGCGGCCGGCGCGACGATCGTCGTCGGGGCCCTCGCCGGCGCCTATCCCGCGGCCCGGGCCGCCCGGATGCCACCGACGGCGGCGCTGTCGGCGGTGTGAGCCCTGCCCCGCCCGTTTGCCGGAATCGGTGGCGGCGGGCGGGGACCGCCGGTTGAATGACCCCGTTCACCTGCTGGAATGCTGTGAAGGGACAAACGGGGACATGCGACGCGGGGTGGGAAGGGTCGCGGCTGCCGCGGCAGTGGCGACGGCGCTGACGCTGGCGGCCGTCGGGACGGCGCACGCGGAGGCGTCCTACGGCGAGATCGCGCTGACCGGGAGCGGCGGCGACTACTCCGGCACGGTGACGCTGCCGCCAGGGTTCCCGTCGGTGACGTTCACCAGCGACTCGCGTGCCGCGGCATCGGTGCCCAGCGGCGCGTCGAACTGGCTCCCGGCGGCGACGCCGTGGGGCGAGGTGTTCGGCTCCAGCCAGAACCAGCAGTACCTCAACCTGCGCCCCGCCGCCGACTCCGCCGGCTCGCCGTCGACCACCACGTACGTGTTCGACACGCCCACGCCGGCCGGCGGCTGGGGCTTCGCGCTCGGCGACATCGACTCCGACCTCGCCGTCGTGACCGCGACGGACGCCGACGGCGAGCCCGTCTCCGGGACGGACCTCGGCTTCGAGGACGTCTTCAACTACTGCGACGCGTCGCCGCGGCCGAGCGGCGTGTGCTCGTCCGGCCCGCCCGCCGGCGGCACCGGCTTCGACCTGCCGACGTCCGCCGTCGGCGCCTCGGACGTGACGCTGACCGGCAACGGCCCGGACACCGGCGGCGCGGCCGGCTGGTTCCAGCCGACGGTGGCGCTGTCGTCGCTGACGGTCGAGTTCGAGTGGCAGACCGGCTTCCCCGTCTACCACACCTGGTTCGCGACGCAGCTGCGCGCCGTCGCCGGCACCGTCACGCTGGACGGGACGACGCCGCAGGCCGGGGTGGAGATCACGCTGACCGGCCCGTCCGGCGAGGTCGTCGCGACCACCACGACCGGCGACGACGGCAGCTACGCGTTCGACGGCATCGCGCCGGGCGAGTACGAGGTCACCATGACGGTGCCGGACGGCCTGACCGCCGCCGGCCCGGAGGAGCTGCCCGCCGACGTCGTCGCCGAGAACGCGACCGGCGTCGACTTCGACCTCACCGCCGACGAGCCGGAGCCCGAGGTGTTCGAGGTGCCCGGCACGGTCACCGACCCCCAGGGCGAGCCGATCCCGGACGCCGACGTCGTGCTGGAGACCCCCGACGGCGACGTGGTGGCCGAGACCACCACCGACGAGGACGGCGACTTCGTGCTGCCCGACGTCCCGGCCGGCGACTACGAGCTGATCATCACGCCGCCGGGTGGTGCGCCGACCGAGATCCCGGTGACCGTACCGGTCGAGGAGCCGCTGGAGATCACGGCCGACCCGACGCCGACGCCGACGCCCACGCCGACCCCGACGTCCTCGCCCACCTCGTCGCCGTCGCCCACCTCGTCGCCGTCGCCCACCTCGTCGCCGTCGCCCACCTCGTCGCCCACCGGGGAGCCGAGCCCGACGCCGTCCGCGTCGCCCACCGAGGAGCCGGGCGAGGACCTGCCCGACACCGGCGCCGGGGCCGGACCGGCGGCGATCGCCGTCCTGCTCGCCGCCGCTGGTGTGGGGGTCCTGGCGCTGCGCCGCCGCGTCACGGAGTGATCGACGGGGTATACCCGTCACATGGGGGATGAGGCGCGGCCGGCGTTCGTGCTGCACGAGCACCGCCGGCCGCGGCACCACTACGACCTGCGGCTCGAGGAGGACGGCGTCCTGCGCTCGTGGGCGGTGCCGCGCGGCCTCCCCCAGGCGCCGGGCGAGAACCGGCTCGCCGTCGAGGTGCCCGACCACGACCTGGACCACCTCGCCTACGAGGACGAGGACAAGTCGGTCGCCGACACCGGCTGGTGGGAGGAGCACGACCGCACCGAGCGCCGGATGATCTTCACGCTGCACGGCCGCGACGCCGCCGCGCGGTACGCGCTCATCCGCACCGGCGAGGGCTGGCTGCTGCGCCGGACGCTCGATCAGCCGGACCTGTCGAGAACCGCGGACCGGCTCCGACCCACTGACGAAGAGCCGGGGAGGCCGGCGCCAGAGCGAAGGGCAGAACCATGAACCAGAAGATCACGCCGTACCTGTGGTTCGACGACAACGCCGAAGAGGCGCTGACCCTCTACACCTCCGTCTTCGACGACGCCCGCATCACGTCGCTGAGCCGCTACGGCGAGGGCGGCCCGTTCCCCGCCGGCACCCTGCAGTCGGCCACGTTCGAGCTGGCCGGGCAGGAGTTCATGGCCCTCAACGGCGGCCCGCACGACCCCTTCAACGACGCCATCTCGCTGTTCGTCGCGTGCGAGACGCAGGACGAGATCGACCGCTACTGGGACGCCCTGCTCGCCGACGGCGGCACCGCGACCCAGTGCGGCTGGCTCAAGGACCGCTTCGGCGTCTCGTGGCAGGTCACGCCGGTGCAGCTGCTGCGCTACCTCAGCGACCCGGACCCGGAGAAGGCCGGCCGCACCGCGGCAGCGATGCTGAAGATGGTCAAGCTCGACCTCGCCGCGCTCACGGCCGCCTACGAGGGCACGGCCTCCGGCTCCTGAACGAGCGCTCGGGCAGCCCAGATCTGCGGTTCGTCACCTGATCATCTCCAGCATGTGGAGGCTCGATGATCAGGTGACGAAGCGGCGTCTCTCGCATGCGTTTGGTCACCTGATCGTTTCGCGTCCACATCGTGGAGACGAAACGATCAGGTGACCAAACCGCCGCCGCAATCGCGCACTTCGTCACCTGATCGTTTCCGGCAAGATGATCAGGTGACGAAGCGTCAGGTGGCGGAGGGGTGGAGGAGCTGGCGGACGGCGCGGCCGGCGGCGAGTTCGTCGAAGGCGGCGGGGAGGCCGTCGAAGGTGAGGTCGCCGGTGCGCAGGCGCTCGACGGGCAGTTTGCCGGCCTCCCAGAGCCGGAACAGCCGCGGGATGTCGCGCGCCGGTGCGGCCGAGCCCATGTAGGAGCCGCGCAGCACGCGGCCCTCGCCGGTCAGGGTGACGGCGGGGAGGGCGGCGCGGTGGGACGGGTCGGGGAGGCCGACGGCGACGGTGCAGCCGCCGCGGGCGGTCGCGGCGAAGGCGGTCTCGAGGACGGCGGCGCTGCCGACGCACTCGAAGGCGTGGTCCGCGCCGCCGCCGCTCGCCGAGCGGACCGCCGAGACGACGTCCGGCGACGAGGCGTCGACCACTGCGGTCGCGCCCAGAGACGCGGCCAGGGAGAGCTTGGACTCCACGGTGTCGACGGCGACGACGGGGTGCGCGCCGGCCAAGGCGGCGGCCATGACCGCGGACAGCCCCACCCCGCCCAGCCCGAACACGACGACCGAGTCCCCCGGCCGCAGACCGGCGGTGTTGACGACGGCGCCGAAGCCGGTCAGGACGGCGCAGCCAAGCATCGCCGCGACATCGAACGGCACCGACGGCGGCACGACGACCACCGAGCCGCGCGACACGACGGTCCGCTCGGCGAACGCCGACACGCCGAGGTGATGCGCGAACTCGACCCCGTCCCGGGTGAACCGGGTGCCGCCCGCGACCAGCCGGCCCGCGCCGTTGGCGGCCGCCCCCACCACACACATCGCCGGCCGGCCGGAGGCGCACTCCACGCAGTGCCCGCACGACGGCACGAACGTCATAACGACGTGGTCGCCGGGCGCGACGTCGATGACGCCGGGGCCGATCGCCTCGACCACGCCGGCCGCCTCGTGGCCCAGCACCATCGGCGTCGGCCGCGGCCGGCTGCCGTTGATGACGGACAGATCCGAGTGGCAGAGCCCGGCCGCCTCGACGCGAACCAGCAGCTCACCGGCGGCCGGCGGCGCGAGCGTCAGCGACTCGACCGTCAGAGCGGAACCACCGGCGTACGGCGGCGCGTCACCCAGCCGCCACAGCACGGCTGCCCGTGTCTCCATCGGCGACGCGCTCACCGCAGCCCCAGCGCCTCGCGCGGGTCGCCGTCGAGCAGCCACTCGATCGTCGACGGCAGCACGTACGGCAGCGTCGGCGGGCGCATCGCGGCGATCTCGCGCAGCCCGGCGACGGCCTGCGCCGGCGTCCAGATCGGGAAGTCCGACCCGAACAGCAGCTTGTCGACGACGCCCCACTCCTGGGCGCGGACCAGCGCGTGGTACCCGTCGAACGGGCGCGCCCACGACGCGGACACGTCGGTGAAGACGCGCCGGTTCTTCCGGCAGACCACCATCGCCTCGCGCTGCCAAGGGTGCCCCATGTGCGCCATCACCATGGTGAGGTCCGGGTGCCGCCGGGCCACCTCGTCGACGACCAGCGGCTGGCTGACCATGAGCGAACCGGCCGGGCTCGGCGTCGCGCCCATGTGCCACAGGATGACCAGGCCGGCCGCCGTCGCCGCCTCGTAGAACGGGTCGAACCGCTCGTCGCGGGCGTCGAACAGGGACAGGACGGGGTACAGCTTGATGCCGCGCAACCCCCGCGCCACGCCGTCCGCCAGCTGCGTCAGCACGTCGTCGTCCGTCGGGTCCAGCGCCATGAACCCGATGGTCTCCGTGCTGGTCGACGCGCAGAACCACTCGACGTACTCGTTCGGCGTCGCCACCCCGGCCGCCGTCGCCCGCAGCCCGAACACGCACGCCACCGAGACGCCCTTCATCGCCTCGTCGTACTCCTCGGGCGTGAACGAGTGTGCCTCCGCCTGGCCGTAGACCGGCGCCCAGTTGGCCTTCCACTCCGGCCCCCAGTGTTCGGGCTGGTGGCAATGGGTGTGGACGTCGAACATCCGGCCTCCTAGCTGACGAAATGGGCGGGACGCAGCGAGCTGTGGACGATGCGCATGGCCGCGGCGGTGTCGGGGTCACCGGCCAGCTCGGCCGCCGTCTCCGTCAGCCGCTCCAGGTAGAACTGCTGGCGGTCCGGGCCGAACTCGCCGGACGGGCCGGACACGCTGACCGCCGCCAGCGTCTCGCCGTCGACCTCGACGGGGACGGCGACGCAGCGCAGGCCGACGCTGCGCTCGTTGTCGTCGAACGCGTAGCCGCGCCGCTCGATCAGCCGCAGCTCGCGGGTCAGCTCGTCCATCGTGGTGATGGTGTCGTCGGTGAACCGCGTGAACGGATCGGCCGGGACGTGGTCGGCCAGCCGCTCCGCGGGCAGCCGCGACAGCAGCAGCTTGCCCAGCCCGGTGCAGTAGGAGTGGTCGCGCACGCCGGGGCTGGCGTGGAACCGGATCGGCCGGTCCGGCTCGTGCACGCCGACGTGGATCACCTGATCGCGGTCGAGCATGCCCAGGTTCGCCGTCTGCCCGGTGCGGTCGGCCAGCGGCGCGAGGTACCGGTCGGCGACGACGGACAGGTCCAGCGACGACATGTACGCGTTGGACAGCCGGAGCACCTTGTGCCCCAGACGGTACGACGGCCGCTCGTCGACGCGGACGATGTACTCCATCTCGGCCAGCACGGCCAGCAGCCGGACCAGCGTGCTCTTCGGCAGCCCGGTGGCCTCGCTGATCTCCACCAGCGTGAACGGCTCCGCGCCGGTGGACAGCAGTTCCAGCAGCGCGAGGCCGCGCGCCAGCGCGTTCGCGTGGTAGTTCGCCGACGCCGGCCGATCGTCGTCGACCGAAGTGCGGCGGGTAGTTCTGGCGACGGGTCTCATGATCGCTGCCCCTTGTCCTTCGTCCCTGCTCTGAGTACCTGTCCGGCGCGGGCGCCGGTGTGCTGCCCGTGGCTGATCGTCGGCTCGCCGTTGACGATCACGGCGTCGACGCCCGCGGGGTACTGCCGGGGGTCGGCGAACGTGGCGCGATCGGCGAGCCTGCCGACGTCGAGGATCACGATGTCGGCGGCCTGCCCTGCGGTGATGGTGCCACGGTCGGTGATCCCCGCCCGGCGTGCCGCACCCGAGGTGCACTTGCGGATCGCCTCGGGCAGCGTGAGCGTGCCGCCGGCGACGTGTTCGGACAGCAGCCGCGGGTAGGCGCCGTAAGCCCGGGGATGCGGCATGCCCTTCCCGGTCGGCCCGTCGATGTCCAGCGCCTGGCCGTCGGAGCCGATGACGCCGGCCGGGTGCGACAGGACGGCGCGCAGGTCGCCGGCGTCGCGGCCGCCGGCCACCATCGACACCGCGTTGCCGTACCGGGCCAGCAGGTCGATCGCGACGGAGTCCGGGTCGGTGCCGCGGTCGGCGGCCAGCTGGGTGACGGTGTGCCCGACGACCTCCGGGTCCGGTGCGGAGTTGACGGTGATCTCGTCCCAGCCGAGCGCCTGGACCGACCAGTGCGCGCGGATCCGGGCGACCGCCTCGGGGTCGGCCAGCCGCGCCCGCATCGCGGCGTCGCCGCCGGCCTGCGCCCACGCGGGCAGCCGCTGCGCCAGCGGGGCGTTCCCGGCGAGGTACGGGTACATGTCGACGGCGACGTCCAGGCCGTCGGCACGGGCGGCGTCGATCAGCTCGAGCGCCGCGGTGACGCTGCCCCAGTTGCGCCGGCCGACGGCGGTGAGGTGCGACAGCTGGGTGCGCACCCCGGTCGCCGCGGCGACGTCCAGCGCCTCGCGCACCGCCGGCAGCACGTCGTCGCCGTAGTCGCGCAGGTGCCAGGCGAACAGCGCGTCGCGGGCCGCGACCACCTCGGCCAGCGCGACCAGCTCGGCCCGCCCGGCGAACGTCAGCGGCGCGTACATCAGCCCGGTCGACAGGCCCGCCGCACCCGCGTCCAGCGCGCCGGCCAGCAGCGACGTCAGCTCGTCCAGCTCGCCCGGCGTCGGCAGGCGGTCGTCGAACCCGACCACGCCCGCGTGCAGCGGCAGGTGCCCGACCAGCCCTGCGACGTTGAGGCTGGGCCGGGCGGCGGCGACGGCGTCCAGGTACTCGCCGTAGGACCGCCAGCTCCAGTCGACCGCCGGGTCGAGGTCGAGGTAGCCGACCGCGGCCCGCACGCCGCCGACGTCGGCACCGGCCGCCAGCGGCGCGACGCCGAGCCCGCAGTTCCCGACGACCGTCGTCGTGATGCCCTGGTGGACGGCGCTGCGTGCCTCCGGCGCGGACAGCAGCGTGAGGTCGGAGTGGGTGTGCAGGTCGACGAAGCCCGGGCACACGACCTTGCCGGTCGCGTCGATCGTCCGTGCGGCGGGCCCGCCGGCCGCGACGATCGCCCCGTTCGCGACCGCCACGTCGGCGCGGACGCCGTCGGCGCCGGTGCCGTCGATCACCGTCCCGCCCGCGATGAGGAGATCCACGGTCACGATGCCGCTCCCGACGGCAGCACGGTCAGCAGCTCCGGGAAGTGGCAGGCGCTCGGGTGCCCGGCGCCGAGCCGGTCGGTCAGCTCGGGCACCTCCTCGGCGCACTTGGCCTGCGCCTTCCAGCAGCGGGTGCGGAACCGGCAGCCCGACGGCGGGTTCGCCGGGTTCGGCACGTCGCCGGTCAGCGTGATCCGCTCGCGGGCGCCGCGCAGCCGCGGGTCAGGCACCGGCACCGCCGACAGGAGCGCCTGCGTGTACGGGTGCTGCGGCGCGCTGAAGATCTCGTCGCGCGTGCCGGTCTCGACGATGACGCCGAGGTACATGACGGCGATGCGGTGCGACACGTGCCGCACGATCGACAGGTCGTGCGAGATGAACAGGTACGCCAGCCCGAGCCGCTGCTGTAGCTCACGCAGCTTGTTCACCACCTGCGCCTGGATCGACACGTCCAGCGCGCTGACCGGCTCGTCCAGCACCAGCAGCTCCGGGTCGAGCGCGAGCGCGCGGGCGATGCCGATGCGCTGGCGCTGGCCGCCGGAGAACTCGTGCGCGTACCGGTTCGCGTGCTCGGGCTGCAGGCCGACGAGGTCGAGCAGCTCGGACACCCGGTCCGCGCCGCCCTGACGGTAGCGGCCCTGCACCCGCAGCGGCTCGGCGACGATGTCGTGCACCGTCATGCGCGGCGACAGCGAGGCGTACGGGTCCTGGAAGACGATCTGCGTCTTGCTGCGCCACGGCCGCAGCTCGTCCTCGCTCATCGTGGCGAGGTCGTGGCCGCGGTAGAGGATGCGCCCGGCCGTCGGCTCGAGCAGCCGCACCACCATGCGCCCGGTGGTGGACTTGCCGCAGCCGGACTCGCCGACCAGGCTCAGCGTCTCGCCCTGGTCGATGGCGAACGAGACGCCGTCGACCGCCCGGACCGCGCCGACCGGCCGGCGGAACACCCCGCCGCGGACCGGGAAGTGCATGGTGAGGTCCTCGACCCGCAGGACCTCTTCACCCAGGCGCTCGAGCCGGTCGGTGGCCGCCGTCTCGACGGTCATCGGGGGTTCGGCGGGGTGGGATGTCACCGGGTCACCTCCGTAGGCACGGCCGCGAGCTCCTCGGCGAAGTGGCAGGCGGTCCGGTGGACCGTCGTGCCGTTGCCGACGACCCGCAGCTCCGGCCGCTCGGTGCGGCAGCGGTCGCGGGCCAGCGGGCAGCGCGGGTGGAACGGGCAGCCCGGCGGCGGGGCGAGCAGGCTCGGCGGACTACCTGGGATCGGGTGCAGCTCGTCGACGTCCCGGTCCAGCCGCGGCAGGCTCTCCAGCAGCCCGACGGTGTACGGGTGCCGCGGCGCGGTGAAGACGGTGATGACGTCGCCCTGCTCGACCACCCGGCCGGCGTACATGACGACGACCCGGTCGGCCAGCTCGGCCACCACGCCGAGGTCGTGCGTGATGAGCAGCGTCGCCGCCTGAGTCTCCTGCTGCGCTACCCGGAGCAGGTCGAGCACCTGCGCCTGGATGGTGACGTCCAGCGCCGTCGTCGGCTCGTCGGCGATGAGCAGGCTGGGCCCGTTGGCGATCGCCATCGCGATCATCGCGCGCTGCCGCATGCCGCCGGAGAACTCGTGCGGGTACTGCTTGAACCGGGCCGCGGCGTCGGGCATGCCGACAAGCGCGAGCAGCTCGATCGCGCGGTCGCGGGCGGCGTCCTTGGAAAGCTTCTTGTCGTGCAGCCGCAGCGCCTCGACGATCTGCCGGCCGATCGTGACGACCGGGTTGAGCGCCGTCATCGGGTCCTGGAAGATCATCGCGATCTCGGCGCCGCGGATCGACCGCAGCTCCTTGGCCGGCAGCGTGGCGAGGTCGCGGCCGCGGAACCGGATCGCCCCGCGGACCCGCCGGCCCGTCTTCACCAGGCCGAGGATCGACATCGCGGTGACGCTCTTGCCGGAGCCGGACTCGCCGACCACGCCGACGATCTCGCCCTGGTCGACGGTGAGCGCGGCACCGTCGACGGCCTTGACCACGCCCTCGTCGGTGCGGAACTCGACGGCCAGGTCCTCGATGACCAGCAGCGGTTCGGTGTACTCGACCACTACGACCTCCCCGACTGCCGCGGGTCGACGGCGTCGCGCAGGCCGTCGCCGACGAAGTTGACCGAGAGCACGGTCGTGGCGATGGCCAGGCCCGGCGGCAGCCACAGCCACGGCATCGACTGGATGACCGTCAGGCTCTGCGCGTCGTTGAGCATGTTGCCCCAGCTGGCCTGCGGCGGCTGGACTCCGAGGCCGAGGAACGACAGCACCGCCTCGGCCAGGATCGCACCGGCCACCGAGATGGTGCCGACGACCACGATCTGTCCCATGGCGGCCGGCACGATGTGCTTGCGTAGCATCCAGCCCCGCGACGCCCCGGCGACGCGCGCGGCGTGCAGGTACTCGCGTTCGCGCACCGCCAGCGTGACGCCGCGGACCAGCCGCGCCGTCGTCGGCCAGGTCGTGATGGCGATCGCGATGATGAGGATCGGGATGCTCGGCCCCAGGATGCCGGCCAGCACGATGAGGATGACGATGCTCGGGAACGACAGCATCATGTCCGCCGTGCGCATGAGCACGGTGTCGACCCAGCCGCCGAACAGCCCGGCCACCGCGCCGACGATCGTGCCCAGCAGCACCGCCAGCAGCGCCGCGAACACACCGACCAGCAGCGAGACCCGAGCGGCGTAGATGAGCCGCGCGAACACGTCGCGGCCGGACGCGTCGGTGCCGAGCCAGTGCTCACCCGACGGCGCCTGCCGGATCGCGCCGAGGTCGACGGCGTTCGGCGACTGCTGCGCGATCAGCGGCGCGAGGAGCGCCAGCAGCAGGATGAGCAGCAGGAACACGCTGCCGGCCACCGCGATCTTGTTCCGCCGGAACCGGCGCGCCGCCATGGCCAGCGGCGAGCGCCGCCGGGACCGTACGGCCATGCCGGTCTCGGTCGCGACCACCTCCTCGGCGGCGGCGACGCCGGGGGTGTCGAGGGACGGGCGCAGGTCGCTCATGTGACCTTCACTCTCGGGTCGACGGCGGCATAGGCGATGTCGGCGAGCAGGTTGCAGATCAGCACCAGCGCGGCGACGTACAGCGCGAAGCCGACGATCACCGGGTAGTCCTGCGCCGTCACCGCGCGCACGGCCAGCTGACCCATGCCCGGCCAGGCGAACACCTGCTCCAGGACCACCGCACCGGCCAGCATCTGCGGGATGTTGATCATGATGATAGTGATGAGCGGGATCAGCGAGTTGCGCAGCGCGTGCCGCGTCACCACCCGCCCGGGGCTCGCGCCCTTGGCCTCGGCCGTACGGACGTAGTCGGCGGACAGCTCGTCGATCAGGCTGCCGCGCACGTAGCGCGTCAGTGGGCCGGCGCTGGCCAGCCCGAGGATCGCCGCGGGCATGATCAGATGCCGCAGGACGTCCACCCCGCCCCCGCCGCCGCCCGGCGTGGACATGCCCGACGACGGCAGCCAGCCCAGCTGCAGCGAGAAGACGTAGATCGCGATGATGCCGAAGAAGAACGACGGCACCGAGATGACGCCCAGGCTGAGCGCCGCGGCCGCGTAGTCGACGCCGGTGTTGCGCCGGACCGCCGCGATGGTGCCCAGCGGGATCGCGATCAGCAGCGAGATCACGATCGCGGTCGACATCAGCAGGACGGTCGGGCCGAGCCGCTCGAGGAGCAGGCCGCTGACCGGCTGCCGATTGACGAACGAGTCACCGAGGTTGCCCGTGATCGCGTCGAGGAACCACCTGCCGTACTGGACGAGGACGGGGTCGTCCAGTCCCAGCTCCGCGCGCCGGGCCTGGATGAACGCCTCGCTGCCCTCTTGCAGGTCCTCGGGCCTGATCATCATCCGCACCGGGTCGCCGGGGGCGGCCCTGACGAGCAGGAAGACGCCGATGCCGATCAGGACGAAGACGACGATGTTCACCAGGATCCGTCTGACGACGAAGGCCGCCACCACTCACCTCCTCATCCGAGAGCGGCGTGCCGGGCGGTCGCCCGCCCGGCACGCCAGGACGTCTGAACTACCCGTCGAGGGACCACTCCTGGACGTTCCAGAACGGGTTCGTCTGGTCGCCGATCGGCTCGAAGCCGGTGAGCCGGTCGGTGTAGGCCCAGATGGTGTTGGGGTTGTACAGGTAGATCATCGGAACCTCTGCGTTCTCGATGCGTGCGGCCTGCTGGAACAGCTCGTACCGAGCGGCCTCGTCGACCGTGGAGTTGGCCTCCAGCATGAGCGCGTCGAACTCCTCGTTGCACCAGAACGTCAGGTTGGCGCCGTCCGGGAACCACGTGGCGCACCCGTTGATCGGGTACACCGAGAACGGCTCCGTCGCGTAGTTGCCACCGCCATAGAGCGTCATGTCGTAGGACTGGGCGTTCATCATGTCGGTCAGCTCGCCCGGCTGCACCTGGTTGAGGACGAGCTTGATGCCCACCTCGTTCAGCTGGGCCTCCACGATCGTCGCGGCGGTGTCGCGGTCGCGCTGGCCCGGGATCCAGGAGAGCTCGACGACCTGCTCGGGGTCCCAGCCCATCTCGGCCAGCAGCTCCCTGGCCCGGTCCGGGTCGTAGTCGTAGGCCTCGAGGTCGTCCGGCAGCGCCTCGTTCATGAAGCTGCCGTTCACCCGTTGCGCCTCGCCTGCCATCGCCTCGTCGATCAGCCCCTGGCGGTCGATCGCGTACATCATCGCCTGGCGCAGCCGCACGTCCTGCAGGTACGGCTTCTTCTCGTTGACCGACGTCCGGATGTAGCCGGCGCCCGGGCCTGAGCCCACCTCGATGCCGTCCAGCGCCTCGACCGTCTCCAGGTCCGGCGGCGCGATCTGGGCCAGATCCATCTCACCCGTGCCCAGCTGGGCGGTGGCGACGTCCGACGTCACCGGGCGGAGGAAGATCTCGTCGATGTCGACCTCGCCCTCCCGGAACGCGGGGTTCTTCACGAGGTGGATGTACTGGTCGGTCTGGTACTCGACGAACGTGTACGGCCCGAGCCCGACTGTGGGGCTCTGGGTGAAGAACTCGGTGGTGTCCATCTCGTCCAGCGGCACATCGGCCAGCACGTGCTGCGGGACGATCCAGATGTTCTGGGTCAGCCCGACGATGCCCACGTTCGGCTTGGTGAGCTGGATCTGGAAGGTGTGCTCGTCAGGCGCGGTGAAGCCGGAGACGGTGTCGGCGGTGCCGGCCGTCACCTCCGGACCGCCGACGACGTCGACGAACCGGGCGGACGCGGTGCTGCCGGTGTCGGGGTTCGCCATCAGGTTGTAGGTGAAGACGACGTCCTCGGCGGTGAACGGCTCACCGTCGCTCCACGTCAGGCCCTCCTGGAGGGTGTACGTGATGGTCAGGCCGTCCTCGGAGATCTCCGGCAGGTCGGTGGCCAGCCGCGGGTACAGCTCGTAGTCGGGGTTCACACCCAGCAGCGAGTCGTAGATGAGGTTCATGACGACGCCGTCGGGGCCGTTGGCCGGGGCCATCGGGCTCCAGTTCGCGGCCGGCGGCTGGTAGAGGTACGCGTTGAGGGTGGTGTCCTCGGCCGCGCCGTCGGTGCCCTCGTCGCCGGCACTGTCGGTGTCGTCGTTCTGGGTCGGATCGGAACAGGCCGCGACGGCGAGGACCATCGCCATGCCGGCGGAGATCAGGGCTGCGTGTTGCGCTCGGGAACGTCTCACAGCTACCTCTCAGAGTTGGGTTGAACCACGCGATTCGTGAGGGCGCCGAGGCCGGCGATGCGCACCGTCATCTCGTCGCCCGCGGCGAGATAGGTCCCCGACGCCGCACCGACCCCGGCCGGCGTCCCGGTCATGATGATGTCGGTGGGTTCGAGGGTCATCAGCCGCGAGGCGAACGCGACCAGTTCGGCGACGGTGAAGATCATGCCGGCCGTGCTCCCCTGCTGGCGGAGCGTGCCGTTGACCTCGAGCTCGATGCCGAGGTCCTGCGGATCGGGCACCTCGTCGGCCGTGACGAGGTACGGGCCGTACGGCGCGAAGCCGTCCGGCCATTTCCCGGCCAGCCAGTCGAAGTAGCCGACCGCCGGAGACGAGGTGTCGCGCTGGTAGCCGTAGTCGACCGATCGGGCCGACACGTCGTTGCCCACGGCGTAGCCGGCCACGTGGTCGAGGGCCTTCTCCACCGGGATGTCCCGCCCGCCCCGGCCCACGACGACGACCAGCTCGGCCTCCCAGTCGACCTGGGTGCTGACCACCGGCAGGGCGATGTCCGCGCCCGGGTCGGCGACGGACGTGCCGGGCTTGAGGAACAGCCGCGGCGCCAGGGTGCTCTTGTCCAGGGGCGCGCCGCCGCCCTCGGCGACGTGGTCCTGGTAGTTCGCGGCCACCGCCAGCACCTTCGTGGGGCGCGTGATCGGGGCACGGAACGTCAGCTCAGCCGGCCCGTGGGTGGCCGACGGCGGGCCCGGGCGCCAGCCGGCGTCGGTGCCGGCGCCGGCCGCGATCACTGCGGCGAGGTCGCCGTCGCCGAGTTCGGCCACCGTGCCGGCGGCCTCGTCGGCGACGTACCCGTGCCGGGTCGCACCGTCGCGGGTGTAGCTGACCAGCTTCATCGGGTGCCTTCCTGAAGATCGACGGGATGTCCGGACGCGGCCGACGCGCGGGCCGCGTCGACGATCTCGGCGACCTGGACAGCGTCGGCGGCGGACGGGCTGCTCGGGCGGCCCGCGACGACGGCCGCGTGCAACTCGTCGAGCAGCCGGTCGACCGTCGAGGGGCCGTGCCACGTCGGGCTCGACGCCTCGGCCCGGCGGAGGACGACAGCCGGGCGCGAGGCGTCGATGTCGAGGACGCCGTGCGAGCCGCTGACGCGGTAGCGGTGCACGGCCAGACCGGCCGGCCGGGTGTCGGCCAGCTCACGGAGGCGACCGACGCTGATCGTGCTGGTCAGGCCGTTCTCGTGGGTGAGGAACAGCAGCGCGAAGTCGTCCGCGTCACCGTCGCTCCAGTGCGTCGAGAGCCGCGCGAACACCCGCCGGACCCGCAGCCCGGTGAGCGCGAGCACCACGTCGATCGGGTAGACGGCGAAGTTGGCCAGCTCGCCGGCCGGCGACGGCGTGCCGCCCGCGACCAGGAAGTCGGCCTGCACGTTCCACGGCAGCCCGACCTTCCCCCCGGCGACGGCGCCGCGCGCGGCCGCGATCATCGGGTGGAACCGCTGGTGGTGGGCGGGCAGGCAGACGTTGCCGGTCTCGGCGGCGACGGCGGCGACCCGAGCGGCGTCGGCGGCGGTCAGTGCCAGCGGCTTGTCGACGAGCACGTGCTTGCCGGCTCGAAGTGCGGCGATGACGGCGTCGGCGCGGCGGTCCGGCGCGACGCAGACGCTGACGACGTCGACGGCAGGGTCGTCGAACCCAGTGGTCCCGGGCAGGACCTCGAAGCCTGGATGCGCCTCGAACGCCGGCCGGTACATCGAGGTCTGGTGGTCCTGGTCCGGGCCGAGGCCGGCGAAGCCGAGCAGCGCGACGCCGAGGGTGGTGTCAGTCGCTGGCACACTCATTGGGTCACCCCCTGCATGACCTCGTCGAGGGTCACCGGCTCGCCGCGCTCGATGGACAGCTCGGTCGCGACGCCCAGCGCGACCGCGCGGACGCCGTCGGCCGGGGTCATCGCCCGCTCCGCGCCGGGGTCGGCGATCGCGTCCAGCCAGGCATCCAGCTGGACGGCGAACCCGTTGGCGGCCTGCGGGTGCAGCAGGCTCGTCCCGGACTCCGTCACGACGGTCGATCCCCAGCCCTCGGCCGGCAGCTGCAGCACGCCGTCGGTTCCGGCCACCAGCACGTCGCGGCGGTCCAGGGTGGACGGGCGGTGGCCACGGCTCATCTCGCACACCGCGTCGGCGCCGCCGGCGTAGCGCACGTGCATCTCCAGATAGTCGTGGATGCGCAGCTCGGCGGCCGTGCGCTTCGCGCCGCGCGCGTAGACGGAGACCGGCTCGTCGCGCAGCCACCAGCTGACCAGGTCGAGCAGGTGGACGCCGTTGTGCAGGGCATGCCCGCCGGACTTCGCCGGGTCGAGCACCCAGGCCCGCCAGTCCGGCCAGATCCAGCCGCCGAGCAGCGCGAGTCTGGCGAACACCGGCCGGCCGATCGCGCCGCCGACGATGGCGTCGTTCACCGCCCGGGCGTAGTCGTAGAACCGGTGGGTGTGCGCGGCCATCACGACCGTCCCGGCGGCGTCGAAGGCCTCGGCGACGGCCCGAGCGGACGGCACCGTGATGGTCAGCGGCTTCTCCATCAGCAGGTGCTTGCCCGCGGCGGCCACCTGGAGCGCGATCGGCTCGTGCGTCATGTTCGGCGTGCACACGATGGCCGCGCCGACGTCCGGACGGGCCAGCGCCTCGGCCAGGTCGGTGGTCCAGGGCACGCCGCCGGCGGCGGTCGCGGCGGCGCCGGCCCGGCCCGCGTCGACGTCGACGACGCCGGCGAGGCGGGCTCGCGAACTGGCGCGCAGCGCGGCGCCGTGGTGGTCGGCGATGAAGCCGGCTCCGACGATCACGACGCCGAGCGGCGACGTGTCGTCAATCACGGAATGGCGTGCCATGCCGAGTCATCTTTGGGTCGCGACCGTGGCCCTGTCAAGGCCCGTCGCTGTGACGATCGCGTAACGCGGCGCGAAATGGAACGTCTTGCCATGCTTGACGAAGCAACCTACGCTTCCGGGCAACGACACCACCAAGAGGCGTCGCGAGACGGCCGTCGAGCCGGCCGCGGCGCGGGAACAGGAGTCCGATGTCCCCGGGGATCGGCACGGCAGCCTCCGACCACGACCCACGCGGCTCGTCCACCCGCGGCTGGGCACTGCAGCAAGCCGCGGCGGAGGTGCTGCCCGGCGGCGTGAACTCGGCGACGCGGTACGTGGGCCACCCGTACGCGTTCGGCGGCGGCGACGGCGCCTACGTCGTCGACCTCGACGGCAACCGGTACCTGGACTACCACGCCGCGTTCGGCGCGATCCTGCTCGGGCACAACTCCCCCGTGGTCGACGACCCGGTCCGGGCCGCCGTCGGCACCCTGGACCTGTTCGGCCTGGGCGTCACCGAGCTCGAGGTCGAGCTGGCCACCCGCGTGATCGAGGCGATCCCGTCCGCCGAGATGATGATCGCCACGATGAGCGGGTCCGAGGCGACCGCGCAGGCGGTGCGGCTGGCCCGCGCGGCCACCGGCCGGCAGCTGCTGGTGAAGTTCCAGGGCGGCTTCCACGGCTGGCACGACGCCGTCGCCCGCAACGTCATCTCCCGCCCGGAGCTGGCCTACGGTCACGACCCGCTGTCGGCCGGCATCCTCGACACCGCCCTCGAGTCGACGCTGATCGCCGAGTTCAACGACCTCGACTCCGTGCGAGCGCTGTTCGAGCAGTTCCCGGAGCGGATCGCCGCGGTCATCATGGAGCCGATCCCGCACAACGTCGGCGCCCTCGTCCCGACCCAGGAGTTCGTCGACGGCCTGCGCGCCCTGACCAGCGAGCACGGGTCGCTGCTGATCTTCGACGAGGTCATCACCGGCTTCCGGCACGCCCTCGGCGGCTACCAGGAAATCTGCGGCGTCCGGCCCGACCTCACCACCTTCGGCAAGGGCATGGCCAACGGCTACCCGATCGGCGGGCTGGCCGGACCGCGCTCGCTGATGGAGCGGTTCGACGGCCAGAAGGGCGACGTGCTGCTGGCCGGCACCTTCAACGGCTACGCCATCGGCGCGACGGCCGCCATCGCCACCATCGACCACCTGCGCGCGAACCCCGACTTCTATACCCGCACGCACGCGCTGGGCGAGCGGATGCGGTCCGGGCTGGCCTCGATCGTGGCCGAGCTGGGCCTGGAGGCCACGGTCGCCGGGTTCGGCGGTGTGTTCTCGCTGTACTTCGCCGCCGGCCCGATCCGCGGCTACCGCGACCTCATGCGCAACGACGACCAGGCCTACGCCGGGTTCCACCGCCGGATGACCGACAAGGGCTTCCTGATGATCCCTATGTCGCTCAAGCGCAACCACGTCTCCGGCTCGCACACCGAAGAGGACGTCGACCGGACCCTGGACGCCGCCCGCGACGTCCTCGCCGGCATGAAGGCCGACGGCACCGCCCACTAGGGCGTGTCTCCCAAGTCTCGGCCATAGCGAGCGGCGTCCAGGTGGATGCCTCGCAAGGCCGAGGAGGGAGTCATAGCGGGGTTCTATGACGACTGACGAGAACGCAGCGAGGCGCCGCCTGGGCGTCGCGCAGTAGGCCATGGACTTGGGAGACGCGCCCTAGCCGCTGCGTTCACCGGGTCGCGCGGTCGTCGCGTCCTCGCGCAGGACCCGCAGCACCCGAGTCACCCGCGGGTCGGTGCTCTCGATCTCGTGCAGCGGTGCGACCCGGACCACGCCCTCAGGGGTGGCGACCTCGACGTAGGACCCGACCTCGTCGGGCGGCACCAACCGGACCCGGGCGCGGCATCCGGCGTTGGCCATCCAGAACGTGCCGTCGGGGCACTCGTCCCGTAGCACGTCGCGCAGCCCCGCGACCGCCTTGGCGATCTCCCGGTCGTCGGCTCCCAGCCGCAGCCGTGGGTACCCGAACGACCACGTGTGTCGCCTGACCGAGAGCCGCGCCCAGAACTCCGAAGGCGGGCACACCAAGGTGGCAAAGGCGGCCGGCTCGTCGGCGAGCGCGATGTCGAGGTGATCCACCGGCAGCGGCGCACCGAGCAACTCCGCAGCGGCGACGCCCTCGACCCGGTAGTCCGCCCCCACGTACCCACGCAGCCAATACCAGTGCATGACCGCCTTCCGGTCCGCGATCGGCTGCGCCGCCACCCGGGCGATCGCCGCCCGCACGTCAGCGTCCAGCGGCTCGAGCTCGGCGTGCAGCTGCTTGCCCGCCGCCGCCAGCACCGCCCGCAGCACGCCAGCTCCCGCTGCGAGAGCCCGGCCGCGACTCTGGCCTGGAGAATCAACGCACCGACATCCATGCCGCCATCGTCCCGCGCCGGACCGACGCCGCGGCCGCCTACAGACCCGATTGTGGACAACCTCCACCCCCTCGCCAGCCTGTGGACGCCCGATCAGACGGACAGCCGGACGGCCGGGCGGCTCGGCGGGATCGCGGCGCGATCGTGGTGGGGACCGCGGTGTGCCTGCGCTCGATTCGAAGGGTTGACTTGAGCGCCAACAGTTGGTGCTCAAGTCAACCCTTCGATTCGAGAACGCCCACCCAGGAGCGAACCCGGCCGTGGTCCACGGCCAGCGGCGCGCCGATGGCCGGCGGTACGAGGTCGGCGGACCAAGATCGGCGACCTGTGCCCAGCGGCCGGTGGTCGGATGTCAGCGGGCCAATGGGCCGGGGTCGGCGGGCCTGAGGCCTGTGGCCGGCGGGTTGTGGGTTGTGGGCTGTGGCCCGCGGGCCGTGGCCGGCGCGCTGTGGGCAGAGTGCGGCGGTGTGTGTGGTCAGCGGCCGCGGGGGATCGCGCCGCGGGCGAACATCGCGAGCACCGGTTGGACGCGGGCGTCTGCGGCGAGTTCGGCGGCGACCTCGTGCAGGGTCGCGGCGATCTCGGTCTCGCGGTCGGCGGTGAGTTCGGCGGCCGGGCCGGAGACGCCGAGGGCGCCGCGCGGCTCGCCGTCGACGCGGACGGCGACGGCGACGCAGCGCAGGCCGCGGGCGCACTCCTCGTCGTCGATGGCGTAGCCGCGGTCGCGGATGCGGCGCAGTTCGGCCTCGAGGGCCCGCTCGGTGACGATGGTGCGCTCGGTGAACTGGTGGAACGGCTGGGCCGGCAGGTGCTCGCGGGCCTGGTCGAGGGTGAGGCCGGCCAGCATCGCCTTGCCGACGCCGGACGCGTGGGCCGGCGAGAGGCCGCCCTCCTTGCCGGTGAAGTGCAGCGGCCGGTCGGGGAACTCGACGCACAGGTCGGCGGCGTGCTGGCCGTCGAGGGCGGAGTACTTGGCGGTCCAGCCGACCTCGTGCGCGAGCGCCCGGACGTAGGGGCGGAGCAGGTCGACCGGTGTGCCGCTGTCGAGGTAGGCGGTGACGATCGGCAGCACGCCGTGGCCGAGTGTGAACGCCGGTCGCTCGTCGACGCGCAGCAGGAAGTCCTGCTCCTCGAGCACCGCGAGCAGCCGGACCAGGGTGCTCTTCGGCTGCGCCGTCGCCTCGTGCAGCTCGGTGAGCGTGACCGGGCGACCGGCGGCCGCGATGTGCACGAGGACGCGCAGCCCGCGCGTGAGCGCCTGCGAGTGGTAGTGGGCGGTCGACGTCTCCATGGGCGCACTCCCTCTCGCCGGATCGTGGAAGCAGCTTCCATATTTGCTGGGCATCAGCGGCACCGTCACCCCGCCCCGGCCCTGCGCGCAGACTAGCACCGCCGCTGTCGCACGACCGATCAGCGCAGGACAGGCACGTGATGTCGATGCCAGCACGTCCCGGCCCAGCCGTCCATTGACATGGCACGAGATTCCATATAGTCATGATGCACGCGCACGCAGGAGGAGACCCCGTTGATCGTCGACGTGCACACGCACTGCAACACCTCGGCCCACCACGGCCGCTACGAGAAGGACCGGGCCCGCATCTACGGCGACCGCCCGGAGAACCCGCCGGACGCGTACAGCGAGGCGATGAAGGACGTCGACGTCTCGATCGTCGTGGGGCTGCGGGCCACCCGGCTGGGCGTGGCGACGCCGAACGAGTACATCGCCGACTTCGTTCGGCAGACGACCGGGCGGACGATCGGGTACATGGCGCTGGACCTGTCCGACGACGACGTCATGGACCAGCTGGAGGACGGGCTGGCGCGCGGTCTCAAGGGGGTGAAGCTGTACCCGATCCTGGCCGGCTTCGACGTGCGCGAGCCGCGGCACGACGACTTCTTTCGCGAGGTGGCCAGGCTCGGCGTCCCGCTGCTCATCCACACCGGCACCAGCGCGTCGGCCGACGCGATCCTCGAGCTGAGCCACCCGCTGGTGTACGACGGGCTGGCCCGCCGGCACCCGGACGTGCGGATGGTCCTGGCGCACATGTCGCACCCATGGCAGCGCGAGTGCGTGATCGTGCTGCGCAAGCACGCCAACGTCTACGCGGACGTGTCGGCGATGTGGCTGCGCACGATGGAGGGCTACCAGGCGATGGTCCGGGCACAGGAGTGGGACGTCGTGCACAAGCTGGTGTTCGGCTCGGACTACCCGATCTGGACGCCGCGGCAGGGCATCGACGGACTGCGGGCCATGGCGGCGCGCGACTGGTCGCCGTTCCCGGCGATCGAGACCGAGACGATCGAGAGCATCCTCGACCGCGACAGCCTGGCGCTGCTGGGGCTCGAGGCGCCCTGACACGTCAGGCCGGGACGACGTCGGACCACCGCGTGGCATCGGCCACCAGAGCCCGCGCGCGCAGCAGCTCGCGCGGCGAGCGCCAGCCGAGCACGCCGGTCACGCGGTCGTCGCGTCCATACAGGGCGACGAACCGCCGCTGCGCCAGCGAACCGCTCGCCACGGCGAACCGGTCCGCGCCGGCCAGGTGCCCGTACGCCTGGATCTTGGTGTCGTACTGGTCGCTCCAGAAGTACGGGACCGGCGCGTACGGCTCGTCGCCGCCGAGCACGGCCCGAGCCGCGGCCATCGCCTGCTCGGTGGCGTTGGTGCGGTGCTCGACCCGGATGGTCTCGCCCAGCGCCGGATGGAACCACCGCGCGACGTCGCCGGCGGCGAACACCCCGGGCGCGGCCCGGCAGGACGCGTCGCAGCCCACGCCGTCGGCGAGGTCCAGGCCACTGCCGGCCAGCCACTCGGTCACCGGCACGCAGCCGATGGCCACCAGCACGCAGTCCGCGGCGACCACCGTCCCGTCGCCCAGCCGGACGCCGGTGACTCGGCCGACGTCGCTGGTCAGGCCCGCGACCGTGACCCCGGTCCGCAGCTCGACGCCGTGCTCGGTGTGCAGGTCCGCGACCAGCGCCGACACGGCGGGGCCGAGCTGGCGCACCAGCGGGCCGGGCAGCGGGTCGACCAGCGTGACGGAGACGCCCAGCCCGCGCAGGGTCGCCGCGGCCTCGGCGCCGAGGAAGCCGGCGCCGACGACGACCACCCGGCCGGCGGCCAGCGCGGCGGCCTGGAACGCGACGGCGTCGTCGACGGTCCGCAGCACGTGGACGCCGCCCAAGCCGGCGGCGCCCGGCAGCGTCCGGGGCCGGACGCCGGTCGCGATCAGCAGCGCGTCGTAGGGCAGGTCGGCGCGGTCCACCCGCACGGTTCGGCGCGCGAGGTCGGCGGCGGTCGCGGGCGTGCCCAGCCGGCGGGTGATCCGCAGGTCGTCGTAGCGCTGCCCGGACAGCAGCTCCAGCCGGGCCGGCTCCCACGTGCCAGCCAGCACCTGCTTCGACAGCGGCGGCCGGTCGTAGGGCGCGTGCGTCTCGGCGCCGATCAGCGTGAGGTCGCCGTCGAACCCGTCGGCCCGCAGCGACTCGGCGGCGGTCAGCCCGGCGGCTCCGGCGCCGACGACGACCACGCGCCGGACCGCGGCGGTCAAGCGTCCTCCACCTGGATCGCCCGCGCGGGACAGAGCCGGGCCGCCAGCCGGACGTCGTCGGCCCGCTCGGGCGCCGGGTCGTCGTCGAGCACGACCACCAGCCCGTCGTCGTCCTGGTCGAACACGTCCGGCGCGGCCATGACGCACTGCCCGCCGCCGACGCAGGCGTCGACCTCCAGGGTGATCTTCATGGCTTCACCTCCCACGTCAGCGGCAGCGCGGCCAGGCTCAGGAACGCGTACTCCTTGATCTCCAGCGCATCGGGGTCGCCGGCGAACCGCAGCGACGGGATGCGCCGGAACAGCGTCTCGACGACGGTCTGCAGCTCGACCCGGGCCAGCGGCTGGCCGAGGCACTGGTGCACCCCGTAGCCGAACGCGACGTGATGGCGCGCCTCGCGGTGGACGTCGAAGGTCGCGGCGTCCGGGAAGGCGGCGTCGTCGCGGTTGGCGCCGGCGACCGCGGCGATGACGCCGTCGCCGGCCTCGAGGCGCTGCCCGGCGATGTCGATCGGCTCGACCACGACTCGGGTCGGCGAGATGTGGAAGATGCTGATGTAGCGCAGCAGCTCCTCTACGGCCGCCGGCACCAGCGCCGGGTCGGCCCGCAGCTCGCGCAGTTGCGCGGGATGGCGCAGCAGCGTGGCGATGCCGAGCCCGATCATGTTCGTCGTCGTCTCGTGGCCGGCCGTGATGAGCAGCCGCACCGCCGCGACCAGCTCGTCCCGGCTGATCGTGTCGCCGCCGAGCTGGTCGGCGACCAGCCGGCTGATCAGGTCGTCGGCCGGCTCGCGCTGCTTCCGGGTGATCAGCTCGTCGGCGTAGGCGAGCATCTCGTTCGTCGCCCGGATCACGTTCTCGGGCGAGGTCGTGAGGGTGTTCCGTTCGTGGTCGAGGGCCTGGAACCGGGCCCGGTCGGCCAGCGGCATGCCCAGGACGTGGCAGATCGTCCGCGACGGCACCTCCCCCGCGAGTGCGGTGACGAAGTCGGCCGGCGGCCCGTCCTCCAGGATGCCGGTGACGAGGTCGTCGACGATCCGCTGGACCACCGGGCGCAGCGTCTCGATCCGCTTGACCGCGAAGTACTTGGTGAAGACGCGGCGCAGCCGGGTGTGGTCGGGCGGGTCAAGGCCGACGAACGTCGTGGCGCCGGAGCGCTCGAGCGCCTCGCGGCCCGGCGTCGGGAACGGGAACCCGGCCCGGCTGCGGTCGACGCTGATGCGCGGGTCGCCGAGCAGCGAGCGCACCTGCTCGTACCCGGTGACCAGCCACGCGGTGCGCCCGTCCCACAGCCGCACCCGGGCCAGCCCGCCGGCGTCGCGGACGGCGGCGTAGCCGGGCGGCGGGTCGAACGGCGTCAGCCGCGTCATCGGGAAGGCGGGCGGGGAGTCGGTCACGTCGGTCACGGTGTCACCTCATCGGTCGGCCGGACGGCGACGTCCGGGTTGAGCAGCCGGGGCCGGCGGCCGTCGCGGACGAAGTCGAGGGCGAGCTGCGCCGCGGTGCGGCCGAGCTGTTCCTCGGAGCCCTGGGAGTACCAGGCGACGTGCGGCGTGACGACGACATCGTCGCGGCCGAGCAGGGCTTCGTGTGCCGTGACGTCCGGCTCGCCCTCGAGGACGTCCAGCCCGGCGGCGCCGACCAGCCCGGTGTCCAGCGCGTCGGCGAGCGCCGCCGTGTCCACCAGGCCGCCGCGGGCGGTGTTGACGAGCACCGGCGTCCGGCGCATCCGGGCGAACGCCGCGGCGTCGAGGAGGTGGTGGGTCTGCGGGGTGAGCGGCGCGTGCAGGCTGATCACGTCGCTGGTCGCCAGCAGCTCGTCCAGCGAGGTCGCGGCCACGCCACGCGGGGCGAAGTCGCCGGGCCCGATCAGCGGGTCGTACGCCACGACCTCCAGGCCGAACGCCGTGGCCCGCGCCGCCACCGCCGAGCCGATCCGGCCGAGACCGACGATGCCTAGCCGCCGGCCGTGGATCCGCGTGACCGGGAGGTGCCGGACGGACCGCCAGCTCCCGTGCGCCTCGGCGGTGAAGTGCCCGAGCCGGCGGATCGCGGCGAGCATCAGCAGCATCGCGTGGTCGGCCACCTCGTTCGTCCCGTAGTCGGCGACGTTGGTGACCATGACGCCGAGCCGCGTGGCGGCCGCCAGGTCGATCCGGTCGAACCCCACGCCGCCCCGGACGACGAGGCGCAGCCGCGGGAACGACCCGAGCACCTCGGCGGTGACCCAGTCGCCGCCGACGACCAGCGCCTGCGCCGCGGCGGCGCCGGCGAGGGCGGCATCGTCGAGCTCGGCCGGCAGCAGCACGTACGGCGCCGCCGCCTCGTCGAGCGTGCGGGTGGCGGCGGGCACGAACGGCGATGCCGCCGCCCACACCGCGATCGTCGCCGGCTCCGTCACGGGTCCTCCAGCCACTCGGGGTGGCGCTCCCGCAACGCGGTCAGGAACGCCTGGTAGGCGTCGTCGGAAGCGCTCTGGTACGGCGGCAGCAGCGCCAGCGGGAACCGCGGGTCGCGCACCTTGGCGAACATCTTGTCGAACGCGCCGTCCATGTGCGGGCCCGGCCCGACGGCCCGGTGCAGCTCGCCGCTCAGCTCGAGCAGCTGCGCGCAGGTCGCCATGAGCGTGCCGACGTCGCGCGCGACCCCGGCGTCGAAGTACTCGCGGGCCCGCCGGGGGTGCACCGACGCGATCGACACCAGGAAGCCGGCCGGGCCGGCCAGGCTGGCGTAGCTGTACGTGGACTCGGTGAAGAAGTGCCGCACGGTCGGGACCAGCGCGAACAGGCGGTGCACCGTCGCGTAGTCGGCCCGGGTGTGCTTGACGGCGACCAGGTTCGGGTGCTCCGCGGCCAGCCTCGCGTAGTCGTCCGGCGTGAGCAGCCGGCCGGCCCGGCCCAGGTTGTAGTGCAGGAAGTCAGCCTCCGGGAACCGTCCGCAGGTCTGCGCGAAGAACACCGCCAGCTCGGCGTCGTTGAGCGCGCCCCACGACGGCAGCGACAGCTGGAACGCCCTGATCCCGCGGTCGAGGCAGCGCTCGATCCGGCCGATCACCGCCGGCAGCGACAGACTGATCAGCCCGATCATCGGGTCGACGCCGTGCCGGCCGGTCTCGTCGGCGAACACGTCCACGACCTGGTCGAAGCGCCGCTCGTCGACCGCGTGGCCCTCGCCGGCCGTGCCGAAGACGTAGAGATGACGCAGGCCGTGCGCCACCAGGTCGGCGACGCTGTCGCGGAACACCGGCTCCATCAGGCCGCCCGCGTCGTCCCACGGGACGCAGCAGGCGGCGAGGACGGTGTGCGGGTACCGCGGCTCGTCGGCCATCAAGCGTTCACGACCCCGTCGATCCAGGCGGCGGACAGCTCGGGCGCGCCCGGCGGTGTCGTGTGCCCGCGCGGTTCGGACAGCACGTGCAGCTCGACCTCGCTCGGCACGCTGCGCGTCAGGACGACGTCGTCGTGGAACGAGACGCCCTCTGCCGCGACGGCGCCGTAGATCAGCACGTCCAGCGTGGCCGCGCCGGCCGGGGCCAGCGCGCTGACCGACGCGTCCTCCCAGGTGCTGTTGGCCGCGGGCGCCACGAACTCGTAGCCGATGCGCGTTCCGGACGCGTTGAAGAACTCCAGGAACATCGTCGCGGGCTCGCCGGACTCGGTGTACACCCAGCTCGTCGCCGTGTACTGCGAGCCGGGTACGGCGGGCAGCCGCGGCGTGCGCACCCCGACCGCCGTGCCGCTCGCGTTCTCCACCCGCAGGCTGCGGGTGCCGGTGTGCGCCTGGGCGGTGCTCGGCCCCGCGGTCTGCGTCTTGGGCAGCGGGTCCAGCGTCCACGGCGCCGGCCAGCCGCCGGTGAGGTCCTCGAAGGACGGGTTCACGACGTCGGCCACCAGTCGACCGGCGTCACGGCGATGTCGTCGTGGTAGGACACCCCTTCCGCGGCCGTCGTGCCCCAGACCATGGCGTCGAGGGTCTCGGTCCCGGGCGGCGCCGTCTCGGTGACGGTGACCTGCTGCCACGTCCCGCTCGCGGCCGGCTGGACGAACTTCGAGCCGATGCGCGTGCCGGCGGCGTTGAAGTACTCCAGGAACAGCTGCGCCGGGACGCCACTCTCGGTCAGCACCCACATCGACGCCCGGTACGGCGTGCCCGCCTGGGCCGGCAGCCGGGCCGAGCGCACGCCGATGGGCGTGCCGGCGACGTTCTGCACCCGCAGGCTCCGGGTGCCGGTGTGCGCCTGCGCGGTGCTGCTCGCCGCGGTCTGGCCGCGCGGCGGCGGGTCCAGCGTCCAGTCGGCCGGCCAGCCGCCGGCCAGGACCTCGAACGACGGGTTGCCGACCGTGACCGGCGGAGCCAGCCCGCCGCGCTGGAGGAAGGTGAACTCGTGCGCCGGCTCGCGGAAGTTCACCCCGTCGTTGCTGATGACGAAGCCGAGGTCGATGCTGACATCGTCCCAGTCGGCGGCGCCGTGCCAGCGGCCGACGGTACCGATCAGCACGTTGCCCCGGTTCCAGACGCTGACGCCCTCGTGCTGCTGCTCGCCCTCGAGGCTCCGCCCGGCGCCGAGCAGCGTGTGCTGGTCGGTGCGGGCGTAGGCCATGACGTTCGTCTGCGACCAGGTGACGAAGTCGCCGGAGATCCAGCCCCGGGCCACCCGCCCGTGGTACGGCCGCACCGACGGGTTCCCGTTCTGCCCGGACAGGTGGTAGTTGCCCTCCCACCGGTACAGGCCGCCTACCGGTTCGGCGTGCAGCGCCGGGATGACCAGGTCGATCTCCTCGAGCATGGAGTCCACCGGCGTGATCCCGGTCAGCGAGGTCCAGCTGAGCCCGTCCGGGCTGCCGAACAGCGCCAGCGTGCCGTGGTTGTTGCCGCGGTTGTCCCAGTAGACGTGCGCCGCCATCTTGTAGCGCAGGTCCGGGTCGGGGTCGTCCGGCTCGTACAGCACCTTGACGTTGAGGACGCCGATGCCGGGGTCCATCGCCACCAGGTTGTTGGCGGTGTTGCCGCGGTAGCTGACCAGGCCGAGGTCCGGCTTGACCCACGTGACGCCGTCGGTGCTCTCGGCGTAGGCCACCTTCCACCACTCGGGCCGGCCGCCGAGCTCGTTCCGCTCGTCGCCCACCGCGCAGTACCACATGCGGTAGACGCTGCCGACCTTGATCACGGAGCCGTAGAACTGCGCTGCCCACGAGTCCGGCTCGCCCGGCCCGCCGCGCGGGACGACCGGGTTGGCCGGGTGCTTCACCGGCGTGCGCAGCTCCACCTTGAGGTTCTGGACGAACGGGATCGACACCTGGTCGAAGGCGAAGATCGTGATCTCGTCGCCGGCGGCTGCCGTCGCGGTGGGCGCCGTCGCCGCCGCGGCCCGGACGCCGGCCAGCGCGAGGCCACCGGCGGCGGCGCCGGCCAGCCCGGCTCGGCGGGTGAACCGTACGGACTCCATCTCCGTCACCGCCCTCAGTCGACGTAGATCGCGCTGAGCTTGATGTTCGTGTTCTGCTCGCCGTCGAAGTAGCCGCGGATGCGGATCCTCTCGGGCAGCCGGCCGCGGCCCCACGAGAGCGGCGTGCGGAACCCGTCGGTGCTGACAATCGCCGCATCGGCGCCGGAGTAGCCCGGGATCGGGGTGAAGTCGTGCTCCAGCAGCTCGAACCGGAGCGTCGCGCCGTCGCCCAGGCCCTCAGCGTTGACGTGGAACCGCGGCCGCCGGTGCCGTGCGCCCAGCACGATCGTCGCCGTGATGAACTCGCTGGTCACCTCTGGGATCTGGTAGTCACCGTCGCCCTCGGCCCGGAGATCGACCATCAGGTCGCCGAAGCGGTCCTTCGGCAGGACGGCGATGCCGACACCACCGCGCGGCGGCAGCGGGACGCCGGGGATGTTCACCCGCGGGTCCCAGGCGCCGTAGTAGACGAACGTCTCGTCGCCGATGTTCTCGAAGCCCTGGCCCTGGATGACGCCGCCCCGGTCCCACTCCGCCTCGCCCTCGCCGGAGCCGGGCCAGCTGACGCTGACGTCGTCGTGGAACGACACCCCGGTGGCCGCAGTTGCGCCGTACACCGCCACGTTGAGTGTCACCGTACCGGCCGGCGCGACGGCGGCCAGCATCACTTCCTGCCAGTCGGGGGAGGCATCGGGCTGGACGAAGTGGTTCACGAGCCGCCGGCCGCCGGCGTCGAAGAACTCCAGGAAGAGCTGAGCCGGTGTGCCGCTCTCGGTGAGTGTCCACACCTTGGCGGTGTACTCCACGCCTTCCTCGGCCGGCAGCTTCGGCGTCCGGACCCCGACCGACGTGCCGCTGACGTTCTCGACCCGCAGGCTGGTGGTGCCCGTGCGGGCCCGCTCGGTGCTCGCCGCCGCGGTCTGCGCCCGGTTGGCGTCGAGGATCCACGGCGCCGGCCAGCCGTCACCGTCGAGCGTCTCGAACGACGCGTTCACGACGAGCTCGGGCGGTGGGCCGTCGCCACCCCGCGGGATGAACGTCCACTCGTGCGCCGGCTCGCGGAAGTGCAGTCCGTCGTTGCTGACCAGGAAGCCCAGGTCGATGGTGACGTTCTGCCAGCTCATGTCGCCGTGCCACTGCCCCACCACGCCGAGCAGGATGTTGCCGCGGTTCCACACGCTGATGCCCTCGTGATGCTGCTCGCCGTCGAGGCTGCGACCGGGGCCGAGGAGGGTGTGCTGCTGGTGCCGGACCCACGCCACGGTGCTGGTCTGCTGCCAGTGGCCGAAATCGCCGGACTCCCACGCCCGGGCGACACGCCCGTGGTGCGGCCGGATCGACGGGTTGGCGTTCTGGCCGGACGCGTAGTAGGTGCCCTTCCACTTGTACAGTCCGCCGACCGGTTCCGCGTGCAGCGCCGGCAGCAGCAACTCGTCGGGAACCATCTCGGCATCGACCGGCGCGATGTCGGTCAGCGAGGTCCAATTCAGGCCGTCCGGGCTGGCGTAGACCGCGAGCGTCCCGTGCCGGTTGCCCTTGTTCTGCCAGTAGACGTGGCAGCCCAGCTTGTACCGGCGGCTGGGGTGGTCATCAGGCTCGTACAGGACCTTGAGGTTGAGCACGCCGATCGCCGGGTCGAGCCGCACCAGGTTGTTGTCCGTGCCGCCCTGGAACTCGACCAGGCCGAGGCTCGGCTTGACCCAGGTGACGCCGTCGGTGCTCTCGGCGTACGCCACCCGCCAGAGGGCGGACGTGCTGCCGGTGTGCTGCTCGCGCTCCTCGGCGCTGACGGCGCAGTACCACATGCGGTAGGTGTCGCCGACCTTGATGACCGAGCCGTAGAACTGCACCGCCCACGAGTCCGGGTCGCCGGGCCCGCCGCGCGGGACGACCGGGTTCGCCGGGTGCTTGACCGGGTCGCGCATCTCCAGCTTGAGGTTCTGCACCGACGGGATGGACACCTGGTCGAACGCGAAGAGCGTCAGCTCGTCCAGGTCGTCCGTCCAGTGCACCTCCGCCGCCGACGCCGCCGACGCTGTCGTTGCGGTGAGGGCGCCGGCACCGGCCAGCGACAGCCCACCGGCTGCCGCTCCGACCAGCCCCGCGCGCCGGGAGAACGTGATCTCGCCCATCGACACTCCTGTTCGTCGAACCGGATATCGCGGAAGGTGGGGACGAGAATTCATGGAAGCTGGTTCCATGTCAAGGGCGACGAGGCGGCCCGGCTGCACTGAAGGCGGTCAGCGCGGCGCCGGTTCCGGTCTTGACATGGCACCGGATTCCATATCAGATGGCGGCATGCGCATCACCGAGGTCGGCACGGTCCTGCTCACCGGGCCGTCGAGCAACGATCCGTGGATCACCTTCGCGAAGCGGACCCGGACGGCCGGGTTCGTCGAGGTCCGCACCGACGCGGGACTGACAGGCGTCGGCGAGACGTACGCGGGGTACTTCGCGCCCGAACTGATCGGCCCGGTGGTCGACTACGTCCGGCCGATCCTCGTCGGCGCCGACACCACCGACCCGCGCGTGCTCACCACCCGGATGCGGCAGAGCCTGGCCTACTTCGCGCGGGTCGGCGTCGGCGCCGCGATCCTGTCCGGGGTCGAGGCGGCGCTGTGGGACCTGGCCGGCAAGGCCGAAGGCGCCCCCGTCCATCAGTTGCTCGGCGGCGCCCGGCACGACCGGCTGCTCGCCTACGCCACCGGCGGCCCGTCGCCGTGGCCGCCGGACCAGCTGAAGCGCAAGGTCGACCGCTATCTCGAGCTCGGCTTCACCGCGGTGAAGGTCGCGTCGGGCTACCTGGACATGGACGAGCGGCGCCCGGTCGAGGCGCCGGGCGGCCCGGACGGCGCGGCGCAGGTCGAGGTGGACAAGCTGGAGCTGCTGCGCGCCCACGCCGGCAAGGACGTCGGCATCATGCTCGACGGCCACATGGGCCACCGCAGCGGCCAGGCCCGCTGGGACCTGCAGACCGCGACGGCCGTGCTCACCGCGCTCGGGCCGTACGACCTGACGTTCTTCGAGGAGCCGCTGCCCTACCGCGACCCGGACCAGTACGCCGAGCTGACCCGGGTGTCGCCGGTCCCGGTGGCCGGCGGCGAGCAGCTGAGCAGCTACGACGAGTTCCTGCTGTGGATGAGTCGCGACGCGTTCGCGGTCGCCCAGCCGGACGCGTCCTGGCTGGGGCTGTCCGAGTTCGCCGACGTCGGCCGGCTGGCCGCCGAGCGCGGCGCGATGGTCGCCTCGCACGCCTGGAGCGCCGGTGGCGGCGTCATGCAGAACCTGCACGCGGCGTTCGCGTCGCCGGCGACGCTGATCGTCGAGATCCCGCCGGACGCCGGTGAGCTGCACACGCTGCTCTGGGGCGACAACCTCGTCATCGAGGACGGCCACGTCCTGCGGCCCGAGGCGCCCGGGCTGGGCGTGACGCTCACCGACGAGCTCAAGGACCGCTTCCCGTTCCAGCCCGGCATGGAGGAGTTCTCCAGCGTGCCGGGCAAGCAGCTGCGGAGCTGACCCGTGGAGTGCCGGGCACGCCGGCGGCGACTGGGGGCCGGAGGCTCCCACGAGTCGTCGGCCCGTCACCGATGGAGGGCTGGACATGCAGGATGTGCCCGGCGCGACACATGAGGAGCTGACTATGGCCGAGCACCTCGTGGTGGCGCAGCCGGTCGACGACGACGGCCTGCGCCGCGTGCGCGACCTCGCCGGCGGCGCGCGCATCGACATCGTCGCGCCGTACGGGGCCGGCGACCGGCTGCCGGACGAGCTGGCCCGCACCGCGACCGTCCTGTTCGCCGACCAGTGCCCCGCCGGCGTCGAGGACCTGACGGCGCTGCGCTGGCTGCAGCTGGGGTCGGCCGGCTACGCCCAGCTGGCCGGGCAGCCGCTGCGGCCGGACGTCGCGGTGACCAACGCCAGCGGCGTCAACGACGTGCCGATCGCCGAGTGGTGCCTGTTGATGATGCTCACGTTCCGGCGTCGCTTCCCGACGATGCTCGCCGAGCAGCGGGCCCGGCGGTGGAACCGCGACGCCGCGTTCCAGGCGGAGCTGCGCGGTTCACGAGTGGGTTTCGTCGGCTACGGCAACGTCGGCCAGGAGGCCGCCCGGCTGGCCCGGCTGGCGGGCCTGGAGATCTGGACGCTGACCCGCTCCGCCCCCGGGCCGCGGACCGGCCGGTTCGACCCGTTCGACCGGCCGGAGTCCGACTGGCCGGAGCCGGACCGCGCGTTCGGCTTCGACCAGCGCGCCGACTTCTACGCCGGCCTCGACTACCTGGTGGTCGCGACGCCGTCGACGTCGTCGACGCAAGGGCTGGTCGACGCCGCGGCACTGGCGGCGCTGCCGTCGCACGCGGTGCTGCTCAACCCGGCGCGGGCGCAGGTCGTCGACGAGCCGGCGCTGCGCGACGCGCTGGTCTCGGGTGCGATCGCCGGCGCCGCCCTCGACACCCACTACCGCTCGCCGCTGGACCCCGCCGACCCGACCTGGGACCTCCCGAACGTCGTGGTCACGCCGCACATCTCCGGGTCCACCGGCAGCACGTACTTCCGCCCCCGGCTCTGGGAGCTGTTCGGCCGCAACCTCGCCCGTCATCTCGCGGGCGAGCCGCTGCTCAACCTGATCCCCACGGCGGAGCTCGAATTGGGACGGCGGTGAGCGACCTCGTCCGCCGGCTGGAACGGGCCGTTCCGGGCGGGGTGGACGCGTCGTCGCGGCGGCTGGCGGAGTACTCCTCGGACGCGTCGAACTACCGGGTGCCGCCGCGGGTGGTGGTGTTCCCGCGGCACGTCGACGAGATCCTGGCGGTGGCCGAGGTGGCCCGGGAGTCCGGGGTGCCGCTGACCGCGCGGGGTGGCGGCACGTCGGTGGCCGGCAACGCCGTCGGGCCGGGCATCGTCGTGGACTTCTCCCGGCACCTGGACCGGGTGCTGGAGCTCGATCCGGCGGCCGCGACGGCGCTGGTGCAGCCGGGGGTCGTCCTGGCGTCGCTGCAGGCCGCGGGCGCGCCGCACGGCCTGCGGTTCGGGCCCGATCCGTCCACGCAGGCCCGCTGCACCATCGGCGGGATGATCGGCAACAACGCCTGCGGCCCGCATGCCGTCGCGTACGGCAGCACCGCCGCCAACGTCGTCGAGCTGGACTGGCTGGACGGCGCCGGGCGCCGGTTCGCCGCCGGTCGCGGGCTGGACCCGGTGGAGGGCCTGGCCGACCTGGTCGGCTCGCAGCTGGCGGTGCTGCGGACCGAGCTGGGCCGGTTCGCCCGCCAGGTCTCCGGCTATTCGCTCGAGCACCTGCTGCCGGAGCGGGGACACGACCTGGCCAAGGCGCTGGTCGGGACGGAGGGGACGTGCGGGCTGCTGCTCGGCGCCCGGGTCCGGCTGTTCCCGGTCACGCCCGCGCGGGCGCTGGTGGTGCTCGGCTACCCGGACATGCCGGCCGCCGCCGATGCCGTCCCCGCCCTACTGGCGCACCGGCCGCTGGCGGTGGAGGGCCTGGACGCCCGGCTGGTCGACGCCGTGCGGCGCCAGCACGGTTCGGCCCGGGTGCCGCCGCTGCCGTCGGGCGCGGCCTGGCTGCTGGTGGAGGCCGGCGGGGACGATGACGCCGCCGCGCTGGCCGCCGCGGCTGCCCTGGTCGCCGACGCCGATCCGTCGGACAGCACGGTGCTGACGGCCGGGCCGGAGGCGGCGGCGTTGTGGCGGATCCGCGAGGACAGCGCCGGCCTGGCCGGACGCACCGCCACCGGCGCGCAGGCCTGGCCCGGCTGGGAGGACGCCGCGGTCCCGCCGGAGCGGCTCGGCGCGTACCTGCGCGACTTCGACGCGCTGCTGGCCGAGCACGGTCTCGACGGGCTGCTGTACGGGCATTTCGGCGACGGCTGCGTGCACGTCCGCCTCGACCTGCCGCTGGTCGACGCGCCGCGGCGGCTGCGTCCGTTCCTCACCGACGCCGCCCGGCTGGTCGCCGCGCACGGCGGGTCGCTGTCCGGCGAGCACGGCGACGGCCGGGCCCGCGGCGAGCTGCTGCCGTTGATGTACTCGCCGGCCGCGATCGGGCTGTTCGAGCGGTTCAAGGGCCTGCTCGACCCGCCCGGGCTGCTCAACCCGGGCGTCGTCGTGCGGCCGGCCCCCGTCGACGCGGACCTGCGCCGCCCGGCGGCCCGTCCGCTGCCGGCCGCCGGCGGGTTCGCCTTCGCCGCGGACGGCGGCGACCTCACCACCGCCGTGCACCGCTGCGTCGGAGTCGGCAAGTGCCGCGCCGACCTGTCGTCGTCCGGCGAGTTCATGTGCCCGTCGTACCTGGCCACCCGCGACGAGAAGGACTCCACCCGGGGCCGGGCCCGGGTCCTGCAGGAGCTGGCCGCCGGCTCGCTGCCCGGCGGCTTCGGGGCGGCCGAGGTGCGCGAGTCGCTGGACCTGTGCCTGTCCTGCAAGGCCTGCCGGTCGGACTGCCCCACCGGCATCGACATCGCCACCTACAAGGCCGGGGTGCTCTATCGCAGCTACCGCCGCCGGCTCCGGCCGCGCAGCCACTACCTGCTCGGCCGGCTACCGGCCTGGGCGCGCCTGGCCGGGCGGGCGCCCCGTCTGGTCAACGCGGTCCTGTCGGTCCGGCCACTGCGACGTGCGCTGCTGCGACTGGGCGGCCTGGACCCACGCCGCGACCTCCCCCGCTTCGCCAGCCCGTTCCACCGCCAGCACCGCCGCCGGGCCGCACCGGCGACGGCCGGACGCCGGGGACCGGTGCTGGTGTGGGTCGACTCGTTCACCAACGCCTTCGCCCCGGACGTCGCCCACGCCGTCATCCGGGTGCTCACCGACGCCGGGTACGCCGTCACGGTGTCCGCCGGGGACATCTGCTGCGCGCTCACCTGGATCAGCACCGGCCAGCTCGACCAGGCCAAGGCGCGGCTGCGCCGGTTGCTGGCCGCGTTCGAGCCGTATGCGCGGGCCGGCACCCCGATTGTCGGCGTGGAGCCGTCCTGCACCGCGGTGCTGCGCAGCGACCTCGTCGAGCTGCTCGGCGACGACCCCCGCTCGCACGCGGTCGAAGCGGCGACGCACACGCTCGCCGAGCTGCTCGACGACGCCGCCGGGTGGACGCCGCCGGACCTGACGGGCGCGACCGTCGTGGCCCAGCCGCACTGCCACCAGCACGCCACCGCCGGCAACGACGCCGATCTGCGCGTGCTGCGCCGGTCAGGCGCCGAGGTCACCACCATCACCGGCTGCTGCGGCCTGGCCGGCAACTTCGGCATGGAGGCCGGGCACTACGACGTCTCGGTCGCGGTCGCCGAGAACGGCCTCGTACCCGCACTACGAGCCGACCCCGACGCCGTCCTCCTCGCCGACGGGTTCTCCTGCCGCACCCAGGCCGAGCAGCTCGCGGGACGGCGCGGCGTCCACCTCGCCGAGCTGTTCGGGCAGCGTCGTCTCAGGACTGCTCCACGTCGTCGATAAGGAAGTGGTCGTACTGGCTGGCCGTGCCGCTGGAGGAGAACTGGTGGCCGGTCAGCGCGGTGAGGCCCGGCGTCGACGGGCGGACCGTGCCGAGCGACCGGCCGCCCAGGAGGACCTCGGCGCCGTCGAGGGTGGCCTCGACTCGCAGCTCGTGCCAGACCCGCTGGGGTGCGGTGCCGGCCGGCGCGATCTTCGTCCAGCTGCTGGTCTCGTAGGAGTACCAGCCGATGCTGCCGTCGGCGCCGATGTTGAGGTGGTACGCGGGCACGTTCGACGCGTCGTTCGTCGAGCCCAGCGAGGTGAAGGCGAACCCGCGCGCGTAGCCGATGGAGTTCACCCGGAACGCCAGCGTCTGCTCGTCCGCCGCATCCGACAGCCACCGCGCGGTCGCGATCTTGTCGGTCCAGGCGTCGGCCAGCCGCAGGACGTGGCGGGAGTCGTCGACGTCGAAGTCGGTGACGGTGGCGCCGATCGCGTCGGTGTAGCCGCGCGGCACCTGGCCTCCAGGTTCGTTCTCGAACGAGTCGACGGTGGAGTAGAGCTCGAGCTCGCCGAGGAACTCCGGGCCCTGCGGGTCGGTGTCGGCGACGGTCACCCGGACCTGCCGGGCCCGGACGTCCGGCACCGGGTAGTAGGTCTGCGTGTACGACGTGGTCGTGCCGGTGTCGACCACTTCGGTCCAGGTGGAGCCGTCGGCCGACACCTCGACGCGGGCGGCGCCCGGCGCGCCGTACTGCAGCGCCAGCCCGACCTGGTTCAGCGTGTACTCGCGGTCCAGGTTCACCGTGTAGACGCCTTCGCCGCGCACGGATCGGAACACCGCCGCCGACGCCCAGTCGGTGCTGCCGTCGATGGCGCCGCGCGGGCCGGTCTCGGGCAGCCGCGGGGTCGTGTGCGTCATGGTCGTGTCGACGGTGACGGTGCCGGCCTCGACCTTGCCGAGCAGGTCGATCCTGCCGACGTTGGGCCGCACGACGTCGACGAACTTCTTCCAGACGCGGTACTCGCCGTCCACGGTGAACCCGGCGTCTGTCTCGGGGCAGCCCCAGCTGGGCGCGCAGTTGTCGCCGACGACCAGCACGCGGTTCGCGGCCACCACCGCGTGCGCGCCGTTGCCGGACGAGCCGTGGTTGCGCTGGAACGCCTGGTTGACCCGCGGGTGGTTCACGTACGTCGTCTGCGCCTGCTCGAAGCCGCGGCCGAGGCCGTCGGGTGAGATGGCGAGCCAGTTGTCCGGGCGGCCGAACGTCAGCGTCATGATCCCGTTGGGCAGCAGCCGCAGCACGGGCATGACGCCGGTCGTCGGCGCGGGCTCACCGGACGCCGTCGTGATCTCCAGCGGCTCCGGGCGCGACCAGGTGCGGCCGTCGTCGCTGGACCGGTTCGTGTAGAGCGGGCCGATGTTCGCGCCGCCGGGTGTGCCGGTGCGGTGGACGGCGACGAGGTCGCCGTTCGCGGCCCGCTCGATGCCGGACTCGCCCATCCACAGTCCGTCGGTGAACGACGCGACCGTCGCGTACCGGTGCCAGGTCGCGCCGCCGTCGGTGCTGCGCGCGAGCTCGGTGCGGTAGCCCGGGTCGCCGGCGTAGGTCGTGTAGTAGGTCATCAGCAGCGCGCCGTCGGCGGCGTAGAAGATGTCGCGGTGCACGCGGATGCCGCGGTCGAACTTCGACGGATCGAACGTGAGGTCGGTGGTGAAGGTCGACGGCAGGTCCCTCCACGTGCGGCCGTCGTCGGTGGAGCGGCGGGCGATCAGCTCGACGGTGTGCGCGTCGACCACGCGGCTCGGGATGAACTCGACGCCGATGATCGACCCGTCGCGCAGCTTGGAGAACCAGCCGGCGCCGGTCTCGGCGTTGACACCGCTCGGGAACGTGTAGCCGCCGTCGTCGGAGTGGATCATCGATGCCGCGCTGTCGGCCGACGCGACGTCCTCGTTCGACTGCCAGGTCAGCTGCACCCGGCGCACCGGCAGGCCGTCGGCGTCGACCGCGTCGAACGCCTCGACCAGCGCGTTGCCGCCGATGACGCCGGGCGGCGGCTCGTACACGGTGCCGGGGTCGTGCTGGGCGACGACGTAGCCGTCCGGGTCGCCACCGTCGGTCGGGACGTCGACGTCGCGGGCCGACGGTGCGGTGGCGGGGATCAGCGCGGCGGCGACGCCAGCGAGGGTGACGCCCGCGGTGAGCAGGAGCGGCCGGGACACGCGCATGGGCTGCCTCCAGGAGTCGATGCCTGACAGCAGACACAGAAGGTCATTCCATGTCAAGAGCCGCATCGCGAACCTTCCAGGCCATTGACATGGAATGCCGTTTTGGGTTTCCTCGTGCCACTGACTCGGCGTCGGAGGTGCGGTCATGACACGACTCGATCCACGCAGGTCCCTCTCGCTCGTCGCCGGACTGGCGGCGATCCTCGCGGTCGTCCTCGCCGGGCTCCCGGCCACCGCCGGCCCAACCACGGTCAAGGCCCCGCGCGACCTGGCGCCGGCCGCGATCGTGCAGTCGGTGGCGGTGCCCGGCGGCCCGTGCGGCGACCCCGTGCTCGGCACCACCTGCCGGGCGTACTTCCCCGACCTGACCCGCGACCCGCACGGCGACGCGGACGACCTGCTGATGGTCTACCGCTGGTCCAGCGCCCACTCACAGCAGCCCAGCCAGCTGCGGATGATGCGCAGCCGCGACGGCGGCGCCACCTGGCAGCAGGCCACGCCGTTCATCGTCGCCGACCTCGAGGACTACGACTACCGCGACCCGTCGCTGACCACGCTGCGCAGCGGCCGGCTGCTGCTGTCGTACTTCGTGGCCGACGGCACCACCGGCGGGTTCGTGCAGACGCAGGTGAAGCGGCGCGACGCCGACAACGCCGCGTTCTCGGCGCCGGTGCAGGTGTTCTCGTCGACCATGCCGCGGCCGATCAACAGCGCCAAGATCGCCGAGATGTCCAACGGCCAGCTGCTGATCCCGCTCTACGGCACGCCCAACGGGGCCAGCACGCACGCCTCGATCGTTGTGGCCAGCGTCGACGGCGGCGTGACCTGGGACGGACGGGTGACCGGCCGGCAGAAGACCATCGCCAGCAGCGCGTCGGTGAACTACCAGGAGCCGGCCATCACCGAGATCGAGCCCGGCCACGTCCGCGCGATCATCAGGACCGCGTCGACGTCGGGCGCCAGCACCGCCGGCGTGCAGAGCGACTCCTACGACAACACGTACATGACGACGTGGACGGCGCCGACCTCGCTGGGCGTGCCGATGCACGGGCCGGAGGTCGAGTTCATCCCGGGCACGAACCTGGTGCCGACGCTGTGGAGCCAGCCGAACGCGAACACGTCGCCGACGAACCGGCCGACGATGATCGCGCTGCGGCGCACCGACGTGCTGTGGGGCAACACGCCGAAGCACGTGCTCTACAACCCGGGTTCGAACTGGGACTCCGGCTATCCGGGCACGGCCGCCATCGGTACGACGCGGCTGGTCACCGTCGTCTACGACACCGACCGCAACGCCGCCATCGCGCTGCGCTACAACACCACCGACGTCGACTGACCGCACGCGTCCAGGCACGGACCCCCAGGAGAGCGCGATGCCACGTCCCACTCGCAACCGGCTGTCCAACGTCGTCAGCGGCCTCGTCGGATTCACGGCCGCGGTCGTTCTGCTCGCCACCAACCTCGGGCCGGACGGCGGCGACGTCGATCGTGCTGCCGACCTGCCGTCCGGCGCGGAGAACCCGCTGCCGGCCGGCGACGGACCCGACCCTGACGCGTACTCCGTCGGGGTCGGCCCGGAGTGGAACGTGCTCAACTGGGGTCCTGGGCCGCGCGCGGCCGTGCCGTCGACGTTCGCGATGGACACCGTCGTCGCCGGCGTCACCGAGCAGAAGGTGCTCGTCACCACCGGGGCGAACGACGACGTCGCCGGCGCCGACCAGGTGCTCAACCTGTCGACGTCGCTGGACTCGGCCGTCTCGTTCCTCATCACGGAGCGCAACGCGCCGGTCAGCGCGCTCAACATGATCCGGCTCGAGGACGGCTCGTTGCTGTCGGTCGACTTCATCCCGGAGTGGACCGACAGCACCCAGACGGCGGTGAACCTGCTGGTCCGGCGGTCGCGCGACGACGGCGCCACCTGGCAGGTGTCGCGAGCGCCGTTCACTCCCCCGCCCGGCAAGGTGCTGGGCCCGATGAACCGCGGCCTGCGGGTGCACCGCGAGCCCATGCTGCTGGCCGACGGCACCATCGTGCAGCCGGCCTACACCGCCTACCGGGGCGAGCCGGGGTCGAGCATCATCCTGCAGTCCACCGACGGCGGGGCCAGCTGGACCCAGCGCGGCCAGATCCCGGCGACGGCGCCCGGCACCAACGAGGTCGGCTGGTCCTACACCACCGAGGGCGACCTCATCGCCGTCCTGCGCACCGCGGAGAGCCCGCCGCGGCTGCGGGTGAGCCGGTCGGCCGACGACGGCGTCACCTGGACGCCCGCGGTGCCCCTGCTCGGACCGGACGGCCAGCAGGTGGTCGGCATCTACCCGGGCGTCGTGCTGCAGCCCAACGGCGTCCTGCTGCTGAGCACCGGCCGGCCGGACGACCGCCTCTATGTCAGCCGCGACGGCACCGGACGCACGTGGGACGAGGAGCAGTCGGTGCTGGTGAAGTACCCGTCCGAGACCGGCAACGGGCGGTACGACGGCAGCAGCGGCAATACCAGCCTGGTCAACGTCGACTCCGACCGCACCGTCTACATCGGCGACTACTGCCACGTCTGGGGGTGCAAGGCCTACGACGAGCAGTACGGCGTCTTCGCCTCCTACGTCCACGCCGTGACGCCGGGCACCGGGAGGATCGACCTGGAGACGAAGATCCACAACGGGACGGCGAGCGTGACCGGCACGTTCGTCAAGCGTCCCAACCTCCGGTTCCCGGAGCAGCGGCCCGAAGGCGCCTTCGACGGCAGCTCCCGGCCGCACGCGGCGGCCGTCCTCGAGGCCCGGCGCGGCGCGCCCTCTATGACGATCGAGCTGGACCGCGAATACGCCCTGGACCGGATCGGCCTCATGCTCGGCTCCGGGCAGCCGCTCGATGCCACGGTGTCGCTCTCCGTCGATGGCACCACGTGGTCCGAGCCGGTGGTCGTGGCCGAGGGCACGCGCGACCACGCCATGCGCTACACCGACATCGAGCCGCAGCAGGCCCGCTACGTCAGGGTGACCGGTGCGGCCGGCGTGACGACGCCGGTCACCGAGCTGGAGCTCTACGCGGCCGGCGTCGACACGTTCGAGAACGACCCCCTGTACGGCATCCCGCGCGGCTTCGTCGACTCCAAGAACACCACGGTCTCCGACCAGGAGCTCGGCGGCTCGGACAGCTCGTCGGCGCTGCGGCTGTGGGACAAGTTCCTGGACGACAACGCCGTCGCGACCACCGTCACCCCGGACGCCGACCACCAGATGACCTCGTTCAGCTTCGCCACCAACGACTATCGCGGTCCGTTCACGTTCGCCGTCAACGGCCGCGACGGCGACCAGGCGACCCAGCCGTGGCGGTTCCGGCTGGTGCCGGGGACCACCGCGCAACCGGCGCAGACCCTGGAGGTCAGCGACGGGTCGGCGTGGACGGCGCTGGGCCGGCTCACCACCCCGATCGCGCTGAACACCTGGGTGCCGATCTCGGTGGACACCTCCGCCGACGAGGCGACCGTGACGATCGGCGGGCAGGCGTTCACCACGACCACGACCGCAGCACCGGCGGACGTGCTGTCCGGCGTCACGTTCACCACCGGCGATCCGATCGCCTACGGCATGACCTTCCTGATCGACGACCTCGCCATCCACTGATCCCGCAGATCCCGACGGTCACGGCGAGGGGCGGCGGTACGGGCGGCGCAGCTCGCACGACGGGTCCAGCCGCACGCCGAACCCGGGCCGGTCCAGCTCCGACACCGCCAGCCGCCCACCACGCGGCACCGGCTCGTCCAGGAGCAGCGGCCGGAACATCGGCACCACCTCGGTGCCGTCCGGATGCATCATCAGGAACTCGGCGAACGGGCTGTTGTGGCGGGTCGCGACGAAGTGGTACGAGTACACGCTCGATCCGTGCGGCACGACCAGCGCGCCGTGCGCGTCGGCCAGCGCGGAGATCTTCAGCAGCTCGGTCAGCCCGCCGCACCAGCCGACGTCGGGCTGCAGGATGTCGACGGCGCCCAGCTCGAGCAGCAGCCGGAAGCCGTACCGCGTCGCCTCGTGCTCGCCGCTGCTCAGCAGCATGCCGGCCGGCAGCCGCTTGCGCAGCGCGGCGTGCCCCCAGTAGTCGTCCGGCAACAGCGGCTCCTCCAGCCAGCGCAGCCCGACGGCGTCCAGCGCGTGCGCCAGCCGGGCGGCGTGACGGACGTCCAGCGACATCCAGCAGTCGAGCATCAGCCAGAACTCCGGGCCGACGGCGTCGCGCAGCTGCGCCAGCGCGGCGACGGTGCGGGCGATGCCGGCCTCGCCCTCGGCCGGGCCGTGCCGCAGCGGCACCTTCCCGCCGATGAAGCCCAGGTCGCGGGCGACGTCGGGGCGCGGACCGGTGGCGTAGAAGACCAGCTCGTCGCGGACCGCGCCGCCGAGCAGCGCGTGCACCGGCTCGCCACGGAGCTTCCCGGCCAGGTCCCACAGCGCCAGGTCGACGCCGCTGATCGCGTTCAGCGCCAGGCCCTTGCGGCCGTAGTGCAGCGTCGACAGGAACATCCGGTCCCAGATCCGCTCCAGCTCGGTCACCGGCGCACCCTCGACGAGCTTCGCCAGGTGGTTCTCGACGATCCACGCGGCCGGCTCGCCGCCGGTGGTGGGCGCGAACCCGACGGTGCCGTCGGACGCCTCCACCTCGACCACCACCGTGCCGAGCAGGTGCAGCCCGAACGACTGCCGGCTGGCGCGGTACTCCGCGTACTTCGCCATCGGGCTGGCGATGTGGTCGTCGATCCAGTGCCCGGCCGGCTGGTCGTGGTAGTCGGCGCCGCCGCCGGCGTCGGGCAGGTACGCCCGGACCGCCCTGACCGTCAGCGGGCTCACGCCGGCGCTGCCCGGTCGGCCAGGCCGTAGACCCGGCGGGCGGTCCCGGCGAAGAGCGCGGCGCGCTCGCCGGCCGAGAAGTCCGCCGTGATCGTGTCGAACGCGTCGTAGAGCTGGGCGTACGTCGAGTACAGGCCGTCGACCGGGAAGTTGCTGGCGAACATCGCGCGGTCCGCGCCGAACGCCTCGATGCACTCGAGCACCACCGGGCGCAGCGAGCCGAGGGTCCACCGGTGGTCGGTCATGCCCAGGCCGGAGATCTTCACCGCGGTGTTCGGCCGGGCGGCGAGTGCGTCGAGGCCGCGGCGCCAGTCCAGCAGGCTGTCCGGGTCACGGCCGAGCGGCATCCCGGCATGGTTCAGCACCACCATCGTGTCCGGATGGCCGGCTGCCAGCTGCGCCGCCTCGGCGAGCTGCGCCGGGTACACCTGCAGGTCGAACGAGAGCCCGTGGTGCGCCAGCCGGGCGAAGCCGGCCAGCCAGGCCGGGTCGGTGATCAGGTCCGGCCGGTCGGTGTAGCTCATGGCCGGGTCGGGGTGCCAGTTCAGGATGTGCCGGACGCCGCGGACGTTCGGCAGCGCCGCCAGCTCGTCCAGCACCTCGTCGACGTCGCCGGCATCCAGGCGGGCGCCGGCCACGATCGCCTGCGGGTACCCGGACTCGTCCGCCACCTGCTGCAGCCAGCGCGCCTCCTCCAGCGGGTCGGCCGCGCCGGCGTCGACGTGCACCGACGCGACCAGCCGGAGCGGCTCGGCGTCCCGCCGGAAGTCGTCGACCAGGTAGTCGCGCCGGATCGCGGCATCGTCGCCGTGTACCTGCAGCTCACCGGCCGTCTCCTGCAGCCACGGGTAGGACCGGGCCAGGTCCCACAGGTGGTGGTGCGCGTCGACGATGTCGAGGTCGAGCACGTGTTCCCACTTCACGAGGTCAGCCGCCGGTGATCCGGACGTCGTCGATGAACCAGGTGTTGCCGGTCGCGGCGGTGCCGGCCGAGGTGAACGCCACGCCGGCCAGCGCGGTCGCGCTCTGGAAGGTGACGTTCGTGGTGAACGACTGGCCCGCGATCGTCACCGTCGCGCTCGACAGCGTTGCGTCGACGGTGACCGGCCGCCAGCTCTGCGGCACGATGGGCTGGGCGAGACTGCCGACCACGATCCAGCTCGACCCGTTCCACGCCGAGAGCGTGGCGACGCCCGGTGTGCCGCCGGCACCCGGCGCGGGATGGCTGCCGGGGGTCAGCATGAAGTGCCAGCGGTTGGTGAGCGTCGTGCCGGAACGGCCCTTGATGTCGAAGAGGAACTGCCCGCGGTAGTTCCACTCCGAGCTCCCGAGATCGAACGTCGTCACCTGCCGGCTCCGGTCCGGCGTGACCTTGGTGATCTTCGCGACCTGGTCGGTGTAGTTGTCGAAGAGCCGCAACGAGCGCCGGCTGTCGCTGCCGGCCAGGTCGACGTCGGTGGTGGTGGCGTTGAGCGCGTCGGTGTAGCCGCGCGGGATGCCGAAGACCGCGTCGTTCTCGAAGGTGTCGACGTCGGCGGCGTAGACCTCGAGCTCGGTGACAGGCGTGTCCGTTCCCGCCGGCCCGGTCACCCGGACGTACCGCACCTGCTGCGCCGTGAAGTTGGTGTACCGCAGCGCCCGGTCGCGGGTCCCGCTCGCGGTGACGACCGGCGCCGACCAGGTCGTGCCGTCCATCGAGAGCTGGACCGTGGCACTGCGTGGCTCGCCGCTGCCGAGCATCAGCCCGATCCGGCTCACCGAGTACGCCTGGTCCAGTTCCAGGACCATCGACGGTGCACCGGCGCCGGCGCGCAGCACCGCCGCGGCGTGCTGTTCGGAACTGCCGTCGAACGCGCCCTCCGGCCGGGTCTCCGGGTAGACCGGGTCGGCCGGGCCGAAGCTGCCGCTGACCGTTGCCGAGCCGGAGTTCAGCTTCGTCGCCACGTCGATCTTCCCGGTGCCGGGCGTGACCGCGTCGACGTAGGCGCCCCAGATGCTGTACTGCTCGTTGTACGGCTTGCACAGGTTGTTGCTGTGGCACCGGTCGTAGAAGAAGATCGACCGGTTCGACTCGACGTTCGTCAGGGCCGTGTTGCCGCTCGATCCCATGATGGCGGCCGGCCCGGTGGTCGCCGGCGCGTTGCCGAAGACGAACGCGTGCTGGTCCCAGGTCCGGCCGGTGCCGTCGGTGCTGACCAGCAAATGGTTGTCCGGGCGCCCGTAGCTGAGCAGCAGCATGCCGTTCGGCTGCAGCACGAGCACCGGGCTGATGCTGGCGGCCGGTCCGTCCGGCCCCGTGACGATCTGCGGCGCGGACCAGGTGAGGCCGTCGTTGCTGGAGAAGACCTGCCGCAGGTCGAAGGGCTGCGGAGCGTTGTCCGGCCGCAGCACGGCGGTCAGGCGGCCGTCGGTGGTGTAGGACATGCCGACCTCGTTGGTGCCGAAGTCCGTCGTGGCCGGGATGATCGTCGAGCGCAACGTCCAGGTCCGGCCCTGGTCGCGGGTCTGCAGGATCAGGCTGCTGCCTCGGGTGTCGCTCGCGTACTCGGTGTAGGCGGGAACGATGACCGACCCGTCGGACGCGAGCTGGATCGGCCCGCGCCACACCCGCAGGTAGCCCATCGGCTTCGGCGCTGTATAGCTGCCCCTGGTCAGCTGCCAGGTCTCGCCCTGGTCGGTCGAGCGCCAGGTGCGGATGGTCACGTGCGTGGTGTCGATCCACTCCGGGATGAACTCGATCGACAGGAACGAGCCGTCGTCGAGCCGCACCATGTTCAGAGCGGTCCACGGCGTCTGCTCGGAGGTCAGGAACCGCTGGCCGGCGTCGTCGGACGTCGCCGTGTAGAACACGGACGCGGCGGTGGAGACGTCCGGCTGGGCGCCGAAGCTCAGGAAGATGCGCTTCGTGGTCTCGCCGTCCACGACGGTGTCGTAGCCGAACGGCTGCGGAACAGCTGCGATGTGACCCGGCGCGTACCCGACCATTCCCCACGTCGGGCCGATCGAGGTGACCATCGCGCTCGGCGCCGCGCCGTCGCCCGACGGAGCGACGGCGGCCACCTCGGGCGCGACCGGCGTCGGTTCCGGGTTCGCGACGACGGACGCGGCCAGGAACGCGGCCACCGCCGTGGACAGGTAGGGCAGCAGCTTCCGCGACGACGTCGCCATCGTTTCCTCCAGGTCCGAGCCGGAGCGAACACGCGGAACGGTGTTCCGTGACCGCCATCACACCGTGGCCCGGATCATCGGCTCAATACACAGCCCGCCACCGGCGTTGCACGCTCCGCTGCCCCGCCACGACGATCAGGGCAGCAGGTGGCCCCGCCGGCGGATCTCCCCCGGCGTGGACGACAGCGCGGCCTTGACGTGCCGGCTCAGGTGGCTGGCCGAGTGGTACCCGCAGCGCTCGGCGACGGAGGCCAGCGTCAGGTCCGACGTGCGCAGCAGCGCCACGGCGTGCCGGAGGCGGATCTCCAGCAGCCGCGCCTGCGGCGACATGCCCAGCTCGGCGGCGAAGTAGGCGCGCAGCGTCGACCCGGACACCCCCACGTCGCGGGCGACGGCGTCGAGCCGCACCTGCTCGGCGTACCGCTCCTCCAGCAACTGGTCGACGGCGTTGACGATCGTGCGGGCCGCCGAGTCGTGCCGCCGGGCATGGTCGCGTCGCAAGGCGATGTCGACCTGCTGGACCAGCGCGTCGACCATCGCGAGGGCATGCTCGTCCGGCGCCGACTTCTCCCGCACCAGGGCGGCGAACACGCCGCCGAGCCGGTTCGCGCCGTCGTCGGTCGTGATCAGCGGCCACGGCCAGTCCGGCCGGGCGTTCACCAGGACGAAGTAGTTCGAGTAGGCGGTGTGCGCGACCTCGGCGTGGTCGGCGTGCGGCGGGACCACGAGCACGGTGCCGGCCGTGATCGGGTAGCTCACGCCGTCGACCAGTGCATCGATGGCGCCGGAGCGGTAGTAGGCCAGCTTCCAGACGGCGTACCGGTGCGGCGCCGCGTGCTGCAGCCGCCGGGCCGAGTACGCGCCCGCCGAGACGAACATCGGCCGCTGCGGGCTCGGCCACTGCCGGGCTGCCGCTTCGGCCCTGCTCAGCGCCGACCCGGCGAACCGTTCGACCGTCTCACCGTTCATGGACGCCGGATGCTACGGCGTAGGCGTCGATCCGTGCACTCACCGGGTCGATCGCTGCATTGAGCCGGTGGCGTCGCCCGGAGTCGAATGGCCGTGGCGACACACTCGACTGTTGGAAGGTGCACACGATGACCGCAACACCCGCCACGACCCACCGGCCGGCGCTGCACACCGCGCTGGCCGAGCTGGGCGCGACGAGCGACGCGCTCACCGATGACCAGCGGGCCCGGCTCGATGCCGACGGCTTCCTGGCACTGCCCGGCCTGTTCGCCGGCGAGCGGCTGGCCGCACTGCGGGCGCGGATCGGTGAGCTGCAGGAGTCCGAGGGATCGGCGGCCGGCCACGAGGTGGGCGGGCAGCGGGGCGCCGCGATGCTGGCCGACCTGATCAACAAGGGCGAGGTGTTCGAGTCCGTCTTCACCGAGCCCGCGGTCCTCGCCGCCGCGCACCACGTCGTCGGGAACGTGCGGGTGAACTCGCTGAACTTCCGCGCGGCGCTGCCGGGCGAGGGCCACCAGAACCTGCACTCGGACTGGGGCCGGCCGGTGGCCGACGGCGACTTCCATATCTGCAACTCGATGTGGCTGCTCGACGACTTCACCGCCGACAACGGCGCCACCCGGGTGGTGCCGGGCTCGCACCGGTGGGGCCGCGTGCCCGCCGACGACCTGCCCGACGCGGCCGCGCCGCACCCGGACGAGCGGCTGCTGCTGGGCGAGGCCGGCACCGTCGTCATCTTCAACGCCCACGTCTGGCACGGCGGCACGCTGAACCGCACGGGCGTACCGCGGCGCGGCCTGACCATGTCCTACAGCCGCCGCGACGAGCCGCAGCAGCTCGACCAGGCCGCGTACGTCCGCAAGGTGGTCCACGACCGGCTCTCACCCGCGGCCCGGTTCGTCCTGGACGTCTGACCGGCCGGTCGCGAACAGCCGCCGCAGCTCCGGGTCGTCGGGCGGGTTCGAGAACGCCGCCGTCCAGGCGCCGTCGACGGCGACCGACTGCCCGCTCACGTACGACGCGTCGTCGGAGAGCAGGAACGCCACCACGGCGGCGACCTCGCCCGGCTCGGCGATCCGGCGCAACGGCGGGCCCTGGGCGAGCTCGCGCTCGGTCGCCGCGGGGTCGGCGGAGGCGGCGATGTGCGCCTGCAGGTGCGGCGTGCGCACGCCGCCCGGGGCGACGGCGTTGGCCCGGACGCCGTACGGCCCGTAGGTGACGGCGACACTGCGGGTGAGCGCATCGACGCCGCCCTTGGTGAACTCGTAGGCGGCGTGCTGCGGGTAGCTGACCCGGCCGTGGATCGAGCCGATGTTGACGATCGCGCCCGGGCGCCCCTGCGCGGCGAAGGCCTCGACGGCGGCAGCGCAGCCCCAGAGGTAGCCGAGCCCGTTGATCGCGACCACGGCGCGGACGGCGTCCTCGTCGAGCGCGTGCAGCGGGGTCGGCTCGGTGATGCCGGCGTTGTTGACCCAGCCGCCCAGCGGGGCCAGCGCCAGGGCCCGCCGCGCCGCCTCGGCATGCGTGCCGCGCTCGGCGGTGTCGCCGGTGACCACGTCGGCGCAGGAGCCGGCGTCGGCGGCGGGGTCCCGTTCGACCCCGACCACCACCCAGCCGTCGGCGGCGAGCCGGTCGGCGATCGCGCGCCCGATGCCCATGCCGGTGCCGGTCACCACCACGCTGCGGCTCATGCGCCCTCCTCCAGCAGCACGTCGAGCAGCCCGGCCGCGTGCGCCTCCAGCCGCTCGAGCGACCCGGCCGCCAGCGGCGTCTGCCACGACTGGTACGCGCCGCGGCGGTACGCCTCGCGCGTCGGCAAGTACACGAAGCCGGGCCCGTTGGTGAGGTTGAGGACCAGGACCGGCCGGTCCGGGAACCGGGCCCGCAGACCGCGCTGCAGCTGCGAGTACGCCTCCCCCGGATGGGCGACGAGCAGGGCGTCGCCGAGCCGCCAGGCCCAGACCGGGTGCTCGACGACGTCGCCGCCGTCGAGGTAGCCGTCGCGCAGGTGGCGGGCTCGGCGCAGGCGCTCGTCCCGGCTGCGCTCGTCGATGCCGGCCCACTCGGCCGCCAGCTCGGCGATCGTCGGCAGCGGCCGGACCTCCAGCTCGGCGACCGACCGCCGGACGGCCAGCTCCGTCGACGGCGACGACGGCACCGGCCGCCACACCGCCAGCGGCGCGCCGGACTCCACCAGCTCGGCCAGCCCCAGCTCCGTCCCGGGCGGCGGCAGTCCGTCGAGTGCGGCCAGCACGGCGTGGCCGAGCGCGCGGCCGTGCCGGTCGGCCACCTCGGTGTCGCCGGTGTACTGCTCGGCGGGCGCCAGCTCCCCGGAGGCGCCCTGCAGGAACAGGCACGGCGCGCCGGTGGCCGCCTCGACGAGCCGGCGCATCGAGCCCACGTAGTCCGGTGAGACCAGCCGGTTCTGCCAGGCCAGGGTGGTCGGGTGGCACGCGTAGTTGACCACGGTGGCGAGCGTCCGGCGCACACCGTCGGCGCCCGTGAGCCGCCCGACCACGACGGTGTCGTCGGCGGCGGCGGGGTTGGCCCCGACCACGGCCCGGCCGCCGAGGTCCAGCTCACGGTCGGTGGCGAGCGTGCAGCGGCCGGCCGTCCACTCGAGAACCGCGGGCGCCAGCGCGGCGATCGCCTCGGCGCCCGCGTCCACCGCCGCGGCCGCGAGCCGGTCCAGGTACGCCGGGACCAGCGCACCGCCGTCGAGGTCGGCGTCGGCCGCGCACAGCACCGGTCCCGCGTGCGTGTGGGAGAGCGCGATGAGCAGCCGGCCCGGGTCCAGGCCGAGCCGGTCGAGCACCGCGAACCGCAGCCGCCGTTCGTCGTCCACCCGCCGCCACCACGTCGCGTCGACGGCCAGCAGCAGCATCGGTCCGCCGTCGCCGCCTGGCCCCTCGTGCACCGCGAGGGCCAGGGCGGTCAGCGTCAGCGGCCGGTGCACGCCGTCGGCGACATCGGTCTCGGCCGGGCCCCAGTTGCGGGTCCGGATGCCGGGCGGCGGGGTGACGTCGCGCCGGGCCACACCGGCCCGGCCGGCGAACGCCGGAACCCGCAGCCGGTCACCGAGCGCCGTCACCACCCCGTCAGCCCTGCCCCACCCAGTAGGAGTACAGATCGGTGTTGACCAGGTGGAACCGGAACTTGACCTGCTGGCCGGCGAGGTTCGCGAGCCGGGCTCGGCCGCGCCAGTTGACCGGCGCCGACAGCCGGTCGCCGTTGATCGGCAGCACGTCGGCGGCGGTGAAGCCGGGGATGGGCTCGCCGTCGGCGGTCAGCACCTCGACCTGCAGGCTGCCGCCCTCGTGGACGACGGCGTTGACGTTCAGCGACGCGCCGTCGAAGACCACCGGCTTGGTCGTGATCTCGCCGGGGTCGCCGAGGCCGGGCAGCGACGCGTTGGTCATCGACGCGAAGCCGTCGCGGCGCCACGTCGCGAGGCCGACGTTGCCGAAGTGCCGGTCCCGGTTGGGGTCGTCGGCGTCGGCGCCGCCGTGCCCGTTCTGGAAGCCGGCGTAGTACATCGTGATCTTCTCGTCGTCGACCAGGATGTTCGAGGCGGTGTAGAGGGCGCCGTCGTCCCAAGCGCCACCCCGGCTCGGCTCGAGCAGCGGATCGCGGACCGGACGCTCCCAGCGCAGCAGGTCGCGCGAGGTCGCCAGCTGCGGGAGCACCGGCCCGTCGGCGGCAGTGGCGTACTCGCCCGAGGTGTAGTCGGTGGTCAGGAAGACCCATGGGACGCCGACGTAGGTGCTTTCGTACGGATGCACCGGCATGCCGTAGATCTGGGCTTCGAGCCCGCCGATCGCCTCGGCGGCGCCGTCGTCGGCGGAGTCGCCCATGACCGCCAGCTGCGGTGTCGTCCAGGTCACCAGGTCCGGGCTGGTGGACACGAACGCCGACCGCTCGTAGATGCCGGGCGTGCGGGAGGTGAACATCCGCTTCTTGATCGTCGCGATATACAGCTCGGCCCGGGGATCCCAGGTGGTCTGGACGACGTCGCCGTCGTTCAGCAGGTGCGTGGACGACAGCGGCGTCCAGTTGTACCCGTCGGGAGACTTCCAGCCGTAGTAGCCGTTGCCGCCCGGCACGCCCGGTGCCGGCTGCGACTTCATCAGGAAGTACTTCCGGTCCGCGGGAGCGTCCGGGTTGTAGGCGACGTGCGCGCCGCTGCCGGCCATCACGATGTTCGTCTGCGACGCCGGGATGTCCTTGTAGCCGACCCCGGAGACGGTGGAGCGGCCCAGCGGCTTGTCCCAGGTGATGCCGTCGGCGCTCTCGGCGTAGCAGAGGTGGTAGTGCGGCGCCTGGTCGTTGTAGCACGTGTACCACATGCGGTAGAGGCCGTCGATCACGTAGACCGAGCCGTAGGTGTAGGCGCTGTCCTCCCACGGCTGGTCCGGTCGAAGCACCGGGCGCTGGAGCTTCTCACCGGGATGGACGACGCGCTCGACGTCGTGCGCGGACTCGATGCGGTAGTCGTCGAGGAACAGCTCGCGCTCGGCGCCCAGGTGCGGGTCGTAGGCCGGCGGTGCCGCGCTGAGCACCACCTCGTCCCAGTACGAGATCCCGGCGGCCGCCTGCGAGCCGTAGACGTGCGCCGTCACGTGCGCGGTGTTCGGCGGGGCGACGCCGGTGACGGTCACCGTCTGCCAGTCGGTGCTGAAGGCGGGCTCGGCGTTGGTGGCGCCGATGCGGTTGCGGTCAAAGTCCCAGAACTCCAGATAGAGCCAGGCCGGTGTGCCGCTCCTGCCCTTGACGTTCGCCGTGAGGGTGTAGTCGTCGCCCGCCGTCGCGACGATGCGCTCGCTGCGCACCGAGACGGCCGAGCCGGCGACGTCGTTGATCTCCAGTGAGCCGAGCCCGGCGGTGCGGTACGCGCCCAGGTTGACGATGTTGGCACCTTCGGCGTTGCCCTCGACGCCCCAGCCGATCGGGTGACCACTGCGGTTGCCGGCGTCGAACGCGCCGTTCTGGAGCAGCAGCCCGGGCTTGCCGACGATGGGCTGCGGCAACGGCTGGGCCGACACCAGCAGCGTGGATGACAGCGCGACGCCGGCGACGGCCACGCCGGCGGCGGTGACGGCTCGGCCCAAGCGGCGGCGGTTCTGGTCGGCCATGGCGACTCCCTGCTTCGGGGCGGACGAGTGCTCGCACAATGAACAGAACGCCGTTCCATGTCAACGCCTGACAAGCTCGATCCAGGTGACCGGGACACCGTCGACCGCGGTGGACAACGGGATGGCGAGCTCGCCGTCGCGCGCCTCCGGTGAGGACTCGTGCCGCCCGCCGTCGAGCGTGTGTACGACGACCGCGACCGATTCGCCGGCGGGCACGAAGCGCAGGATCAGCTCGCCGTCGCCGCGCGGGACGACACCGATCCGGCGTGCCGTCGCCAGCCCGCCGGTGTCGAGCGAGCCGACCGCGACGTCCGCGTCCGTGCTGAGCAGGCCGCCGTACTCGCGCACCCCCGGTGCGCCCAGGAACCCGGCCACCCGCAGCACGACCAGCACCGGCGCACCGTCCTCGAGCCGCACCCACGACGACGACCGCGCACCCGTGACCGGGCCGAGCCCGGACGCGCCGATCGCTTCGACCCGGAACCGGGTGGAGCGGCGCGCGAGCCGTACCAGGCCGTTGTGCGCCGCGACGTGCTCGGGGGTGCAACTGCTGTCGGAGAGGTCACCGGTGAAGCTGCTCAGCATGCCCAGCGGGCCGGCGGCGACCGAGTCGAACCAGATGTCGACCTGGTTGACCCAGTCGTAGCCACCGGACCCGTAGGTCGGCGTGCCGAGCTCGCCGAGCAGCCGGCTGAAGTACAGCCGGCGGTTGGCCTCCGCGTGGTACTCCTGGGCGTTCATCCAGGGGTCGTCCAGGCTGTGCAGGTCGACGTACGGTGCGAACAGCGGCGACAGCGAGTAGTACATGACCACGATGTCGGGGTCGGCGGCACGGAGGGCTCCGACCACCACGTCGAGCGCCAGGCCCAGCAGCCGCTCACCGGCGAAGCTCAGGTCGGACGGCGCGCATTGCGACAGGTCGGGGATCTCGTAGCCGAAGTCGAACTTCACCATGTCGGGCCGGTAGTGCGCGACGAACGCGGCGATCCGGTGCCGCAGCACCTCACGCACCCCGGCCCGGGTGACGTCGAACAGGAAGTACGGCGCCTCGGCCGGCCCCAGCACGATCGGAGCGCCATCGGGACCGCTGAGCAGGTCCGCCGCCGAGAGCCCGTGGGTCGCGGGGTCGTCACAGCGCAGGAACGCCGCCCACAGGCCGATCCGATGACCGTGTCCGCGGACGTCCGCCAGTGCCCGCTCGAACTCGGGGAAGCGATCCGGTGCGTGTTCGAGCTTGCCGTACTCGCCCTCCCACTTGTCGTCGATCACGAACATGCCGACGTCGAGGCCGGAGCCGAGCAGCTGGGCGTGGATCGCCTCCAGGCCGGCCTGGTCGAAGCGCTGCGACGCCTTCCCCGCCGCAAGCTGGGCACCCCAGGTGTTGAACTGCGACGACGTGGCCGCCTCGGCCTTCCGCCGTGACGGTGCCGGTACCGAGACGATGCCCGACTCGACGAGCGCGCGCTGGTAGGCCCGGATCGCGTCCGGATAGGCGGGTCCGACGGTGAACACCATGGGCGCACCCAGCGCGAAGGTCGCCGGACCGCGCAGGTGGCCCCAGAGGTCGCCGTGCATCTGGAGTACCGGCGAGAACCGCTCGTCCTGGAACCGCAGCAGCAGATCGCCCGCCGGGAGGTCGCCGAGTCCGAGACAGAACGCATCGCTCAGCTTCGACGTCATCGCGCCGACCTCGACCGGGTGCGCCGACGAGCCGATACCGGCCACGTAGTGCACCGGCAGTCCCCACTGCTGGCGCATCGGGACCGCACCGCCGCCGCCACGGCCGAGCCAGGTCAAGGTGTCGAGCTTGGCCTGGGTCTGGATCACCGGGCTCACGGCCGCCGAGCCGGAGATGCCCGGGTGGATCAGGTAGCGGCAGAGGAGGCCAGGCCGGGGCTGGTCACCGGCCCGCTCGGGCGCGCGGGCGAAGTAGACCAGCGAGATGACGTCGGCGTCGGCGGCCATGGAGTACTCGACGGGGTCGATCCAGCACCGCTCGGCCTCGAACCGCCAGCTCACCGTGGTGACGTCGGCGCCGTTCACCCCCGAGTAGGTCACGGTGAGCCGCTCGCCGTCGACGTCCACGCCGTCGAGCCGGCCGGGCATGTACCGGGCGGCTCCGTCGCGACCGGTCACCACGGCCGGCTGCATCGGGCCGGACACGATCGTCCGGCCCCGTCTGTCGGCCAGGGTCAGCAGGTCGCCGGCCGCGGTCCACGTCCAGGTGTAGGACTGCGTGGTGACCTGGACCCGATCGTCGTCGCGGACCAGCCGAACTCTCGCCGATGTGGACATGACACGTGCCTCCCTGGCCGGCCGAATGGGGCCACAGCCGGAAGACCTTGACATGAAACGTCGTCCCACGTCTAGTAGTTGGCGACTGACCCGTCCGTGAGGAGCGACGTGCCTGACGACTCTCCGATCCAGCACCTGGGCGAGCAGAACGCGTTCCTGCTCAGCGGCGCCGGCTTCGCGTACGTCCTGGCCGTCGAGCCCGGCGGCGGGGTGCGGCACGTGCACTGGGGCGGGCCGGTCGCGCCGTCCGACGTCGCGACGCTGCTCGCCGAGGACGCCGGCGACTTCGGCTCGAACACCTGGTCGTCGCCGCGCGCGCACGCCGAGGAGTTCGTGCAGCACGGCGGGCGGCGGTTCGACGAGAGCGCGCTCGGGGTCGAATTCGCCGACGGCGTCCGGGCGCTCGATCTGGCCTACGCGGACCACACGATCGGACCCGGCCGCGACACGCTCGCCGTCCGGCTCGAGGACCGGCACTACCCGTTCGCCACCGAGCTGCACTATCGGGTCCGCGGCGGCGCGCTGGAGCGCTGGTGCGAGGTGATCAACGACGGCGACGAGCCGCTCGTGCTGGACCGCGCGTACTCGGCCGGCTGGGCACTGCCCTGGCAGCCGAGCTGGGCCGCGACCTGGCTGGCCGGCATGTACGCCGCCGAGACGCAGGTGGTGCGGCGGCCGCTCGGGCCCGGCCGGCTCGTGCTGGAGTCGCGCCGCGGCATCCCCGGTCACGCCGCCCAGCCGTGGCTGGCGCTGGACCGTGCCGCGGGCGACGACGCCGGCGAGGTGTGGAGCGTCGCGCTGGCCTGGAGCGGCTCGTGGCGGCTGGCGGCCGAGCTGGCCTACGACGGCCGGCTGCACGTGACCGCCGGCGTCAACGACTTCGACCTTCGGCACCCACTGGCCCCGGGCGCGTCGTGGACGACCCCCGTCTCGGTCGGCGTCTTCGCGGGTGCGGGCCACGACGATCTCACCGACCGCTGGCACGCCTACGAGCGCCGCCACGTCGTGCCCCGATCCGGCACCGTCCGGCCGGTCCTCTACAACAGCTGGGAGGCGACGTTCTTCGACGTTCGCCCCGACTCGCAGCTCGAGCTGGCCCGGCGGGCGGCCGGACTGGGCGCCGAGCTGTTCGTCGTCGACGACGGCTGGTTCGCCGGCCGGAACGACGAGAGCGCCGGCATCGGCGACTGGACCCCGGACCCGGAGGCGTTCCCCGATGGCCTGACGCCGCTGGCCGACGAGGTGCACGGCCTTGGCATGCGGTTCGGCCTGTGGGTCGAGCCCGAGGCCGTCAGCCCGGACAGCGCCCTCTTCCGGGCCCACCCGGACTGGATCTACCAGTGGCCGACCCGCCCGCGCACGCTCGCCCGGCAGACCCACCTGCTGGCGCTGAGCCGTCCGGACGTCCGCACCCACCTCGTCGAGGCGCTGGACGCCCTGCTGTCGTCGGCGCCGATCGACGCGCTGAAGTGGGATCTCAACCGGCCGTTGACGGAGGCCTCCGATGGGCTCGACGAGTCCGGCTCGGTCTGGATCGGCCACGTCGAAGGGTTCTACGACGTGCTCGACCGCGTCCGCGCCCTGCATCCGGACGTCTGGATCGAGAGCTGCGCCTCCGGCGGCGGCCGGGCCGACCTCGGCGTTCTGTCGCGCACGGAGTGGGTGTGGCCCAGCGACAACACCGACGCGCTGGAACGGCTCTCGATCCAGCACGGGTACGCCTACGTGCACTCGCCGCACACGATGATGGCATGGGTCACCGACTCCCCCACCTACCTCACCAAGCGCGACATCCCGCTGCGGTTCCGCTTCCACTCGGCGATGACCGGGCTGCTGGGCATCGGCGGCGACCTGGTGTCGTGGTCGTCGTCGGACCTGGCCGAGGCGGCGCAGTACGTCGCGCAGTACAAGCGGGTGCGCGCGACGGTGCAGTACGGGGTCATGCGCCGGCTGAGCGGGGCGCCCGACGACGTGACGGCGGTCAGCTACCTGTCGCCGTCGGGTCACCAGCTCATGGTGTTCGCGTTCGCGCCGTCGGTGCGGCACCTGCGGCGGACGGTGCTGCTGCGGCTGCGCGGCCTCGACCCGGCCGCTGTGTACGTCGACACGGCATCGGGCACCCGGTACAGCGGGGCGCTGCTCATGCACCACGGCCTGCGGGTGCCGCTGGTCGGCGACTACGCGAGCGAACTCGTGGTGCTTGACATGGAATGAGGTTCCGTGTGTGCTCGTTCCCAGGCGCTGGCGCATCCCGGACCCCGGAGACCCTCCATGAAGATCATGACGATCTACGCCCACCCGGCCGACACGATCACGAACTGCGGCGGCACGCTGGCGCTGCACGCCGAGCGCGGCGACGAGGTCGTCGCGCTGATCCTGAGCCACGGCGGGCGCATCCACGCGAACAAGTACGCCGAGGAGTGGCGCAAGGACCACCCGTCCGACGACATCGCGACCGCGGGCCTCGACGCCATCGTCGCGAACAAGAAGGACGAGCTGGACCGGGCCGCCGACATCATCGGCATCAGCAAGATCATCACGCTGGACCACGAGGACACCTACGCGACCGTCCGCGAGGACGTCGTCGAGGAGATCGCGGAGCAGATCGCGGCCGAGCAGCCCGAGATCGTCATCGCCGACCACCCGCGCAGCCCGGCGTACTTCGACCCGCACTCCGTCGCCACCGGCATGGCGCTGGCCGCGCTCTCGCGGGCCGGCACCTACCTGCGCAACCTCGACGGCCGCGACGAGGTGCCGGTGCGGCAGGTGTTCCTCACCGGGCTGCCGGTCTACAACCTCGACGCGCTCAGCCTGAACGGGCTGCGCAACGACTGCTACGTCGACATCACCGACGTCGTCGGGACGAAGCTCGCGGCGATGGACCAGTTCGTCAGCCAGGGCTACCACGGCGTGTTCGCCCGCAAGCTGGTGGAGTCGTACAACGGCGAGGCCGGCCGGGCCGCCGGCGTCAACTTCGCCGAGTCGTTCGTGCGGCTGTACAACGAGACGCACGCGCAGCTGCCGGTCACCGACGCCGCACTCGCGGCCGACCCGCTGACCAGGCACATCGCGTACTCCTCGGTCAACCTGCGGGGCACCTTCCCGGTACCGTGACGCCCGTGACTCCTTCGACGCCCTCGATCGCCGGCCGATCCGTCCACGACCTGCCCACCCCGTTCGCGGTCCTCGACGACGCCGCGCTGGAGCACAACCTCGCCACCATGGCGGCGTGGTGCCGCGAGCACGGCGCCGAGCTGCAGCCGCACGGCAAGACCACCATGGCGCCGGCGCTGTTCCACCGCCAGCTGGCCGCCGGCGCCACCGGCATCACGGCCGCGACGCCGGCCCAGGTGCGGGTCATGCGCGCGCACGGCGTGCCGTCGGTGCAGCTGGCCAACGAGCTGGTGCAGCCCGGCGAGGCGGCCTGGGTGGCCGGCGAGGTCGCCGGCGGCGGGTTCGCGTTCCGCTGCTGGGTCGACTCCCCCGACGGCGTCGAGATCCTGCAGACGGCCGCGGCCCGGGCGGGCGCCGTCATGGACGTCCTGCTGGAGGTCGGGCTGCCGGGCGGGCGCACCGGCACCCGCACGAAGGCCGATCGCGACGCCGTCCGGGCCGCGATCGGGCGGTCGCCGAACGTCCGTCTGACCGGCGTCGCCGGCTACGAGGGCTCGGTGGCCGGCGACCGCACGCCGCCGTCGATGGCCGCGGTACGGGCCTACCTGGAGACGCTGCGGGCGGCCGGCGACGACCTGCGCGACGACGTGAACGGCAACCTCGTGCTGTCGGCCGGCGGAAGCATGTTCTACGACGTCGTGGCGGACGTGCTGGCCGGCGGCGGGCGGGTGGTGCTGCGCAGCGGCTGCTACGTCACGCATGACTCCGGCATGTTCCGCCGCAACTCCCCACTCGACGGCCCGGACGCGCCGGCCCGGCTGCGCGCCGCGCTCACCGTGTGGGGCACCGTCGTGTCGGCGCCCGAGCCCGGCCGCGCCTTCCTCGACGTCGGCCGCCGCGACGCCTCGTTCGACCAGGGGCTGCCGATCCCGCTCGCCGTCCTCCCCCGCGGCGCGACGGAGACTCGCTCGCTGGACGCCGAGGTCACCGCCCTGAACGACCAGCACGCCTTCGTCTCGCTGCCCGCCGGCACCGCGCTCGCCGTCGGTGACCGCGTGCAGCTCGGCATCTCGCACCCGTGCACCACCTTCGACAAGTGGCGGCACCTCGCACTGGCCGGCCCGGACGGCGTCGTCACCGACGTCGTCGAGACCTGGTTCTGACCTCGGGAGCAGCGTATGAGTGCCAATGAGTGCCGATGAGTGACTGGATCGACCCAGCGCGCGTGATCCGGTTCGAGGGGCCGACCGCGTTCTCGCCCCGGTTCGTCGGGCCACCGTTGCTCCGCTGGGCGTGGGTGCCGCTGGCCTCGCGGTTCGAGGTCGCCGTCGCCGACCGCGAGCGGGTCGTCTGGACGGGGTCCGTCGACGCACCTGCGGCCGACCTGTCCGCCGCCTGGCCGCTACTCCCGCTCGGCCCGGTGGACGTGCTGATCCGCGGCTTCGACGGCGACCGCGAGGTGGCCGTCCGCAAACACCGCCGGTTCTGGAAGGTCCCCGGGTTCGACGGCGTCCGGCCCGCCCCCGCGGACTGGGCCGGCGCCGTCCACCGCACCGTCGGCTACCTGCTCCAGCCGGCCCGCGACGAGGTCTTCGGCTACGAGGACGGCTATCCCCGCAGCGCGTGGAGCTCGTTCGAGGACAGCGTGTCGGGGCTGCGCGGCCGGCTGGCGTTCCCGGCCCAGCACCATGCCAGCTACATCCATGCCTACCTGACGTACGCCGACCGGTTCCCGGACCACCCGCAGGCCGCCGACGCGGAACGGCAGGCGCTGGCGTACGGACGGTGGCTGCTCGAGCACCACCTCCCGGACGACTGGCGGCTGGGCGGGCTGGCGCCGTCGACGGTGCTCGAGGGCGGGTTCGGCGGGTGGGTCGAGGGCGACCACATCACCGTCTTCCGGGCCGCACGCGTCGGCGAGGTGATGCTGCGCCTGTTCGAGCGCACCGGCGAGTCGCGGTACCTCGAACGGGCGGCGCGCATCGGCGACGTCCTGACCGACCTGCAGAACCCGGACGGCTCCTGGCCGTTCCGCGTCGACCCGCGCACGGGCGAGCCGAGCATCGGCTACACCTCCGCCGTCGTGACCCCGATCTGGCTGCTCACCCTGCTCGGCGAGGTGTCCGGTGCGCCGGGGACGCCACCGCAGCTGGCCGCCCGCGCGTCGGCCGCGGCCAAGGGCGAGGCCTGGCTGCTGGCCGGCCCGGTGGCGGACGGCCGCTGGGAGGGGATGTACGAGGACATCCCGGAGACGCCGCCGTGGAGCAACCTGCAACATTGGGACACCAACGAGACCATCCGCTACCTGCTGTCGGGTCGCTGCGACGTGCCCTCGCGCGCGGAGTTGGCGGCGCGGCTGAACGCCTACATCGAGGACCAGTTCGTGGTGTGGGCGCCGGAGGAGTCACCCGTCCCGCCGCACTGCCCGACGCCGACAGTGCTCGAGCAGTACCGCTGCTACTGGCCGATGGAGGTGCACACCGGACACTGGCTGGTGTCGCTGCTCACGCTGCACCGCGAGACCGGCGACGACCGCTACGTCGACAAGGCGTTGGCCGCGGCCAACGCCATCGTCGCCGGCCAGGACGAGCAGGGCTCGCTGTCGACGTGGGGCCTGGACACCCGGTTCGGCACCCGCCTGGTGACGATGGACTGGCCCGGCTGCAACGCGGTCGCCGTCAGCGCCCTGCTGCACTGGTCGGCGTACCACGAGGCCCTCACCGACCCCGCCGCCGAGTCCGTGCCCGCCTTCGCGAGTCTGTGACGTCGCCGGCCGTCGCCGTCAGTGATCGTCAATGCGGCGCGGCGGCGGCCTCGGGCGACAGCGGTACGCGGTCCACGTCGTCCTCAGCGGGAGAGTCCGGCGGCGGCGACGCTGCCGCCGTGCCGCCGGTCTCGGCCAGCGCGATGCCGGCCAGCACGACCAGCCCGCCGACCACCTGGGGCGCGCTGAGGCTCTGCTCGAGCCACACCCACGCGACCACCGCGGAGCCGACCGGCTCGGACATCCCGATGACGCCGCAGGCGGTCGGCGAGATGTGCCGCAGCGCGGCGAGGTTCAGGCCGTACGCCACGACCGTCCCGAACACGATGATCCACAGCACCGTCGACCACGCGGGCACCGACACCGAGTCGAAGGCGCCCAGCAGCGACGTCTCGCGGCCCAGTGGCGCGAGGTCGACCGTCCACCACGGCTGCGCGACGGCCCAGAACAGCGCCGCGAACGCGAACATCCAGAACGTCAGCGACAGCGAGTCGCGGTCGCCGGACAACCGCGAGCCGACCAGGTAGTAGCTGGCCAGGCAGGCGGCCGCGCCGAACCCGGCCAGCACGCCGACGGCGTCGAGCCCGATGTCCGTCCACACCTGGGCGACCAGCGCGAGCCCGATCAGCGCGACGCCGATCCCCAGCCAGGTCTGGCGGCGGATCCGCTGCCGCAGCACCGACCAGCTGAACAGCGCGACCATGGCCGGCGCGGTGAACTCCAGCAGCAGCGCGATGCCCACCGGCAGCCGGTCGATCGCCATGAAGTACAGCCATTGCACCAGCGCGCCGCCGGCGACGCCGAGTGCGACCAGGAACGGCAGCTCGCGCAGCCCGATCCGCAGCCGCCCGGGCGCGATCGCGGCGACGGCGACCAGCAGGACCACGGCCGCGCCGGTCGATCGCAGCGCCGCCAGCACCGACGGCTCCACCCCCGCCTCCAGCGCGACCTTCGACATCGACGCGTTGACGGAGAAGAACACCGCCGCGAGGATGACGTACGCGACGCCGCGCGCCGGGTTCTGACGACTCATCCGGGCGACAGTAGTCAACGACCCGTTTGCTCCTCAAGAGCTTTCTCACCTGGTGGTATGGCAGGGACGACACCGGCTGCCACGGCCGCCGTCCGGTAGGCCGCGGCCAAGCTGTCCGGGGTCTCGTGTGCGTTGAGCCCGCTCGGGTTCGGCAGCACCCACAGCCGCGCGCCGCCGAGGCCGCCGGGCTGCTCGCCGGCCATGGCGCGCGGCCGCCGGAACGCGGTCCGGTACGCGGTGATGCCGAGCACCGCCACGACCTCCGGCGCCAGCCGGGCCACCTTGTCCGCCAGGGCGGCGGCCCCGGCCGCCAGCTCCGCGGCGCTCAGCTCGTCCGCCCGCGCCGTCGCCCGGTCGACGAGGTTGGTGATGCCCAGACCGCGGCCGGTCAGGTACGCCTCGTCCGAGGCGGACGTCCCGCCTGAGACGTCGATCGGCCGGTCGATGATGCCGGCCCGCAGCAACGCCGGATAGAACCGGTTCCCCGGCCGGCCGAAGTGCGTCTGCACCGCCACGGTCATCAGGCCGGGGTTGATGCCCACGAACAGCAGCCGCAGGCCCGGCCCGACGAGGTCGGGCAGTGTGCCGTCGCGGAACGTCTCCAGCTCCGCCCGGGTGAACCCCACACGGGCACCTTAGGGTTCGGTCAGCGGGCGGACGAACTCCAGCACGACGGGGGACGCGGGATCGATGAGGTGGCCGCCCGCGACGACGGCGGCGGACGCGCGGGGCAGCCGGGCGGCCAGCCGCGGCACCACGCGGCGCAGCGGGGCCGGTGACCCCGCCGCCGACACCAGCAGCGTCGGGACCTCGATGCCGGACAGCTCGGCGTCGCTCAACTCGAGCGGCTCCGCGCTGAGGTCGAGGCCTCGGCCGCGGATCTCGGCCAGGACGGCGCGGCCGCCGGCGCGCAGCAGGTCCCGGACGCCGGCGTCCATCGCGTCCCAGGCCTCGTCGCCGAGCGCGATGCGGACGACGGCCTCGGCGGCTCGAGCCGGGTCGTCGCCGGCGGCCGCGAGGACCTCCGCGCGCAGCTGCGCCGCCCACGCGCGAGTGTCGCCGTCGACGGTGAACAGCGCGGGCTCGAGCAGCACCAGACCGTCGACCCGATGCGGCCGCGAGTGCGCCAGCTCCAGCGCGATCAGCCCGCCGGTGCTGCGGCCGATGACGATCGCCGACTCCGCGCCGAGGCGGTCCAGCAGCGCGGCGGCGTCGGCCACCTGGTCGTCGAGGTCGGTCGCCTCGAACGGCTCCGGCGCGGTGCTGCGGCCGTAGCCGCGGCGGTCGTAGACGACGCAGGTGCCGAGCGCTCCCAGGCGGACGGCGGCGGGCTCCCAGAGGACGGCCGAACTCGGGCTGCCGTGGATGCCGAGGATGACCGGACCGTGTCCGTGTGCCTCGTAGTACAGATCGACGCCGTTGGCGATCGCACTCGGCATGCCGTCACCGTACGCCCGCCCACCGGACCGGACCAGACCGTTGTGACCAGGTAGGACGGGGCCCGGGCCGCCATGCGCGACCCGGGCCCCGTCGCCACTCACAAGGCCGAGCACTCCCCTGTCGCGACGCCACGCAGCTCGTTCGCCGCGCCGAAGTCGCGCACCGGCGCGCTGCTGCTGGAGCAGCTGAGCCGGCCGGCGAACGAGTTGCCCGCCAGGATCGGCCCGTACGCCACGCCGTATTGCGTGTACCGCTGCTCCGACGCGTTGCCGGGGACCCGCCCGTTGCCGGTCAGCGCGACCGAGCCGCGGAACGACGACCCGGCGGCGGTGACGCCGTTGACGGTGCCGGTGATGCGCACCTGGCCGGCCAGCGTCGATCCGATCACCTGGATCTCGCCCGCGCCGTCGGCCAGCAGGCTGCCGGCGACGGTGCTGTCCTTGACCACCAGCGACCCGCCGGAGCGCACCGTCACCGTGCCGGCCACTGTGGCGTCCTCGATGCAGGTGACGCCGCTGGTGACCAGCAGGGCGCCGGCACGGACACCGGTGATGGTCCGGGTGCAGGCCGCTTCCGCGCCCGGCAGCACGGTCGCCGTGTACGAGTCGGGCGTGCTGATGTTGCCGGCCGGGTCGACCGCGCGGTGCTCGACGGTGTGGGTGCCGTAGCCGGGCACGAACGGGCCGTTCGGGTCGTCCGGGCCGTAGTCCTGCTCGAACGTCGCCTTCGACAGCCCGCCGGTGCCGAGGTTGCCGTACGTCAGCGCCTTGACGCTGGTGCCCGAGTGGCGGAACTCGAACGGCGAGACCGGCATCGGCTCCTCCGGGAAGCCGAAGTAGTTGAACCAGCCGTCGCCGTCGAGCCGGAACTCGCCGACGATGTACGGCTCGCCCTCGTAACCGGTGCGGTCGTCCGACGGCGTGAGCAGCATGTCCCAGCCGTCGAAGTAGATGCCGTGCCCGTCGTCGGACGTCATCGTGGTCAGCGGCTCGGACAGTGTCCGCGGCGCCGTCGGCATGGCGTTGTCGACGGTCCACGTCACGGTGTCGGAGGCGCCCGGCGCGGCCGGGTCGGTCACCGTCGCCGTGAGCTCGTGCGTGCCGGCCGGCAGGTCCAGCGCGCCGAGGTCGAGCGCCCGGCCGTCGCCCGTGGCGGCCACGGCGGCGCCGTTCACCGTCCACGCGACGTCGAACACGCGGTCGGCCGCGTGGGTGGTCTCGACGAAGACGACCTCGTCGCCGGCGACCGGCCGGACGTCCGGGGTCGACCCGGTGAACTCCGGCGCCACGGTGTCAGGGGCGGCCGACGCGTCGCCCACCGTCCAGGACCGGGTCTGCACGAACCGGGGGCCGTTGAAGCCGGAGTCGGTCGCGGTGTTGTTCGTCGACGGGTTGCGCACCCAGTCGTTGCCGTCCGGGCCGACGGGGTCGCGGACCTCGACGTGGACCGTGGTGCCCGGAGCGAGGCCCAGGCCGGCGAGGTCGAGGTGGCGGGTGCCGGTCGCGATGACCGGGCCGGCCGGCCCGCCGCTGCGCCAGGTGATCTGCAGGTCGTGGAACCGCGGGTGCGTGGTCTCCAGCCAGAGGACGCCGTCGCCCGCGACGGTGCCGGCGGGCGTGCTCAGCAGGCTCATCTGACCCTTGTCGCGCTGGCCGGTGATGCGGGCGACCATGTGCTCCAGGCCGGGCTGGTCCCAGTGGAAGCCGATCCAGCGCATGATCGAGTGCGAGCTGGGCCGCCAGATGTCGGAGCCGCGGGTGTTGCCGCTCTCGTGGCCGTCGGGGTCGGCCGCCCGGATGATGCCGCCGGACAGGCTCTCCTCGCCGAGCCAGCGCCACCACTTGACCTGGTTCGCGATCATCTGCGCCGACGTCAGCCGGGTGTGGTGGAACGACGGCGGCTCCGGGTTCGGCACCGGGTTGTACGGATCGCCCGGCTCCGTCCGGCTGCTGTACGGGTACTCGTCGGCCATGGTGCCCAGCGAGTGACCCAGTTCGTGCAGCGAGATCAGCGGCGACTGCGGGCTGCCGCCGGACGCCGTCGCGTCGCGGCCGCCGATGCCGCCGTAGGTGAACGTGTTCGAGATGGCCAGCGTCTGCACGTTCTGCGGGCCCGAGCTCGCGCCGCCAGAGGGCAGGAAGACCCCCGCTTGCAGCCCCAGGACGGGCGCGACGTACGAGTTCAGGTACATGGCCCGCTGCTGGTTGCCGCTGCAGCGCAGGTCGCCGAGGATGCCCGGAGCGAGCGGGTACGACGGCCCGCCGCCGCCCGTCGTGGGGTGGCCGGGACAGCCGCCCGGGTCCAGCGCCGAGCCGTACGTGATGCCGCGCGCCAGCGGGTTCGTCAGCCCGTCGGAGTACCAGAGCCGCAGCGGGGTGTTCTTGCGGTCCTTGACCTCGTCGGACGCGTCCTCCTCCGGGTCGCGCCGCACGCCCGAGTCGGGCGACACGATCTGCAGCAGGTAGACGTTGATGTAGTCGCGGTAGGTGCGGAACGGCTCCACGCCCCGCTGGATGGCCTGGTTGCGGTCGACGTCCTCCTCGCACCGGTCGATCTCGTCGGCCTGGTAGCCGTCGCAGATGACGATCAGGTTGAGGCGCTCGTTCGGCGACCCCGTCTCCTGGAGCGGGACGACCCGCGCGCTGCCCACCTCCGGCCACTGCGGCAGAGCCTCGTTCGCCGACGGGACGCCCGCCATGGGCACCGTCAACAGTCCTGCCGCCAGTGCCGTCGGCGCGAGCGCGGCGACGATCTTCTTCATGCGGTCTCCGTCTCACCCGTGCACGTGACATCGCGGGCCGGAAGACAGTCCGGCCCGTGATGAGAATGGTGTTCAGCGACGGTACCGGTGGCACGGTGACATTGCACCCGTCAAATGACGGAAGCTCGTCCGCCCCGCTCCGTCCTCCGTCGAACGCCGGTCACGCCGGATACGTGTGGATCTCGGCGCGGTGGGCGCCCTTCGGCGCCCTGGCGACCTTCGTGTCGCAGGTGAGCAGCGGGCAGCCGAGGGTCTCGGCCAGCACGAGGTAGGCCGCGTCGTACACCGTGAAGTTGTCGCGGAGCTTCAACAGCCGCCGGCCGAACTGCGCGACCGGATGGCGAGTGATGCGCAGCAGGGCGAGCTGGTCGGCCATCCGGGCGGCGCGGTAGGCATGGACCTTGCCGCCCCTCGCCAGACCGCTGATGGCGGAGAGCACCTCGATGTCGAGGTGCGCCGGCGCGTGCAGACCGCGATCGGACGTGGCGATGCGCTTGCGGAGCAGCTCATCGTCCTCGCGGGCCTGGAGCAGCCGGACGACCACCGACGCGTCGACCACCGTCACCAAGAGCGTTCAGCCTCGATGTAGCGGCGCACCTCGTCGAGATCGGCCTCGACCGGCTCTTCGCCCGCGATGGCCTCGACCACCTCGGCGTTGGTCGGCGACATCGCCTCGTCGTGCAGCAGGTCGCGCACGTACGCCGACAGCGACTTGCCCTCGCGCGCGGCACGTTCGCGCAGCACCGCGAGGTCGTCGCTGTCGACGTCGCGGACCTGGAGGATCTCACCGGCCATGCGGCGAGTGTACTGCAACCTGCATGCAAGGGCTAGCCGTGGTGGTGGTCGCCGTGCCCCTCGTGGCCGCAGTGGGCGGACGTGGTGGCCGGCACGTCGAGCGTCGGGTTGCGGTCGAAGAAGCCGACCGGGCGGAGGGTGAAGCCGCTGTACTCCACCGGCATGACCGGCCAGTCCTCGGGCCGCGGGAAGTGCACGGCGCCGAAGGTGTGCCAGACCACGATGTCCTGGTCCTCGATGGCACGGTCGGCCGCGACGTACTGGGGCAGGCCGGCGCCACCGGGGTGCTGGTTGATGAGGTCGCCGGCGGGGTAGCGCTCGGCCGGGTCGTAGCGGGTGACCCACAGCGACTTGGTCGCGAACGCCGCGCGGTTCGCCGTCGCCGACGCGGGGTCGGCGAGCAGCATCGGCTTGCCCTCGGGACGCAGCTCGTACGCGACCGGACGGCCGAGCCGGTTGGTCGCGTCCGAGCTGGAGATCTGCCACGTGCGCCCGGCCAGCGGGTCCGCCGCGCGGGACGCCTCGGCCTCGGTGCGCAGCCGGGTGGTCCGCCGGGTGAACGCGTTGCCGTTCGGGTTGGCCGGGCCGATCGGCAGCGGCTGCACCTCCAGCTCGTCGACGGCGTTGTCGAGGCCGTCGACCATCATGTCCAGGCGGACGCAGTACAGGTGCTGGTGGTAGGGCGCGCCGAGGCCGGGCGCCACCTCCGAGGCATACGAGCTGTCCGGCCGGTACGACGAGGTGGACACGACGCCGGTGGCCTTGACCTCCAGCTGGATCGTCCCGTCGAGGTACAGGTACCAGTAGAAGCCGTAGTCGTAGTTGCCGACGGTGACGAAGAAGGAGATGACCAGCCGCCGCTGCCGCCGCGTCTCGGCCGACTCGGTGAAGATGTCGGTGTGCTTCCACAGCACGCCGTAGTCCTCTTCGTGCAGGCAGATGGCGTTGCTGACCTCGCGCGGCGCGCCGTCGCCGTCGGCCAGGACGGCGTCGAAGTAGTGGATCTCGCCGAGGCAGTCGCAGCCCAGCTCCAGCGAGTTGACCTGCTGGCCGAGCAGGTACTCGCCGGCGTCGAAGTAGGCCTGCCAGAACCGCACCGGGCTCGGGTCGGCGTACGGGACCACCATCTCGGCCAGCGACGCCCGGTAGATCACCGGCCGGACGCGGTCGCCGTCGCGCCAGCCGAGCTGGTGCAGGACCAGGCCCTCGCGCGGGTCGAAGCCGACCCGGAAGGTCCAGTTCTCCCAGCTGACGACGTCGCCGTCGACGGTGAAGCTCGGCCCCTCGGGCTGGGTGATCTCGATCGGCCGCAGCGTGGTGCGCGGCGGCCCGGTGTAGGCGGGGTCGTCGTGGTTGGCCTCCTCCTCCGGGATCGGGAGGACGACGTCGTCGATCAGCTCGATGACCTTCTTCTCGATGAGGTCGACGTAGGCCACCACGCCGTCGATCGGGTGCGCCCAGGCGTGGTCCTCGGGCCGGTTCTGCCGGAACGACAGCACGTGCAGCACCCGGCGGCCCCGCTCACTGGGGATGCCGAAGTTGCCGGCCGCCAGCGGGCACGGGCGGACGAGGTCGAGGTCGGCGTCGGTGATGCCGCGACGGGCCATCGCCGCGCGCCAGCCGGCGTCGGCCTTCACGATCTCGTCGACCGTGATCAGCTCCTCCAGCAGGATCGCCGGCTGGCCGTCGGTGACGGGATCGATCGTCTCGACGGAGTCGACCGCGCCGCGGGTCAGCGACGCGATGACGGTGCGCGCGGCGCCCGTCTCGAGGTCGAGGAGGACGGCCCGCACGCGGCGATCGACCGGATCGCCGTCGCGGTGGCCGAGCACCGCCAGCTTGTCGGGCTCTTCCAGACCGAGCAGCGCGAACCTCGTCGCCGCGCTGACCAGGCCGTTGTCGTCGAAGAGGGCGCGAGCCGCGCGGATCTCGTCCGCGGACAGGCGCTGGAGCGGGTGCGTGCGCACGGGCGTGACCGTCACAACGCCATAGACTCGCCGCCCGGAACCGATGCCGTCAAGACATTGCGCCGTAAAGCGACTATGTAAGGCGTCTCGGACCTCCAGCCCCATTACCGCCGAAATTGCCTCTTGTCTCAGAGGACAAAGGCCGACAAACTACCGGGCGTGAATCGGAACGCGGCATCGCGAGCACCGCAACCGGTCCGAAACGCGCGTCTCAAGGGTGGGGACGCGCACATCATCCATGTCCCGTATGGCCCCGGCCGTCCGTTCTCATCCCGGTCCTCGCACCCGGGGTGGAGGTGCAGGCGGAGTGCTGCTGGCCAATGATTTCTTCCACATCGTCCACGACGTCGGCAGCGGCAAGCTCCGGCTGAACGCTCGAGCCGCAGGGCTCGGGCTGGCCGGCGCGCTGCTCGGCGAGCTGATCCTCAACAACAACCTGCACGTCGCGTCGGGCACCCTGTCATTGACCGGCGCCCAGCCGCCGGCCGACGACCTGGGCTACCGGATCGTCCGTCAGCTCGTAGCCGACCAGCAGAGCCGGTCGCTGCGCACCTGGCTGGCGTTCCTCTCCCAGAGCGCGCTCGAGCGGGTCGCGGTCCGGCTGGCCCGCGAGGGTGAGATCGAGCCGGTCAAGACCCGCAAGCTGTTCGGCTCGTCCGTCCGGTACCTGCCGGTCGATCCGAAGGTCGCCGCCTGGCCGACCGACCGGCTGTACGGGCTGGTCAACCGCGGCGACCCGCTCGACTTCCATGACGCCATGCTGGCCGGCCTGGTCGCGGTGACCGGCTTCACCAAGGGGGTGTGGTGGGACGGCGACGCCGTCACGTTGCGCCACATCGCCGCCGCGGTCGGATCGATGCCCATGTCGATGCGAGAGGTTCTGGCCCATACAGAAGCAGCTGTGGGTGACGCCACCCTCAGCCCCCGATAGCTCCACATCCCGAGGAGTCCCCGTGTCCCATTCGAGCCGCCTGGGCGCCGACCGCGTGTCGCGGACGCTCGCCAGCAACAGGCTCGGCGTTCCCGCCGTCGTGTTCTTCGTCCTCAGCGCCGCGACGCCGCTCACCGTCGTCGCCGGCGTCGTGACCACCGGCTTCGCGGTCACCGGCATCATCGGCCTGCCCGTGGCGTTCGCCGCGATCGGTCTGTTGCTGGCACTGTTCGCCGTCGGCTACGTCGCGATGTCCCGGCACATCACCAACGCGGGCGCGTTCTACACCTACGTGACGCACGGCATCGGCCGGCCGGCCGGTGTCTCCGCGGCGTACATGGCGCTGCTGGCGTACAACCTGCTGCAGGTCGGGCTCTACGGCATCATCGGCGTCGCGGCCGCCCCGCAGCTCGACGACTGGTTCGGCATCAGCGTCGACTGGTGGGTCATCGCGCTGGTCGCCTGGGCGATCGTCGGCATCCTCGGCGTTCTGCGCATCGACGTCAACGGCACCATCCTCGCGGTGCTGCTGCTCGCGGAGATGGCGATCATCCTCATCTACGCGTTCGCGAGCCTCGCGAACCCGGCCGGCGGCGACGTCTCCTTCGAGGCGTTGGAAGTCGGGAACCTGTTCGAGTCCGGCGCCGGCGCGATCCTCGTGCTCGCCGTGCTCGGCTTCGTCGGCTTCGAGGCGTCGGTCGTGTACTCGGAGGAGTCGCGCAACCCGAAGCGGACCATCGCGCTGGCCACGTACATCTCCATCGCGGTCGTCGCCGTGGTGTATGTGCTGGCGTCGTGGGCGATGACGGTAGCGGCCGGCCCGGACAACATCGTCCCGTTCGCGCAGGAGTTCCAGAACGGGGTGATCTTCATCCAGGCCGACGAGTTCCTCGGCGCCACCTGGGTGGACATCGGCGAGACGCTGTTCGTCACCTCGGTGTTCGCCGCGATGATCTCCTTCCACAACACCGTCGCCCGGTACGTGTTCGCGCTCGGCCGCGAGCGGGTGCTGCCCGCCGCGCTGGGCCGGACGTCGCCGTCGTCGGGCGCGCCGGTGGCCGCGTCGGTCGTGCAGAGCGTCATCGGCCTGGTCGTCATCCTCGTCTACGCGATCTTCGACCTCGACCCGCTGGTGCAGCTGTTCTTCAACCTCGGCACCACGGGCGGGTTCGGGGTGCTGGCGCTGGTGGCACTGACCTCGGTGGCGGTGATCGTGTTCTTCGCCCGGCACCCGTCCGGTGAGAACACATGGCGCCGGGTCATCGCGCCGGTGCTGGCGATGATCCTGCTGGTGATCGTGGTGATCCTGGCGATCGCGAACTACGACATCCTGATCGGCGTCGCATCGGACGCGCCGGAGCGGTGGATCCTGCCCGGCCTCTTCCTCGTCGCCGCCGTCATCGGGCTGCTCTGGGCGCAGTTCCTCAAGACGACCCGGCCGGAGGTGTACGACGCGATCGGCCGTGGGGCGAACGCGGCCACCGGCATCTCCGTCCTCGACCTGTCCGCTCAGGAGGACGAGCCGGGCCAGCCGTCGCTACGCTGACCTCGTCACACACGCGCGCCCCTGCCGCACCGGCCTGATGCGGCAGGGGCGCGTGTCGTCAGGTCAGGCCGGGCACTCGGTGCCCCACTGGACGTTGACGGTGATCGGGTTGCTCGGGGCCGACGCGTTGCCCGCGCGGTCGACGGCGACGATCGTGACGACGTTGGCGCCGGCGACGTCGGTGTAGGTGATCCAGCTCGTGGCGCCGCGCGCGACGTCGATGATGGTGCCGTTCACGCGGACCTCGTACTCGATCGCCGTGGCCGCGTCGGCGTCGTCCGACGAGCCGGTCCAGCGCAGCCACAGCTCCTCCGGGCAGTAGCTGGTGCCGCCGTCGCCGGCGGAGATCAGCGTGGGCCGGGTCGGCGCGACGGTGTCGCCGCTCGCGTCGGTGCTGACGGTGACGAGGTTGCTCACCGCCGACACGTTGCCGGAGCCGTCCCTGGCCCGGACGGTGAACGTGTAGGTGGTGCCGGGTTCGAGCTGGCGGACCCAGGAACCCTGCGCCGTCCGTGCCGGGCTGCCCGCCGGCGCGATGGACCACGCGTCGTCCGTCGGAGCGCCGTTCACCAGCACCTCGTAGTCGACCGGCCCGAAGTCGTCGGTGGCCAGGTCCCAGCGCAACAGCGCCGTCGACGCCGTCACGCCGTCGACCGGGGTGCCGAAGACGTTGTCGCCGAGCCGCAGGTTCCCCGGCACCGTCGGCGCCGTCGTCTCCCGCGGGGTGGTGATGGTCCGCTCGCTCGGGAACGACCAGTTCCAGCCGTCCCACGCCTGGACCTTGAACGTGTACGACGTGTTCGGGTGCAGCCCGGTGACCTGCGCGGTGGTCTGATTGCCCGGCACCCGCACGATCGGCAGGCCGGGCGCCCACAGCGCGTACTCGGTGACGCGGACGTTGTCGGTGGACGGGTTCCAGGCGAAGTTCGCCGTCGTCTGCGTCACGGCGGTGGTGCGCAGGTTCGCCGGCGCGGTCGGCGGCTTGGTGTCGCGGGCGGCCTGCGCGACGCCGGTCGCGCCGGCGGCCAGGACGAGCGTCAGGGCCAGGCTCGCGAACGTACGGCTGCGGATGCTGAGCATGGGTCTCCTCCTTCGGTCCAGAGGAGTACGGCGACCGGCCCGCGATGGCTTGCGCCGACGTGATTTGTCTCACACAGCGGACATCACGCTGGGGACGTCAGAGCCCGTCGCGGTCGTGCCAGTGCTGCTGCCAGCGCCAGTCGATCGGGTCGGCGGCCCGCTGGTAGCGGATGTCCGTCGACAGCCGGTAGTCGTCGTCGACGTTGTCCAGTGCGGCATGCACCGTGTAGGCCGAGTGGACGACCATGTCGCCGGCCTCGTAGTCGGCGACCAACCAGCGCGCGTCGTGCTCGTCGGCCAGCCCCGGCAGGTCGGCCGTGATGGACGTCGCCGGCAGCTTCAACGTGCCGGCCCGCTCCTGCGCCATGACCCGGTGGTGGCAGCCCTCCAGATACGTCAGCCCGCCGCGCGGGACCGGGCAGTCGCCCAGCGGGATCCACGACGACAGCACCCGATCGGTGCCCTCGCGCAGGTAGACGAGGTCGTAGTGGGCCTGCGTGGCGGTGCCGACGCCGGACTCCCCCGGCCGAACGTGCCGGATCAGCTTGCGCCGGTGCAGGAACGTCTCGCCGCCGAGGAACCACGCGTACCAGTCACGCACCGCCGGCTGGGCGCAGAACGCCGCGTACTCCGGCCCGGGCACGACCTGCCGGAACAGGATGTGCCGGTACTCCGCGCGGTCCTCGGCGCCGGTCCAGACACCGGACGGCGCCACCGAGCGGCCGTAGTAGGCGCGGAACCCGTGCACGTCGCCCGGGTCGAGGGCGCCGCGCAGGAACAGGTACCCGTCGCGGCGCAGCCGGTCCCACAGCGCGTCGCGGTCGTGCCGCTCGGCGTCGGGGACGGGCTGGAGCTCGCCCAGCCGCCGCGCGGACTCGTCGAGCACGTAGCCGTTGGAGGTGAGCATGCGACCACTCTCGCCCGCCACGGGACGCCGCCGCCATGGACAAACGGCCCGGCCGCTTGGACTTCCGGTCAGCCGCCGGGCTCGGTCGCCGCGGCGGCCGGCTCTGCAAAGGGCACGGCAACGACCTCCAACCCGTCGATCCCCTCGAAGTCGCGGGGGTTACAGGTGAAGACCGGAAGCTCGTTCGAGAGCGCGGTGGCCGCTATCATCGCATCGTACGCACGGGCCGCCGGCTTACGGCCGGCGCGACGCAACGAGGCCGCCACCCGGCCGAACGTCCGAGCCGCGGCACGGTCGAACGGCAACGGATCGAAATCGGCCTCGGCCTGCTGGACGTGCGCCTGACGTTCCGCGCGCTCTCGCTCCGTCGACGCGACCAGCGGACCGACGGACAGCTCCGCGAGTGTGACCGCCGTGATCAGCGGCTCGGCTGGAAGCCGCGTCGGCTCCGTCAGCTGCGGCAGCATGATGACCGTGCTGGTGTCGAGCACACCGCGCAGGTGCCGTGCGCTCACAGCGACGGGTCCAGGACCGCGTCGATGTCGTCGCGCAGCCGCTGCGGGTCGACGTCGGGAAGCCCTCGCCAGCGTCGGAGCAACTCGCCGGCCGGCAGCGGCCGCTTCGGCAGCGGCCGGAGCTCGGCGACGGGGTCGCCGTCGCGGGTGACCGTCACCGACTCTCCCGCGGCGACCCGGCGCAGCACGTCGCCGCCGTGATGCCGGAGGTCTCGGATGGTGACTTCGCTCATAGACCAACGGTATCACCGGTGACACGAAGCGCCTGCGCTCGAGCGGGCGCGTCGCCGAGGAGGACGGAGGCGCGGTCGTCGGCGATGGGGCCGGATCGGACGCCGGTGTTCGTGCACACCGGCGGCCTGCCGGCGCCGTTCGCGAATCCTGAGACGGTACTGGACGCGGTGCACCACCGCTCCGGTACCGTGACCGCCCGATGACGGCATCCCTGTTCCGCGCGGACCGGCTGGTCGACGGCACAGGCGCGCCTCCGGTCGCCGGCGCCGCCATCCTCATCGAGGCCGGGCGGCTGGCGGCCGACCGTGGAAGGCTGGTGCTCACCGGACGATGATCGTCGACGCGCACGCCCACGTCTGGTCCGCTGGACCGTACGCACCGGTCGGCGGCGTGCCCGAGCCGTCGCAGGCGCATCCGGCGGAGGATCTGCTCGGCCTGATGGACACCGCCGGCGTCGACGCGGCCGTGCTGGTGCAGCCGCGGGCGCACGGCTACGACCACACGTACCTGTCCTCCGTGCTGGCCGGCGGGAACGGGCGGCTGGCCGGCGTCTGCCTGGTCGAGCCGGAGACACCCGGCGCCGCGGACACGCTGCGGGCGCTGGTCGGCGAGTACGGCTACCGCGGCGTCCGGCTGGTCGGGCCGGTGGACGACCCGGCGCTCTGGGCGGCGGCGGCCGAGCTGGACGTCGTCGTCGGGCTGCTGGTGCAGCCGGGCGAGCTGGGCGCCGTCGCGCCCCTGGCCGAGCGGCACCCGGACGTCCGCGTGGTCGTCGACCACCTCGGGCTGTGCCCGCCGGACTCGCCGTCGGTGCGCGACCTCGTGGCGCTGGCCCAGCTGCCGAACGTCTGGGTCAAGGTGTCCGGGCTGTACGCCCTGTCGGCGTCCGGCCCGCCCTACGCCGACCTCGGCTCGCTGGTGCGGGCCTGCTGGTGGGCGTTCGGCCCGGGCCGGCTGCTGTGGGGCACCGACTACCCGCACGTGCTGGGCGTCGGCCCGTATCCCGCGCCGGCCGAGACGCTGACCCGGCTGCTCGGGCCGCTGCCCGAGACGGAACTGGCGCGCGTCACCGGCGCGACGGCGGCGGAGCTCTACGCTCTGGAGTCATGAGCGGCGTCGCGTCGTGGACGCGGTACCTCACGCCGGACGCCCGGCATCGGCGGCTCGGCTTGGTCTGCCTCGCCGCCGGCACCATGGCCGGCCGGGTGTCGACGCTGCACGGCCGCACGCTGGACTGCTACGCCCTCGTGTTCCTGTCCAGCGGCGCCGGGTGGCTGCGGTGGGGAGGGCGCGAGCAGCCGCTGGTCGCGCCGACGCTGTTCTGGCTGCTGCCCGGCGTCGAGCACGGGTACGGCCCGGACGCCGGCGGCTGGAACGAATGGTGGGCGCTGTTCGACGGCCCGGCCGCCCGCGCCTACCAGGACCTCGGCTACCTCCCCCGCGACGAGCCGGTCACCCCGGTGGCCGACGCGGCCGGGCTGGAGGTGGCGTTCGGCGCGCTGGCCCGCGCCTGCCGCCCTGACGACCCGTCGACCGACGTCCTGGCCGCGGCGGCCATGCACCAGCTGATCCTCGCCACCCGCCGCGCGGCCGTCCCCGACCCCGTGGCGGACCCCGTCCTGGCCACCCTGCTGCGCGACGCCTGCCTGCCGGTCACCGTCGCCGCTCACGCCCGCACGCTCGGGCTGACGGAGGCGGCGCTGCGCGAGGCGACCCGGCGCGCGGCCGGCTGCAGCCCCAAGGAGTTCGTGCTGCGCGCCCGGCTGACCCGCGCGAAGGAACTGCTGGCCACCACCGACCTGCCCGTCGTCGCCGTCGCCGCCCGCACCGGCTACGACGACCCCGGCTACTTCACCCGCGTGTTCACCCGCCGGGTCGGGCTGCCGCCGACCCGGTTCCGCGACCAGGAACGCCGCGGCCCGCTCCCCTGACGTCCCTCCGTCCCTCCCCGCCCGCCTGCCCCGCCGGCCCGCCGATCCCGCGGCGAAGTTGATCTTGGAGAAAGGCCGGAATTGCTGGGTGAAATGTCCGATAGATGGCCGCAGAACTCCAAGATCAACGAGGGCCGGGCGGGCGGGGTGACTGTTTCGGGCGGCGCCATCCGGGTACCCGGCAGTCGGCGGGATCGAGAGAGGGGCATTCCCATGACAAACCACGAAGGCTCGGAATCGCCGGGCGTCCCGGCCACCCCACCGGAGCGCGGCTCGGAATCGCCGGGAGTCCCGACCACTCCACCCGGGCGCGGCTCGGAATCGCCAGGCGTCCCGACGAGCCCGCCGGGGCGCGGCTCGGAGTCGCCGGGCATCCCGCCCGAGGATGACGAGGAGGACGAGGACCGCTAGGGGGTGTCGGACGGCGCCGGCTGGCCCTCGCGGGCGGCCAGGATGGCGGGCAGGTTCTGCTCGATCCAGCCCACCAGCCCGACCACGTGCGCGGCGACCTGGTCGCCTGACGCGGTCAGCCGGTAGCTGACCTGCGGCGGCGCGGCCGGGATGACCGTCCGCTCGACGAAGCCGTCGGCGGCCAGCGCGCGCAGCGTCTGGGCGAGCATCTTCTGGCTCACCCCGCCGATGCGCCGGTGCAGTTCGCCGAAGCGCTGCTCGCGCTCCCCCAGCGCGGCCAGGACGAGCACGCCCCACCGGCTGGTGACGTGCTCCAGGATGCCGCGCGACGGGCAGTTGCTGTCGAACACGTCACCTTGCAGCGCCTGCAGGCCCTTGCTGACCTCGATGCTCACGCCCACCTCCGTTGGTTACCTCAAGGTACGTACTTTCGCTGGGTGAGTCTCCAGCGTAACGTCGCGATCGTCGCGAGAACAGACCCTTGAGTGAACGGAGACAGTCATGATCGTGGTGACCGGGGCGACCGGCCGGTTCGGGCCCGTCGTGGTCGACGACCTGATCGCCGAACTGCCGGCCGGCGAGGTCGCCGTCGTGGCGCGCGACCCGGAGAAGGCGCGGCCCTTCGCCGAGCGCGGCGTCGAGGTGCGCCAGGCCGACTACGACGACCCGGCCAGCCTCGGCCGCGCGTTCGCCGGCGCCGATCGGCTGCTGTTCGTGTCGGCGTCGGACACGTCGCCGGGCGTGCGGCCGCGCCAGCACGCGAACGTGGTGGCAGCGGCCGAGACCGCCGGCGTCGGGCACATCGTCTACACCAGCGCCATCACCGCCGAGGACGGCGCGAGCTTCCTGGCCGACCACACGACGACCGAGCGGGCGATCCGCGACACCGGCATCGCGTACACGTTCCTGCGCAACACCTTCTACACCGAGGAGCTGGTGACGGCGGACCTGGCGGCGGCCGCGGTGAAGGCCGGCGAGCTGGCAGCGCCGGCGATCGGGCAGCCGCTGGTCACCGCGCCGATCGCCGACCTCGCGCTGGCCGCGAGCGCCGTCCTGACCGGGACCGGCCACGAGAAGGCCGTCTACGAGCTGCGCGGCCCCGGCTGGACGTATCCGCAGCTCGCCGAGGCCCTCGGCGTCACCTTCCGGGAGCTGGCCGACGACGAGACCGGCGGCATGGCCTTCATCCTGCCGCTGCTGCGGCTGCCGCAGTTCGGCACGCCGACGCCGGACCTCGAGCGGCTGCTCGGCCGTCCCGCCGCCCCGATCGAGGAGTTCGTCCGCACGCTGCGCTGACGCGCCGATGGCACGGTCGGCCGTCGTCGGCGAGTCACGATGGCGGCCGACCGCGAGGTCTCGCGCCAGCGGGGGGATGATAGTGGCATGACCGACGGCGACGGCCGCCGCGGCACGGCCGGGCCGATCCTCGAGCTGCGTGGCGTGACGAAGCGCTACGGGCGGCTGCGAGCGCTCGACGGCGTGTCGCTCAGCGTGCGCGGCGGCGAGATCGTCGCCGTCGTGGGCGAGAACGGCGCCGGCAAGTCGACGCTGGTCAGGTGCATCACCGGCGACACCGACGTCGACGAGGGCCAGGTCGAGGTGCAGGCCACCGCCGGCGTCGCCCGGGCGCCGGTCGCGGTGGTCTGGCAGGACCTCGGGCTCTGCGACGACCTCGACGTCGTGGCGAACATCTTCCTCGGCCGCGAGCACTCCCGCGTCCTGCTGGCCGAGGGCCGGATGGCCGCCGACGCCCGGCACGCGCTCGAGCGGTTCGGCTCGCAGCTCACCGACGTCCGGGCCCGGGTCGACACACTGTCGCGCGGCCAGCGGCAGGAGGTGGCGCTGGCCCGGGCGCTGTCCACCGGCGCCGACCTGTTGGTGCTGGACGAGCCGACGGCGTCGCTGAGCGTGCTGCGCCGCGCGGAGATCATGCGCGTGCTGGGCGGCCTGCGCGACGACGGCCGGGCGATCCTGCTGGTCAGCCACGATCTCGACGAGGTCTTCGCGCTGGCGGACCGCATCGTGGTGCTCCGCCACGGCCGCATCGTCGCGACCGTGTCGCCGGCCGAGGTCCACTCTGACGACGTCGCGGCGCTGATGTCGGGCATCGAGACCGAGTCGGCGGCGCGCCGTCAGCTCAACCGTCTGAAGAGCCTGGTCGAGCAGCTCTCCGCCGCCGACCCCGCCGCGTCGCTGCCGCTCGTGGTGTCGGCCACGGCGGCCGCCCTCGACCAGGACATGCTCTGCGTGCACCTGCTCGACCGCGCGCCGCGCGGGCCGCTGCTGCGCCGCACCGCGGCCATCGGCGTGCCGCCGGCGCTGGCCGAGGACGCCGCGCTGGTGCCGGTCGGGTCGGCCGGCGGCCTGGTCGGGACGGCGGCGGCGCTCGGCCAGCTGGTGGTCATGGACGACCTGAGCGACGAGTCGTCCTGGACCGGCTACCTCGAGCAGGCCTCCGCCGCCGGGGTGCGCAGCGCGTGGTCCGCGCCGATCGTCGGCTCCACCGGCGTGCTGGGCACCATCACCGGGTTCAGCACCTCCGCCGGCCGCCTCGACGCCGACCGCCGCGAGCTGGTCTCGCTCTACGCCGGCCACGCCGCCAGTGCGATCGAGCGCGAACGGCTGATCGAGGAGGTCAGCCGGCGCAACGAGATCCTCGAGTCGCTGCGGGCGATGCTCGAGACGCTGGCCGGTCCCGACCGCGTCGACGGCGGGCTGTCCGCCGCGCTGCTCGCGCTCTGCCGCGGCCTCGGTGCCCGGGCGGCCGGCATGCTGCTGACCGACGTCTCCGAGCTCACCGGCGGCGGGCCCCGGTGGGTGCACATCGACCTCGACGAGTCTTCTGAGTCCGACCCGCACGGGCTGCGCGAGCTGGCCGAGGCGGCGCCTGCCGGGATCGACCGGCCGCGGCGCCTCGGCGACGGTCTGGCCATCGCCGGGCTGCCGATCCCCGGCGGCACCGGGCTGCTGCTGGCCCGCTGGGACGACCCCGCGGAGCCGTCCCGCGACGCCGTCGAGCTGCTCGACGACGCGCGCCGGTCGCTCGCTCTCGCCCTGGAGCGGGAGATGCTCGAGAGCGCGCGCCGCGAGGCGGCCGCCGCCCGGCGCTCTCAGCAGCTGCAGCGCGAGGTGCTGCAGCACCTCAGCCACGAGCTGCGCACGCCGCTGACCGCGATCCACGGGTACGCCTCGACGCTGCAGCAGCGCGACCTCGTCTGGGACCCCGACTCCATCGACCGGTTCCTCGCCGCCATCACGACGGAGTCCGCGCGCATGGAGCGCCTGGTCGGCGACCTGCTCGACTCCTCGGCCATCGAGTCCGGCCTGCTGCGCCTGCGCCCCGACTGGACCGACGTGCGGCTCGTCCTCGAGGCGGCCCGCAGCTGCGTGCCGCACCCCGACCGCGTCAAGGTCGCGGTCGCCGCCGACCTGCCGCCGATCTGGGCCGACCACGACCGCCTCGAGCAGGTGTTCGTCAACCTGCTGGAGAACGGGGTCCGCCACGGCGGGCCCGACGGCGCGGTGCGCGTCACCGCCGCGGCGGTCAGCGGCGGCACGTCGGTCGAGGTGCTGGTCAGCGACGACGGCCCCGGCATCCCGCCCGAGGTCGCGGAGCGGATCTTCGAGCCGCGGGTGCGCGGCGAGGGCAGCACCGGCGCCGGGCTGGGACTGGCCATCGTCCGCGGCATCGCCGCGGCGCACGGCGGCCGAGTCGAGCTGGTGGCCGGGCCCGAGTCGAGCTTCCGCGTGACACTGCCGGTCGAACCGGCCGACGACGAGGAGAACGATGGCTGAGGCTCCCGGCGTCCTCATCGTCGAGGACGACCGCATCATCGTCGACGTCCTGCGGTCCAACCTCACCGCCCGCGGCTACCGGGTCGTCGTGTCGACGGACGGCTCCGACCTGCTCAGGCTGCTCGACGAGACCGCGCCCGACGTCGTGCTGCTCGACCTCATGCTGCCCGGCCACGACGGCTTCGACCTGTGCTGGGCGGTGCGCGACCGGTCCGACGTCGGGATCATCGTGCTGTCGGCGCGGCGGGGCGAGACCGACAAGGTCCGGGCGCTGAACCTGGGCGCCGACGACTACCTCACCAAGCCGTTCGGCATCGAGGAACTGCTCGCCCGCATCAACGCCATGCTGCGCCGGGCCCGTCCGGCCGAGCCGCGCCCGGTGGCGCCGCAGGTGCGGGTCGGCGACGTGCGCATCGACTTCGACGCCCAGCTGGTCACGAAGGGCGGCAAGCGGGTGCACCTCACCCGCACCGAGTACGCGCTGCTGCGCGAGCTGGCGATGAACCCCGGCCGGCTGCTGTCGCACGCCGAACTGCTGCGCCGGGTGTGGGGGCCGGGCTACGAGACGCAGACGGAGTACACGCGCGTGTACGTCGGCCGGCTGCGGGCCAAGCTCGAAGGACCCGAGGGCACCGAGCTGATCGTCACCGAGCCGCGGGCCGGCTACCGCTTCACGACGGACCGGTGATGGGCCGCCGACGCCTGCTCGCCGCCGCCCTGCCCGCGGTCCTCGCCCTGGCGCTGGGGGCGGCGGCCTGCGGCACGGCCGCCGGCGGGTCCGACGAGCTGCAGATCGCCCTGCTGCTGCCGGAGAACAAGACCGCCCGCTACGAGTCGCACGACCGCCCGGCGTTCGTCGACCGCGTCCAGGAGGTGTGCGCCGACTGCGAGACGCTGGTCAGCAACGCCGACCAGGACGCCGCCCACCAGCAGGCCCAGGCCGAGGCCGCGCTCACCAACGGCGCCGACGTGCTCGTGCTCGACCCGGTCGACTCCAGGTCCGCCGCTGTCATCGTCCGCCTGGCGCACGCGGCCGGCGTCCCGGTGGTCAGCTACGACCGGCTCGTGCTCGACGTCCCGGTCGACTTCCACGTCACGTTCGACAACGAGCAGGTCGGCGTGTTGCAGGCCGAGGTCCTGCTGGCCGCCGTCGGCGACACCGGCGGCGAGCTGGTGGTGCTGAACGGCTCGCCCACCGACGACAACGCCGCGCTGTTCCGCCGTGGCGCGCACAGCGTCCTCGACACCGCCGGTGTCACCGTCGGCGCCGAGGTCGACGTGCCCGACTGGTCGCCCGACCAGGCACAGGAGGCGATGGACCGGGCCCTGACGACGCTGGGCCGCGACCGCGTCGCCGGCGTCTACGCGGCCAACGACGGCGTGGCCGGCGGCGCCATCGCCGCGATGAAGGCCGCCGGGCTCGACCCGCTGCCGCCGGTGACCGGGCAGGACGCCGAACTGGCGGCGATCCGCCGGATCCTCACCGGCGACCAGTACATGACGGTCTACAAGGCGGTGCGCACGCAGGCCGAGATGGCCGCCGACGTCGCCGTCAGCCTGGCGCGGACCGGCGAGCCGCCGGACGACCTGCGCAACAGCTGGGTCGACAACGGCCAGGGACGCATCCCCGCGCTGATGCTGGAGCCGGTCGCCGTCACGCGCGAGACGATCGCCGCGACCGTCGTCGCCGACGGCTTCTGGTCGGTGGACGAGATCTGCGAGGGGCTCGAGCAGGAGTGCGCCGTCGCCGGCCTGACCGAGGGCGGGGCGCCGTGAGCGGGTCGGTGTCGCCGGCGCGCCTGGGCCGCTGGGCGCCGCCGGCCGCGCTCGCCATCATCTGGCTGGTCATGAGCCTGAGCAACCCGCGCTTCCTGTCGGCGGTGAACCTCACGAACCTGATGCTGCAGATCGTCGCGGTGGGCGCCGTCGCGGTGGCGGTCGTGCTCGTGCTGCTGATCGGCGAGATCGACCTGTCCGTCGGCGCGGTGTCGGGCTTCGGCGCGGCCGTCACCGCCGTGCTCAGCGTGAAGCAGGACTGGCCGGCCGTCCTGGCGATCCTCGCCGGGCTGCTGACCGGCGCGCTGGTCGGGCTGCTGCACGCGGCCATGGTGACGCGGGTCGGCGTCCCGTCGTTCGTGGTGACGCTGGCCGGGCTGCTGACGTGGCAGGGCGCGCTGCTGCTGGTCCTCGGCGACACCGGCAGCGTCAACATCGACGACCCGCAGCTGGTGGCCATCGCGGGGACGTTCCTCGCGCCGGGGCTCGGCTGGCTGATCGCCGCTGTGGCGAGCGGCGGCGCCGTCCTCGCGATCGTCGGGTACCTGCGCAACGAACGGCCGCGGCCGGCGCGGCGGGTCTGGCCGTGGGTGGTCGCCGCCATCGGCGCGCCGGTGGCCGTCGCGGTGTTCAACGCCGACCGCGGCGTGCCGCTCGCCGTGGTGGTGTTCCTCGTGCTGCTCGCCGGCGGCGACCTGGTCGTGCGCCGCACGAAGCTCGGCCGTCACGCCGTCGCGACCGGGAGCAACGCGTCGGGGGCGCGCCGGGCCGGCATCGCGGTCGACCGGATCCGCCTGGTCGTGTTCATGCTGGCCTCGGTGCTGGCCGTCACCGGCGGCATCCTCGCCGCGTCGCGGCTGCTCGCCGTCAACCAGTCGTCAGGCAGCACCGACCTGATGCTCACCGCGGTCGCCGCCGCCGCCATCGGCGGGACCAGCCTGTTCGGCGGCCGCGGCACGGTGTGGTCGGCGCTGCTGGGCGCGCTGGTGGTCGGCTCGCTGGCCAACGGCCTGGACCTGCTGGGCGCGTCGTCGGCGATCCGGCTGATCGCGACCGGTCTCGTCCTCGCCGTCGCCGTCGGGCTGGACACGCTCGCGCACCGTGCCGAAATAACGCCGTTCCGCGAGCATTCGCGGCCCGGCCGCTAGGGGCACGCGACCGCCCACGGGGCGGCTTTCAAGAGGGTGTAGCGTTCACACTATGACGTCAAGGGGCGATCTGCGTCCCGGGTCGCTGTCCGCCCTGCGGCTGGCGAACCGGCAGCGGCTGCTGCTCGCGCTGCCGGCCGGCCAGCCGGTCAGCCAGGCGGAGCTGGCCCGGCTGACCGGCCTCGCCCCCGCGACCATCTCCGGACTGGTGCACGCCCTCGTCGACGAGGGCGAGCTGGTCGTCAGCCAGGGCGTCGCCAACGGCCGGCGCAGCCGCCTGGTCCAGCGCGCGCCGGCGCGGCAGCGGTACGGCATCGGCATCGACCTCGGCCGCACGCACGTCAAGGTCGTCGCCGGCGCCGAACCCGGCGAGGTGCTGGCCGAGTCCGCCACGGAACTCGCCGGCGGCCTGCGCCCGGACACGCTGATCGAGACGATCGCCTCGCTCGCGGCGGCGGCCCGTGAACGGGCCGGCCTGACCGCCGGCCAGATCGCCGGAGTCGCGGTGGGCGTCCCGGCGCCGATCGACGCCGCGACCGGCTCCGTCACCGAGACGGCGATCCTGCCCACGCTGGTCGGCTTCCCGCTGCGCGACGAGATCGCCGCCGTCCTGGGCCGGCCCGTGGTGGTCGAGAACGACGCGAACCTCGGCGCGCTCGCGCTGGCCCGCCGGGCCGGCGCCGGCCCGGGATCGGTGGTGTTCGTCAAGGTCGGCTCGGGCATCGGGGCGGGGGTCGCGGTCGGCGGCGAGCTGCTGCGCGGCGACTCCGGCGCGGCCGGCGAGATCGGCCACCTCGCGCTGGACCCCGGCCTGTCGGTGGTGTGCCGGTGCGGGCGCCGCGGCTGCCTGGAGACGGTCGGCTCGGCGGAGTCGGTCCGTTCCGCGCTGAGCTCGGCGCTGCAGCGCGACCTCGGGCTCACCGAGGTGCTCGCGCTGATCGGCGACGGGCACCCCGTCGCGGTGCACGTGCTCGAGGACGCCGGCGAGCTGCTCGGCCGGGGCCTGGGCTGGCTGGCGATGATCCTCAACCCGGCCGAGATCGCCCTCGGCGGGCCGCTGATCGCCGCCGGCGACGCCTGGCTGCGCCCGGTCCAGCAGGGCTTCCGCCGGGCCGTCCTCCCCGGCGTGGCGGAGCGGACCCGGGTGGCGATCTCGCCGCTCGGCGAGGACACCGAGGCGGTCGGCGCGCTCATCGCCGGCCTCGATGCCGCGCAGTAGGCCTGACCCGAGTTGATCATGGAGAAGGTCAGGCCTTGCCGCGCCCGGAAGCCTCCCTTCTCCATGATCAACGCGACGCTGGAGGCAGCGTACGGCGGCGCCCGGACCAACCGGCCGTTCTGGTCCGTACCGCGATTCACGGGCGATGTCCGTATATTTGCTGTCGAAATACGAACGCATAAACAAGTTGTAAACGCGTAATGTATTTGAGCCTTGACGACAACGCGCAGGCGTTCGACACTCTCCCCAGCCGGCCGATCTATCGGCGGGCCAAGAACCCAAAGGAGGGTTTCACTGTGCACCAGCCCAATCGACGGGCTGCCGTCTTCGCAGTCCTCGCCCTGGCCGCCGGCGCACTGGCCGCCTGTGGCGCCAACGAGGACGACAACGACAACGGCGGCGGGAGCGACGAGACCGCGAGCGGGGGCGCCTCGATCGCCCTGCTCCTGCCGGAAGCGGCCACCGCCCGCTACGAGGCGTTCGACCGGCCGCTGTTCGAGGCCAAGGTCGCGGAGCTGTGCGCCGACTGCGAGGTCGTCTACTTCAACGCCGACCAGGACGAGGCCCAGCAGGCCGAGCAGGTCGACTCCGCGATCTCGCAGAACGTCGACGTCATGGTGCTCGACCCGGTCAACGGTGTCGCCGCGGCGTCGCTGGTGGCCGACGCGCAGGCCGCCGACATCCCGGTCATCGCCTACGACCGCTTCATCGAGGGTGCCGACTACTACACCTCGTTCGACAACGAGCGGGTCGGCGAGCTGCAGGGCCAGGCCCTGGTCGACGCGGTCGGCGCGGCCGGCGACATCCTCATGCTGAACGGGTCGCCCGACGACCCCAACGCCGCGCAGTTCAAGTCCGGCGCGCACAGCATCATCGACGCCAGCGACCTCACCGTCGTCGGCGAGTACGACAACCCCGACTGGAGCCCCGACAACGCCCAGTCGTGGACGACGGACCAGCTCAACACCATCGACCCCGCCTCGCTGGCCGGCGTCTACGCCGCCAACGACGGCCAGGCCGGCGGCGTCATCGCGGCGCTGACCGGTGCGGGCATCGCCGCCGACGCGCTGCCGCCGGTGACCGGGCAGGACGCCGAGCTGGCCGCCATCCAGCGCATCGTCGCGGGTGAGCAATACATGACGGTCTACAAGCCGATCCCGGTCGAGGCCGAGGGCGCCGCCGAGGCGGCCATCTCGATCGTCAACGGCGAGGAGGTCGCCGACACCGTCGACTTCCAGGGTGTGCCGTCGCTGATCCACGACCCGATCGTGGTCACCGCCGACAACGTGGCCGACACCGTCGTAGCCGACGAGTTCTGGAGCGTCGACGAGATCTGCACCGCTGACTACGCGGACGCCTGCGCGGCCGCGGGCCTCAGCTGATCCCGTCGAGACAACGTCGAGGGTGGCACTGGAGCCGGAATCTCCCGGCCGGTGCCACCCTTGACTCTGGAACAGAGGAGATGGTGCCGATGAGCGTCGCCACAGAGGAGAGCGGGTCCTCGGCCCGCACGACCCAGCCGGTCCTGGAACTCACCGGGATCGGCAAACATTTCGGCGCCGTCCAGGCGCTGGCCGGCGTCGACTTCCAGGTCCACGCCGGCGAGGTGGTCGCCCTCGTCGGCGACAACGGCGCGGGGAAGTCGACCCTGGTCAAGATCATGTCCGGCGTGTACCAGCCCGACTCCGGCAGCATGCGGGTCGAGGGCCGCGAGGTGCACGTCGGCAGCCCGGGCACCGCACAGTCGCTGGGCATCGCGACGGTCTTCCAGGACCTCGCGCTCTGCGACAACCTCGACGTCGTGGCCAACCTGTTCCTCGGCAGCGAGCTGGGCTCGCAGGCCTGGATGGACGAGGTGGCCATGGAGAAGGAGTCCTGGCGGCTGCTGCGCGAGCTGGGCGCGAAGATCCCGACCGTGCGCATCCCGGTCGCCAGCCTGTCCGGCGGCCAGCGGCAGACCGTCGCGATCGCCCGCAGCCTGGTCGGCCAGCCCAAGGTGGTCATGCTCGACGAGCCGACCGCCGCCCTGGGCGTCGCGCAGACCGCCGAGGTGCTGAACCTCGTCGAGCGGCTCCGCGAGCAGCGCCTCGCCGTCGTCCTGATCAGCCACAACATGGCCGACGTGCAGGCCGTCGCCGACCGCATCGTGGTGCTGCGGCTGGGCCGCAACGAGGCCGAGTTCCGCACCGTCGACGTCACGACCGAGCAGCTCGTCGCCGCCATCACCGGCGCGTCGGACAACGTCGTGGCCGAGCGCAACGCCCGCCGCGAGGCGTCAGGGGGCACCGATGAGTAGGACCCGGACGGCGCCGGCCGACGAGACCGCGGCCCGCGCCGACCTCCTCGACGAGCGGCTGGCCCAGGACGCCGGCCTGCGCGGCGCGGTGGACGCGTTCCGGCGGCGCGTCCGCGACGGCGACCTCGGCATGCTGCCGGTGGTCGTCGGCCTGTTCATCATCGGGCTGGTCTTCTACCTGCAGGACGTCACGTACCTGTCGTCGAGCAACCTGGTCAACATCACGCTCACCGCCGTGCCGTACGGCATCATCGCGGTCGGCATCGTGCTGGTGCTGCTTCTCGGCGAGATCGACCTGTCCGTCGGCTCGATCAGCGGTCTCGCGGGGTCCATCACGGCCGTCCTGGTGGTCCAGCAGGAGCAGCCGCTGGTGCTGGGGCTGGCGGCCGGCGCCGGGACGGGCGCAGTCATCGGCATCGTCTACGGGCTGATCTTCACCAAGATCGGCGTGCCGAGCTTCGTCATCACATTGGCCGGCCTGCTCGGCTTCGTCGGCCTGCAGTACGTCGTGCTCGGCGACACCGGCACGATCAACCTGCCGCGCACGTCGCCGCTGGCGCAGTTCGCCCGCGAGGACTTCCTCAGCCCGGCGGTCTCGTACGTCGTCGTGGTGGCGGTCGTCGCGCTGTACGCGCTGGTCAACCTCATCGGCATCCGGCGGCGGACGGCGGCCGGGCTGCCCGCGCAGTCGGTGACGCTGGTGCTGATCAAGGCGGGGGTCATGCTGGCCGGCCTCGGCTTCCTCACCTACTACCTGAACATCGACCGCGGCTGGGGTTTCGCGGTGGTGTTCTTCGTGGGGCTGGTCGTGCTCCTGGACCTCGTCCTGCGCAAGTCGACCTGGGGCCGGCACCTGTACGCCGTCGGCGGCAACGTCGAGGCGGCCCGCCGTTCCGGCATCAACGTCACCTGGATCTACATCTCGGCGTTCTCGCTGACCGGCCTGCTGGCCGCGACCGGCGGTCTGTTGTTCCTGGCCCGGCTGACGTCGGTGTCGCAGGCCAGCGGCAGCAACGACGTCAACCTGACCGCGATCGCGGCGGCGGTCATCGGCGGCGTCAGCCTGTTCGGCGGCCGCGGCTCGGCCTACTCGGCGCTGCTGGGCGTGCTGGTGCTCATGTCGATCAACAGCGGCCTCAACCGCATCGGCGTGGACTCCTCCGTGCGTTTCATCGTCACCGGAGCGGTGCTGCTGCTCGCGGTGTCGATCGACGCGATCGCCCGGCGGGCCCGCGCCAGCAGCGGCCGAGGTTGACCCCAGGGAGATGTCCCGGTAGGCGTCAGGCGAGATCGCCGTACACGAGACGGCGGTGCTTCTCGTACTGACGCCTCCCGTCGGCCTGGTAGAGCACCCGGGCGGGGAGCGGCAGGAACTCGCGCATCCAGCGCGCCCGTTCCCCCTCCGGGATGGCGTCGAGCAGGAAGCCGAGCTGGATGAACAGCCGGTCGCGCGGGACCGAGGCGCGACCGGCCTCGCTCATCTCGTCCCACTCCCGCTGGTCTCCTCCGTACTCATGATGTCCCCCTCGGTGTGAGGTCACCGTAGACCGCTAGGGTGCCGGACTGGCTAGCATCGCCACATGACTCTCGACCTATTCGCCGTGCTCCCGGTGACCGACTTCGCCGCCTCGGCCGCCTGGTACGAGAAGCTGTTCGGCGCGCCGTTCACGTTCCGCGCCCACGACACCGAGGTGGTGTGGGAGCTGGCCGAGCACCGCTCGATCGCCGTCAACCAGCGCCCCGAGACCGCCGGCCGGAGCCACGTCACGATCTTCGTCGACGACCTCGACGCGGTGGTCGACGGCATCACGTCGCGCGGCATCGAGCCGGCGCTGCGCGAGACGTATGGCAACGGCGTCCGCAAGATCACCTACCACGACCTGGACGGCAACGAGATCGGCTATGGCGGCGCGCCGGCACCCTAGCGGCAACCCTGCGGCTCGGTATTGCGCAGGTCGGTGATGTGCGCTCGCCCGGGCGGTGACGGAACGCCGTGCCCCGGCCCGGTCACGCCGCCATCCTCGCAGATACGGTGCGACCGTGTTCTACGACGTCGTCGTGGTGGGTGCGGGCGCGACCGGAGCACCGCTGGCGGCCCGGCTCAGCGACAACCCGGACCGCCGGGTGCTGCTGCTCGAGGCCGGCCCGGACGAGCAGCCGGCCGAGCTGCTCGACCCGGCCACGATGCCCGCGGCGGCGCTCGGTCACCCGGCGGCCTGGGCGTTCCCGGCCCGGCTCACCACGGACGTGACGGCGGTCGTGCCGCGCGGCCGGATCGTCGGCGGGTCGACCGCGATCAACGGCGGCTACTTCGTCCGCGGCGCGCCGGCCGACTTCGACCGGTGGGCGGCGCTGGGCAACCCGGCGTGGTCGTGGGAGCGGGTCCGGCCGTTCTTCGCGGCGCTGGAGGACGACCGCGACCACGGCGACCGGCCGGGGCATGGGCACGGCGGGCCGGTGCCGGTACGCCGCGACGCCCCGCCGCACCCGGTGACGACGGCGTTCTACGCCGCCTGCGCCGAGCTGGGATTCCCGGCGCAGCCGGACCAGAACGACGGCGGCCGGCCCGGGTACGGGCCGGTGCCGCTCTCCGTCGCGGACGGGCTTCGGCACAGCACCGCGCGGACGCACCTGGCGGCGGCGCGCGGCCGGCCGAACCTGACGGTGCTCGGCGGCGCGGTGGTGCGGCGGGTGCTGTTCGCGGGCGCCCGGGCCGTCGGCGTGGTGGTCTCGCGGGAGGGCCGCACTGAGGAGGTACAGGCCGGCGAGGTGATCCTGTCCGCCGGAGCCGTGCTGTCGCCGCAGCTGCTCATGGTGTCCGGCGTCGGCCCGGCCGCGCGGCTGGCGTCGCTCGGCGTGCCCGTGGTCGCCGATCTGCCCGGCGTCGGCCGCGGGACCAGCGATCACCCCGAGATCACCGTCGGGTACCGGCCCGCGGGCGCCGCGCTGACGCCGTCGGCGGCGCTGCCGCTGCAGGGCCGGCTGGCGTTCACCGCGACCGGGTCGCCGTACGAGGGCGACCTGGAGATCCTGTGCTGGACGCGGCCGCTCGGCGTGGTCGTCCCCGGCGCCGGCGACGACCTGGCACTGCGGGTCGCGCTGCAGCAGGAGACCAGCCGCGGCACCGTCGAACTGGTCTCGGCCGACCCGGCGGTGTCGCCGCGCCTGGACCACCACTTCCTGTCCACGCCGGAGGACCGGGCCCGGCTGCGGGACGGCGTGCGGGTGGCGGTGCGGCTGCTGACGACGGCGGCGTTCCGGCCACTGGTCGCGGCGCGGACGACGCCCGGCCTCGACGACGACGTCCTGGCCGACGACGCGGCGCTGGACCGCTGGCTGGCCGCGCACGTCGGGACCGCGATCCACCTCAGCGGCGGCTGCGCGATGGGCCCGGACGGCGTCGTCGACGAGCACGGCCGCGTGCACGGCGTCACCGGCCTGCGCGTCGCCGACACGTCGATCTTCCCGGCGGTGACGTCGAGCGGGCCGGCCGCGACCGCCGTCATGGCCGGTGAACGGATCGCGGCGCTGATCGAGACGGAGTAGCAATGGTTGCTGTAGAGTAACCGTTGCCCATGAGTAACCAATCAGCGGATGCGGCGTTCGACGCCCTCGGCGAGCCCGTGCGGCGGCGCATCCTCGAGTTGTTGCGCGACGGCCCGACGCCCGTCGGCAAGCTGGCCGAGCGACTGCCGGTCGGCCGGCCCGCCGTGAGCAAGCACCTGCGGGTACTCAGCGGCGCCGGGCTGATCGAGCACCGCAGCGTGGGCACCCGCAACCTCTACGCGCTGGCGCCGGACGGGCTGGCGGCCGTGCAGGAGTGGCTGGTCGGCACCTGGGACGTCGCGCTCGACGCGTATGCCGCCGAGGTCGCCCGCGCCACGCCCGAACCGGAGGAGGACGAGCGATGAGTCCCGTACCCGAGATCCGCCGCGAACTGCTGGTCGAGGCCGCACCGGCGGTCGCGTTCGACGTGTTCACCGCCGGCATCGGGCGCTGGTGGCCGCTGGCCCGGTTCAGCGTCTACGGCGAGGCCGCGACCGTCGCGTTCGAGGACGGCGTCATCGTCGAGCGCTCCGAGGCAGGCGACGAGGCGGCCTGGGGGACGGTGACCCGGTGGGAGCCGCCCGCGGTGGTCGCGTTCACCTGGCACCCGGGCCGGCCGGCCGACGCCGCGGGGCTGGTCGAGGTCTCCTTCGCCGCGGTCGACGGCGGCGGCACGCTGGTGACGTTGCGGCACAGCGGCTGGGAGAGCTACGACGACCCGTCCACCGCCCGCGCCGACTACGACCGCGGCTGGCCGCTGGTGCTCGGCCGGTACCGCGACGAGCTCGGCCGCACGACCGCGAGCCGCGCCCCCGACCCGAGTTGATCATGGAGAAACTCGGCTCTGGCGGCGATCTGGAGCCGACCTTCTCCATGATCAACTCGGGTGGGTAGATGATGGCGGATTGTTGAGTTCTTTCGTATTCTTACACCTTATTTTGCTGTACTTTGACCGAGTATGCGCAGCCGTCTCATCGTCGCCGCGGCCGCCGTCCTCGCGACCGCCATTGCCGCCGTCATGCCGGCCGCCCAGGCCGAGCCGTCTCCGTCCGCCACCGCCGCCACGCCTCGTGAGACCCGGGCCGGCCTCGACCCCGAGCTGGTCGAGGGCCGCGGCGCCGACGTCGCGTTCGCCGAGCAGGAGGCCGAGTTCGCCGTCCACACCGGCGAACCGCTCAGCGCGTCGTCCACCGGCGACATCGCGCTCTACTCCCCGGACCGGCGCGGCGCCGAGCAGCGGGCCGCCTACACGCTGAGCGCCGAAGCGTCCGGCCGCGACGCCGTCAGGCTGGACCCGGGCGCGTACGTCGAGTTCACGCTGACCCGCCCGGCCAACGCGATCACCGTCCGCGCCAGCATCCCGGACGCGCCGTCAGGCGGCGGCATCGAGTCACCGCTGGAGGTCACCGTCGACGGCCGGCACCGGAGCACCATGACGCTGACCTCGCGGTACTCCTGGCTGTACGCCGACTACCCGTTCTCGAACGACCCCGGGACCGGCTGGCTCAACCCGGACTGGTGGCGGCCGCCGACGGAGAGCCAGGCCAAGCCGCACCGGCCCAGCCACGCCTACGACGAGCAGCGGCTGCTGCTGGACCGCACCCATCCCGCCGGGTCGACGCTGCGGCTGACGGTGCCGCGCCGCGCGGCCGCCGCGTGGACCGTCGTCGACCTGCTGGACTACGAGCAGGTGGCGCCGCCGGCCCGCAAGCCCGCGCACTCGGTGTCGATCCTGCAGTTCGGCGCCGACCCGTCCGGCCGCCGCGACTCCTCGGCCGCGTTCGACCGCGCCATCGCGCACGCCCAGCAGCGCCACCCCGGCCGCGACGCCGTCGTCTACATCCCTGCCGGCACGTTCCTCGTCACCCGGCACATCGTGGTCGACGAGGTCGCGATCGTCGGGGCGGGGAACTGGCACTCGATCGTCACCGGCCCGGTCACGCCTCGCGCGACGCAGGCGCCGGACGGCTCGAGGCACGACTCCCCCGGCTTCTACGGCCGCTGGGCGGACGACGCCGGCGGCAGCCACGACGTTCGGCTGGCCGACTTCGCGATCGTCGGCGAGGTGGCCGAGCGGATCGACAACGACCAGGTCAACGGCGTCGGCGGCGCACTCAGCGACTCCGTCGTCGAAGACCTTTACATCAAGAACACCAAGGTCGGCATCTGGCTGGACGGGCCCGGCAGCGACCTGCTGATCCGCGACAACGTCATCGTCGACCAGATCGCCGACGGGCTGAACATCCGGCGCGGCTGGACCGGCGTGCGCGCGACGAACAACTTCGTCCGCAACACCGGCGACGACGCGATGGCGATGTGGTCGCACTACGTCAGTGGCGACGCCGCGAAAGAGCTGGACAAGAACTCCGGCAACACCTTCGACCACAACACGATCCAGTCGCCGGTGCTGGCGAACGGCATCGCGATCTACGGCGGCCGCGACAACACCGTGTCGGACAACCTGATCGCCGACCCGGTCCGCGAGGGGTCCGCGCTGCACGCCGGCTACCGGCACGGCTCGACCGACTTCCAGGGGCAGCTGACCTTCGCCCGCAACACCACCGTCCGGGCCGGGACCCGCGAGCTGAACTGGGACATCGGCGTCGGCGCGATCTGGTTCTACGCGCTGGAGGGCCCGCTGGACGCCGACTTCCGCGTCGTCGACTCCGACTTCCTGGACGTCAGCTACAACGCCATCCAGTTCGTGTCGGAGTGGGCGGTCAAGGACCTGTACGGCATCTCACACGTGACGGTGCGCGACGTGCGGGTCGACGGCGCCGGGACGAACGTGCTGAACGCGCGGGCGTTCGGCAGCGCGACGATCGAGAACCTGGACGCCCGGGGCGTCGGCCACGCGTTCACGAACAACTGCGGCTCGTTCAACTTCCCGCCGACCGGCCCGGAGTTCTCGATCGACCTGCTCGGCGGCAACGACGGCGGCTGGGACGCCTGGGGCACCTGGTGCGACGACCGTCCCGTCCCGGTGGAGCCACCGGAGCCGTCGGCCTGGCTCTGACCTCGAGCGCTGGGCGCCTCGTGCGCCGTGGGCCCGTCAAGGGCGAGTTACTACGGCCAGGGCAGCAGTAACCCGGCCTTCACAACGCCAATGGACTTGACGCAGAGCCTCCGTCGGCCCGGACCGCCGCTGCGGACCGCGTTCCGGACCGGGCCGGACCGTCGCCGCCCGGACCGCCGTCCCGGGGAGGGCGGCGGTCCGGGCGGCGCTGGCCGGATCAGCTCACGCCGAGCCCGCCGCGCCGGCGCTGGATCATGACCAGCCCGAGCCCGGCCAGCGCCAGCAGCACACCTGCGGCGACGAGGGTGCCGGCCGCGCCACCGGTGTCCGGCAGCGCCTCGCCGTCGCCGTCATCGGTGCCTGCATCCGCGCCGCCGCCGTCGTCCGTACCGTCGGCACCGCCGGCGCCGTCGTCCGTGCCCGCGTCGGAGCCGTCGTCCGATCCGTCCTCCGCGCCGTCCTCCGCGCCGTCCTCGGCGCCGTCGTCGCCGCCCGGCTCCTCCGGGTCCGGGCAGGGCAGCGTGCCCGCCCGCAGCGAGTGGCCGTCGGTGTCGTTGTCGTCGGTCCAGTAGACCGGCCGCACGCCGTCGGCGCAGCGATCGACCGGGGTGATCGCGAAGCCCTCGGTGTTGAGGTTCGCCATCCCCTCGGGCCGGGCCACCTGGCCGGCCGCCGTGAACGCGCCGTCGGCGCCCACCCGCAGCAGCGACGACGTGCCGTCGCACCCGTCGTCGCAGACCACCCAGAGCGTGCCGGTGGCGGCGTCGAAGTCCAGCGCCATGACGCCGGCCAGCTGCGGGTCGAGCTCGGCGAGCTGGTGGACGTCGCCGTCGTCGAGCAGCAGGTAGGCGAAGACCAGCCCGGTGCCCTCGATGCCGACGAAGTACACGCCGTCGCCGTGCTCGGCGTAGCCGTCCGGGTCGTAGGCCTCGCCGGTCGAGGCGTCGGCGAACCCGAGCTCGGTCAGGACGTCGTCAGGCACCCACTCGACCGCCTCGATGCCGGCGTTCGGGCCGGTCGGCGGCAGCTCGGCGGTGAGGTCCCATTCGGTCGACGCCGTCAGGCTCGCCTCGGCACCGGAGACGTCGAAGCGCAGCAGGCTGAGCTGGCTGAGGTCGTCGGCGTCGTTGTCGCGCTCGGTCCCGACCACGACGGAGCCGTCGCCCGTCACCGTCACGCCCTCGCTGTCCGGCGCGCCGACGCCGCCCGGGTAATGCAGCGGCTTGCCGGCCGCCCAGCCGTCGTCGCTGTTGTGCCAGACGGTGCCGTCCCACTCCAGCTTGTGCAACTGGCCGCGGCCGTTGTCGACCGCCCACAGGACGCCGTCGTCGTAGTCGATGCCGCTGAGGTCGCCGTCGAAGGCGTCCTCCTCGTCGACGACGGTGACGTCCGGGCCGCCGGGCCACGGGTCACCCGGCTCCGGCTCCGGCTCGGGCTCCGGGTCGCCGTCGCAGGCGTTCGGCGCGCCCTTGGTCGGCGTGGTGGTGGCCCGGAACTCGCCGGTGCCGTCGGGGCAGCGCCCGTACGTGGTCAGCGCGTGCTCGTCCCAGGCGTAGGAGTCGGCCAGCGTGCCGTTCGGCGTGTACAGGCGGGCCATGTCGCCGCCGCCCAGGCCGAACCCGAGCGCGGTCTCCTCGTGGACGTAGAAGCCGCCTGCTTCGACGACGGTCCCGGCTGGGATGGTCGAGAACCGGGTGTCGTCGTTGTCGCGGACCAGCCAGCCGGACAGGTCGACCGCCTCGGCGCCGGTGTTGACGAACTCGATCCAGTCGCCGGGCACGCCGTCGCTGGACTCGACCTCGTTGACCTTGACGACGTCCTGGCCGGCGACCGGCACGCAGTCGTTCGGGGCGCCCGGCGTCGCCGACGCCGTCACCGCGAACGCGCCGGTGCCGTCCGGGCAGCGGCCCGTGCTCGGCTCCGGCAGCGCGTCCCAGCCGTGCTCGTCGGCCACCGCGCCGTTGCCGTCGACCAACTCGACGCCGTCCACCTCGGCCGGCGCGAAGCCGAGCTCGTCCGCGTCGATCAGCAGCAGCCCGCCCGGCGCCAGCTCACCGGCCGGGACCTCGTAGCCGTCGTCGGCGCCGGCCGCGCGCAGGACGTGCCCGCCCAGCTCGAGCGCGGCACCACCGGGGTTGGCCAGCTCGACGAACCCGGCCGCGACCTCGTTGATGCGGGCCGGCGACGTGCAGTCGTTGGCCTCGCCACGGGTCGGCGCCGCCGTCTGGCGGACCTCGCCGGTGCCGTCCGGGCAGCGCCCGTACGTCGTCGTCGCGTGCTCGGTCCAGCTGAGGCTGTCGACCAGCTCGCCGCCGGCGTCGGACAGCCGGACGGTGTCGGCGGCGCCCAGCCCGAACTCGAACCCGGGTGTCTCGCCCTCGGCCGCGTCGAGGACCAGGTACCAGCCGGCCGGGATGACCGTGCCCGGCGGGAACACATAGTCCTCCGGGCCGCGGTCCTGATCGTCCTGGACCTTCCAGCCGGACAGGTCCACCGGCGCGTCGCCCGGATTGTGGAACTCCACCCAGTCCGGGTTCACCCGCTGCGAGACCTCGTTGACGACGACGCTCGCGACCTCGGTGTTCGCCGCCGCCGGTACTCCGGCCGCTCCCAGTGGGACCAGCCCCGCGACCGCCAGAACGGCGACCGCGGCTCTATGCGCTCTCCGCGCGCTCATGCCTGATTTCCCCCTCGTCGATGACGGCGGCCCCCAGCCGCCCCGCACAGCCAAGTGGGGCGACCTGTCCGGATCCGCAAGAACGGATGAACACCGGGCGAACTCGGGTACGCCGTACGCGTCGGTGGGTATGAAGGAGGATTGTCTGCTGGTCAGGGCCGGTGTTACGGTGCCGCGGTGAGGGCGGTGGTGTACGACCGCTACGGCCCGCCGGACGTGCTGCGCGTCGAGCAGGTCCCGGTGCCGTCGCCGGAACGCGACCAAGTGCTCGTCGAGGTCGTCGCGACCTCGGTGAACCTGTCCGACTGGGAGTGCCTGCGCGGCACGCCGCTGTACGCACGCCTGGGCGGCCCTCGCCGGCCGGCCCGCCGGGTGCTCGGCTCCGACATCGCCGGACGGGTCGAGGCGGTCGGCGCCGGGGTCACCCGGTTCCGCCCCGGCGACGAGGTGTACGGCGACAACCTCGCCCTCATGGGTGGCTTCGCCGAGTACGCCGTCGCCGCCGAGTCGGCGCTCGCACCCAAGCCGGACGGACTGACCTTCGCCCAGGCCGCGACGCTCCCCCAGTCCGGCGCCATCGCCCTGCAGGGGACGGCCGGCGGACGGCCCGGGCAGCGGATGCTGATCAACGGGGCCGGCGGCGGCACGGGCGCGTTCGCCGTCCAACTCGCCGAGCGCGCCGGGCTGCACGTGACCGGCGTCGACAACGCCGGCAAGCTCGCGTTCATGCGAACGGCCGGCGCCGACGAGGTGATCGACTACCGCAGCAGCGACTTCACCCGCGGCGGGCCGTACGACCGCATCCTCGACCTCGTCGCCCACCGGTCGGTGTTCGCCTACCGGCGAGCGCTCGCCCGTGGCGGCCGGTACCAGTGCGTCGGCGGGTCGACGCGCGCGCTGCTGCGCGTCCTCACGATCGGCGCCGTCGCCGGCCGGGTCACCGGGCGCCGGCTCGGCGTCCTCGTGGTCAAGCAGGGACCGGCGCACTTCCAGCCGCTGGCCGACCAGTGCGTGCGCGGCGACGTCCGCATCCACATCGACCGGACCTTCGACCTCGACGGCGTGCCCGAGGCGCTGGCCCGCGTCGGCACCGGGCTGGCGCTGGGCAAGGTCGTCGTCGAGGTGCGGCCGGGCGGATGACCGGCCGAGGGCGGGTTCGAGCGTCCACCTTGGCTGGACGAATGAGCATGAATCGACGACGCAGAGGCATTGTTCCGCCGGAAGTGTCGCGAGACAGTGGACGGAAGGTACTGAGACCGCAGACGAGGAGATCCGCTATGAGCGAGACGATGGGAACGACCGAACGCCGGGAGGCCGGGCGAGGTGACGGCTGGACCGGGCTCGTGCTCGGCGTGACGCTGCTGGCCGTGGTGCTGGTCACCGGGCTCAACTTCACCTTCTCCGCCGCCGTCATGCCCAACCTGGCCGACGTCGACGACCAGACCTTCGTGACCACCCTCCAGCGCTACAACGACAACCCGGTGTTCCCCGTCACCTTCACCCTGGCGCTGCTGCTGGCGATCGTGGCGCCGCTGGTGCTGCGCCGCTACGGCCCGCCGGCCGCCGTGCGCTGGTCCGTCGTCGCGCTCGTGCTCGTCGCCGTCGTCTTCGCCCTGACCATGATCGTCAACGTCCCGCTGAACACCGAGATCGACCAGCTCGGCGACCTCGGCGACGCCGCGGCCGTCACGGACGTCCGCGACCGGTTCGAGACGCAGTGGGTGGTCTCCAACGCCGTGCGCACCGTGCTCTCGATCGCGGCCGTGGGCGCGCTCACCCAGGCGCTCGTGCTGCGGAAGGCCCGTTGACGGCGGCGTATCCTGCGTCTGTGGGACTGCGGTTCGGGACGCGCGGCTCCGACTCGCCGTGGGTCGACGAGGTGTGGACGTGCACCAGCGAGCAGGTCACGCAGATGACCTCCGTCGCCGGGGTGCGCTGGGGCCTGGTGTTCTGGGCGGACGAGCGCGGCACCTACGCGGGCGTCTCCGGCCCCGAGACGAGGACCGGCACCGCGCCGGTGCCCGACGCCGCGACGTTCATGGGCATCGAGTTCGCCGTCGGCACCTCACTGCGGGCCGTGCCCACGGCGGCGCTGGTCGACGGCGGCATCGAGCTGCCCGACACCACGAACCGGACGTTCCGGCTCGACGGTTCGCGCTGGGAGACGCCGGGCGCCGACGACGCCGAGGCGCTGGTCCAGCGGCTGGTCCGGGCCGGCATCGTCGTCCGCGACCCGCTCGTCGCCCAGGTGCTGCACGGCCACCGTCCGGACGTCTCGGGACGCACGGTCGAGCGCCGGTTCCGCGGAGCGACCGGGCTGACCCGCGGCGCCGTCCGCCAGATCGAGCGGGCCCGGACGGCGGCCGAACTGCTGGCCGGTGGCGAGCCCGCCGCCGACGTCGTCGTCAAGCTCGACTACTTCGACGAGCCGCACCTGGCCCGGGCCCTGCGCTCGTACGTCGGACGGACCGCCCGCCAGCTGCGCGAGGGCGCCGGCGGTGCCATCGCGCTCGACCTGGATCAGCGCTTGACGTCGTAGACCAGCTTCATGATCCCGTTCGAGTAGGTCTCGGACTCGCGCAGACTCAGCAGCTGCTTCGCGCGGTCGGCCCGACCGAAGACGCTCTTGCCGGCACCGAGCAGCACCGGGAAGACGAGCAGGTTGTACTGGTCGATGAGGTCGGTGTCGGACAGCCGCTGCGCGAGCACGGCGCTGCCGTGGATGTAGATCGCGCCGCCGTCGCCCTCCTTGAGCGCCGCGACGTCATCGGTGGAGCGCAGGAACGTGATGGGTCCCCAGTCGTCGACGACGGCGTCGTCGGGCAGCGTGGACGAGACCACGTACTTGGGCAGCTCCTTGTAGGAGACGTGGTCCTGCGACGTGGGCCAGGTCGGCGCGAACAGCTCGTAGCTGCGACGGCCGAACATCAGCGCCGACGTGTCCTCGAGCTCCTCGCCCTTGAGCGTCCACGCCTCGGGGACGAACTCGAGGTCCTTGAACACCCACCCGGCGCTGCGGTGCTCCTCACCCGGGCCGCCGCCCGGGGAGTCGACGACGCCGTCGAGCGACATGAACCCGGTGTAGACCAGCTTGCGCATCGTGCTTCTCCTCGTGGTCGGTGTCGCGCCCACGCTAGACCCGGGCCTGCGCCGTCGTCTTGGACGGAAACGACAGCGGGCTCAGAACGCGAACCGGAACACGGCCGCGACCGGCCCGCCGCCGGGCACGTCGTCGGCGCGGACCGCCAGCACGCGGCCGCCGGCCAGCAACGCGCGCCGGGCGATCTCGTCGACGATGCCGTAGCTGGCGGCATCGTCGGCGGCCGGCGTCACCGCGCCGGACTCGTCGTCGACGTAGCCGGGCAGCTTCTCGTCGATGTCGACGATCAGGGTGTCGACGACGCCGTAGGTCGCGGCGCGGGCGACGGTCGCGACGTCCGCGGACGAGCGGCCCTGATCGAAGCGCAGCTCGTACAGCTCGCGGAACTCGGCGAGCTGCCGCGCGTAGACCTCGTCGAGGACGGCCCGCGCGTGGTCGGCCAGTTCCGCGTCGGTGCTGCCCTCCGGGCTGCCCGCGATGCCGTGCCCGGCCAGGTGCGGGTAGCTGTTCACCGAGCGGTAGATGGCGTCCAGCGGCTCGGTGGCGGCGAGGATCAGCGGCAACTCCAGGCCGGTGAGCACACCGCGCAGCGCCTGGTCGATCTTGCGCGCGTACTGGCGCAGCCGGACCTTCTGCCCCTCCGAGCCCTGGATGCGGCCGACCGGCGCGCGGTCGGCGATCGACGACTTGCCGGCCGCCGACGCCGCGTCGGACGGCAGCCCCGGAACGTCGACCGTGAACGGCGGCCCGTCGCGCGTGACCTCGACCAGCCGCACCGAGCCGGCCGCGAGCGCGAGCACGAACGCGGCCTGCGGGAACGTGACGGCGCGCAGCAGCGGCTTCACGTAGAAGCGGTCGCTGACCTCGACGACGCCGGTCAGCTCGTTCGGCAGCCTGAACACCGTCACCCCGCCCGGCGAGGCGAACACCGCCAGGCTGCGCGCCTGCTCGGCCCAGAAGTCGTCGTCCTCGACGAGGTCGTCCAGCGACTCGCGGACGTCGGCGACCGCGCCGCGGCCGGCCCCCGCCTCGTCCAGCTGCCGCGTCGCCTCGGCGGCCAGGTTCTTCAGCTCGATCCGGCCCGCCTGCGCCTGCTGCGTGACCGGACTCGTCGGCACGTACACCGACACGCTCGCCTCGTGCCGCGCCGCGATCAGCCGCTCGAGCTGGGCGCGCGTCGGGATGTCCGTATGGAGCGTCACCTCACCACCGTCTCACAATGCGGATGGCGGGCCAAGCCGTTCGCCGGAAGGCCGCGCGTCGTGGTCGCCGACACTCACCAGACCGGTTTCATAGGCGGCGATCACGGCTTGCACGCGGTCACGAAGGCCGAGCTTGCCGAGTATCCGCGCAACATGGGTCTTCACCGTCGCCTCCGACAGGTGCAGTCGCGACGCGAGCTCCGCATTGCTCAGACCACGTGCCAGCAGGGCCAGCACCTCCAGTTCGCGCGGCGTCAAGGCGGCCAGGTCGCGGTGCAGCGCCGCGGCGTCATCGTCGCGATGGGCGAAGCGCTCCACGAGCCTACGAGTGATCGATGGGGCCAGCAGGGCATCGCCGTCGCGGACCATCCGCACGGCCGCGACGAGCGCCTCAGGGGTGACGTCCTTCAGCAGGAACCGGCTGGCGCCGGCCGCCAAGGCCGCGTACACATATCGGTCGAGGTCGAAGGTGGTGAGGACGATGACGCGCGGTTGCGGACCGTCGCCACTCAGGATGCGGCGCGTGGCTTCCAGCCCGTCGAGCTCAGGCATCCGAATATCCATCAACACCAGGTCGGGACGTACCGAGCGCACCGCAGCGACAGCCTCCTCGCCGGTGGCGGCCTCGGCCACGACCTCGATGCCGTCGGCATTGAGGATCATCCGGAACCCGGTACGGACCAACGTCTGATCGTCGGCGATCACCACACGCAGCGGGTCGGTCACGAGTCCTCCACGGGAATCGATGCGGTGACACGGTAGCCGCCGGTGGGCAGGCGAGCGGCTTCAACGGTGCCGTTGTACACCGCCACGCGCTCGCGCAGCCCGATCAGTCCCCGCATGTTTCCGGACGACGCCGACTCCCCCGCCGTTCCTCCGGTGTCGACGACCTCCACTCTGAGTTCGCGCTCCCCGTAGACGACGTCGACGGAGGCGGACGCCCCGACGGCGTGCTTGACGCTGTTGGTCAGCGCCTCCTGCACCACCCGATACGCCGCGAGTTCGATTCCTCGCGGCAACGGGCGTTCAGCTCCGGTGATGGTCAGGTCGACGTCCAACCCGGCGTCGCGCACCCGCGACACGAGAGACGGCAACGACGACACGCCCGGCTGCGGTTCCAACTCTGCCGCGTCGCCTTCGTCGCGGCCGTCACCGTCGGTGGTCAGCAGCCCCATGGCTTGCCGCAGCTCGACCATGGCCGCCCTGCCACCGGACTCGACCGCGAGCAGCGCCTCGCTGGCTTCGGCGGGCGAGGTGAGCATCACTTTCCGCGCGGCGCCCGCCTGGATGATCATGACGGCGACATTGTGCGTGACCACGTCGTGCAGCTCGCGAGCGATTCGCGCGCGTTCTTCTTCCGCTGCCCGCCGTAATGCTTCCGCCTGCCGCCGTTCGAGGTCGGCGAGCTCGGTGCGTCGTTCGTCGGCTCGAAGCTTCCACCGCCGCAGTCCGTCGGCCGCCACGGCGATCGGCACCATGACCACGAGCGGTATGTACTGGGTGGGGGCGACGGGCAACACCGAATCGACGGCAGTGCTGAAGATCAGTACGGCGACGCCGACGGTGGCGAGAGTCGGAATCCGGTACGGGCTGTACGCCGCAGCCGAGTACGCGGCGATGACGCACGCGTAGAACGTCAGTCTCGGCTGATCTGCCGACGCCACCAGTGTCGCCGCGATCACGACCCACAGGACCGCCAGCGGGTAGCGACGGCGCACCACCAGAGCTGCCGCAGCGATCACCGCGCCGATCAGCAACACTGCAGAGTCGTCGGAGGAGATCTCCGTGCGTGCGTACTGCACCATGGCTGTACCCAGAACCACCGCCAACGCGACGTCGAACAGCAGATTGCGCCGCGTGGGCTCGGGCGGCTGGCCGGCCGAGCGCGTCAGCAGCCGCCAGCCGGTCCGTATGTGGTCGCGCACCTGTCCATTCTCGCCCGCCACCTCCCCGGCCGGCGTCGTCAGTGATGACGAGGCAGGGTCATTCTGCGGACTACATCGCGGGGATGACCCAGCACGAGGTCAATCGAACGCGGTACCGAAAATGCGCCGTGCGGCGGACGCGCACAGATAAGTCGTGTCCATAGTGTTCCCACCATGGACGAGAAGCCACCTGACCCGAGCCACGATGACGAGCCGAAACGCTGGGCACCACCATTCAGCGGCCGGGTCGCCGCTGCCATTGCCGTCGTTTTAGCGCTCCTGTTGGCCGGCGGCGCATACGTCCTCACCGGCGGCAACGACTCGGCAGCGGATGGGTCCGACCCGCTCGCCTTCGCGCAGTGTATGCGTGACAACGGCATCGCCGATTTCCCCGAACCGAACGCGGACGGAATCGCCCTTCCGGAGAGTATCGACATGGATTCGCCGAAGTTCCAGGCCGCCGAGAAGGCGTGTGAAGACCTGATGCCGGTGCCGGACCACACCGAAGCGAACGAATCGGATGCTTCGGACAGCGCGTCCGCCTGGGAGAAGGTCGTGCCGGGCGGCGACTGCGAGTGCGCCGACGGCTCCGAGTACAGCTTCTACGCGCGCGAAGCCAGCACGGAGAAGGTCGTCCTCTTCCTCGACGGCGGCGGCGGATGCTGGTCGGCAGCGACGTGCGCACCGGACGGAACGAACGACTACCAGACGACGGTCGAGACACCCAGCGGCTCAGGCGTCCTCGACTTCGCGGACGAGCGCAACCCGTTCGCCGACTACTCCATGGTGTTCGTGCCGTACTGCACTGGTGACGTGCATCTCGGCAACGCCGTCACCGAGTACACCTCCGACCTGACAGTCCATCACAAGGGGTACGTCAACGGCACCGCCGCCCTGGATCATCTGGCCGACACGTTCCCCGACGCCGAAGAGATCGTCGTGATCGGTGCCAGCGCCGGATCCGTCAGCGCTCCCCTCTATGCCGGGATGGTGGCAGATCGTTTCCCCGACGCCGAGATCACGTCGATCGCGGACTCCTCGGGCGCCTATCCCGACGCACCCGAATTCAACGACGACATTCTCACCGCTAGCGGATGGGGCACCACCGACGCCCTGTCGACCGTCACATCGGACCTGCGCAGCATGCCCGAGCTGTACATCTCCGCCGCGCAGCGCCATCCCGACATCACGTTCGCGCGATTCGACCACGCCTACGACGAGGTGCAGGCGTACTTCGTCTTGCTCGCCGCGGCGTCCGCGGACGACCTTCTCGCCCTCATCGACGCCAACGAGACGCAGATCGAAGAGGCCGGAGTGAACCTGCTCAGCTACACCGCACCCGGCGACCAGCATGTCGTGCTGGACGACGACGCCTTCTTCGACGAAACCGTGGGCGCAACCGCACTGGTCGACTGGGTCGCCGACGTCGTCGAAGGAAGCCCGGTCGAGGACGTGCATTGCACCGACTGCACCGCCGGCTGACGCCGGATGAGCCGGCCATGCCCGATGTGGCCCGGCGCGGGCAGCAGAACGGCCTGGCCCGGGGCCGCGGTCGCGCATCAGGTGCGCCTCATCACCGGACTGCACACCGGGTCGGGGGCCTTCACCGTCGCCTGGTCACCCACCGAACCGCCGCTGGACGACCAGTGGGATGAGGTCGTCGAGGTCTCCCTCGACGTCGCCGAGACGACGGCGGCGCTCACCAGCTGACGACCTGCACCCGCTCACGCTGCCCGCCGTCGGGCCGCACCGGGTCCGCTTCAGCGCCGCGGGCTTCGAAGCCGGACGGCAGATCGACAACGCGCGCCCTGGCCCGGACCGGTATCTCCTGCAGCTCTGGCCGGCGCCGCCGGTGCCCGACCGGATCATCCGTCAGACCAGCGCGCACGCTGCCCACTTGGCACAACGTCGCCTGGAAAAGCTGACGTCGCCGGGCACCCGACAACCTGGCGATCATGGGCGCTGAAACGTGCCGGAAGGCGAGCTCCCCCTGACGGTGGGCGGGGACCGCCAGGCCGGCTTCACGGCCGCCACGACCGTACACGGGGAACCGCATGCGGTCACGTGACCTGGTGGTCATGCCCACGGCCGTCCCGACTGCGACACCAGTCCTGTCGACACCGCCACTACCGAGCGTGGTCGAGGGCCTGTCCCGGGACCATAAGCGGCGTCCGGCCGGAGCAAATCCACCCAACCTGGCGTGGTGTGACCCGCGATGGTCAGGTGCTCCTACGAGCTTGAGCCCGTGCGCGCCAACCGATGATGTTGGATGGCGAGGGCGCCGTCGCCCCGGACGGACATCTGTACGCTTTCAGGTGTAGCCATCGCCGTCACGCCAAGGTCGGCGGCGACTTGCGGCGGCCGTCGCGGTCGTAGAGGCGGACCGTCCGTAGGCCCGCCTCCCCTGCCGTCGACGAACGACCTTTCTGTCCGGGCCGCCCAGTACCTTGCCGCGCCGGGTAGTCTCAGGGAGCCCCACGCCGGCCATCGTAACGGCCAGTTGCCGCCCGGTCGCCCCACGGCCACGACTGGTGGCGGAACCACTGCTGACCTGCAGACAGGAGCAGCATGACTGCGGCACTCGCGCGGCACGGTTCGCGGTCCGCAGCCGCCAGGCCGTCTTCGTCGCCGGCCTCGCCCTCGAGGTTCGCCGAAGGATCGGGACGGTCAGATCACCGTGCAGGGCGGGCTCGGCCCCAGGACCTCCTGGGAAGACGCGGTCATGATCCGCCCCGCCGACGCCAAGATCCCGGTGTTCACCGTCCTGCGCAACCACGACTGGCGCCCATGCCTCGACTGGTTCGACGCCCGGCTCTTCGAGAAATAGCGACATCGACGCGCCTTCTCGCTCACCGCCATCCGATCGGGCAGGCTCACCATGTCGCCACCATCCCCGATCATGCACACCCCCACGGACGTCTCGACCACCACCGCGCCTGCACGCCCGGTGAAGACCAGAACACCTCACGTACTTCGAACCACCGCGACGCGCTCCCGTAGCTGACCGGACAGTCCCCGCCGCGGGAGGGGCGCCTCGCGACCCCACGCCAAGGCCCGGTCTGGAAACCTCGGCATGGAGGATCAGCCCGTGGTGGGGGTATCGGGGTTCTCGAGGGCGGCCGGTTCCTGCTGGCTCCTCGGCAGCGCCCGGGTGAGGGCGGCCCCGATGAGCGCGGTGCCGGCCAGTGCCCAGATGCCCCAGTGGTAGCCGCTGAGCTGCGCGGCCTGCGTCAGGCCCGGTGACCCGCTGCCGGCGTCGCCGGTTGCGGCGGCGAGGGCAGCGACGAGGGCCAGACCAACGGCGCCGCCGCCTTGGTAGGCGGTGGTGGCCAGGCCGGACGCGGCACCGGCGACGGATCCGGGGACTGCGCTGGTGCAGACGACGAAGGAGCTGACGATCGAGACGCCCATCCCCACTCCCCAGGGGACGGTCGGCGCTACCAGCGCGATGGAGAGTGGCCCGCTGGCATCGCCGACGATCGCCCAGATCGCGAGTGTCGCGGCCTGGACGAGTAGCCCCATGCCCAAGGCGTTGTGCGGGCCGAGTCGCCCGATGATCCAGGGAGCCAGCCGGGTGCCCGTGAAGGCGGCCAGGGGGATCGGCACGTAGGCGAGTGTCGCCTGCAGCGGCGCGAGTCCGCGGGTCTCCTGCAGGTACAAGGTGACGAAGAAGAAGGTCCCCAGCAGTACGGTTCCTACGAGCGCGAAGATGCTGTTGCCGACGGTGATCGACCGGATCCGCAACAGTGCGGGCGGTATGAGGGGGTTGGCTGCGTACCGTTGCCGGAGCGCGAGGATGAGCGCGAAGACGACCGCGCCCACGGTCGCGGCGATCGTGGTTGCCGCCGATGGTCCGCTGGCCTCCAGCGACACCGCAGCCAGCGCGGCCAGGCTCAACGTGCCGGTGGCCGCGACGGCGCCCAGGAGGTCGACCGGCGTCGGCGTCGGCGGTGGTGCTGGTAGGCCGGTCAGCGCGATCGCGGTGATGATCACACCGAGTGGCACATTGGTCCAGAAGATCAGGTGCCAGTCGAGTTCGGTGAAGAACCCGCCCACGGTCAGCCCGATGGGCGCGGCCACGGCTCCCAAGCTGGCGAAGATGCCCAGTGCACGAACCCTGGAGGGGCCCTCGGGAAAGATGTCGGTGATCAGCGCCAGAGCTGCCGGCATCACCAACGCCGCGCCCACACCCTGGACCGCGCGGCCGATCAACAGATGCCACGGTTCGACCGCCAACCCGCAGCCGACCGAAGCGGCGGTGAACAGCGCGGTCCCGGCGACGAACAGACGTCGGCGCCCGAGCGCGTCGGCCAGGCGGCCGGCCGCCAGGAGCAGTCCGGCGAAGGCGATGAGATAGCAGTTCACCACCCACGAGATCTCGGTGTGGCTGTAGCCGAGGTCGTCCTTGATCACCGGCAGCGCGATATTGACCACGGCGGCGTCCATCACAGTGAGGAACTCGATGCCGACCAGGGCGCCGAACGGCACCCAGCTCGGCAGGCGTGTGCGCGTCCCGGCAGGAGGGGCCTCCTGGGTCACAGCAGCGCCCCGCCGGACGTGTCGATGTGCTGCCCGGTGACCCAGCGGCTGTCGTCCGAGGCCAGGAAGGCGACCACGTCGCCGATGTCCGACGGCTGAGCGACGCGGCCCAGAGGTGACTGCATGGCCACCATGTCGCGTGCGTGATCGAGCCAGGCAGCGTTCATGTCGGTGTCGACGACGCCGGGTGCCACGGCATTGACGGTGATACCGCGTTCCCCGAGCTGTTTGCCCAAGGTGGCGGTGAAGACGTCGATGGCGCCCTTGGTCATGGCGTAGCCGATCAGGTCCGGCTGCGCGGCGCCCCGCGTCAGGTGCGTGGAGACGTTGACGATCCGGCCGCCGTCACTGATGCGTGGCAGGGCGAGCTTGGTGACGAAGAACGGGGCCAGGGTGTTGACCGCCAGCAGACGCGCGAGACTGTCGAACTCGACGTCGTCGATCGTGCCCCGGCCGTCGGCGATGCCGGCGTTGTTGACCAGGACGTCGAGCCGGTCGCTGATCGCGTCGAACCCCGCCCAGAGCGCGGCGGCGTCCTGCTCGATGTCGTGGCCACCCAGCGTGGCACCGAGGATGTCGGCCCGGCCACCTGCTTGCCGGATTGACGTGGCGGTCGCCTGGGCGGCCTCCTGGTTGGCGCCGTAGTGAACCACCACGTGCGCCCCCTCGGCGGCGAGACGCCGCGAGATCGCCTGGCCGATACCACGCCCGCCGCCGGTCACCAGTGCCGTCATTCCGTCCAGTTTCATATCCCACCCTCGTTCCATAGCGATCGATACGGAAATGACGATAACACGTTCCAGAGCGATCGCTATAGAATGCCGGACATGGCCGCCAGGACAGGACGCCCGAGAGGCTTCGACCGCGACGCCGCCCTCGAACAAGCGATGCTGCTGTTCTGGGAGCGCGGCTACGACACCGTGTCGATCCGCGACCTCACCGAGGCGATGGGGATCACCGCACCGAGCCTGTACACAGCCTTCTCCGACAAGCAGAGCCTCTTCGAGGAAGCGGTCGAGGCCTATGCGCGCCGGTACGGCGCCTACATCCAGGAGGCCATCGAGACAGAACCCACCGCATACCGAGCCGTCCGCCGACTGCTGGCGCAGGCGGCGATTCAGCAGACTCTGCCCGGCCGTCCCGCCGGATGCCTCATTCTCAACGGTGCCACCAACCACACCACCGCTTCCGGGTCGATCGCAGCAGACCTGCGAGCGCGCCGCACCCAGACATCAAGCCTGATCGAGGGCATGATCCTGGCCGATATCGAGCGGAGAGAACTCCCTGCCGACACGGACGCTCACGCACTCGCCACGTTCTCAGTCGCCGTCTGGCAAGGGCTCTCACAACTCGCTAGAGACGGGCACGACCGTCAGGACCTCGAAGACGTCGTGGCTACAGCGATGACCACCTGGCCCACCGGCAACCCGTGAAGATCGGCCGAGGAACTCTGCGACACCATCGCTGAAGAGCGGTCGCGGGGTCGGAGCGTCTTCTCCAGCACGGCGGCCGCCTGGTAGTCGATCGACTGATCCGGCTCGACGTAGTGACCCTCGGTGATCGCTTTCGAGGTATGCCCCAGGTGAGTCGCTGCGGCTTCCATGCCGAGCCCGCGGGCCAGCACAGTTGCCCCCGTGCGGCGGTACCAGCGCGGGGTGATGCCGGTGTCTTGCAGCCCAGCGAGTACGAGGAATTCCCGGAACGTGCGCCGGAAGTTGTGCTGGCTCAGCGGGCCTCCGGTCCGGTTGGCGAAGATGGTGCGCTCCCGCTGCTCTGGACCCATGAGCGCGATGCGGCGCCGCAGCACCTCAGCCGCGAACGCCGGCACGGGGATCTGCCGGATCGACGCGTCGGTCTTGGGATGATCTTGGCGGAAAGTGCCTTTGCCCTGAACGTAGACGACCGTCCCTCGCACATGCGCCACCATCCCGCGCTTGCCGTCGACGATGTCGCAAGGTCGCAGCGCAAGCGCCTCCCCAGGTCGCATGGACGTGCCGAGCAGAACCTCGATCGCGTCGCGGACCTGCCCGTCCGGCTTGGGACCCTTCACGCCGGGGCCGGTTCGCCATGTCGCCGCCGCTGCACGGATGGCCTGCACCTGCTCGAGCGTGAGCGCTTGGATCTGGCTCTTCGGCTTCGCCAGAGGCGACGTGCCCTCGACCGGATTGCGGGGCATGGCGTCGTTGCGCAAGGCGAATGTGAAGAGCAGGTTGAGGACGGTCCTGGAGTGCTTGGCCCGCGAGTATGAGACCGCGAGTTCGGACTTGAGGAAGGACTCGACGCGCCCGGTGGTGATCTCGCCCAGCGTGTAGTGCTCGAAGAATGGCCGCACGTGCAGCCGCAGGTCATCGCGGTAGTTGTTCTTGGTGTTCTCCGAGATGTCGCGAAGTGCGAGATCGGCTAGCCAGAGCTCGACGAGGTCGCCTAACGGGCTGGACATGCTCAGCAGACCGCCTGTGCCGTATCCGGGCCGGCACACCAGCCGTTCTTTGAGTTCTGCCTGAGCGGCCGTGCGAGAGCCCGCGGTGGCGGTCACCTCACGCAGCTGGCCATCGAGGTCACGGAATCTGGTGCGCGCCACATAGCGGCGATGCCCACAGGTCCGGACGTTGATCGTGCCGTAGGTGCCGATCGCCGTGCGCGGCCGTCCCCCGCTCACCGGGAGCCTCCACGTGGGTGGCGCTTGGCATCGGCCCCCTCCATCCACGCCAGCCAGGCGTCGATCTCGCTGCGTCTGAACTGGAGTTCACGGCCCACGCGGAAGCCTCGCGGCCCGCGGCCTTGGCTACGAAGGTCGTAGAGCGTCTGGACGGTCACCCCCAGCTGGGTGGCCAGATCCTGCAAGGTCAGCGTCTCGCCGACGACGTTGCCCAGGCCGGGTGCCGCTGGTGGTTCGTCGTGTTCGTCGGAGCGTGTCTCGGAGTTCATGCCGGACAGGTGCACGAGACGCGCCGAGCGGCGCAGAGTCCGGCCAAGACAGGCCGAAGCCGCTGGTGAAGTGGTGAGTTTGTGGTGAGCGGCCATGCGGTCCTCCTGGATGAGGACTTCGAACATGGCCACTGACCAGCGGATTGGGTGGAGCTGAGGGGACTCGAACCCCTGACCCCCTCCATGCCATGGAGGTGCGCTACCAGCTGCGCCACAGCCCCGTGCCGAACGGCTTCGTAAGCTTAGCCGACGGCGAGGTGAACCACATAATCGGACCCACCCGCGGCAACCGGCCCCGAAAAGCGGGCCGATCGACCTCGGAGAGGCTACCAGTTCACCCCTCTTCGATCACCACTGGAGTGGGCAGGGTGCCGGCGTTGTGCTCGACCAGGATCCAGCCGTCGTCGCCCTCGCGCAGCATGGACCACGAGCAGTTGGACAGCCCGCCGACGTTGGTGAAGCGGTGCAGCGGCATGCCGATGAGGGCGGCGATGCCCAGCCGGGCCGCGCCGCCGTGGGAGGTGAGGACGGCGAGGCCATTCTCGGGCAGCCGGGCGGCGGCGTCGGTGACGGCGGCGAACATCCGCTCGGCGACTTCCTGGCGGGTCTCGCCGCCGCCGACGCGCAGCAGCGGGTCGCCGCCGCGCCAGGCCTTGTACTCGTCGGGCCAGTTGGCGGAGATCTCGGCTGACGTCAGGCCCTGCCAGTCGCCGGCGTAGGTCTCGCGCAGCCGCTGGTCGAGCTCGACGTCCAGGCCGACCAGGGCCGCGAGCGCGGCGATGGTGTCCTGGGCGCGCCGCAGGTCCGACGAGACCAGCAGGTCGGGCGCGAGCGCGGCCAGCCGGGCGGCGGCCTCGCGCGCCTGCTCGCGGCCGAGCTCGTCGAGATCGACATCGGTCTGGCCCTGGAAGCGCCCGGCGGCGTTCCACTCCGTCCGGCCGTGGCGCCAGAGCACGATGCGCCGGCTCACGCCCCGTCTCCGGCGCGGGGGCCGCGACCGGCGTTCACCTCGGCGGGCAGCTCGATGGTCGGGCAGTCCTTCCACAGCCGCTCGAGGGCGTAGAACACCCGCTCCTCGGCGTGCTGCACGTGCACGACGATCTCGACGTAGTCGAGCAGCACCCAGCGGCCCTCGCGCTCGCCCTCGCGACTGACGGGGCGGGCGCCGAGGTCGCGCAGCTTCTCCTCGACGGCGTCGACGACGGAGCGCACCTGGCGGTCGTTGGACGCCGAGCACACCAGGAACACGTCGGTGATGGCCATCCGCTCGGACACGTCGAATGCGACGATGTCGTCGGCCAGTTTGTCGGACGCGGCCTCCGCGGCGGCGACCGCCAGCTGGATGGCGCGATCGGTTGCGGTCAAGCGGCGTTCCTCCTCTTCCTGGGACCGGGACGTTGACCGGTCCAGCGTCTCATGCCTCGACGTAGAGGCCGCGTTTGTTGATGTACTGGACGATGCCGTCGGGCACCAGGTACCAGATCGGCTCGTCGCCCCTGACCCGGTGCCGGCACTCGCTGGACGAGATCGCCAGCGCCGGCACCTCGACCAGCGTCACCTTGTCCTCCGGCAGCCCGACGGCGGAGAGGTCGTGCCCGGGCCGGGTGCAGCCGACGAAGTGGGCCAGCTCGAACAGCTCGTCGTGGTCGCGCCAGGACAGGATCTGCCCGAGCGCGTCGGCGCCGGTGATGAAGAACAGCTCGGTGTCGTCGCCGTAGTGCGCACGGAGGTCGCGGAGCGTGTCGACGGTGTAGGTGGGGCCGGCGCGGTCGATGTCGACCCGGCTGACGGAGAACACCGGGTTCGACGCCGTCGCGATGACCGTCATGAGGTAGCGGTCCTCGGGCGGCGTGACGACGCGCTCGGTCTTCTGCCACGGCTGGCCGGTGGGCACGAAGACCACCTCGTCGAGGTGGAACCAGTGCTGCACCTCGCTGGCCGCCACCAGGTGGCCGTGATGGATGGGGTCGAACGTCCCACCCATGACACCGAGCCGCTTCGGGTTGCTCACCGACACACCGTAGTGCGCGCAGCCTGCTCAGGCGTGCGGCCGCCCCCTGCCGAAGCTCAGCACGATGTACAGCAGCAGGAGGAGAATGCCGAACGCGGAGAGGCCCCAGGCCCACGCGGGAAACCCCTCCGACGAGGAGTGCGCCTCCTCGGCCAGCAGCACGACGGTGTCCATGCTGCGCAAGCCTACCGTCAGCCTCTGACGTGCCCGTCACCGGTGACGACGTACGTGGTGGTGGTGAGCTCCGGCAGGCCCATCGGGCCGCGGGCGTGCAGCTTCTGCGTCGAGATGCCGATCTCGGCGCCGAAGCCGAGCTGCTCGCCGTCGGTGAACCGGGTGGAGGCGTTGACCATGACGGCGGCGGAGTCGGTCGTGGCGGCGAACCGGCGCGACGCGTCGAGCGACCGGGTGACGATGGCCTCGGTGTGCCCGCTCCCCCACCGCCGGATGTGCGCCACGGCGTCGTCGAGGGTGTCGACGACGGCGGCGGCGAGGTCGAGCGAGAGGTACTCGGCGGCCCAGTCGTCGTCGGTGGCCGGCGCGACCGCGTCGTCGTAGCCCCGGACCCGCTCGTCGCCGTGCACGGTGACCCCGGCGTCGCGCAGCGCGGCGAGCGCGGCCGGCAGGAACTCGGCCGCGACACCGGCGTGCACGAGCAGCGTCTCGGCGGCGTTGCACACGCTGGGCCGCTGCGTCTTCGCGTTGAGCAGGATCTGCAGCGCCATGGCGAGATCGGCGTCGGCGTCGACGTACACGTGGCAGTTGCCGACCCCGGTCTCGATGACGGGGACGGTCGACTCCTCGACGACGCTGCGGATCAGCCCGGCGCCGCCGCGCGGGATGAGCACGTCGACCAGGCCGCGCGCCCGCATGAGCTCCTTCGCCTGGTCGTGCCCGCCCGCGACCAGCTGGACGGCGGCGCCCGGCAGCCCGGCGGACTCCACGGCGGCCGACAGCACGCCTACGATCGCCTCGTTGGACGCCGCGGCACTGGAGGACCCCTTGAGCAGGACCGCGTTGCCGCTCTTCAGCGCCAGCCCGGCGGCGTCGGCGGTGACGTTGGGACGGGCCTCGTAGATGATGCCGACGACGCCCAGCGGCACCCGGCGCTGGGTGACCTGCAGGCCGTTGGGCAGCGTGTACCCACGGCACACCTCGCCGACGGGGTCGGGCAGGCCGGCGACCTGCCGCAGCCCGCTCGCCATGCCGGCGATGCGCTGGTCGTCGAGCCGCAGCCGGTCGATCATCGCCTCGGCGGTGCCGGACTCGCGGGCCCGCTCGACGTCGGCGGCGTTGCGCTCGATGATCGCCGCGGCGTTCGCGACCAGCGCGTCGGCCATGGCGTGCAGGGCGGCGTCCTTCTCGGCGCGGGTGCGGACGGCCAGCTCGGCGGCGGCCGTGCGGGCGGCGCGGCCCAGGTCGGCGACGGTTGTGGTCACCCGCTCAGTCTAGTGGCGGGGTTGCGCCGACATCTTCTTGAACTATCATTCAATTTGAATGTTGGTTCAAGAAAGGTGGATCGATGGCGTACGTCTTCCTGACCGGCGCGATCATCGCGGAGCTGATCGGCGCGATCTCGACCCGGTACAGCGACGGCTTCACCCGGCCGGTCCCCACGACCATCACCGCGGTGGGCGTGCTCGCCGCCTACTTCCTGCTGTCGCGCGCGCTGCGCGAGGGCATGGGCATCGGGGTCGCGTACGGCATCTGGGCGGCGACCGGCGTGACGCTGGTGGCGATCATCGGGATCGCGCTGGGCGACCGGCTGACCTGGATCCAGGCCGGCGGCGTGGCGCTGGTGATCGGCGGGGTGCTGGCACTGGAACTGGGAGCGGCGCATGCACCGGCCGCCGGCTGACCCCGCGGCCGCCGACGGGCGGCTGGCGCGCGGCGAGCGGCGGCGCGCGTCGATCATCGCCAGCACGCTGCGCGACATCGAGGAGCGCGGGGTCGCCGGGGTCACCCACCGGACGGTCGCCGAGCGGGCCGGCGTGCGCCCGTCGCTGGTCGCCTACCACTTCGCGACCCTCGACGACCTGCTGGTGGCCGCGCTGGAGTCGGCCGCCGCGCAGTATCGCGAGCAGTACGAGGCGCTGGTCGCGGCCGGGACGACACCGCTGGCCGCGATCGCCCGGATCGTCGCCGACGCCAGCGGCCCGGGCCGGGCCCGCGCCCTGGCCGAGCGGGAGCTGATCCTGCTGGCCGCCCGTCGGCCGGCGCTGCGGCCGCTCACGACGCACTGGTCGGAGCTGGTGGCCCAGGCGGTGTCGGGCCACACCACCGATCCGCAGGCCGTCCAGGTGGTCATCGCGGTCACCGACGGCATCTGTACCCGGATCCTGCTCGGCGAGACCGACATCGACGCCGACGCGATCCACGCCCGTCTGGAGCGGCTGCTCGCCGCTCTGTGGTGAAGGGCCCGGCCCGCCTCGACCAGGTGGCGGACCGGGCCCCGTTCCGGACGGGTCAGGCGCTCGCGCGCCGGGCCCGCAGGACGACCAGCCCGACGCCGACGCCGAGCAGGACGACGGCCACCAGCGGCAGCAGCGTGTCGCCGGCGCCGGTGTCCGGCAGGTCCTCACCGCCGGAGCCGTTCGCCGCGCCGTCGTCGTCGGCGTCCTCGGTGGCTCCGTCGTCGGCGGCCCCGTCGTCGGCGCCTGCCTCGGCCCCGTCGTCGGCACCGTTCTCGGCGGCACCGTTCTCGGCAGCACCGTTCTCATCGGCGCCGTTCTCGTCCGAGCCGGCCTCGGCAGCACCGTTCTCGTCCGTGCCCGCCTCGGCGGCGCCACCGTCGGCACCGTCGTCGGAGCCGCTCTCGTCCGCACCGACGTCGGTGCCGCTCTCGTCCGAACCGTTCTCGTCGGAACCGGACTCGTCCGAGCCGCTCTCGTCGGAGCCGGACTCGTCGCCGCCGGCGCCCGGGATCACGGTGAACGGCGCGCTGTTGCCCTGGTCGAGGTCACCCTCCGGGGTGATCAGCCAGGTGTCGACCAGGTACTCGCCCTCGGCCAGGTTCTCGGCCGGGTCGAAGCTCCAGTCCTTGTAGGTGAACTGGTTCGGCGGGAAGGTCCAGGTACCCTCCCAGACCGTGACCTCGGGGTAGATCGGCTCGCCCTCGGTCTGCGCGAGCCACTCGACCTCCTCGCCGTCGGCAGTGGTGCCGGTCAGCCGCAGCAGGACGATGCCGTCGAAGTTCTGGTTGCCGCTGAACACGAAGTCGCCGGTGATCTGGTCCGTTTGGCCCGGCAGCGGCAAACGGATGTGCGAGCCGTCGATGTCGACGTGCAGGTCGGCGATGACGACCTCGGTGACCGAGGCGCCGTCCTCCTGCCGGACGTCGGCGTCGAAGTGCTCGCCCTCGGGCGGCAGGTCCTCCGCCGGGACGGGGAGGTACCAGGCGCCGGCGCCGTCGACCGTGGTCGAGCCGACCGGTGCGCCCGCGACGGAGACGGTGACGGTGGCGCCGGGCGCCCCGGCGCCGTGGAACACGGGCGGGTCGTAGAAGCGGGCGCCGTCGCTCGGCCACCGGACGTCGAGGGGTTCGCCCTCGCGGGTCTCGGCCACGACGACGGCGGGAACGATGGCATCGGCGGGCGCGACGGCCGCGATGCCGGCGAGGGCCGTGGCCGCCAGCACGCCGAGGGCGCGCGGCAGTACGGCTCGGATTCGGTTCATAACGGGTACTCCAGAGCTCAGCAGTTCATCGATGGGTGTGGTGTGCCCGTGATGTGCCCGAGGTGGCGTGCCCGAACCGGTGCGGATCTCCCGATTGCCGGGGAAAAGCTAACACATAGGGACGAACTAGCGGCGCGGCCGGCCGAGCAGCACGAGGTCGTCGCGGTGGACCACCTCACGCTCGTACTCCGGCCCGAGGTCGCGGGCCAGGTCCTTGGTCGACCGGCCCAGCAGCGCCGGCAACTCGGCGGCGTCGTAGTTCACCACGCCGCGGGCCACCGTGCGGCCGATCTCGTCCAGCAGGTCGACCGGGTCGCCGGCGGTGAACGTGCCGGTGACGGTGGTGATGCCGGCCGGAAGCAGGGACGCGCCGCGCTCGACGACGGCCCGCACCGCGCCCGCGTCGAGCGTGAGCGAGCCGCGGCCGTCGGTGGCGTGCTCGAGCCAGAGCAACCGGGTGGCGCGGCGCCCGGCGCGGCGGTGGAACCAGGTGCCGGCGGGGTCGCCGGCCAGCACGGCCGACACCTCGGGCGCCGACGCCAGCACGACGTCGATGCCGGAGCCGGTGGCGATGGAGGCCGCCTCGACCTTCGTCACCATGCCGCCGCTGCCCAGCCCGGACCGGCCGGCCGCGCCGATGTCGATGCCGTCGAGGTCGGACAGGCTGTGCACGTCGGCGAGCCGGGTGGCGCCGGCCTTGTGCGGGTTGCCGTCGTAGAGGCCGTCGACGTCGGACAGCAGCACCAGCAGGTCGGCATGGACCAGCTGGGCGACCAGCGCGGCGAGGCGGTCGTTGTCGCCGAAGCGGATCTCGTGGGTGGCGACGGTGTCGTTCTCGTTCACGACCGGCACGACGCCGAGCTGCAGCAGCTGGTGCAGCGTCCGGTAGGCGTTGCGGTAGTGCGCGCGGCGGGTGACGTCGTCGACCGTCAGCAGCACCTGGCCGACCCGCAGGCCGTGACCGGCGAACGCGGACGTGTAGTTCGCCATCAGCAGGCCCTGCCCGACGCTCGCGGCGGCCTGCTGACGGGCGAGGTCGCGCGGGCGCGTGGCCAGGCCCAGCGGCGCCAGCCCGGCGGCGATGGCGCCGGACGACACCAGCACCACCTCGCGGCCCGACGCGCGCGCCTTCGCCAGCGCGTCGACCACCGTGGCCACGCGGGCGTCGTCGATGCCGCCGTGCGTCGTGGTGAGCGACGACGACCCGACCTTCACGACCACCCGCTGCGCGGTCGCGAGGGCGCCGCGCGTGCCCGCCCCGCCGCTCATGACAACCGGGAGTCCGTCCCGCGCGGCCCGAGGTGCTCGCCGCCGGCGCTGACGCTGGGCTCCCAGTCGAACACGACCGCGTCCTCGCCGCCGATGACCACTTCGTCGCCGGCGTGGGCGCCGGCCCGGATGAGCGCCTCCTCGACGCCGAGCCGCGCCAGCCGGTCGGCGAGGTAGCCGACCGCCTCGTCGTTGGTGAAGTCGGTCTGCCGGATCCAGCGCTCCGGCTTCAGGCCGCGGATGCGGTAGCGCTCGCCCTCGTCGGTGACGGTGAACCCGGAGTCGTCGACGGCGGCCGGGCGCAGGACCAGGCGGGTCGGCTCGGGCGCGGGCGCGGCGGCCCGGGCCGAGGCGACCAGCGAGCCCATGGCGTACGTCAGCTCCCGCAGGCCCTCGTGGGTGGCGGCGGAGATCGGGAAGACCTCCCAGCCGCGGGCCTCGACGTCGGCCCGGACGAGGTCGGCCAGCTCGCGCGCCTCGGGAACGTCGATCTTGTTCAGCGCGACCATGCGCGGCCGCTTGTCGAGGCCGCCGTACTTCTCCAGCTCGGACTCGATGAGGTCGATGTCGGTGAGCGGGTCGCGGCCCGGCTCCATCGTGGCGAGGTCGACGACGTGCAGCAGCGCCTTGCAGCGCTCCACGTGGCGGAGGAACGCGTGGCCGAGCCCGCGGCCCTCGCTGGCCCCCTCGATCAGCCCGGGCACGTCGGCGACGGTGTAGCGGACGTCGCCGGCCTCGACGACGCCGAGGTTCGGGACCAGCGTCGTGAACGGGTAGTCGGCGATCTTCGGCCGGGCCGCGGAGATGGCCGCGATGAGGCTGGACTTGCCGGCGCTCGGGAAGCCGACCAGGCCGACGTCGGCGACGCTCTTCAGCTCGAGCACGACGTCCTTGGCCTCGCCCGGCTCGCCGAGCAGCGCGAACCCGGGCGCCCGGCGGCGCTTGCTGGCCAGTGCGGCGTTGCCCAGCCCGCCGTGGCCGCCCTGAGCCGCGATGAAACGGGTGCCGGCGCCGACGAGGTCGACCAGGACCTCGCCGTCGCGGGTGCTGACCACGGTGCCGTCGGGCACCTTCAGCTCGATGTCGCCGCCGTTGGCGCCGTCGCGGTTGCTGCCCTCTCCCTGGCTGCCGTTCGTCGCCTTGCGGTGCGGCGAACGATGGTAGTCGAGCAGCGTGGTGGTGTTGGGGTCGACGACGAGGACGATGTCGCCGCCGCGGCCGCCGTCGCCGCCGTCGGGCCCGCCCAGCGGCTTGAACTTCTCGCGGTGGACCGACACGCAGCCGTGTCCGCCGTCACCTGCTGCCAGATGCAGCACGACGCGGTCCACGAACGACGGAATGGCCATGTCTCTTTGTCCTCAGAACAGAAAAGGGCGGGCCGGTCGAGTGACCGGCCCGCCCTGATGCTTCAGGTGTACTGCTGCTCGCGTGGAGCGGGGGTCACTCCCCCGCCGGCACGACGATGTTGACGACCTTGCGGCCACGCTTGACGCTGAACTCCACAGCGCCCGCCGACGTGGCGAACAGGGTGTCGTCCTTGCCGCGGCCGACGTTGTCGCCCGGGTGGAAGTGGGTGCCGCGCTGACGGACGATGATCTCGCCCGAGTTGACCAGCTGGCCGCCGAAGCGCTTCACGCCGAGTCGCTGAGCGTTGGAGTCGCGCCCGTTCTTGCTGGACGAGGCGCCCTTCTTGTGAGCCATCTCGAGGTACCTGCCTACTTCGTCTCGATGCCGGTGACCTTGACCTGGGTGTACTTCTGGCGGTGCCCCTGGCGCCGCCGGTACCCGGTCTTGTTCTTGTACCGGAGGATGTGGATCTTCGGGCCCTTGGTGGCGCCGACGATCTCGGCCGTGACCGACACGCCGGCCAGCTTCTTGGCGTCGGTGGTCACGGTCTCACCGTCGACGAGCAGGACCGCCGGCAGCGTGACGGTGGCGCCGACCTCGGCGTTGTTGAGCTGGTCGACGTCGATGACGTCTCCGACGGAGACCTTTCTCTGGTTACCGCCGCTGCGGACGATCGCGTACACCGCGGACTCACTCTCTCACTCGGGCTTCGGGCGCGCATGCCGACGCTCGTGGAGCGGGCACGCGGGTACGGGCGCGAAGAGCGCCGACGCCCTAGGGTACGGAATTGGTCAGGGTCGGGTCAAACTCAGGGGACGGGGCTGCCGGCCGGGCGTTCGGCCCGGCGCCGGGTACGACGCGGGCGCGTCGGCTCCGGTGCGGACTCGTCCGCCGGCTCGGTGGACTCGGACGCCGGGTCCGGCGCCGTCACCAGCGACTCCGCGGGCGGCGGAGGCGGCGGTGGCGGCGTGGTGACCGGCGCTGCGGCGGCGGGCGCCGTGGCGTCGCGGGCGTCCGTCGGGTCGGAGCCGGCCCAGCCCGTGGGCGTGGCCGGTGCCGTGGCGTCGCCGGCGCTCGCCGGGTCCGAACCCGCCCAGCCGGTCTCGCCGGTGGCGGCGGCCGGCTCGGCCGTCTTCGCGGAGCTGCCGGCGGCGCGCACCGCCCGCCGGCGACGGGAGGACGTGCGGGTCGCGCCGGCCTCGGGCGTCGTCGCGGCGGCCTCGGTGGCCGCGGCGGGCTCGGCCGGCCGCTCACCGCCGTCGTGACCGTTGCCGTGGTCGTCGCCGTGCCCGTTGCCGTTGGCGCCGACCGGCATGAGGTCGGCCGGCGATGCCTCGCCGGGGCTGGCCAGGGCCTCGAGCTTCGGCGTCAGAGCCTCGACCGGCTGTGCCACCGGCGCGGGCGCCGGGTCGGCCTTGCGGCGCCGGCCACGGCGCTCGGAGCGGCTGGACGAGCGGCCCTCGTCGGAGCCGGAGGAGCCCGACGACCCGCCGGAGGAGGAGCCGTTGCCGGACTCGACCGGGTGGGTGTGGATGAGCAGGCCGCGGCCCTTGCAGTGCGGGCACGGCTCGCTGAACGCCTCGAGCAGGCCGGTGCCGATGCGCTTGCGGGTCATCTGCACCAGGCCGAGCGACGTGACCTCGGCGACCTGGTGCTTGGTGCGGTCGCGGCCGAGGCACTCGACCAGGCGGCGCAGCACGAGGTCGCGGTTGGCCTCGAGCACCATGTCGATGAAGTCGATGACGATGATGCCGCCGATGTCGCGCAGCCGCAGCTGGCGCACGATCTCTTCGGCCGCCTCGAGGTTGTTCTTGGTGACCGTCTCTTCGAGGTTGCCGCCGGAGCCGGTGAACTTGCCGGTGTTGACGTCGACGACGGTCATGGCCTCGGTGCGGTCGATGACCAGCGAGCCGCCGCTGGGCAGCCAGACCTTGCGGTCCATGGCCTTGGCGATCTGCTCGTCGATGCGGAACGCGGCGAAGACGTCGTCGGTGCCGGTCCACTTCTCCACGCGCTCGCGCAGCGAGCCGGCGACGCTGGAGACGTACTCCTCGATGGTGTCCCAGGCGCGGTCACCGGAGACGACCAGCTTGGTGAAGTCCTCGTTGAAGAGGTCGCGGACCACCTTGATGGCGAGGTCGGGCTCGCCGTGCAGCAGCTGCGGGGCGTTGCCGGAGGACTTCTTGCGCAGCGCCTCCCACTCGGCCTTCAGCCGCGCGACGTCGTTGGTGAGCTCCTCCTCGGAGGCGCCCTCGGCGGCGGTGCGGACGATGACGCCGGCGTCCTCGGGGACGACCTGCTTGAGGATCTTCTTCAGCCGGGTCCGCTCGGTGTCGGGCAGCTTGCGGCTGATGCCGTTCATCGACCCGCCGGGGACGTACACGACGTAGCGGCCGGGGAGGCTGACCTGGCTGGTCAGCCGGGCGCCCTTGTGGCCGATGGGGTCCTTGGTGACCTGCACCAGCACCGCCTGGCCGGACTTGAGGACGTCCTCGATGCGCTTCGGGCCGTCGGACTTGCCCAGGCCGCTCCAGTCGACCTCGCCGGCATACAGGACGGCGTTGCGGCCGCGGCCGATGTCGACGAACGCCGCCTCCATGGCCGGCAGCACGTTCTGTACCCGGCCGAGGTAGACGTTGCCGATCAGCGACTGCTGCGAGGCGCGGCTGACGTAGTGCTCGACCAGCACGTCGTCCTCGAGGACGGCGATCTGGGTGAGGTCGCCGGACTGCCGGACCGCCATGACGCGGTCGACGGCCTCGCGGCGGGCCAGGAACTCGGCCTCGGAGAGGATCGGCGGACGGCGCCGGCCGGCCTCGCGGCCCTCGCGGCGGCGCTGCTTCTTCGCCTCGAGACGGGTCGAGCCCTTGACCGAGGTGACCTCGTCGTCGACCTCGCGCCCGTCGCGGACCCGCACGACGGTGTTCGGCGGGTCGTCCGCGCGGGGCTCGTCGCCGTCGTCGTTGCGGCGGCGACGGCGCCTGCGACGACGGCGGCTGCCGCCCTCGTCGGAGTCGCCGTGGTCGTCGCCATGGTCGTCGTCCGCGTCGCCCTGGGCGTCGTCGGACTCGGCCTGGTCGTCGTCGGAGTCGTCGTCGCCGGAGGCGTCGGGGCCGTCGTCGGAGCGACGGCGGCGGCCGCGGCCACCGCGGCGGCGGCGCCGGCGGCGGGTGGCGTCGCCGTCGTCGTCGGAGTCGTCGTCACCGGAGGCGTCGGCGGTGGCCTCGGGCTCCTCCTCGGCCTCCTCGGCCTCGACCTCGGCCTCGACCTCGGGCTCGGGCTCGGGCTCGGGTTCCGGCTCGGGCTTCGCGCGCCGGCGGCCGCGGACCGGCTCGGCGGCCTCGGGGTCGGGCGCGGCGAACAGCGGCGCGGCGGAGAACGTCGGGGGCTGGAACAGGACGGCCGAAGCGCTCGCCTCGGTGGCCGCGCTCTCGGCCCCGGACGGCGCGAACGCCGGGCTCGGGTCGGCGAAGGCGGCGGCGGAGGTCTCGTCGTCGGCGGCGTCGTCGACCGGCAGCGGCTCGAAGGCCGGCTGGGCGGTCTTGCGCGACCGGGATCGCTTGCGCGGCGCGGGCGCCTCGGCCACGGCGGCGGGCGCCTCGACCGGGTCCGGCGCCTCGGCGGCGACCGGCGTCTCGGCGGCCTCGTCGACCGCGAGCAGCCCGGCGTCGGCCTCGGCGGCCACCGCCTTGCGGCCGGCGGCCTTCTTCGCCGGGGCCTTCTTGGCGGTCTTCTTCGCGGCCGCCTTCTTGGCAGCGGCCTTCTTCGCCGTCTTCCTGGCCGGTGCGGCCGGGTCGTCCTCGCTGGTCACCGGCTCGCCGGCGTCGTGGAGGGTGGGCTCGACCGGCGGGCCAGCGGCCCGGCTGGCGGCGCGACGACGGCGCGGCTGCGCCGGCTCGGTGCTGACGGTGCCGGCCTCGGCCGGCGAGGTGGTATCTCCGGACGAGCCGGGGCTGTCTTCCTGCATATGGTGCACTCCTGTCGGCCCGGTGGATGGGGCGCCGCGCCTTGCTCGGCGCGCTGCCGCCCATCTGCCGGGGCACTACATCGGGCCATCTGCGGCGACCGCACGGTCGCTACAGGTGGAAAGCCTGTGATCGGCGACGTCCTCCGGACCTGTGCGTCGTCGGGCCGTGCTCAGCGCCCGCCGCGGCGGCGCACCCTGGACGGGGGCCTCGCGGCTGGGCGGTCTGGCGGACCCAGCGTGCCGAGCGACTCCGCGGCAACCGTGGTCGACCACACGGGACGTCGGCGAGAACGTCGTCGGACCGAGCGGCGTGTACCGCCCGACCAGTTCCGAGTATCGCACATGTCAGCCCGGAAACCGTGACGACGGCCGCCCGCCACCCCCGCGGCGACCCCGAAACGGCCCATATCACCGCAGGTCAGAATGCAAGCCTTACCGTGTGCCATAGATCACGTCACGCTGTGTCACGTGTCGCGCCCGGGCGCGTCCGCCAGCGGATCGCCCAGCACGCCGGTGTCGTCGTCCCACTCGCCCTGGGCCAGCCGGACGGTACGCGGCGGCTGCGGCGGGGTGAACCCGGCCACCAGGCGCAGCCCGGCCAGCACCTCGTCGGGCCGCACCGTCGGCGACTGGTGCCGGACGACGGCCCGCAGCGTGACCGGGTCGGCGTCGGTGTCGGCGGTCAGCCGCAGCACCGCCGCCCGCGGGTCCAGCTGCCGCACGCCGTTCTTCGTCAGCCGCTCGACCGGCACCGACGCGGCCGCCAGGAACGTCGTCACCGCCGCCGCGGCCTGCCCGGGCACCGCGCCGGGCAGCTCGATCGCCCAGCTCGACGCCTGCAGCCGGTCGGCCAGCGCGCCGGGACCGGCCTCGACCACCTCGACGACGTCCAGGCCGGGCGGCAGCGCGGCGTCCAGCGCGGCCCGCACCTGCTCGGGGTCGCAGACCCGGGTGACCGCCAGCTCGAGGTACTCGGCCTCGCTGGCGGCGCCGGTGGGCGCGGCGCCGGCGTAGGACACCCGCGGGTGCGGCGTGAACCCCTGCGACCAGGCCATCGGCACGTCGGCGCGGCGCAGCGCCCGCTCGAACGCGCGCTGGAAGTCGCGGTGGCTGGTGAACCGCAGCCGGCCGCGCTTGGCGAACCGGACGCGGAGCTTCTGGACGGCGGGAAGCTGCTGGTGCGGCACGGTGCTCAGGGGTCGGTCCTCTCGGCACGGGCCGGCGGAATCGCCGGTCGGACACCCATTGTCGCGCGCGGGCGGCGGGCGTACGTTCGAGCCAGTCATTCGCTGTTCCGGGGGGCAGAACGATGACCGACCTGCGCGACGACCCGACGTTCGACGGCCTGCGGTCGCTGCTGGCCGGCGACCTGCTGACGCCGGAGTCCCCGGGCTACGACGACGCCCGGACCGTCTTCAACGCGATGATCGACGTCCGCCCGGGCCTGGTCGTGCAGTGCACGGGCCGCGCCGACGTCGCGCTGGCCGTGGCGTTCGCCCGCGAGCACGGCCTCGAGGTGTCCGTCCGCGGCGGCGGGCACAGCGTCGCCGGGCTGGCGCTCACCGACGGCGGCCTGGTGGTCGACCTGCGCCGGATGAACGCCGTCAGCGTCGACCCGATCGCCCGCACGGCCACCGTCGGCGGCGGCGCCACCATGGCCGATCTGGACCGCGCCTGCGCGCCGCACGGCCTTGCCACGACCGGCGGCCGGGTGTCGACGACCGGCGTCGGCGGGTTCGTGCTCGGCGGCGGCACCGGCTGGCTGGACCGGCTGTTCGGCCTGGCCTGCGACAACCTGCTCGAGGCCGAGGTGGTGACGGCCGACGGCGAGATCGTCCGCGCCGCCGAGGACCTCCATCCGGAGCTGTTCTGGGCGCTGCACGGCGGCGGCGGCAACTTCGGCGTCGTGACGTCGATGACGCTGCGGCTGCACGCGCTCGAGGAGTCCACGCTGGGCCTGCTGCTCTGGCCGCCGGAGCGCGGGCCCGAGATCGTCCGCCTGGTCCGGGACCTGTTCCTGGACGCCCCGGACACCCTCGGCGGCGGCGCGATCTACCTCACCGGCCCGGAGGGCGAGGACTTCGTGCCCGCGGACCTGGCCGGACGGCTGGCGGTGGCCGCCGTCCTCGTGCACGCCGGGAGCGAGCGGTCGCTGCGCGACCTGGCGGCGCCGCTGTTCGACGCGGCGCCCGCGGGCGCCATGGTGGCCGAGCTGCCCTACGACGAGCTGCAGTCGGCCCTGGACGACCCGCCCGGCCACCGCAACTACTGGTCCGCCGAGCACCTGGTGTCGCTGCCGGACGAGGCCATCGACGCGTTCTGCGCGCAGGCGGCCGGCATGGTCGTGCCGTCGGCGTCGCAGCACGTGCTGTTCGCGATGGGCGGTGCGGTCGCCCGCGGCCCGCGCGGCTACCCGATCCCGTGGCGGCACGCCGGCTGGGTGGTGCATCCGTTCGGACTGTGGACCGACCCCGCCGACGACGACCGCGGCCGGCAGTGGGCGCGCGACGTCTGCGCCGCCGTCCGGCCGTGGAGCACCGGCGCCGTCTACCTCAACTTCATCGGCGACGAGGGCCAGGACCGGGTGGTGTCCGGGTTCGGCGAGGACGGCTATCAGCGGCTGGCCGCGGTCAAGGCGCGTTACGACCCGACGAACCTGTTCCGGCGCAACCACAACGTCCGGCCGGCCTGACCGGACGCGGGTCAGACGGAGCGCAGCTCGCCCTCCAGGACGGTCCGCGCCCGGCCGGAGAGCTCGAGGCGGTCGCCGCGCATCGTCACCCCGACGGTGCCGCCGCGGGCCGACAGCTGCACGCCGGTCAGCGGGCTGCCGTCGGGGCGGCCGAGCTCCTTGGCCCAGTACGGCCCGAGCACGCAGTGCGCCGACCCCGTCACCGGGTCCTCCGGGACGCCCTGCGTCGGCGCGAAGAACCGGGACACGAAGTCGTACGGCGCGGCGTCGTCGGCCCGGGCGGTGACGATGACGCCGCGCGCCTCGACCGTGGCCAGCGCGGCGACGTCGGGCGTGAGACCGCGCACCGCTGCCTCGGAGTCCACGACCACGAGCACGTCGAACCGGCTCCGGCCGGTCCACCCGGGCGTGACGCCGAGCGCCGCGGCCAGCCCGTCCGGCGGCGCCACCGCCTGCGCCGGCAGCGACGGGAAGTCCATGCCGACCGCGCCGGACCGGTCGCGCGTGACGGTGAGGACGCCGCTGCGGGTGCTGAACCGGATCGGGCCGGACTCGCCGCGCTCGAACAGCACGTGCGCCGTCGCCAGGGTGGCGTGACCGCACAGGTCGACCTCGACCTCCGGCGTGAACCAGCGCAGCCGGTAGTCGACCGCCGGCGTGGCCCGGGCCGCCTCGTCGCCCTCGACGGGCTCGACGAACGCGGTCTCGGAGTGTTTCAGCTCGGCCGCGACGGACTGCATCCACTCGTCGGTGACCGGACGGTCGAGCAGGCACACGCCGGCCGGGTTGCCACCGAAGGGACGATCGGTGAACGCGTCGACGACGAGGATCCGCACGCTCCCAGCCTACGAGCCCGCCGTCACATGATCACCCGCGATCCCACTGGTCCGGTATGAGCGGGTTGCCCGACGTTAGCCGGGGGGGTGCTGGGCGTGCCGAGTGGGCCGTCCCCCTGCTGCCCATTCTCTTTGGCCACGCACCCGCGCCTCAAGCGGACTATTGGGGCGCTTCGCGCGACGATGACCGCTTGACCCGCAGGCCCGCGGCACAAGAACGGGCACCTATCAGGGGGACGGGGAAGAACTGCGCACGCCGTTGGGTTGGCGGCCGTCGGCGATCACCGGCGCCTGGGAGCCTGTTGCGTTTCGGCCGTTGCCGCACTGGAGCGGGAGATCTTCCTGTGCTCGTCGTGCACTGACGGTCCGGCGCCGCCCCTGGCAAGGCTGATCGTCGTGACAGCGCCCGATATGCCCGATCTTGTGCGACGACCAGGCTAGCCAAGGCGGTCGGGCGTCGCGGCGAGATCGACGGCCACGGAAAATCCTTCGGCAACGCCCGCACCGCACGCCGTTCCGGGACAGTCTCCTGGACACCAGCGATCGCCGATGATCACGGAACGGCCACCACAGCAGCGCCGACGGTCAGACCGGGGTGAGCGGCAGCAGCGTGCGGCCGGTCGGGCCGGTCTGGATCTCGGTGCCCATCGACGGGCAGACGCCGCAGTCGAAGCACGGCGTCCAGCGGCAGTCGTCGAGCTCGACCTCGTCGATGGCGTCCTGCCAGTCGTCCCACAGCCAGTCGCGGTCGAGGCCGCTGTCGAGGTGGTCCCAGGGCAGCACCTCGTCGCGGTCGCGCTCGCGGGTGGTGTACCAGGCGAGGTCGACGGGGTCGCCGGCCAGCGCCGTCTCGGTGCAGGCCACCCAGCGCTGGTAGGAGAAGTGCTCGCCCCAGCCGTCGAACCGGCCGCCGTCCTCCCAGACCGCGCGGATGACCCGGCCGACGCGGCGGTCGCCGCGGGACAGCAGGCCCTCGATCATGCTGGGCTTGCCCTCGTGGTAGCGCAGGCCGATGGCCTTGCCGTACCGGCGGTCGGACTTCACCGTCTCGCGCAGCTTGCGCAGCCGGGCGTCGACGACCTCGTGGTCGGCCTGACCGGCCCACTGGAACGGGGTGTGCGGCTTGGGGACGAACCCGCCGATCGACACGGTGCAGCGGATGTCGCCCCGCCCGGACGCCTTGCGGCCGGCCTCGATGACCCGCTTCGCGAGGTCGGCGATGGCCAGCACGTCGTCGTCGGTCTCGGTGGGCAGGCCGCACATGAAGTACAGCTTCACCTGCCGCCAGCCGCTGCTGTAGGCCGTGCTGACGGTGCGGATGAGGTCGTCCTCGCTGACCATCTTGTTGATGACGCGGCGCATGCGCTCGGTGCCGCCCTCGGGCGCGAAGGTCAGCCCGGACCGGCGGCCGTTGCGCGACAGCTCGTCGGCCAGGGTGACGTTGAACGCGTCGACCCGGGTGGACGGCAGCGACAGCGAGGTGTTGGTGCCCTCGTACCGGTCGGCCAGGCCCTTCGCGATGGCGCCGATCTCGGAGTGGTCGGCGCTCGACAGCGACAACAGCCCCACCTCGGCGAAGCCGGAGTTGGCGACGCCCTCGGCCACCATGGCGCCGACGGTCTCGGCGGACCGCTCGCGCACGGGCCGGGTGATCATGCCGGCCTGGCAGAACCGGCAGCCGCGGGTGCAGCCGCGGAAGATCTCGACGCTGTACCGCTCGTGGACGGTCTCGGCCAGCGGCACCAGGGGCTTGCGCGGGTAGGGCCACTGGTCGAGGTCCATGACGGTGTGCTTACGGACGGTCGCGGGCACGCCCGGCCGGTTGGGCACGACCGCCGCGATGGCGCCGTCGGCCTGGTAGCTCACGTCGTAGAACTTCGGCACGTAGACCCCGCCGCCGGCCGCCAGGCGCAGCAGCAGTTCGTCGCGGCCGCCGGGGCTCCCCTCGGCCTTCCACTCGCGCACCACCTCGGTGACGGCGAGCACGATCTCCTCACCGTCGCCCAGCACGGCGGCGTCGAGGAAGTCGGCGACCGGCTCGGGATTGAACGCCGCGTGCCCGCCTGCGATGACGACCGGGTGGTCGTCGCCGCGCTCGGTGGCCAGCGGCGGGACGCCGGCGAGGTCGAGCGCCGTCAGCAGGTTGGTGTAGCCGAGCTCGGTGGCGAACGACACGCCGAGCAGGTCGAACGCGGCGACCGGGCGGTGCGCGTCGACGGTGAACTGGCCGATGCCGTGCTCGCGCATGAGCGCCTCGAGGTCGGGCCAGACCGCGTAGGTGCGCTCGGCCAGCACGCCGTCCTGCTCGTTGAGCAGCTCGTACAGGATCTGGACGCCCTGGTTGGGCAGGCCGACCTCGTAGGCGTCGGGGTACATCAGCGCCCACCGCACCTGGGCGGCGTCCCAGTCCTTCACCGTCGCCCCGAGCTCGCCGCCGACGTACTGGATCGGCTTGGCCACCCTCGCCAGCAACGGCTCGAGCTGGTCGAACAGGGACTCGACGGGCATGACGTCCTACTCACGGGTGGTCTCTCGGGCGGTCACGGGTATGGTATCCACCACGAAGTACCGGGTCTGGGGCACGACCGGACAGCCACGCGTCTGCACTGAAAGGCAGCAGGTATGACCGATCCCGCCCACGTCGTCCCGGACGGCTTCCAGACACCGTCGTTCGAGACGAAGCCGCTGGAGATCCAGCCCGACGAGGTCGAGACCGGCCCCGACATCATCGCCCGGCCGCCCATCCCGCCGAACGACCCCGGCACCAGCAGCCGCGAGGAGCTGGAGATGGCGCTGCAGCGCGCCCAGCTGGTCGCCGACGACTGCGAGTCGCTGCTCTCCGCCGCGCAGCGGGCCATGGAGGACGGAGCCTGGGTGAGCAACCTGGCCGACGAGTTCTCCAACGCCCTCGGCGTGCACTCCCGGATGGCCGGCAACGTCGCCGGCGCCTGTGTCGAGACCATCCAGGCCGCGCTCGACGCCCGCGGCGACGACGAGCTGCTGGAGGTGCGGCCGCGGTGACGAAGGCGAGCGACAGTCTGGCGCCCGAACCGGGCAAGGTCGGCGGCGCCGACGCCGACAAGCTGGCCGGCGGGTCGATCGACAAGGAGTACGTCGACCACACCGCCATCGACTACTCCGCCTACGACGACGCCGGCGGCGGGGGCTCCGACGGCGGCGGAGGCGGCGGGTACGACGGCGGCGGGGGTGGCGGCGGAGGCGGCTCCGAGGACGTCAGCGACGACACCACCGAGGACCCGGGCACCGACGACCCGTCCACCGAGCCTGAGGCCGAGGCCCCCGACGACCCGCTCTACGCCGACAGCGACGACGACGGCGACGACACCCCCGTCGGCGATGACCTCGGCGAGCCCGATCACCCGACGAAGCCCGGCGAGACCGACACCGACGACCCCGTGCTCGAGAAGCCCGAGCAGCCCGAGGAGCCGCCGAGCACCACCGTCTCCATCGACGTCGAGGCGATGACCCGGCTGGTCGCGGCCATGGAGCGGGCCAGCGAGCAGATCGTGTCGCTGCAGGACGAGATGCGCACCATCTTGTCCGGCGTGCACCTCGACACCGCCGACGCCGCGCGCTTCGACCAGGTCTCGCAGTGGATCCAGGACGAGCTGCCCGGTCTGCGGCGGCGGCTGGCGATGGCGCAGGACCTGCTCGGCGAGGGCGGCGCGGGCACGAATCCGACCGAGCACCGGCCGGTGCCGCGCCCGTACGTCGGCGACGAGTCCGACATCAGCACGAAGCCGGTCGAAGAGTCCTACAGCGCCGCGCGCGCCACCGCGCAGCGCTTCGGCGCGCCCGGCAACGACGAGACCAGGCGCCAGCTGGTCGCCGACCTCGAGGCCAACCAGCACGACCCGTACTACGCGCGCGAGCTGGTGCACACCGCCGACCCCGAGACGCTCGTGCAGGCGGTCGTGCAGGCCGGCGACGACGAGCTGGCCCAGCTCACCGCCGCGACGGTGGCGACGGCCGGCCGCGGCACCGGCGAGCTGGCCCCGCCGCCCGGGTACGAGGAGCAGTGGGCGGCCCTGCGCGAGAGCGACGACCCCGCCGTGGCGGCCGCCGCCGAGCAGCTGCGCCCGGCCTGAGTAGCTGGGGGCAGGTGGGGTTCGCCGGGTTGCGTGGGGCCGCGATGGCGGTGGTCGTCCTCGATATCGGGGGCCGTGGTCTGGGTGTGTCGAGGACGGTTTCTGCCATCGAGGACGACTGTCGCTGTTGAAGGCGACCGGGCGGATCCTGGTCTGCGGTGACGTCGTGGTCTGCCGTTACGCGAAATGGCGGATTCGGGGCTCGTGGCGTGCCTGGGGACCAGGACGTGACGGCAGACCACGACGCCGACGGACACCAACAAGCCAACGGCGCAAAGGACGCCGCCGGCGCTCAGCCGCCCGTCCGGCGCGGCTGGTCGTCGGGCGTCGTCTCGGGCACCTGCACCAGCTGCCACTGGCCCGCGGCCGAGAGCAGGCCGCGGCCGGGCGGCATGCCGCCGGTCATCGACCGCGGCAGCTTGATGCCGAAGTGGTCGCCGTCGGCCGTGGCGCCCGGCGACAGCAGCAGGCCCGAGCGCGACTTCTTCAGCACCGACGCCGGGCCGCGGTAGCTGCTGCCGAGGTCGTCGGTGGTGCCGGCGGCGACGATGACACTGCCGGTGTCGCGCAGCTTCGGCAGGTGCTTGGTCAGCAGGTCGACCATCCAGCCGTCGACGCCCATCAGCTCGAGGTCGTCGACGACGACGGCGGTCGGCCGGCCGCCCTTCTCCGGGACCATGGACTCCCACAGCCGGGTGCCCTCGTCCTTGTCGATCTCCATGGTGATGACGGCCTCGATGCCGGGCCGGCCTTCCAGCTCGCGCAGCGGGCTGCGCCGTGGCGTGATGACCAGCACCTTCCAGTCGCGCTCGCTCATCGACCGGGTCATGGTCAGCAGCGTGGTGCTGCGGCCGGACCGGCGCGGGCCGAGCACGAGGATGCCGGGGCCGTGGTCGATGGCGTCCAGCGCCCGCAGCGTCAGGGTGTCGCCGCCGACCGCGATCGGCACCTCCGTTGGCGCCAGCGGCCGCTCGGCCAGCGCCATGGCGTCGGCGTAGCCGATGCGCGACGGCAGCTGGTCGACCCGGAACGGCAGCTGGCGGCGCGGTACGTCGGCGTGGCGCTCCTTGGCCTCGCGGGCGATCTGCTGCAGCGCCGAGACCTGCGCGGTGCCCTCGACGTCGTCGGCGAGCAGCGCGATCTGGGTCTCGCGCAGGCCCTCGGAGCGGAACCCGCGCCCGCCGGGCATGTGCTCGGGCACCTTCTTCGGATGCAGGCCGATGCTGTTGAAGTCGCCGTTGTCGGTCATGCGCAGCATCATCTTGTCCTCGACCAGCGCGGAGACCCGGCCGACCAGCGCCGTGCGGTCGGCGGCCATGACGACCTTGACGCCGACGCCGGCGCCCTCCTGCAGGATCTGCAGCCACTGGTCGATGAGCCGGCCGCTGTCGAAGTTCTCGAACGACTGGACGAACCCCTCCCAGCGGTCGAACAGCACCAGGATGTACGGCAGCCGGGCGCCGGGCTCGGCCGCGGCCCGCTGCTCGCTCAGGTCGGAGAAGCCCTGCTCGGCGAGGAGCTGCTGGCGGCGGCCGATCTCGGCGCGGATACGTGCGGACAGCGCGGACAGCCGCTCCGGCTGGTCGCGGCTGACGACGGCGCCGGTGTGCGGCAGCCCGACCATGGGCAGCAGCGCGTTGTTGCCGCAGTCGATGCCGTAGAGGTGGACGTCGCGCGGCGACAGCACCCGGCCGACGAGGCCGGCGACGGCCCGCAGTGCGGTGGACCGGCCGCTGCGCGGCGCGCCGTAGATGCCCAGGTGCCCGCCGCCGGAGAGGTCGTAGACGGCCACCGACCGGCTCTGCTGGTGCGGGAGGTCGACGATGCCGAACGGGATGCGGATGTCGCGGCCGCTCTCGATGACGGCCGCGGGGTCGGCCAGCACCTGGTCGAGCGTGACGACGTCGTCCAGCGGCGGCAGCCACGGCGGCGGCGGCGCGGTGATGCCGGTGCGCTCGGAGGCCGCGTTGATCGCGGTGACCAGGCTCTCGAGGTCGGTCGGGATGGAGACGTCCTCTTCCTTCTCCTCGACGTCCGCTCGCTGCGGCGCCCGGCCGAGGGAGTCCCACTCGAGCGTGCGAAGGTCGACGGCCGCCTCGGCGCCTGGCACGTGCGGCCGGCCACCGACCCGGGAGGACTGGAACGGCACCAGCGACGACGCGCCGAGCCGGGCGTAGGCGCGGCCGGGCGTCGACTTGGAGATCTCGGCGGCGTCCCTGGCCTCGATGACGTCCTGGCTGTCGCCGGCGTCGGTGACCCGCAGGGCGATGCGCAGGTTGGTGTTGGACTTGATCTCGGCGCTGACGACACCGGCCGGCCGCTGGGTGGCCAGCAGCAGGTGCACGCCGAGCGAACGGCCCCGGCGGGCGATGTCGACCAGGCCCTTGACGAACTCGGGCAGCTCGGTGACCAGCGCGGCGAACTCGTCGATGATGATCATCAGCCGGGGCATCGGCTCGTCGCCCGGGCCCTTGGCAGCGAGGTAGTCCTCGATGTCCTTCTTCCCCGCCTTGGCCAGCTGCCGCTCGCGGCGGTGCAGCTCGGCGGCGAGGCTGTCGAGGGCCCGCGTGGTGAGGTGGCCGTCGAGGTCGGTGACCATGCCGACGGTGTGCGCGAGGTTGTTGCAGTCCTTGAACGCCGCGCCGCCCTTGTAGTCGACCAGCACGAACGTCATCTCGTCGGGCCGGTTCGCGACCGACAGCGAGGCGATCAGCGTCTGCAGCAGCTCGGACTTACCCGAACCGGTGGTGCCCGCGACCAGGCCGTGCGGGCCGTCGGCCTTGACGTCGACGGCGAACGGGCCGTCCATGCCCTCGCCGATGACGGCCTTCGTGGTCCGCCCGACGGCGGCCCACCAGCCCTGGATGGCCTCGGGGGTGGGCGGGTCGAGCTTGAGCACGTCGAGCAGCCGGCTCGACAGCGGCAGCGCCGACGACAGGTCCTCGGAGCTGACGTCCTTGACGGGGGCGAGCGCCCGGCCGAGCCGCTCGCACCACTGCGGCGACACGACGTCGAGCCGGATGCCCTCGACCGTCGCGCTGCCTGTGCGGCGCACGGTCGCCACGCCGTCGCCGATGGACACCACGGCCCGGCACTCCTCCGGCAGCAGCCGCTCGTCGGAGTCGATGCAGAGGAAGATCATGCCCAGCTTGGGGCCGTCGCGCAGCAGCGTGATGAGGCCCGGCAGCAACCGGATGCGGCGGGCGCCGTCGAGCACCACCAGCAGCGGCGGGAACGAGACGGACCGCGAGGACGAGATGGTGTTCCGGTCGTTCAGCACCGCCTTGCGCCGTTCCATGATCGACATCAGCTCGGCGACCCGGCGGTTCGTGGTCTCCTCGTCGGTGCCGATGCCGGTCAGCACGTCGGAGTCGTCGCCCCGCCGCACGTGCGGCAGCCAGCGCATCCAGTTCCAGGCCGCCTCGCCGTCGGCGGCGGAGAGCACCACGACGTCGATGTCGGCGGGGCTGTGCAGGGCGGCGACCTGCGCGACGATCCAGCCGGCCACCTGGCGGCGGAGGTCGTCGTGCCCGGCCACCCCGGTGACGCCCACCTGTTCCAGCGGCAGGCCGACCGGCACGTCGGGCGCGGTCCAGAGCAGCGCGCGCTCGTGTTCCTCGCGTTTCGGATCGCTCAGCGACACCTCGCTGGGCACGTCGGCCGAGCCCACCCGGACGTGCAGGAAGTCGGGGTCGGTGCGGCGGCGCTCCCAGAGCCGCGCGCGCGGCCCGGTGGCGAACAGCAGCAGCGCGGCGGGGTCGGGGAGGTCGCGGCGCCGGGCGGCCCGCTCGTCCACCAGGCCCTGGTAGGCCTGCTGCTCGATGCGGCGCATGCGCTCGACGTAGGTCTTCATGTCGTCGTGGTAGCGGTTCTGCTGCTGGGCCCTGGTGCCGCGGTAGCGCGAGATCATCATGACCGGCGTGATGATCATGATCATCAGGCTGAACGGCGACTTGGTGAAGTAGTACATGCCGGCGCCCATGAGCATCGGCGAGAGCGCGAGCGCCCAGGGCATCGGCTCTTTGTCGGGCTTGCGCGGCTCGGACGGCAGCCGGAACTCGGTCTGACGAGGCGGCGGCAGCAGTCGCGGCGGGCGGTTGTAGTCGAGCGTGACGCCGCCCGGGCTGGGCGACAGCGAGGCGTCGGGCTCGGCCGGCAGCGCCAGCTCCAGCATGACGTCGCCGACCACCAGCGCGCCGCCCGGCGACCAGCCGACCGGGCCGTCGACGGCCACGCGGTCGAGGTGCAGGTACGGGCGGTCGGCCTCGGGGTCGACGGTGAGATTGGGGTGCTTGAGCCGTGCCAGGTCGGCCATGCGCTTCTTGAACCGGCGGCGCCGGCGCTTGCGCTTCTTGGGCGACGGCTCGTCCTCGTCGTCCTTCGGCACCACGATGGGACCCTCGAGCAGCCGGTCGCGCGGCGGCGGCGGGACCAGCACGCCGACCAGCGACGGGTCGGGCGTCAGGGTCACGACGCCATCGACGGTGACGTCGAGGCGGACGGCAACCGGCGGGGTGTCGTGGCCGTCCAGGCGGACGCCCGAGCCGACCCGGCTGCCGATCTCGTGGCTGCCGGGCGAGAGGTAGTCGACCCGGCCGGAGCCCGGCCCCGACACGGTGCGCACCTGGACCACGCCGGTGCGTTCGCCGAAGACGTCGGGCAGCGGTGTGCCGACGCCGACCAGGGCGCCGTTGCGCAGCGCGGACTCGGCCACCTTGAGGGTGGGGGCGAGCGGCACGCCGCCGAGGTAGAGGGTGGGCGGCAGGCCGGACTCGAGGGCGTCGTCGAGGACGCTCTCGCCGACGACGCCGAGGTGGCGGCCGGCGGTGTGGAAGATCTGCGGCTGGGGCGCCTGAGTGACCCGCGCGGCGAGCTGCCGGGCGATGTCGGCGACCGTGGCATCGTCTTCGCAGTCGACGGCGAGGTCGACGACGTCGCCGTCGACCGCCGTGGTGGCACTCAGCAACAGCCGCACGTACCCGCCCTAAGTTCCCGGTCTCGGCCTCATGGCCCGTCCACGACGTAGTTTACCGACACACGAGAGTGGCCCACATCCCCCGGAGGGAATGCGGGCCACTCTCGCTCAGAGCTGTGTCACATCGGGTCTTCGCCGGTGGCGGCGGCGATGTTGTTGTGGTTGGTACGCACGTCGTCAGCGGCACCGGTCAGCGCGTCGCGCAGGGTGTCGAGATTCGTGCGGTACTCATCCCACGCATTCCGGAAGTCCTCCGCGTAACGACCGGTCCACACGGCATTCGCCACGCCCGTGTCGACCTCCTTCTTGATGGTGTCCGCGGACTCGGAGTTCCGGGAGAAGGTTCCGTGGAGTTCCCGAAGGGTGGGAAGATCTGCACCTACAGCCATGCTACGTACTCCCTCGTGAATGAGAACTGCCCCACCGCTTCAGGTGCGGCATGACACTAGAAATTCTACCTGTCGTCGCGCAATTTGCAACTGCAGCGACGGCTTTTTCTGAACTTTTCTGGGTGATTTCCAAAAAGGCAACGACAACGTCACCGGGTGCCAATTCCGTGGCCCCGGACCGGATATTACCGTGCCCATTCATGAATTCAACCCCGAGCTTTTTCGGGTACCTCCTTCAACAATGACAAGTGCCCGCACTATGCGAGATCGCGATGTCTCCCTCCACCACCCGGCACGAGCTCCTCGAGCAGCGCGGCCGTCTCCGGCGCGAGCTCGATTCCGCCGATGCCGAGGAGGGACTCGCTCATCTCGCCCTCCACCGCCATCACGCCGCCCCGCCCGTCGACGGCGTGCTGGGCGAGGATCAGGTCGCGCCAGAGCAGCTGCTCGGCCGGCCTGACCCGCAGCCCGGCCCGGGCCGCGGCTGCCGCCGTGGCCGGGTCGCCGCCGTCGCGGGTGATGACGGACAACCTGTGCGCGGCGTCGACCAGCAGGTCGGACGCCAGGCGTTCGACGCGAACCCGGGCGATCCAGGCGTAGCGTCCCTGCGGCCGCTCGCTGAGCACCGGGCCGCGGGCCACCCGCAGCGCCCGGCGCAGCAGGTCGGCTTCTTCGGACGGACGTCGCACCTGCCGCGACTGGCTGAGCAGCGCGCACACGACGTCCCAGTCGAGGACGACGTTCTCGCTCAGTTTCAGCCGGCCGTCCTCGGTCATCAGCAGGTACGGCGAGCCGGCGCGGTCGACGCCGAGCCACTCGCGCACCCGGGCGAAGGTCGACTCGCGCACCGCCGCGGTGACCCCGCGCGGCCACACGGCCGACGCCAGCACCGTCGGGTGCACGCCCTCGCGGTGCATGGCCAGGTGCACGACGATCTCGGTGGCCAGCGCGCGGCGCTCGGCCTCGATCTCGGTGCGCGCCTGCACGACCACCGGGCCCAGGATGTACACCCGGACCGGCGCCGTGGCCAGCTCGGCCTCGGTGACCAGCGTGCGCACCTGCGGCACCTCGGGCCGGACGTCGGGCAGCCAGGCCTCGTTGAAGCCCGGGCCGGCGGGGTCGGGGTCGTGGCTGCGGTCCGGGTCGACCAGCCCGACCAGCGCCTCGATGCTGCGCCACGACAGCTGGTTGGCCCGCACCGACAGCCCCAGCGCCGGCAGCTCCAGCGTGCCGGCGGCGTCGACGTGGATGCGCCAGCGCGCGCCCGGGATGTCGCCGGCGCAGACCACGCCGAGCGGCGACCGGCCGGCGGCGTTCGTCAGCTCCACCAGCTGCTCGGCCAGCTCGCCGGTGGGCGGCGTGCCGAGCACGAGGTACTCGGGCATCCAGTTCCCCGCGCCGCCCGGCCGGACCCGGCCGGTCAGCACGTCGGTGCCCAGGCGGTCGGCGCGGCGGGCGGCCAGCTCGGGCAGCAGCGGCTCGACGCCGTCGACCAGCCGCAGCCGGCCCGGGTCGAAGACGCTGAGCGCGTCGGGCAGGCCGTCGGCGGTCACCCGCAGGTGATCGGACCACTGGTTGGTGGCCAGCTCCACCGCGAGCGCCGTCACCACCTCGAAGGTGGCCTCCGGGTCGCCGTCGATGCAGATCGGGCCGCCGGCCGCCTCGAGGTCGACGAGGACGTCGCGGTCGCCGCTGCGGCCCAGCGAGACCAGGCCGGGGTACGGCGCCAGCACGCGGCCGCGCAGCTCGGGGTCGACGGCGACGTCGGCGCGGGTCAGGACCCAGCGGCGGCCGTCGTCGAGCACCGTCCACGGCTCCGGCGCGTCGGCCCACGCGGGCGCCAGCAGCAGCTCGACCGACGTGCTGTCGACCACCGCGGTGTAGACGGGGGGCAGCGGCCGGCCGGCCTCCTGGCACGCCGCGGCCAGGTGGCGCAGCGCGTAGTCGAGCCAGCGGGCGCGGTCGGGGTCGGCGCCGACGCGCAGCGCCACCTCGGCCTCGAGCTCGTCGCCGCCCGGCTCGGGGGTGCGCCGCCGGCGGCGGATCAGCTCCAGCGACGCCAGCAGGCCCGCGGCCAGCAGCCCGGCGTCGATGAGTCCGGCGTGCGGGTTGGTGTTGACCGCCTCGGCCTCGCCGGTGGCGACGAAGTCGGCGAACAGGCCGGCGCCGGCCTCGCCGATGCCCTCCTGCTGGCCGCCGCCCTCGTCGGGCGCGATCGGCGGGGTGGCCGGCGGCGCGGGCGGGGCCTCGGGCGCCGGCGTCTCGACCGTGACGACGTCGACGCCCGCAGCGTCGGCCGGCACGATGAGCAGCCAGTTCGGGTAGATCAGCCGGGCCAGCGACAGCTCGTGGCCGTCGGGCTGGGTGCGGCCGCGGTTGAGCTCGAAGATCTCCTGGTAGCGACGGCCGTCGCCGAGGGTGCGCTCGGCGATGTCCCAGAGGTTGTCGTGGTAGCGGCCGTCAGGCGGCTGCACGATGTAGACCTTCTGGCCGACCAGCTCAGCACCTTCCTCGGGGTCGAGCACCATGGCGCCCAGGTGGTACTCGACCTCCTCGGCCACGGGGGCCGCGGCGGGCGGCGCCTCCTGCTGGACGGTGACCTCGGCCTGGCCGTCGTACGCCTCGGCCGAGACGGAGACCGGCGGGGCCTCCGGGGCCGCGGCCGGCGAGGCGGCCGCCGCCTGGCCCACCGCGGCGGTGGCGACCAGCACCGACGCGACCAGCGCGCGGGCGAACCGCTGGGTCGGCCCGGACAGCGGCACCCGGCTGGGCAGCCCGACGCCGCGGACGGCGCTGCGCAGCTCGATCAGCACGCAGGCGGTGAACTGCAGCCAGGCCAGCCAGACCACCCACAGCAGCACGCCGACCAGCTGCTCGGCGCCGATGGTGGCGGTGAGGTCGTCGCGCGTGGGCATCGACGTCGGGATGGGCGGCGGGCCGCCCAGGATCAGCAGTAGCACCGGCACGCCGATGACCAGCAGCGCGAGCGCGAACCCGGCCAGGAAGGCCTGCGGCATGCTGCGCTTGGCCTCGGGCACGCCGCGCCGCTGGAACCGCTGCGGCCCGGTCTCGCGCAGCGACGCCGTCGCCGTCACCGACGCCTCGATCGGCGACACCGGCCGCGACGCGCGCTCCGTCCGCGGCTGCGGCCGAGCGCGGCGCCCACCTCTGTTCTCACTCATGGCAATTCCCCCGTGATGCCGACCGCCGGCCTCGAGGTGGCCTGCCCCTCGATCGAGAAGTCGTCGATGAAGATCAGCTGCAGCAGTGACGTACTCACGGTGTCCTCGGCGTGCACGAACACCTCGTCGCCGTTGACCTGCACGGTCACCTGGCCGGCGGGGTAGCCGCGGGCGGTCATGTAGTCGACGGCGGCCTGCCGTGCCTCGGCCTCCAGCAGGACCACCTGACCCGTCTCGCGCAGCGCGTCGATGTCGATCTGGTCGGCGGCCGCGCGGGCGGCCTGCTCGGCGTCGTCGAAGAGTCGCTGCCGTGCGTTGATGGCGAGTCCTCCGTCGATGACCAGTCCGGCCAGCATGAACAGCATGACGATCAGCGTGACGACCATCGCGCTGATGGCGCCCCGCTCCGACCGCACGGCCCGCCTCACAGCGTCCCCCGCAGCGAGTCGATGGGCGCGGAGCTCTCGCCCTCGAGCGTGGCGTTGCCCGGGAAGCCGGCGAACCCGAGCTCGTCGAAGCTGACCTGGCAGCTGACCCGCACGTTGATCATCCCGCCCGGCTCGAAGTCGCCGGTGAGATCGATCGGCGCGCAGCTGACGCCGGCGGGCCGGGTGCTGTTGATGATCGCCTGCGCTGCCTGCCGGGCCGACGAGATGTCGCGCTCCATCGACGCGGACCGCACGGCGTCGCGGGCCATCGCCTCGACGTCGCCGCGGCGGTCGACGTACCGGCCGAGCCCGACGATGAGCATCATGACCGCGATGAGGACAGGGGCGAGGATCACGACCTCGATGGCCATGGATCCCTCCTCTCTCCTCGCCGCGCGCGCGGCCCGTAGTCGGCTGATCACAGGTCCGGGACGAACTGCTCGATGGGGCCCTCGATGGTCTGGGTGACCTCGGGGGCGAGATTGTTGACGATCTCGGTGGACCGGCCGCGGACGGTGACGCGGACGTTCTCGCCCACCTGGATCGCCTCGATGCTGGTGATGATCAGGTGGCCGTTCCCGACCGCGTCGGCGTACTCGCGGCCACGGGTCTCCGCCGCCGCCAGCGCCGCCGGCGTGCCGCCGCCGATGCGCGCCGTCCGGGCCGCCTCGCGGGCGGCCGCCGCGGCGATCTGGTTGCCGTGCCAGGTCAGCGAGAACTGCACGATGATGAAGATGATCAAGAACATGATCGGGGTGTACAGCGCGAGCTCGACCGCGCTCGCTCCCCTCTCGGGTCTCGATCGCAGTCGTGCGATGCGTTCCTGGACGACGTTCATCGGTCCGTCAGAGCCCGCCGCCGGGAGCGTCGGGGATGTCGATGGACTCGGCCTCGTCGGTGACCAGCTGGTAGATGACGACGCCGACCGCCGCGGCGAGCGCGACGAGAATCGCCGTGATGATGACGAACTCGATGGCCGACGCGCCGCGCTCGGGCGCGCGGCGGGCCCGCTCGGTGTGCACCTGGAGGCTCAGCAGCAGCCAGCCGATGGGGGTGTTCATGCGTCTCCTCGTCCTGGTCGGTAGGTGGTTCGCTTCGCGACAGTCAACTCTGCTCCAGCACCCCCATCAACGCGGGGTAGACGAGGAAGAGGAGGAAGCCGCAGCACAGCACCAGCTGGGCGACCAGCATGGACTGCGAGCGCTGCCCGGCCTTGCCCTCGATCTCGGCCAGTTCGCGCCGGCGCAGCGAGCTGGCCCGCGCGGCCAGCGACTCGCGCACCTTGGCACCGTCCTCGGCGACCAGCGCCAGCGCGGCGGCGAGGTCGCGCAGTTCGTCGACGCCGACCTCGTCGCCCAGTTCGCCCAGTGCCGCCCACGGGGTGACGCCGTGCAGCCGGGCGGTGAGCAGGGTGTCGCGGATGCGGACCATCGCCCAGCCGTCGCTGAGCGACGACGCCGCCTGCAGCGCCTCGGGCACGCCGCGGCCGCCGGCGAGGTTCATCGCCACGAGGTCGAGGAACGAGCCGACGACGTGGCGGAAGTCGCGCCGCCGGTCGGCCGCGCTGGACCGGGCCGACAGCGTCGGGATCACGCCGAAGATCAGCGCGAGGATGATCCCGATGACCGTGCCGGCCGGGATGCTCAGGCCGATCTCCGCGACCGACAGGATCGCGGCCAGCACCACGGGCATCAGGAAGCCGACCAGCGCGGCCAGCACGGAGGTCGCCAGGTGGCCTTCCACGGTGCGGCCGAGCAGCGAGAGGTCGCGGCGCAGCGAGCCGAAGTTGATCCCGACGATCTCCAGCGAGCCGCGCAGCCGGCCGCCGAACCGGCGCATCGTGGCCGACTCGCCGGTGCCGCTGCTGACGGTGACGGCGGTGAGGCGGTCGCGCCGGGCCCGGCTGCGCTCGGCGTCGAGGCGGGCCAGCGCGGCCGCCGGGTTGATGCGCGGCACCGAGAGCACGTACCCGAACATCAGCACGCCCGCGCCGGCGATGGCGCCCGCGACCAGGATCAGCGTCATGCCCGCGCCTCCCCCGTCTCGGCCGTGACCAGGAACCGGGCCGGCATCTCGAACTTCGCCAGCCGGCGCATCCAGAGGAAGCCGATGGCGAAGATGCCGATGACGACGCCCAGTACCATCTGCCCGCCCGCGGAGTTGTACGGCTCGACGAAGTCGCGGTTGATGATCGACAGGCCGATCATGAAGACCAGGCTGACGCCGACGACGATCTGCACCGAGCGGCGGGTGCTGGCCCGGCCGGCCATGACCCGCTGGCGCATGTCGAGCTCGGCACGTGCGGAGTCGGCCAGCGACGAGAGCACCTGCCGCAGGCCGGGGCCACGCAGCCGGGCGTTGAGGATCAGCGCCGAGACGACGAGGTCGGCGCTGGCGTCGTCGAGGTCGTCGGCGAAGCGTTCCAGCGCCTCGGGCATCGGCATGCGGATGCGCAGCCGGTCGGCCAGCAGCCGCAGCTGCGGCTGGATGGACGGCGACGCCGCGTACACGGTGGCCGGAATGGCCTGCTCGAGGCCGACGGCGCCGGCGATGGTGTCGCGCAGCGACTCGGTCCACGACGCCAGGCCCTCCAGCCGGGCGATGGACGTCCGCTCCTCCTTCGCCCCGCCGAACAGCGCCGGCCAGAACGCCACCAGCAGACCGGCACCGACGGCCGCGACCGGCCAGCGGGTCAGCAGCAGCGCCACGAAGCCGGCGATGATGCCGTAGACCGTCTGCTTCCCCAGCTTCTCGACCACCGACCGCGACGAGCCCGGCGACGGCGGCTTCGGCTCGCTGCCGCGGATCGCGATGACCAGCAGCAGCACCGAGGCGCCGATGGCGGCCCCGATCAGGGTGATGAGCAGGATGGTGGGGCTCAAGCGATCACCTGGCCCGCGTTGACGTCGTAGCCCACCGCCATGAGGTCGTCGATGCAGGCGATCGGCGCGGCCGGCACGGCGACGCCGTCGGGGCCGGAGGCGAAGATCTCGCTGGACAGCACCCGGCCGTCGACGCCGTTGATCTCGCGGATGCTGGAGACGAACCGGCGCAGCCGGCCGCCTTCGGCGAACTCGTTGCGCTTCTCGACGAACACGACGAAGTCGATGGCGCCGGCGATCAGCATCATCGTCGCCTCGACGGGCAGCCGCTCGACCGACTGGATGGCGTAGGTCGAGATGCGGTTGAACACCTCGATGGAGCTGTTGGCGTGGATGGTCGACAGCGAGCCGTCGTTGCCCTGGCTCATCGCGTTGAGCATGGTGACGATCTCGTCGCCGAGCACCTCGCCGACGATGACCCGGCTAGGATTCATGCGCAGGCTGCGCCGGACCAGCTCGGCCATGGTGATGGCGCCCATGCCCTCGGAGTTGGGCAGCCGCTCCTCGAACGCGACGACGTTGCGGTGCAGGTCGGCGAACTCGCCCAGGCCCAGCTCGAGCGCTCGCTCGACGGTGATGATGCGCTCGACCGACGGGATCTCGTTGGCCAGGGCGCGCAGCATGGTCGTCTTGCCGGCGTTGGTGGCCCCGGCGATCATGATGTTCTTGCGCGCGGCGACGGCGGCGGACAGGAACGCGGCGAGGTCCTCGGTGACCGTGTCGTAGCGGACGAGGTCGTCGAGGTGCACCCGCGACAGCCGCGCCCGGCGGATCGAGATGGACGGCCGGGCGCAGACGCCCATGACGGCCGAGAGCCGGCTGCCGTCGGGCAGCCGGAGGTCCAGCTGCGGGTTCGCGGAGTCGAACGGGCGGCTGGTGAGGCCGGAGTAGGCGCCCAGGATCTGCACCAGCTCGACCAGCTCGTCGTCGCTCTCGGCCACCGGCGCGCCGTTCACCTCGCGGCCGTCGGCGTACTGGATGAAGACCTGGTCGCAGCCGTTGATGTCGATGTTCTCGACGTCGAGGTCGTCGAGCAGCGGCTGCAGCCGTCCGACGCCGAACAGCGCGGCGTGGATGCCGGAGGAGATCTCCTCCTCTTCCTCCGCCGACGGCGGCGTGCGGCCGCCGGCGATCTCGGCCCGGGCGTGCGCGTCGAGGACCCGGCTGATGACGGCGCGGGCGAACTGCCGCTCGTCCTCGCCGGACATCGGCGGAATGCCGTTGGCGGCGTCGTCGCGGCGCTGCCGGGCGAGGGTGTCGGCGACCTCCTCGCGGAGGGTGCGGACGAGGTTCTGGTCCACCGTGGTCAGCTCCTGCTCGGGATGCGCGCGTGTGCGTCGGCCAGCCGCCGGACGGATTCGCTGAGCTCGCGGGCCGAGCGCACGAGCAGCGAGCGGTCGATGCGGCGGCTCCACCGGCCGGCCAGGGCGCCGGCCGCCTTGGGGTCGTCGGCGATGCGGCCGAGCACGGTGACCTGGTGGCCGTCGTGCTGCAGCAGGCGGTCGAGGTCGCGCGGGGCCGAGGTGTCGCGGCTGTCGGTGACCAGCACGATGCCGATCGGGATGCTGCCCACCTGGCCGATCTGCAGCGGCTCGGCCAGCCAGCGCAGCCGTTCGCGCAGGTGCGCGTAGTACTCGATGCCCGGGCGGACCACGAAGACGACGGCGTCGGCGGCGTTCATGACCGGCAGCAGCGGGGTGCCGGGGACGATGCGGCCGCAGTCGACCAGCGCGTCGACCGGCAGCGTCTTGAGCATGGTGGCCATCGCCGGCCAGACCGAGCCGATGCCGGTGAGCTGCTCGGGCCGGACGACGCCGGCCAGCAGGTCGAGGCCGCCGTCGGCGGTCTGCAGGTGCTCGGCCATGTTCGCCTCACCGACGCCCCGGCGGGCGGCGGCGGCCAGCGACAGCAGGCCGCGCTCGGGGTCGAGCGGCTCGCCCTCGGCGTCGCGGTGACGCAGCGCGAGGTCGCCCCCGGCGGGGTCGAAGTCGGCGACGACGACGTCGTACGGCCAGATGGCCCCGAGCGCGTTGACCGTGGTGGTCACCCCCGGGGAGCCCTTGGCGGACGCGAACGCGATGAGCACCCCGGTCACTCCTCGCCGGACTCGAACGGGGTGCCGCGCTCGACCAGCATGACGACGAGCTGGCTGGTGGCGGCCAGGCCGCCGACGGTGGCGGAGTCGGCGCGGTCGACCAGCAGCGTCACCAGCGAACCGGTGCCGCCCCCTGCGTCGCCGGACCCCTCCGCGGCGGTTGCCGTGGCGACCCGGGCGCCCTCGACGATCGTCTCGCCCTCGCCGGTGACGATCGAGACGAGGTCGACGATGTCGCCGGGCCGTAGGCCGCCGGCGGGCAGGAAGCCCTGCCCGAGGAAGGCGCCGACGGCCACCTGGCCCTCGCGGAGCGGCGCCTGGTCACTGAGCATGGTGGTGTCGAGCAGCTGGCCCTCGGCGATGCTGACCCGCGCGTAGCGGCTGGTGACGAGGTCGAGCTGCGACTCAGGGATGAGGTCGGTGCCCTCGGCGGCGACCTGCGTGGTGCCGATCGCGCTCTCGGGGATCAGCTCCCCCGCGGCGATGGGCTGCGTCACGACGAGGACCGGCGTGCGCTCGTCGACGCGCATGGCCAGCAGCGCGGCGATGGCCGCACCGCCGACGATGAGCAGTACCGCGAGCGCGGCCAGTGCCGGGCGTCGCTGCCTGGGTGGCGCCGGCAGCCGCGTGCTCTCGGCCCGGACGCGTTGGTTGCTGCGGATGCCGCGCTGTTCCCGCGCGCGCTGGCGCTCGTTGGCTGCGTCAGTCGTCTGAGTTGTCCCCGCCATGAGGTGCCTCTACCGCTCCTGCCTCGTCGCCCCGTCACTGCCCTCCCGAACCGGCCGGGAGGGCCGGGCGCAGCCGGGGGACCGTGTCGGAGCACCGGCCGAGGCGACCGGTTAGGACGCCGCGTCGCCGGACGCTTCGACGTGCAAGCAACCCCGCTGCCCCCTGGACGTTCGGGGGAACTTTACCTTGGATGGCTGACCGTGGTCATGCCGCCTGCCGGATGCGTACCCCCAGCACCGTGGACGCTACCGGCGGCCGCTTTCACGAGCCTTTCATCGTGCCGCCGCGCACCTGACGAGCGTCTCGGCGGGCCGATTGGCTACTGTCGGGATCATTGCCGATCCGTCCGACCGCACAGGAGCATCCGTGTCCGAGCGCACGCTCGTCCTGATCAAGCCCGACGCCGTCCGCCGCGGCCTGGTCGGGGAGATTCTGGCCCGCTACGAACGCAAGGGCCTGACCATCGTCGCGCTGGACCAGCGCACCATCGACCCCACGCTGTCGGACGCGCACTACGCCGAGCACGTCGACAAGCCGTTCTACCCCGCGCTGCGCGAGTTCGTCACCGGCGGCCCGCTGGTCGCGCTGGTCCTCGACGGCGACCAGGCCATCGACGTCGTGCGGGCGATGAACGGCGCCACCGACGGCCGCAAGGCCGCTCCCGGCACCATCCGCGGCGACCTCGCGCTGTCCAACTCCGAGAACCTCGTGCACGCGTCCGACTCCCCCGAGGCGGCCAAGCGCGAGCTCGACCTCTGGTTCCCCGGCCTCTAGTCCGCGGCGTGATGGCGGGTGGTTCAGTGGCACTACAGCGCCACCGAACCACCCGCCATTCGTTGTCCACAGGCCGCGGATTCTCGCTTTCCCTCCGCGCTCCTGTCGCGCACGATCGAATCGTGCCACCTCAACGCGCTCTCCCACTCGCACAGGCGCAGGACGGCCTGATCACCCGTCAGCAGTCCCTGGCCACCGGTATGACCAGGGACGCGGTCAAGTACGCAATCCGGCCCGGCGGACCGTGGCAGCGCGTTCTGCCGGGTATCTACGCGACCTTCAACGGACCGCTCGCCCCGCAGCACCGGCGCCGGGCAGCGGTCCTGCACGGCGGCCCTGACGCCGCGATCAGCGGCGCGTGGGCGGCTGAGATGCACGGGCTGGCGTACGGCCCGCCGGCTGGTGACACGATCGACGTGCTGGTGTCCTGGGACTCGGCCCGCCGGACCAACGGCTTCGTCCGGGTCTGCCGGACGACTCACCCTCCCGAGGCGCAGCTGTGGGTCGACGACGACCCCACGCGCGGCGTACCGCTCCATGTGCTGCTGGACGAGGCCGGACATCGTCCGGTTCCCGGCGTGGTTCCCGTCGTCCCGGCGGCGCGGGCCGTCGTGGAGACCGTGGTCCGCCGGGGCCACCTGCCCGCGGACTGGCGGCCGGAGTGTTCCCGTACCGACGGGTGCCCCGGCTGCTGGCACCACCCCGGCCACCACCGGGACCTCGCGCTGCGCAACACCCGCGCCCTCCTGTGCGAAGTCGTCCAACGCCGCCGAGCCACGCTCAGCGCCCTGCGCGACGAGGTCGCCGCCGCCTCACGTCGTGGCGGCGCGCTGGCCCGGCTCGCGATGCAGGACATCGAGGCGGGCTGCCGCTCCGCACCCGAGTGCGAACTGCGCGACCTCGTCCGCACCAGCCAGTTCCTCCCCGAACCCCGCTGGAACCAGGTGCTCCCCGGCCAGCGCGGCATCCACCCCGACGCCTGCTGGGAACGCGCCCGCCTGGTCGTCGAGGTCGACTCGCGCAGCTTCCACGGCTTCGGCGACGCACCCACACGCACCGAGGAACGCCGCGCCCGCTACGCCGCCCTCGGCTGGCGCGTCCTCCCCGTCTCACCAGCACGCCTCCGAGCCGAACCCGGCGCCGTCCTGCGCGAGATCGAAGCCGCCTACCTCGCCGGTGGTTCGTGATGGCGGGTGGTTCGGTGGTGCCAGAGCGCCACTGAAACGCCCCTCATCACTCCGGCTGCTGCGCCTCTCGGGCCGCCTTCTCGCGCTCGACCTGGGGGCCGATGCGCAGCAGGACGAACCACAGCAGGGCGAAGATGCCGCCCAGGATGAGCATCGCCGGCACCACGATGCCGGCGGCCACCGACGCCACCTGGGCGGCCGTGCCGAGGACGTAGCCGGGCCGGCCGCGGCGCACGGTCGCCGCGCCGAGCACGCACAGCAGCGCGATGCCGCCGCCGGCCAGCCAGGCGGTGCCGCGGCCGACGTCGGCGATGTTGATGGCGACCGGGACGGCCAGGAGTACGACGATCACCTGGATCGACAGCATGGCGGCGGCGATGCGGTTCACGACGCCGCCCCGAACGCCACCCGCGCGTCGCCCGCCGTCACGACCGAGCCGGTGACGATCACTCCGTAGCCGCCCAGCGACTCCTCCCGCTCGGCCAGCCGCAGCCCGACGTCGATCGCCTCGGGCAGCGGCACCGCCTGGTGGACGCGGTCCTGGCCGAACACGTCGACGGCGACATTGGCCAACTGGTCGACCGGCATGGTGCGAGGCGAGGAGTTCTCGGTGACGACCACGGCCTCGACCGCGGGCTCCAGCTCGGTGAGGATGCCCTCGACGTCCTTGTCGGCCATGGCGGCGACGACGGCGACCAGCGCGGTGCCGGCGAACTCCTCGGTGAGGGCTGCCGCGAGCGCCGCGGCGCCGGCCGGGTTGTGCGCGGCGTCGGCCAGCACGACCGGGCCGCGGCGCAGCGCCTCCAGCCGGCCGGGCGAGGTGACGCGGGCGAACGCGGCCCGGACCAGGTCGGCGTCTAGCGCCTCACGGCCGCCGCCGACGAACGCCTCGACCGCGGCCAGCGCCGCCGCCGCGTTGTGCGCCTGGTACTCGCCGTGCAGCGGCAGGAAGATCTCGTCGTACGGGCCGGTCAGCCCCTGCAGGCCGAGAAGCTGCCCGCCGACGGCCATCTCGCGGCTGCGCAGGCCGAACTCCAGCCCCTGCCGGGCGACGGTCGCGCCGGTCTCGGCGACGCGCGCGAGCAGGATCTGGGCGGCGGCCGTGGTCTGCGGCCCGAGGATCGCGTAGCCGCCGGGCTTGATGATGCCGGCCTTCTCGGTGGCGATCTCCTCGATGGTGTCACCGAGGTACTCGACGTGGTCGATGGCGACCGAGGTGACGACCGCGACCCGGCCGTCGGCGACGTTGGTGGCGTCCCAGGCGCCGCCCAGGCCGACCTCGACGACGGCGGCCTCGACGGGGGCGTCGGCGAACGCGGCATAGGCCAGCGCAGTCAGCACCTCGAAGTAGCCCAGCAGCACGTCGTGCTTGGAGTCGACGAGGTCGAGGTACGGCTTGACCTCGGCGTACGTGGCGGCGAAGCGGGCCGGCGTGATCGGCTCGCCGTCGAGCACGATGCGCTCGGTGACCGACTGCAGGTGCGGGCTGGTGTACCGGCCGGTGCGCAGGTTCAGCTCGCGCAGCAGCGCGTCGGCCATGCGCGCCGTCGACGTCTTGCCGTTGGTGCCGCCGATGTGCAGGACGGGGTACGCGCGCTGCGGGTTGCCGAGGAGGTCGACAAGGTCGCGGATGCGCTCCAGCGACGGCTCGACCCGCGACTCCGGGCGCCGGGCCAGCAGCTCGGCCTCGATGTCGCGCAGGACGTCGTCGCTCACGGCGCGCCCTGCGGCAGGCCGGCCAGCTGGGTCTCGAGCCGGGCGATCTCGCCCTCGGCGGCGGTGCGGCGGCCGCGGACCTTGTCGACCTCCGCCTCCGGCGCCTTGGCGAGGAACTGCTCGTTGCCGAGCTTGCGCAGCGCCTGCTCCAGCGCCTTCCGCTCGGTCGCGAGGTCCTTGCTCAGGCGCTTGCGCTCGGCCTCGACGTCGACGGCGCCGGAGAGGTCCAGCTCGACGGTGACGGCGCCGACGACGACCTGGGCGGTCGCGGTGAAGCCGTCGGACGGCTCGGTCAGCCGGGTCAGCGACCGGAACGCGGCCTCGTGCCCGGCCAGCACGGCGGCATCGGCGCCGACGAGCCGGGCCGGGACCTTCTGGCCCGGCTTGACGCCCTGGTCGCTGCGGAACCGGCGCACCTCGGTGATCAGCCGCTGCAGCTCGGCGACGGTGGCCTCGGCGCCGGGGTCGTCGCGCCCCGCGTCGGGCGCCGGCCAGTCCGCGACCACCAGCGACTCCTGGCCGGTCAGCGTCGTCCACAGCGCCTCGGTGACGAACGGCGTCACCGGGTGCAGCACGCGCAGCAGACGGTCGAGGACGTGCCCGAGCACCAGCTGGGTCCGGCCGGCGACCGCGCCGCCCGCGCCGCCCGCGCCCAGCTGCGTCTTGGCCAGCTCGACGTACCAGTCGCAGAACTCGTCCCAGGCGAAGTGGTAGAGCGTCTCGCTGGCCTTGGCGAACTGGTAGTCCTCGTAGAACGCGTCGACCTCGGCCAGCACGGTGTTCAGCCGGGACAGGATCCACCGGTCGACGGCCGTCAGCTCGCCGGACGGCGGCAGCTCACCCACGCGGGCGCCGCTGATCAGCGCGAACCGGGTGGCGTTCCACAGCTTGTTGCAGAAGTTGCGCGACGCCTGGACCCAGTCCTCGCCGATCGGGACGTCGGCGCCGGGGTTGGCGCCGCGCGCGAGCGTGAACCGCAGCGCGTCGGACCCGTAGGCGTCCATCCAGTCCAGCGGGTCGACGGCGTTGCCGAACGACTTGGACATCTTCTTGCCGCGCTCGTCGCGGACCATGCCGTGCAGCGCGATGGTGTGAAACGGGATCGCCTTATCGGGGCCGGCGTCGGCATGCGCGTACAGCCCGAACATCATCATCCGGGCCACCCAGAAGAACAGGATGTCGTAGCCGGTGACCAGCACCTGGTTCGGGTAGAACTTCTCCAGCGCAGGCGTCTCGTCGGGCCAGCCGAGCGTCGAGAACGGCCACAGCGCCGACGAGAACCAGGTGTCGAGCACGTCCTCGTCCTGCACCCAGCCCTCGCCGCTGGGGACGTCGTCGTCGGGGCCGACGCAGACGACCTCGCCGCCAGGCCCGTACCAGACCGGGATGCGGTGGCCCCACCACAGCTGGCGCGAGATGCACCAGTCGTGCATGTCGTCGACCCAGCCGAACCAGCGCGCCTCCATCGACTTCGGGTGGATGGCCACGCGGCCGTCGCGGACGGCGTCGCCCGACGCCTTGGCCAGCGGCTCGACCTTGACCCACCACTGCAGCGACAGCCGCGGCTCGACCACGGTCTTGCATCGCGAGCAGTGCCCGACGGCGTGCACGTACGGCCGCTTCTCGGAGACGATGCGGCCCTGCTCGCGCAGCGCGGCGACGATGGCCGGCCGGGCCTCGAAGCGGTCCAGCCCCTGGAACGGGCCGTGCGCGGTGATGACGCCCTGCTCGTCCATGATGGTGAGCATCGGGAGGTCGTGCCGGCGGCCGATCTCGAAGTCGTTGGGGTCGTGCGCCGGCGTGACCTTGACCATGCCGGTGCCGAACGACGGGTCGACGTGCGGGTCGCCGACGACCGGGATGCGCCGGCCGGTCAGCGGCAGCTCCAGCTCGGTGCCGATGAGGTGCTTGTAGCGCTCGTCGTCGGGGTGCACGGCCACGGCGGTGTCGCCGAGCATCGTCTCAGCGCGGGTGGTGGCCACGACGACGTCGTCGCTGTAGCGGATCGAGACCAGCTCGCCCTCGTCCTCACTGTGCTCCACCTCGATGTCGGACAGCGCGGTGTGGCAGCGCACGCACCAGTTGATGATCCGCTCGGCGCGGTAGATCAGCTCGTCGTCGTAGAGCCGCTTGAAGATGGTCTGGACGGCGCGCGACAGGCCCTCGTCCATGGTGAACCGCTCGCGGCTCCAGGCGACGCCGTCGCCGAGCCGGCGCATCTGGGCGAGGATGCGGCCGCCGGACTCGGCCTTCCACTCCCAGACCTTCTCGACGAACGCCTCACGCCCGAGGTCGTGCCGCGACGCGCCCTCCTTGGCCAGCTCGCGCTCGACGACGTTCTGGGTGGCGATGCCCGCGTGGTCCATGCCGGGCATCCACAGCGCCTCGTAGCCCTGCATGCGCCGCCGCCGCACCAGCGCGTCGATCAGCGTGTGCTCGAACGCGTGGCCCAGGTGCAGCGACCCGGTGACGTTCGGCGGCGGGATGACGATGCAGTACGGGGGCTTGTCGCTCTTCTCGTCGGCCTCGAAATAGCCGCGGTCGACCCAGCCCTGGTAGAGGGGCATCTCTACCGCCGCCGGGTCGTAGACGGACGGCAGGGCGGGCTCGGGGAGAGTCGACTCGGTCACGCCGCGGAATTCTACTGCGCGCGGCGACCGGATACCGTACGACCATGGCCTTCGTGATCTACGGCGCCGGCGCGATCGGCGGCGTCCTCGGCGCACGCCTGCACACGGCCGGGTTCGACGTCCGACTCATCGCCCGCGGCGCACACCTGTCCGCCATCCGGTCCGGCGGGTTGCGGGTCGAGTCGCCGGAGGGTGCGACGACGGTCCCGGTGCCCGTGTACGGGTCGCCCGCGGAGGCCGGCGTGGAGCCCGGCGACGTCGTGGTGCTCACCATGAAGAGCCAGGACACCCCGGCCGCGCTGGAGGCGCTGCGCGCGGTCGCGGAGCCGTCGACGCCGGTCGTGTGCGTCCAGAACGGCGTGGCCAACGAGCGCCTGGCGCTGCGGCTGTTCTCGCACGTGTACGGCGTGTGCGTGATGTTTCCGGCGGCGCACGTCCAGGCGGGCGTCGTGCAGGCGCGGTCGGCACCGGTGCCGGGCATCCTCGACCTCGGCCGCTACCCGGGCGGCGTCGACGACGTCGCACGTTCGGTCGCGGCCGACCTCGCCAAGGCCGGCTTCCTCTCCGAGCCGCGCGAGGACATCATGCGGTGGAAGTACCGCAAGCTGGTGATGAACCTCGGCAACGCGGTCACCGCGCTGTGCGGCACCGGCGACGGCGACGCCGCGCGCGTGGTCGAGCTGCTGCGGGCCGAGGGCGAGGCGGTGCTGGCGGCGGCCGGCGCCGACGTCGTCGACGAGGAGACCGACCTCGCCCGGCGCGGGGACATCCTGCGGATGCCGGCGTTCGAGGGGCAGGCGCCCGGCGGCGGCTCGTCGGTGCAGAGCCTGCTGCGCGGCACCGGCTCGATCGAGGCCGACTACCTCAACGGCGAGATCGTCCTGCTGGCGCGGCTGCACGGCGTGCCGGCCCCGGCGAACGACCTGGTCCGCCAGTTGGCCGTCGTCGCGGCGCGGGAGCGGGTGGCACCGGGGTCGGTGCCGGCGAGCGAGCTGCTGGCCCGGCTCGCGGCCTGACCAGCCGGCCCGATCAGCCGACCGTCAGGACGATCTTGCCGCGCAGGTGGCCGGTCTCGCTGAGCTCCTGGGCGGCGGCGACCTGCTCCAGCGGGAACGTCGCGGCGATGGGCATCCGCACCGTCCCCTGCTCGACCAGCGGCAGCACCGCCTCGAACACCTCCGGCAGCGGCAGGTCCGCGGTCCAGCTGGCTCGCACGCGGTACTGCGCGGCGGACCCGTCGGCGATGGTGACGACCCGGTCCGGGCCGCCGGCCAGCTCGATCGACACCGGCAGCACGTCGCGCCCCGACGCGTCCAGCACGGCGTCGACGCCGTCCGGGGCCAGCGCCCGCACGCGCGCAGCCAGCCCGTCGCCGTAGAGCACCGGCTCGACCCCGAGCGAGGCCAGGAACTCGTGGTTCGCCGGTCCCGCGGTGCCGATGACCCGGGCGCCGCGGGCCAGCGCCAGCTGACCGGCCACCAGTCCGACCGCGCCGGCGGCGGCGTGCACGAGCAGGATGTCGCCGGCCCGGACGTCCAGCAGCCGGATCACGCGGTACGCCGTCTCGCAGGCCACCGGCAGCGCGGCCGCCTGCACGAACGAGAGCCGGGCGGGCTTGGCCACCAGCCCCTCGGCCGGAACGACGATGTGCGTGGCGGCCGAGCCGGACGCCAGCCCGAACACGTCGTCGCCCGGCGACCAGCCGGTGACGTCCGGCCCGAGCGCGTCGATGGTGCCGGCGTACTCCAGGCCGACCCGCGCGGGCTCGGCCGGTGCGCCGTCGCTCGCGTACAGGCCGCGCCGCGCCTTGGCGTCGTACGGGTTGACGCCGGCCGCGCGGACCGCGACCCGCACCTCGCCGGCGCCGGGCACCGGCGGCTCGACGGCGTCCAGCGACAGCACGCCGGGGTCGCCGTACCGGGCATACCGGACCGCCAGGGCGGTGGTCACCAGCTCACGTCCACAGGCATCCCCTCGGTGTACCCCGAAGCGCTCTGAACACCCACCACGGCGCGCTCGCGGAACTCCTCGATCGTCCCGGCGCCGACATAGGTGAAGGAGCTGCGCACCCCGGCGACGATGGTGTCGACGAGGTCCTCGACGCTGGGCCGCGACGGCTCGAGGTACATGCGCGCCTGCGAGACGCCCTCCTCGAAGATGCCCTTGCGGGCCCGCTCGAACGCGGAGTCCTCGGCGGTGCGCAGCCGCACCGCGCGGGCCGACGCCATGCCGAAGCTCTCCTTGTACATCCGGCCCTCGCCGTCGCGCAGCACGTCGCCGGGGGACTCGTAGGTGCCGGCGAACCAGGACCCGATCATCACGTTGTCCGCCCCCGCGGCCAGTGCCAGGGCGACGTCGCGCGGGTGCCGCACGCCGCCGTCGGCCCACACGTGGACGCCCAGCTCGCGGGCGCGCCGGGCGCACTCGAGGACGGAGGAGAACTGCGGCCGGCCGACGCCGGTCATCATGCGGGTGGTGCACATGGCGCCTGGTCCGACGCCGACCTTCACGATGTCGGCCCCGGCCGCGACGAGGTCGCTGACCCCCTCGGCCGTCACGACGTTGCCGGCGACGACGGGCACCTGCGGGTCCAGCGACCGGACCCGTCGCAGGACGTCGAGCATGCGCTCCTGGTGCCCGTGCGCGGTGTCGACCACCAGCACGTCGGTGCCGGCGGCCAGTAGCGCCTTCGCCTTGCCCTCGACGTCGCCGTTGATGCCGACGGCCGTGCCGATGCGCATGCGCCCGGCGTCGTCGAGCGCCGGCGCGTACAGGGTGGCCCGCAGCGCCCGCTCGCGGGTCAGGATGCCGACGATGCGGCCGTCCGTGCCGACCACCGGGGCCAGCCGGTGCCGTCCGTCGTGCAGCTGGTTGAACGCGTCCTCCGCGGCGACGCCGTCGGGCAGCGTCAGCACCTCGCGCGACATCACCGAGTGCAGCTGGGTGAACCGGTCGACGTCCTGGCAGTCGGCCTCAGTGACGACGCCGATCGCGCGGCCGTCCTCGACGACGAAGACGGCGCCGTGGCCGCGCTTGGGTAGCAGGTTGTACGCCTCACCCACGGTGCCGTCGGGCGGCATGGTCAGCGGGGTGTCGTAGACCGCGTGCCGCTCCTTCACCCAGGCGATGACGTCGGTGACGACGTCGGGCGGGATGTCCTGCGGGATGATCGCCAGGCCGCCGCAGCGGGCCAGCGTCTCGGCCATCCGGCGCCCCGACACCGCGGTCATGTTCGCCGCGACCAGCGGGATCGTGGTCCCCGTGCCGTCGGCGGTCGTGAGGTCGACGTCGAGCCGCGAACCGACCTGGGACCGGTTCGGCACGAGGAACACGTCGCTGTAGGTGAGGTCCTGGTCGGGGACCCGGTCGTGCAGGAACCGCATGTCGCCTCCCCCGGCTGGCAGAATTCCAGCCTATCCGGCGCGGCCCCCGGGCCCGTCGACCAGGACGGGTGGCTCGGCCAGCGTGGCGTGCAGCGGGTCGGCCGGGACGATCCAGGGCGTGCCCGGCGCGCCGCCGGGGTCGGCCCGCCAGTCGTGCGCCACCCGGTCGACGGCCACCGGGTACACCGTCAGCGACCCGTCGCGGCCGATGTGGAAGCGCAGGAAGCTCTTGTGGTCCTCGATGCCCATGCCCGCGTACAGCTCGTTGACGTTGACGTCGAAGTGCCGCGCGACCAGCAGGTATGCGCCGACGACCCAGCTGTCGAGGACGCCGATGACCGGGCCGTAGACGGCGAAGGCCAGCAGCGTCGCCCAGGGGTTGGCGAGGTCGGACAGCGGCAGCGCCGACCACGCCACCGCTCCCCCGGCGGCCAGCGCCACGTGCGGTACCGCGTGGGCCAGCGCCGCGACGATGTGCTTGCGGTTGCGCACCCCCAGGACCAGCGTGAACACGGCGGTCCCGACCAGCACGGCGGTCACGCCGGTGACCGTCGCCGGGGTGATCAGGTGGTCCGGCGACGTCACGAACGCCAGCATGAGCAGCGTCTGCATGAGCCCGAGCAGCCAGACGAAGCCAGGATTGCGCCGCGGCAGCCTGGCGAACACCTGCCAGCCGAGCCGCCGCGACGCCGGCCGCGACGGGTAGGCGCCGGCCAGCTCGTACCGCTGCGGGGTGCTGCTCCGGCGGGTGATGGTCTCCTCCGGCGGGACGGCGACGGCGTCAGGCAGGTGGTCGGTGCCGACGAGGTAGGCGCCGCCTCCGCCGCAGGTGAGCAGCTGCCGGCCGCGTCCGTCCGGGCCGTCGCCGGTGTAGCGCGCGTAGTGGTGCATGTCGCCGGCGAGCAGCAACGGCACCCGGGCGCCGGTCGGCTCGATGACGGTGCGGATGAAGTAGTCGACGCTGTCGTAGGCGTCGGGCCGGTCGTGCGTCTTCACCCAGGACGGCTGGGCCGGCACGAGCACGATCCGGTCCTCCGGCGTCAGCCGCTCGGCCACGCGGCCGAAGTAGTCCAGCTGCGGCTCGTCGATGTACGACGACAGCTGGATGTCGACGGCGAACACCCACCAGCGGTGCGGCAGCTCCAGCGCGAAATAGCTGCGCGCCTGCCTGGTGCGCCAGCCACCGATGGTGTCGCCCTGCGCGAACAGCCGCAGGAACGCCGTCAGCCCGTCGTACCAGTCGTGGTTGCCGGGCAGCGCGTACAGCGACGGGGAGTCGGCGGCGACGTCGGGCAGTGCGGCGTAGTACGGGCCCTTCCACCGGTTCTCGTAGGCCGGGCTGGACGCCGTCGGGTACACCTGGTCGCCGCCGAGGACGAGCAGCTCGCCGCGCGGCAGCAGCCGGCCGTCGTCGAGCATCAGCTCGGGCCGGGCCAGCAGCGACGCGACCGAGTACGTGGCGTCGAAGCCGTCGCCGAGGTCGGCGGTGTAGTCGAACCACAGCTCGTCGGCGGCGGAGTGGTCGAACGTGCGGTCCGGCAGCGCGGCCTGCAGCTCGCGCTTGTCCATGTAGCCGCCGAACAGGTAGGCGAGCAGGACGCGGACGGCGGTGCCGGCGAGCAGACCTGGGTTGAGCCAGGGCACCGGCCGCTGCCGCACGAACCCGATCTCGGCCGGGCTGAGGTCGCGCGGCCGGGCCGCGGGTTCGGGCATGGGACCAGACCTTACGAGTCGGGCGAAGGGTGATCAACCATCGCCCGCAGCCGCAGTTCCAGCATGGCCGCGAACCGCGCGTCGGGGTCGGCGAGATCCAGCGCGCCGATCTCGCCGACCCGCCGCAGCCGGTACCGGAACGTGTTGACGTGCACGTGCGTGGCCGCCGCGGCCGCCGTCACGTCGCCGAACGCCTCCAGCCAGGCCCGCAGGGTGCCGACCAGCTGCGAGCGATGCCGCTGGTCGTACGCCGCCAGCCGCGCGACCGGCCCGGTCGGCACCCGCCGCTCGGCCGCCATGGCGCTGCCCAGCTCGAGCAGGAACGCCGAGGTCTGCACGTCGGTGAGCCGGGCGACCCGCGACCCGACCGGCCGGGCCCGCAGCACCCGGACCGCGCGGTCGGCGTCGGCGCGCGACTGCGGCAGCTGGGCCGGCCCGGCCGCCACGGCGCCGATGCCGACGACGACGTGGCTGCGGGCGCCGATGCGGCTGAGGAACTCCTCGGCGACGGCGACCGCCCGCAGGTCCGCGCCCTCGCCGTCGCCGGCCAGCGGGATGACGCCGTAGACGACGCCGCCGACGAGCGCGACCGCCGACCGCGGATGCACGGCGGCCAGGTGCAGCGCGAACGCTCCGGCGACCCGTTGCAGGTCGGCCTCGACGCTGGACGGCTCGGTCTCCTCGCCGGGCACGGCCAGCGCCAGTACGCAGGCCGGTCCGCCGGCCAGGCCCAGCCGGCTGGCGGCCTCGCCCGCCGCGGGCCCGCCCTCGAGCACCGTCGCGACCAGCTCCGCCCGCAGCCGCCGCTCGACGTCGGCGCCGGCACGATGCCGCAGCATATGCAGCGCGACCAACTTGGCGGCGTCGACGAAGGCCTGCTCGCGCTCGGCGCTCAGCGGCTCCTTCACCGCCGCCCACATGGAGCCGAGGATCTCGTCGCCGGCCCGGACCCGGATCGCCACCCGCGGCAGTTCCGCCCCGTCGATCTCCGGCAGGTACACCGGCCGGTCGGACGAGTACAGCGCTCGGAAGGCGCCCTGCTGCTCCAGCTGCCGCAGGTAGCGCTCGGGCACCTGGCGGCCGAGGACGGTCTCCTTGCGCGACTCGTCGGCGCGGTCCTGGTCGGCGGAGAACGCGATGACGCGCGAGTTGAGGTCCTCGATGGTCAGCGGCGCATCCAGCAGCGCCGACACCGCCCCGGCCAGCGCGAACAGGTCGCCCGCCCCCACGCCGGCCAGCGTCTGGTCATCCACCCCGCCGAGGTCGTCGACCGCCAGCAGGCTGCGCAGCAACGCCGCCACCTGCGCCCACGAGGCGCCGCGGGTCAGCCCGAACAGCACCAGGCCCTCCTCGGCGACCGCCCGCCGCGCGTCGGCGTCGATCTCGACCGGCACCCTCAGCACCAGCCCGACGGCGCCGTCGGCCGCGACCGCGCGCACCACGTCGGCGATCTCGGCCGACGCCGCCAGCCCGACGCCCAGCACCAGCGCGCCGTCAGGCATCGACGGCGGGTCGAGCGGGTCGTGGATGACCACCCCGCCCACCGACCGGCTCGAGTCGACCCGCCCGGCCACCACCTCGAGCAGCGTCGACCCGAGGTCGTCGAGGACGCGGCCGAGCGTGGCCCTCGGTCGCCGGGGCATGCGCAACACCTCTGAACCCAAGCACGTGGACAACAGGCAGGAGTTCGTCGAACTCTACAATCCACGCCGCCCGCTTGGTGCGCTGACACGAACGCCGGGGGCCGGATCGGGCCACTTTGCAATGAGCACCTATACGCACCGGTGCGTATAGGTGCTCATTGCAAAAGCAGCCGAGCAGCGTCTCCCATCAGGCGGCCGGGAGCCAGGTGGTGGAGGTCGTGAGGGCGGCGAGGACGTCGGGGAGCGGCTCGACGCCGAGGCCGGGTCCGGACGGGACCGCGACGTGGCCGTCGGCCAGGACGAACGGCTCGGTCACGTCCTGGGCGAAGTACCGGTCCGACGCCGAGGTGTCGCCGGGCAGGGTGAAGCCGGGCAGGGCGGCCAGCGCGACGTTGGCGGCGCGGCCGATACCGGTCTCCAGCATGCCGCCGCACCAGACGGCGGCGCCGTGCGCCTGCGCAAGGTCGTGGATGCGCCGCGCCTCGAGGTAGCCGCCGACCCGGCCGGGCTTGACGTTGATGATGCGGCAGGCGCCGAGCAGCAGCGCGTCGGCGGCGTCCTTGGCCGACTCGATCGACTCGTCCAGGCAGATCGGGGTCCGGATCAGCTGCGCGAGCGAGGCGTGCTGGCGCAGGTCGTCCTCGGCCAGCGGCTGCTCGATCAGCAGCAGGTCGAACTCGTCCAGCGCGGCCAGCACCCGCGCGTCGGCCAGTGTGTAGGCGGCGTTCGCGTCGACCTGCAGCAGCAGGTCCGAGCCGAAGCGCGACCGCACCGCCTCGACCGGCGCGACGTCCCAGCCGGGCTCGATCTTCAGCTTGATCCGCAGGTAGCCCTGGTCGAGATAGCCCGCGACGGAGTCGAGCAGGGCGGGCACCGAGTCCATGATCCCGACGGAGACACCGGCGGGTACGCGGTCGCGCACGGCGCCGAGGTACGACCCGAACGACTCGCCGCGGGCCCGCAGCCACGCGTCCAGCACCGCCGTCTCCAGCGCGGCCTTCGCCATGCGGTGCCCACGCACCGGCTCCAGCAGCCGCGCGACGTCCAGCGGGCCGACGTCGCCGGTGGCCAGCAGCCGCGGCGCGAGGAACCGCTCGATGACCTGCGCGGCCCCGTCGGCGTACTCGGGCGAATAGAGCGGCTCACTCATCGCGACGCACTCGCCCCAGCCGTCGCCGTCGGGCGTTGCGGCGCGGACCAGCAGCACGTCGCGGTCGGTCTCGACGCCGAACGACGTCCGGAACGGCGCCACCAGCGGCATCGCGATGCGGCGCAGCTCGAACCCGGTGATCTTCACGCGCCTGCCCTCTCCACGACGTACATCCCCGGCCGGGTGAAGCCGGCCACCCGCGCGCCGCCGCCGATCAGCTCGCCGAGCACGTCGCGCATCGCCGCGCGCCACTGCCGGGCCGTCTCGGGGTCGGCCGCGCGCAGCGACTCGATGTCCGGCGGCGTCGCGACCAGCAGCCGCGGCGCCCGCGCCCACGCCGACCGGGGTGCCACGAGCGGCCGGCCGGACGGCGACTCCGTCAGCGCCGCGACGGCATCGGGCGGCGCCACCGCGCCGGTTCCGCCGCCGGCCGCGGTGGCCGCCGCCACCTCCGGCGCGTCCAGCCGCCATCGCGTCAGCAGCCGGTCGCTGCCCTGGCCGCCGTTGATCGCGTCGTCCATGTCGCCGTAGAAGTCGACGAGGTAGTCGCTCGGGCGCGCTTGCAGCTTGGCCAGGTTGAAGTAGGCGTTGCGGCGCACCAGCGGGTCGAACGTCCAGGTGATCTCGCTGAGCCCGTGCGCGAGCGCCCACTCCCGCTGGTGCGCCTTGAGCGCGAACCCGACGTGCCGGCCGCGGGCTGCGGACGAGACGCCGGCGACGTGCGAGTGCAGCGAGCGGCCCGGCGGGGCGGCGAAGAACCCGACGCAGGCGCCGATCAGCTCGTCGCCGTCGTAGGCGCCGGCGACGTAGTTGCCGGCGTGGGTGAGCGCGCGCAGGTGCTCGACGGTCACGGGCGGGTTGGACCGGTCCGGCTGCCAGATCCGGTCGAACAGCGCGTAGACCTCCTCGAGGTCGCCGAGCGCGGACAGCTCACGGATGGTCAGTCGGGCGACGGTGGCGGGCTGAGCAGCCATGTCGTCGATGATCCTCCGCTCCGGACGGCCCGTCATGGTCGTCCGGCCCCATCCACGGCGGCCCGGTTCGTCCGGCCGGACGAGCCCGCGCGGACGGCGTCGACCAGACCGGCGAGCAGCGCGGCCCGCCGAGGCAACTCGTCGACGACGACGTACTCGCCCGGCGCGTGCGCCCCGGCCCCGACGGCGCCCAGCCCGTCCAGCGTCGGGGTGCCGTCGCCGGCGACGATGTTGCCGTCGGAGGCGCCGCCCACGTGCGCCGACGTCAGCGGCCCCAGCCCCAGCCGGTCGGCCACCTCGACGGCGAGCGCGTACAGCGACGCCGACGACGACGGCTCGAACGGCGGGTGCCGCGGCCCCGGCACCACGTCGACCCGCGCGCCGTCCAGCACCGGGCGCAGCGCGGCCAGGCCGTCGTCGACCCGGCGCGCCTCGTCGGCGGTCGGCACCCGCGCGTCCACGTGCACCGACGCCGTCCCCGGGACGGTGTTCGCCGTGGTGCCGGCGGCCGTCAGAGTGGGGGTGACGGTGGCGCCGTGCGGCCCGCGGTCCAGCGCGGCGATCGCGTGGATCTGGTGCGCCAGTTCGACCGCCGCGTTGACGCCGTTCCACGGCTCCAGCCCGGCGTGCGCCGCCCGGCCGGTGACGTGCACCTCGTACCAGGCGACGCCCTTGCGCGCGGTCTTCAGAGCGCCACCGTCGGCCGACGCCTCCAGCACGAACGCCGCCTCGGCCCGGGCCGCCTCCTCGTGCAGCAGCGGCCGCGACGTCAGCGCGCCCAGCTCCTCGTCGCCGGTGACCAGCACGGTGATCCCGTCCAGCGACGACAGCCCGGCCAGCGCGTGGAACAGCTGCACCAGCCCGGCCTTCATGTCGAAGCAGCCCGGCCCGTAGGCGCGCCCCTCCGACACCCGCCACGGGTGCTCGGCCAGCGAGCCGACCGGCCAGACGGTGTCGTGGTGGCCGAGCAGCAGGACGCCGGGCGGCCCGAACCGCCAGCGCAGGTGCGTCCGCCCGTCGACGACCAGCCGCTCCGGCGCGGCGCCGGTCAGCCGCTCCCCCAAGGCCGCCACGCCGTCCGCCGACGCCGCCACCGCCGCGCGGTCGGCCGACGGCGACTCGCACTCCACCAGGGTGCGCAGGTCGGCGGTCATCGCCGCCGCGGTGCTCATCGGGCCGCCCGCAGGTGGTCGACGGCGATCCGCGCGGCCGTGCCGATGACGGCGTCGGCGGCCGGGTTGCGGAACTCGCCGCCGGGCAGCCGCAGGAACACCGCGACGGCGAACGTCGCGCCGTCGGGGTACTCGACGACGCCCACCTCGTTGCGCACGTGCGACAGCGTGCCGGTCTTCCCGCTCACCTTCACATCATCGTCCTGAAATCCCGAGGTGAGGCGGTGCGGCCAGACCTGGAGTGCCATGATCCGGCGGATCTCCTCGCCCGCAGCCGCGGGCAGCCCGTCGGCGGCCCAGATCCGCCGCAGCAGCGTCGTGGTCTCGCGCGGCGTGCTGCGGTTGGTCGTCCTGGGGTCCAGGACCGCGTCGAGACCGTCCGCCTCGATCAGCCGGAACAGCCCGGCGCAGTCCTCTTCCAGCACCGTCCCGGGCAGACCCAGCTCCACCATCAGCGCGTTGATCCGGTCGCGGCCGAGCAGCGCCATCAGCGCGTCCGTCGCGTGGTTGTCGCTGACGCTCATCATCAGGTACGCGACGTCGCGCAACGACAGGTCCGCGTCGTCCAGCATCACCGACAGCCCGGTCGGGCCGAGCGTCCGCGCCCCGGCCGGCACCCGCAGCCGGTCCGCCGGCTCCCGCTCCCCGGTCGCGAACTGCCGGCACAGCTCGACCAGCACCGAGACCTTGAACACGCTCGCGGTGACGACCGGCGCGTCCGGCTCGACGCCGACCTCGACGCCCGACCCCACGTCCACCGCGTGCAGGAACCCGGTCACGCCGGCAGACGCGAACGCAGCTGTCAACCTCGAGACTGCCGTCTGACCTCGCGGTCGGCGGTAAGTCGTCAGCGCCCCCTCCACGTCGCACACGGAGTCAGGAGACCTTCGGCGTCGCGCGGGCCCCGAGGTGCACGTACGGCGTGCCGTCGGCCAGCTGGTAGAACGTCACCGGCATCCAGGTCTCGTTGCCGGGCAGCCGGGTCACGTACAGGCCGTCGCGCACCGGCACGAGGTCCAGCTCCTTCGGCTCCTCGTCCAGCCCGGCCAGCTCGCGGGTCATCGTCATCTTGAGCTTCGCTCCGGTCTCCGCCTGCCAGACGTCCAGCCGGACGCTGGTGCGCTCGTACGTCCCGACGTACGGCGTGAGGTCGGCGTCGACCGGTTCGGCCGGCGGGGACAGCGGCGTGGTCATCTCGACGCCGGCGACGTCCCCGCAGATCTCCCGGATCAGCGTCTCGTACAGGTCGCGGGTGTGCCCGCCGTTGGTGAGCAGCGTGACGGCGACGTCCTGGTCCGGCAACACGCGCAGGAACGCGGACTGCCCGATGGTGTTGCCGTCGTGGCCGATCAGCCGGGTGCCGTTCCAGTCCATCCGGAACCAGCCCAGGCCCCATGAGTCGGCCAGCGTGTACGGGTCGGGCAGCCGGACCTGGTCCTCGCGCATGGCCGCGGCGGTGCCCTCGGCCAGCACGCGGGTGCCGTCGGCGGCCACCCCGCCGGCCAGGTGCATGCGGGCGAACGCGAGCACGTCGGCGACGGTCGCGGTGATCAGCCCGGCCGGGCCGGCGGAGCGCGGCAGAACCCAGATCGGCGCGCGGCGGTACGGCTCGTCCTCCTCGTGCACGTGCCCGACGGCGGTCCGGTACAGCAGCGCGTCGTCGGGCAGCGTCACCGTGTGGGTCAGCCCGAGCGGCCCGTAGAGCAGCTCGCGCATCGCGACGTCCCAGGTCTGGCCGGTGAGCTTCTCGATCACCCGGCCGGCCGTGGTGAACCCGGAGTTGCAGTACGACCACGTCGCGCCGAGCGGGTGGTTCAGCGGCAGCCCGGCCAGCGCCGCGACGTACTTCTCCAGGCAGTCGTCGCCGCGGCCGGTGTCGAGGAAGAAGTCGCCGTCGATGCCGCTGGTGTGCGTCAGCAGGTGCCGCATGGTGACCCGCGCCGTGGTCTCCTCGTCGGCCAGCTTCAGCTCCGGCAGGTACGTGACGACCGGCTCGTCGAGGTCCAGCTTGCCGGCGTCGGCCAGCGCCATGACGACGGTCGCGGTCCACACCTTCGTGATCGAGCCGATCTGGAACAGCGTGTCGGTGGTGACGTCGACGCCGGTGTCGACGTTCGTGACGCCGAACGCCAGCTCCAGTGTCTCGGCGCCGCGGGCGATGCCCAAGGTCGCGCCGGGGACGCGGTACTTCTCAGCCAGCTCGTCCAGGCGGCGCTGCCAGTGGTCGCGGTCGAGGGTCGCTACGGGGGTGGACGTCATCGGGGTCTCCTTCTTCGACGTGTGCTGCGTGACCCAGTCGACGATGCGGCTGGCGTAGTCGAGCCGGTGCGACGGACGCCCGGCCAGGATGAACAGGTGCGACGCGCCCGGGTAGAGCACCAGCCGGGCCGGCACGCCGCGGGCGCGCAGCGCGGCGAACCACTGCTCGGCCTGCCCCGCCGGGCACCGGTCGTCGTTCAGGCCGTGCAGCAGCAGCGTCGGCGTCGTCACGTCGGCGACGTTCGTGTACGGCGACTGCGCGGCGGCGTTCTCGGGGTCGGCGAACGGGAGGGCGGTCTCGTACGCGGCCAGGTAGTGCCCGGCGTCGGAGGTGCCGGCGAAGCTGGTGATGTCGGTCAGCGAGCCGCCGGGCACCGCGGCGGCGAACCGGCCGGTGCGCCCGGTCAGCCAGCAGGTCATGTAGCCGCCGTAGCTGTACCCGGTGACGGCCAGCCGGTCCGGGTCGGCGACGCCCTCGGCCACCAGCTGGTCCAGCGGCTCCAGGAAGTCGCGCTCGTCCGCCAGCCCCCAGCGCCCGGCCGCGGCGGAGAAGAACGCCTCGCCGTAGCCGTCGCTGGCCCGCGGGTTGAGCAGCAGCACCGACCAGCCCTGCCGCACCAGCTGCTGCTGGTAGGAGTGGCCGCCGTCGGGCACCGGGCTCCACGCGTTGTGCGGGCCGCCGTGGATGTCCAGCAGCAGCGGCCTGGCGCCGGTCGCCGCGGCCGGGCGCAGCAGCCACCCGTGCACCTCGGTGCCGTCGGAGACGGTGAAGACCCGTTCCTCCGCGACCGGCAGCTCCAGGCCGGCCGGCGAGTGCGCCGTCAGCGTCGTCTCGGCCCCGGTCGCCACATCGACCAGTGCGACCTCGCCGTACGAGCCCGGCCCGCCGACGACGACCGCGGCCCGCTCCCCCGCCACGGACAGCCCCGACACGACCCGGCCGGCGCCGCCGAGCAGCGGCCGCACCGGTCCCCCGTCCACGCCGACGGCGTACACGTGCGTGCAGCCGCGGTCGCGAGGGCAGAAGACGATGGTGTCGCCGCCGGACGCGAGCTGCGGCAGCCCGCCGGGGTAGCCGGGTCCGCCGGGCATGACGTTGCGATCCAGCTCGGCGGCCAGGTCGACCGCCTCGCCTCCGTCCAGCGGGACGCGGAACAGCCGCTGGTGCGCGACGGCGACCTCCCGCTGGCCGACCACGATCAGCGCGCCGCCGTCCCGGGTCCAGGTCACCGGGCCGGCGGCGCGCAGCTCTCCGACCGGCGCACCCAGGCGCACCGCGCCCTCGGTCGCCGGCACGACGTAGACGGACGACGCGCCGGTCAGGTCGGCGTCGGCGGCGGTCACGGCCGGGAACGCCAGCCGCGTCCCGTCCGGCGACCACGCGGGCGCCCCGGCGCTCCAGTCGCCGTCCGTCACCTGAGTCGTGGCGCCGGTCCCGACGTCGACCACGTGCACGTGCTGGCGCAGGCCACGCAGCAGGCCGGCGCCGTCGGCCTTGTAGGCGAGCCGGTCCAGCACGATCGGGTCGGTGTCCTTCTGGCCGGTGGTGTCGACGGCGGCGGCGAACGCGATGCGGGTGCCGTCGGGGCTCCAGACCGGCGCGCCCGCGCCCCTCGCCAGGTCGGTCAGCGCGACCGGCTCGCCGCCGGCCAGCGGCAGCAGCCACAGCTGCGGCGGACCGTCCGCCGCGCGCAGGAACGCCAGCCGCGTCCCGTCGGGCGACCAGGCGGGTGAAGCGTCGGCGCGGCCGTGCGTGAGCCGCCGCGGCTCGCCGCCGCCCGCGTCCACCAGCCACAGCGACGACACGTTCTCGTCCGCCTCGGCGTCGCTGCCCTTCAGCACGTAGGCCACGCGCGAGCCGTCCGGCGACAGCGCCGGTTCGGCGGGGACGACCAGGGCGAGGATGTCTTCAGGGGTCATCCGGCCGGCACCTCCAGGGTCTCGGATGCGAAATGGCAGGCGGCTCGGTGCGGCCGGTCGGCCGCGCCGGGCTGCGGGTCGGTCTCGGCGCAGATCGTGCGCTCCGGCCGGGTCAGCGGTCCGATCGGGCAGCGACGGTGGAACCGGCAGCCCGCGGGCGGGTCGTGCGGCGACGGCGCCTCGGCGTCCAGGCGGGTGTCGTCGGCGGGGACGGGGTCGTCCAGCGCGACGCCGAACGCCGGCGCCGCGTCCAGCAGCGTGCGGGTGTACGGGTGCCGCGGCGCGGACAGCACGGCGTCGGCCGGGCCGGCCTCGACGATGCGGCCCAGGTACATGACCGCGATGACGTCGCTGACGTAGCGCACGACCGACAGGTTGTGCGAGATGAACAGGATCGTCAGGCCCAGCTGCCGCTGCAGGTCGCGGACCAGGTTGAGCACCGAGCCCTGCACGGAGACGTCGAGCGCCGAGGTTATCTCGTCGGCCAGCACGACCTCGGGCTCGGCGGCCAGCGCGCGGGCCAGCGCGACCCGCTGCCGCTGCCCGCCGGAGAGCCCGGACGGCAACGTCCTCGCCCGGGCCGGGTCCAGGCCGACCAGCTCGAGCAGCCGGGCCACCTCGGCGGTCCGGGCGGCGCGGCGGCGCCGGCCGGGCAGCGCCTCGGCGATCGTCTCGCCGATGGTCATCCGCGGGTCCAGCGAGGCGTGCGGGTCCTGGAAGACCAGCTGCAGCCGGCGCCGGTCGCGGCCGGTGCGCAGCGGCGCGCCGTCCAGCCTGATCTCGCCGCCGGACGTCGGGACCAGCCCGACGGCGGCCTTGGCCAGCGTCGACTTGCCGGAACCGGACTCGCCGACCAGCCCCACCACGGAGCCCGCCGGGACGGTGAGGTCGACGCCGTCGACGGCGGTCAGCGCGGATCGGCCGGTCCCGAACCGGACGGTGGTGCCCTCGAACGACAGCTCCCTCATGCCTGGCCTCCTGTTACGGCGTCCAGCGCCAGGTCCAGCGGCTGCGTGCGCGGGTGCCAGCAGGCGGCCCGCTGCTCCGGCGCGACGGCGTCCAGGCCGGGCCGCACCCGGCAGGCGTCGTCGGCGAAGTCGCAGCGCGGCGCGAACGCGCAGCCCTCCGGCCGGTCGGCGGGGTCCGGCGGGCGGCCCGGGATCGTCGCCAGCGGGCGCTCGCGGTCGGTCGCCAGGTCGGGGACGGACGCCAGCAGCGCGCGGGTGTACGGGTGGGCGGCCGCGCCGAGCCGGTCGACCGGCAGCTCCTCGACCACCCGGCCGGCGTACATGACGACCACCCGCTCGCACAGCTGCGCGACGACGGCGATGTCGTGCGAGATCAGCACGACGGCCGCGCCGGTCTCGGCCTGCACGTCCTTGAGCAGCCGGAGCACCTGCCGCTGCACGGTGACGTCGAGGGCGGTGGTCGGCTCGTCGGCGATGATCAGTTCCGGCGTGCTCATCAGGCCCATCGCGATCATCGCTCGCTGGCGCATGCCGCCGGAGAACTCGTGCGGATACTGGTGCGCCCGCCGCTCCGGCGCCGGCACCCGGACCGTGCGCAGCCGGTCGACGGCGCGGGCGAGGGCCGCGCGCTTGCCCTGGCCCTCGCGCACCCGGGTCACCTCGGCCAGCTGCCCGCCGATCCGCATCGACGGGTTGAACGAGGTCATCGGGTCCTGGAACACCATCGCGACCTTGGTGCCGAGCAGCTCGCGCACCTGCGCGTCGGGGTGGCCGAGCGGCGCGACGCCGGCCACCTCCAGGCGTCCGGCGGTGACGTGCGCGGAGTCGGGGGCGAGCTGGGCGACGGCGAGCGCGGTGAGGCTCTTGCCGGAGCCGGACTCCCCCACGACACCGACGGTCTCGCCGCGACGGACGGTGAGGCTCACGCCGTCGACGGGGTGGGTCCAGCCGCCGCCGGGCGCCGGGAAGCCGACCCGCAGGTCGTGGGCGGACAGGACGGCCTCGCCCGCAGCGTCGGTGCCGGCCTCGGCCGCCGGCGCGGGCACTGCCGGCGGCTGCCGCCGTCGCACCGCACGCACCCCGACCACTTGCGCGATCGACTCGCCGAGCAGGGTGAAGGCGAGCCCCGCGACGACGACGGCGACGCCGGGCGCCAGCGCCGCGGCCGGGTTGATGTAGATGCGGTCCAGTCCCTCGCCGAGCAGCCGGCCCCAGTCGTACGCGGGCGGCTGGACGCCGAGGCCCAGGAACGACAGCCCGGCGAACGCCAGCAGCGCGCCGCCGGCCAGCACCGTCGCGTTCACCACCAGCGGCTCGCCGATGTTCGGCAGCAGGTGCCGGGCGATCAGCCGGAACCGGCCGACCCCCGCCACCCGCGCGGCCGCCACGTAGTCCCGTCCGGACACCGCCGCCACGTTCGTCTGCACCAGCCGGGCGAACGACGGCGCGCCGGCCAGGCCGATCGCCAGCACCGCACCGCGCGCGCCGACCCCGAAGACGACCGCGAAGAACAGCGCCAGCAGCAGGCCGGGGAACGCGACGGCCAGGTTCACGGCCGCCGTCACCAGCCGTCCGGCCCGCCGTCCGAGCACCGCCGGCAGCACGCCCAGCAGGACCCCGACGCCGACGCAGATCGCCGTGGCCAGCAGCGCGAGGCCGAGCGAGTACCGCGTCGCGACCAAGACCCGCAGCAGGATGTCGCGGCCGAGCGCGTCCGTCCCCAGCAGGTGCTCGGAGGTGGAGCCCTGCGACAGCGCCGCCGGGTCGGTCTCCTCGGCCGCGTCGCCCCAGATCATCGGCGCCACGATCGCCAGGACTGCCAGCACGGCCAGCAGGCCCGCCGCCACCGCGCCGACCGGGTTGCGCAGCGCGGCCCGCCACTGTTCGCGTCGCATCAGCCCTCCCGGATCGTCGAGCGCGGGTCGGCGACCGCCAGCAGCACGTCGACGACGAGGTTCACCAGCAGCACCGCGGCGCCGTAGACCAGCACGATGCCCTGCACGACCGGGTAGTCCTTGGCCAGGATCGACGAGACGATCGTCATGCCCATACCGGGCCAGGCGAACACGTTCTCGACCAGCACCGTGCCGACGATCATGCCGCTGAGCAGCAGCCCGCCGATGGTCAGCGTCGAGGTCAGCGCGTTCGGGAAGACGTGGCGCAGGTACACCCGCAGGGGCGGCAGCCGTTTGGCCCGGGCGGTGCGGACGAAGTCCTCGTCCATCACGGCGAGCGCCTCGACCCGGACGATGCGGGCCATCAGCAGCGCCGGCCCGAGCGACAGCGCCAACACGGGCAGCACGTACGACGACGCGTCGCCGCGCCCGGCCACCGGGAACCAGCCCAGCGAGACGCCGAACACGAACACCAGCCCGACGGCCAGCAGGAACTCCGGGATCGCCGCGACCACCGCGCTGGTGGAGGTGAAGCCGAGCTCGGTGCCGCGACGCCGACCGCCGCGGGTGAGCACCGCCATCGCCAGGCCGAGCGGGATGGCGGCCAGCATCACCACGACGAACGCCACGATCGCCAGGCTCGCGGTGGCCGGCAGCCGCTGGCCGATCGTCTCCGACACCGGCACCCCGGACGTCATCGAGACGCCGAGGTCGCCGGAGAACAGCGACCGCACATAGTCCACGAACTGCACGCCGATCGGGTCGTTCAGCCCGAGTGCTTCGCGCCGCGCCTCCACCAGGTCCGGCGGCGCCGTGACGCCGAGCGCCGCCCGCACCGGGTCGCCCGGGATCAGGTGGATCATCCCGAACGCCAGCGTCACCAGCACCGCGAGCGACACCAGCAGCCGGCCCAGCCGGCGGGCCAGGAAGGCGGCCCACGGGTTGCCCGCCCACGCCGCCACGGTGGACGGCGCGGGTGGTGCGACGGGAGCCGTCACGGGGCCGACAGCCGGATCGTCGCCGGAATCGGGCCGTCACCGCCGCGTTCGACCGTGACGCCGTCCAGGAACAGCGGGATGGTCTCGTCGGCGAACAGCAGCACGTCGTTCGCGGCGAACAGCGCCTGCTCCGCCTCCATCCATTTGTCGCAGCCCTCCTGGCCGGGCAGCGTCATCGCCTCGGCGACGGCGGCGGCGTACTCCGGGTTGTCGATCGAGGCGAGGTTGACCCCGCCGTCGGCCGGCGTCGCGCCGGACAGGAACGGCACCATCTGGTTGGGCAGCCGCAGGTTCACCGGCAGCAGCGCCGCGCCCCACGCCCCGGTGCCGAAGACCACCTCGTTGTACTCAGTCGGCGGCAGGCCGCGCGTGGTGGCGGCGACGCCCAGCTCGGTCCACGTCGACGCGATCAGCTCGGCCGCGGCGGCGGTGGTGTCGCCGCGGGTGCTGTTGTAGATCAGCTCCAGCTCCAGCCGGGTGCCGTCCTGGGCGCGCACCCCGTCCGAGCCGGCCGTCCAGCCGGCCGCGTCCAGGGCCGCGGCGGCCGCATCGGCGTCGTGCTCCGGCAGGTTCCCGTCGACGGCGTCGTAGCGGCAGGCCACCGGGTCGATGACGGCGAGCGCCTCGGACCGCTGCCCGTAGCCGCCGGTGATCACCGACATGAGCTCCTCGAAGTCCAGCGCCTGAGCCAGCGCCGCACGGACGGCGTCGTCGGCGCCGGGGTTGCCCGCGGCCTGGTTGAAGAACAGCTCGCCGACGACCGCGCGCAGGCTGACCTCCTCGTAGGTCTGCTCCAGCCGCTGCCGGTCCGGGCCGACGACGGAGGCGGCGTTCAGCTCGCCGGACAGCAACAGGTTCGCCGCGGTCGACTCGTTCGCGATGACGCGGATGTCCACCGTCGCCGGCGTCCCCGGGTCGGCGGCCGTGATGCCGTCGGGACCCCACGTGTAGTCGTCGCGGCGCTGGAAGGTGTAGTGGTCGTCGCGGGCCACCTCGGTCAGCTCGAACATCCCGGTTCCGATGCCGTCCTCCTCCAGCAGCGACGGGTCGTCCAGGCCGGCCCGGCAGGCGATGAACAGGTCGCCGGTGCTCTGCAGCAGGAACGGGTCCGGCGCCGGCACGGTGATGGTGACGGTGCGGGCGGCGTCGTCGGCGGTCGCGGTCATCGCGGCCGGCACCAGCACGCCGCGCACCGGCGAGACGTTCGCGTCGTCGACCACGAACTGGAAGTTCGCCGCGACGTCCGAGGCCGTCAGCGGGGTGCCGTCGGAGCAGGTCACACCGTCGCGCAGCGTGTAGGTGACGGTGTCGGTCGTGACCTCCCACGACTCCGCCAGCCACGGCAGCTCCTCGCCGTCGACGGTGAAGTAGACCAGCTTGTCGTACAGGTAGTTGTCGATGGCCCGGGTCGCCGCGAGCACCGTCAGATGCGGGTGCAGGTTGCCCGGGTCGGCGGCGACCGCGGTGGTGAACGTCCCGTCGACGACGGGTTCGGCCTCGCCGCCCGCCGTACCGGACCCGCCGGCGTCACCGTCATCGGAGCCGCCGCAGGCCGCGAGGAGCAGCGTCAGGGCCGCGGCGAACGTGACCTTCCGGCGTATGCGCATGACGACTCCTTCGGGAGAGCAGGGTGGTCCGCACAGCCTGTCCCCGTGACCCGCGTCACGTCTTTGTCCGATCCGACGACCCCGGGCGGCAGAACTCGTCGGCGCCTACCGATGGTCAGGCGCGCAGCACGCGACCGGCCCGCTCGCCGGTGAAGCCGCCGCCGTCGACGACCACCCGGCCGGCCAGCACGACCGTTTCGATGCCGTCCGGCGTCACGCCGGGGTCGGTGTAGGTGCCCGCGTGGCCGATGCGCTCGGGGTCGAACACGGTGACGTCGGCGTGCGCGCCGGGCAGCAGCACGCCCCGTCCGGCCAGCCCGAACTGCCGGGCGATCAGCGACGTCGCCTTGCGGATCGCCTCCTCCCAGGTCAGCACCTTCTCGTCGCGGACGTAGGTGCCGAGCACCCGCGGGAAGCAGCCGTACGTGCGCGGGTGCTGCAGTCCCATCGGCGGGCCGTTGTCGGAGCCGATGCCGACCAGCGGGCTGGCCATGATCGTGCGCACGTCGGGCTCGGCCATCATCTCGACGACGATCATCGCGGCCGGGTCGTCGACGACGAGGTCGCAGAGGGTGTCGAAGCCGTCCGCGCCGCGCTGCCCGGCGAGGTCGGCGATGGTGCGGCCGACGACGTCCGGGTCGCGGTGGCCGGTGACGATGACCTGCGCCGCACTCGTGTTGGCCCACATGCCGTCGCCAGGGTCGCCGCGCTCGGCGTCGGCGCGCAGCCCGACCCGGTAGGCGGGGTCGGACAGCCGCGCCGTCATCGACGCCGCACCGCCCTCGGCCGCGCGGTTGGGCAGCAGCGCGAGCAGGACCGTCCCGCCGGCGAGGTACGGGTACTGGTCGCCCATCGCGTCGACGCCGGCTAGCCGGGCCGCCTCGATGCGCTCCAGCAGCGCGCCGCTCTTGCCGTGCGCGGCCTTCCCGGCGGCCTTGCAGTGCGAGATCTGCAGCCGGACGCCGCCGGCCCGGGCGACCGCGACCGCCTCGTCGATGGCGGCCTCGACGTTGCGGCCCTCGTCGCGCATGTGGGTGGCGTACGTGCGTCCGTAGGCGCCGGCGACCCGGGCGATCGCCTCCAGCTCGTCCCGTTCGGCGAAGCAGCCCGGCGGGTAGATGAGGCCGGTGGAGAAGCCGACGGCGCCGGCCTCGAACGCCTCGGCGGCAAGCCGCTGCATGTGCTCGACGGCGCCGGGGCGCAGCTCGTCGCCGGCCCCGTTGGCGGTCAGCCGCAGCGTGTGGTGGCCGACGAGGTAGGCGAGGTGGTTGGTGGGGCCGCGCCGCTCGGCGAGGTCGAGGAAGTCGGCGAACGAGCCGGGTGGTGGCGGGATGTCGCAGCCCAGCTCGCCGTACATCGCCTGAACGACGGCCGCCGACGCCTCGTCGAGCGGGGCGAAGCTGAACCCGCAGTTGCCGGCCACCTCGGTGGTGACGCCCTGCAACAGCTTGAACGGCTGCGCCTCGTCCATCAGCGGGACCATGTCGCTGTGCGAGTGGGCGTCGACGAAGCCCGGTGCGACGTAGTGGCCGGTGCAGTCGAGGGTGCGGGCGCCGGTCTCGCCGGCCGCCGCACCGGGCGCAACCGCGCGGATCACGCCGTCGGCGACGACGACGTCGGCCTCCACCCCGGGCGAGCCGAGGCCGTCGAACACGATGCCGCCACGCAGGACGAGTGTCTCGCTCATGGCCGGATTCAACCGCAGACCGGGTCGGACGGGTTCGTCGGATCGGCCAATGTCTTCAGCAGAAGTCAGGCGTCAGGCGGACTTCTCGCGGCGCTCGCGCTTGCGCGGGCCCTCACGGGGCACCAGGGTCGGCAGCACGTTGGTCTCGACCACGTCGCGGGTGATGACCACGCGGGCGACGTCGTCGCGCGACGGGACCTCGTACATCACGTGCAGCAGGACCTCTTCGAGGATCGCCCGCAGCCCGCGCGCGCCGGTGCCGCGCAGCAGCGCCAGATCGGCGACCGAATCGATCGCGTCGTCGGTGAACTCCAGCTCCACGTGGTCCAGCTCGAACAGCCGCTGGTACTGCTTCACCAGCGCGTTGCGCGGCTCGGACAGGATGCGGATGAGCGCCGCGCGGTCCAGCGGGCTGACGGTCGTGATGACCGGCAGCCGGCCGATGAACTCGGGGATCAGCCCGAACTTCAGCAGATCCTCCGGCATCACCTCGCCGAAGGTGTTCACCGCGTCGCGCTCGGCCTTGGAGTGGATCTCCGCGCCGAAGCCCAGGCCGCGCTTGCCGATGCGGCCCTGGATGATGTCGTCCAGCCCGGCGAACGCCCCGCCCACGATGAACAGCACGTTCGTGGTGTCGATCTGGATGAACTCCTGGTGCGGGTGTTTGCGGCCGCCCTGCGGCGGCACACTGGCCGTCGTGCCCTCGAGGATCTTCAGCAGCGCCTGCTGCACGCCCTCGCCGGAGACGTCGCGGGTGATCGACGGGTTCTCGCTCTTGCGGGCGATCTTGTCGACCTCGTCGATGTAGATGATGCCGGTCTCGGCCTTCTTGACGTCGTAGTCGGCGGCCTGGATGAGCTTGAGCAGGATGTTCTCGACGTCCTCGCCGACGTAGCCGGCCTCGGTCAGCGCGGTGGCGTCGGCGATGGCGAACGGCACGTTCAGCATCTTCGCCAGCGTCTGCGCGAGGTAGGTCTTGCCACACCCCGTCGGGCCGATGAGCAGGATGTTCGACTTGGACAGCTCGACGGCGTCGTCCTTGCCGTGGCCGCGGGCGGCGGCGGACTGGCGCGCCTGGACCCGCTTGTAGTGGTTGTAGACGGCGACGGAGAGCGCCTTCTTGGCGACGTCCTGGCCGATGACGTACTGCTCGAGGAACTCGTAGATCTCGCGTGGCTTCGGCAGCTCGGACAGCCCGCCGGCCTCGGCGGTCTCGCTGAGCTCCTCTTCGATGATCTCGTTGCACAGATCGATGCACTCGTCGCAGATGTAGACGCCGGGCCCTGCGATGAGCTTCTTGACCTGCTTCTGGCTCTTACCGCAGAACGAGCACTTGAGCAGGTGGTCAGCGTCGCCGATGCGTGCCACGCGGTACGTCCTTCCTCGACGTCGTGCGGTGCGCCCGCCCTCGCGAGCCCCTGCGTTGCCTTCGACGTTACAACGTCCGGCCGAGGAACGGGCACCCGGAGAGCGGATCGGGCCCGGCGCGTCGTGCGCCAGGCCCGATCTGTGCGAGGTCAGCCGACCAGGCTGGCCTTGCGCGAAGCGGTGAAGTTGTCCACGAGGCCGTAGTCGATGGCCTCCTGCGTGGTCAGGATCTTGTCGCGCTCGATGTCGTTGCGCACCTGCTCGAGGCTGCGGCCGGAGTGGTCGGCGAGCATCTTCTCCAGCAGCGCCCGCATGCGCAGGATCTCGTTCGCCTGGATCTCGATGTCGCTGGCCTGGCCGTAGGTGCCTTCGGTGTAGGGCTGGTGGATCAGGATGCGCGCGTTCGGCACCGCCAGCCGCTTGCCGGGGGCGCCGGCCGCCAGCAGCACGGCCGCCGCGGACGCGGCCTGGCCCATGCACACCGTCCGGACGTCCGGCTTGATGAACTGCATGGTGTCGTAGATCGTCGTCATGGCCGTGAACGAGCCGCCGGGCGAGTTGATGTAGATCTCGATGTCGCGGTCGGGCTCCATTGACTCCAGGCAGATCAGCTGTGCCATGACGGCGTTGGCGACGTCGTCGGTGATGGGCGTGCCGAGGAAGATGATGCGCTCCTCGAACAGCTTGCCGAACGGATCGATGCGCCGGAACCCGTAGGAGGTGCGCTCCTCCCACTGCGGGATGTAGTAGTTCACTGGGTCTCCTCTGTCGGGGTGTTCGCTCGTGGTGTCGTTGGCGGCGTCAGGCCGTGCCGCCGCCCTGGGAGACCTGCGAGGCGCTCTCGACCACGTGGTCGACGAAGCCGTACTCGAGCGCCTCCTGCGGCGTGAAGTAGCGGTCGCGGTCGGAGTCGGCCTCGATGCGCTCGACCGTCTGGCCGGTGTGGTGCGCGATCAGCTCGGCCATCTCCTTCTTGGTGCGCAGCATCGCCTCGGCCTGGATGCGGATGTCGCTGGCCGAGCCGCCCATGCCGCCGGAGGGCTGGTGCATGAGGATGCGGGCGTGCGGCAGGGCGTAGCGCTTGCCGGGCGCGCCCGCCGTCAGCAGGAACTGGCCCATGGAGGCCGCGAAGCCCATCGCCAGCGTGACGACGTCGGGCTTGACGTACTGCATGGTGTCGTAGATGGCCATGCCGGCCGACACCGAGCCACCCGGCGAGTTGATGTAGAGGTTGATGTCGCGGTCGGGGTCCTCGGCCGCCAGCAGCAGCAGCTGCGCGCAGATGGCGTTGGCGTTCTCGTCGCGGACCTCGGAGCCGAGGAAGATGATGCGCTCCCGCAGCAGCCGGTTGTAGATGTGGTCGTCGAGACCACCGATGCCGGGCGACGGTGCGTGGGCCTGGATAAGGGACGGGCCCGACGTCTCGGGGCGTGTGCTCACCGTGATCTCCTTGGGGCTACTTCTGGTCGTCGAGACCGTATGAGACTTCTTGCTTCTTCGTGGTGCCAACGACACTAACCACAAAGGCCGCGGCGACCATCCGCCGCATGGCCCGTGTTCGCTGACGGCGTGTGCGGCGGGTCGATATGGTGCGGAAACGCGATCAGGTGACCAGCCGTCGGCATGGCCACCTGATCTGCGTACACGTGCTGTTCGGGTCGGTCCGGCCGTCAGGCCTTCTTCTCGTCCGCGTCGTCGGCCTCGTCGGCCTCGGCCTCGTCGGCCTCGGCTTCGTCGGTGCCGGCCTCGTCCGCCGCGTCGTCGGCCTGCTCCGCGTCGAGCTCGGCGAACTCGAACGAGCCGTCGACCGCCGGGGCGGTGACGCCCTCGATTTCGTTCGGGTCGGCCAGGGTGCCGTCCTCGCGCAGCCGGTTCAGCTCGACGCCGTTCCCGGACGCGTCGGTGACCTTGGCCTTCTCGACGGCGAGCGCCAGCGCCTTGCCGCGCGCCACGTCGGCGACGACCGAGGGCAGGTTGCCCTGGTCGACCAGCTGCTGGGCGAGCTGGTTGGGGTCGATGCGCGAGCGCATGGCCTGCTGGATGATGTACGAGCTGAGCTCGTCCTGCGAGACCTCGATGCTCTCGGCCTTCACCAGCTCGTCGAGGACGAACTGCTGGGTGAGGTTACCGCGCAGGTTCTTCTCGAACTCGGCCTTGTGGTCGTCGTCGCCGTGGCCGTCGGCCAGGTGGTCCTCAACCTGCTGGCTGATGAGCTCTTCGGGCAGCGGGATGTCGCCGGCGTTGCCGATGAGCTGCTCGAGCACCTTGTCGCGGGCCGACATGGCCTGCTCGATGCGCTTGCTGTTCAGAGCCTGCTCGCGGATGTCGCCACGCAGCTCGTCGAGGGTGTCGAACTCGCTGGCCAGCTGGGCGAACTCGTCGTCCAGCTCGGGCAGCTGCTGCTCCTTGACGGCGTGCACCGTCACCTCGACGTCGACCTCTTCGCCGTCGTGCGTGCCGACCAGCGTCGTCCGGAACGTCTTCGACTCGCCCGCGGTGAGCCCGGCCAGGGCGTCGTCGAGGCCCTCGACCATGCCGCCGCGGCCGATCTGGTAGGACACGCCGCTGGCCTGTCCGCCCTCGACCGGCTCGCCGTCGTTGGTGGCGTTGAGGTCGATCTGCACGAAGTCGCCGTCGGCGGCGGCCCGCTCGACCGTCACCAGCGTGCCGAACCGCGCCCGCAGCTCGTCGATGCGCTCGCTGATGTCGTCGTCGCTGACCGCGATGTCGTCGACCTGGACCTCGAGGCCCTCCCACTCAGGCAGCTCGATCTTGGGCTTGACCGTCACCTCGGCGGTGAACTTGAGGTCCTCGCCCTCGCCGAACTGTGGCTGGTCGATGTCGGGCTGCGCCAGCGGCGTCAGCTCGTTCTCGCGCATCGCGTCCTGGTACAGCTGCGGGATCGCCTCGTTGACGGCCTCCTCCAGCACCGCCGGCCGCCCGATGCGCTGGTCGATGACCATGGGCGGCACCTTGCCCTTGCGGAACCCCGGCACCGTCACCTGCGCGGCGATGCGCTTGTAGGCGGACTGGATGTTCGACTCGAGCTCGGCGAAGGGAACCTCGACCGCGAGCCGGACCCTGGTCGGATTGAGGGTCTCGACGACGCTCTTCACGCTTTCGTGTCTCCTGTGTGGATGGTGTGCGGGCGCGCACGCAACGTCTTGCTGTTCCGGTGTTGCGTACGCGGGCTGGTCGGGGCGACAGGACTCGAACCTGCGATCTCCTGCTCCCAAAGCAGGCGCGCTAGCCACTACGCTACGCCCCGGGTGCCCGGACAAGTCTAGGCCAGATCACAGGGTACTCTGTCCCACGGGGCTCGTCCCCGTGCGCGGGTGTAGCTCAATGGCAGAGCCCCAGCCTTCCAAGCTGGTCATGCGGGTTCGATTCCCGTCACCCGCTCCACGTCTTCCTCGGGTTCACCTTTCAATGCGAGGATGCCGCGGTGACGCTGACCACCGCGCCGAACCTGCAGATCGCCGAGCATCGCTGCCCCGACTGCGCCCAGCCGTTCCGCCGCATCACCGGCTTCGTCCACCGTGACGGCGCCCCGTATGCCGTCTTCTACGCGAGCTGCCACCACCACGACGGCAACGACGTGCTGCTGGACGCGATCTTCGGGACCTGGGAGGGCGACGACCAGAGCGACCACGTCACGTTCGGGTGCCGCATCGGCCCGGTCCCCGGCCAGCCCGGCCCGGCCGTCCAGCTCATCCCGGCGGCCGTGTCCTTCGAGGCGGCTCCTCTGTTCGGCCACAAGCTGTCGCGCGAGGAGGCGCAGGGCCACCCCCGATTCGACGACTTCCGCGAGCTGGTCCAGCACGTCCTGAGCACCAACACGATCATCGGCTCGCATCTCTCAGCCGCGCCACAGTCGTAGGAGCGACGAAGCCGCGTCGCACCGGCGTCGATGGTTGAGGGATCTGTGCTGGCCGGGCTACCTGGATCCCTCAACCACGTGCGGCTGTCCGCGGCCTCGGCTTGACATGCAGCCGATTGGCTGCCTATTCTCAGGACGCAAAAGGCAGCCGAACAGCTGCCTATCCAGCAGAAGAGGAACCATGGACGACGACGTGTTCCGGGCGCTGGCCGATCCGAGCCGAAGGGCGTTGCTGGACAGCCTGAACCGCGCCGGCGGCCAGACGTTGCGCCAGCTGTGCGAGGGCCTGGACATGGCCCGCCAGTCGGTCAGCAAGCACCTCGCCGTCCTCGAAGCCGCCGAGCTCGTGACCACCGAGAAGCGCGGCCGCGAGAAGCACCACTTCCTCAACGCCGAGCCGATCAACGCGATCGCCGACCGCTGGATCAGCCGATACCACCGCGGGCGCGTCCAGGCGCTCGCCGACCTCAAGACGGCATTGGAGGCCACCCCTGTGAGCACCACCGAGTTCACCTACACGACGTACATCAGGACCACGCCGGAGCAGCTCTGGCAGGCGCTGACCGACAAGGCGTTCACCAGCCGCTACTGGGGCGTCGCCTTCGACACCGACTGGCGGGCCGGCTCGCCGATGGTCTGGCACGAGGCCGGCGCCACGATCGTCGACGACGAGCAGCGGGTGCTCGAGGCCGACCCGTACCGCCGGCTCTCCTACACCTGGCACACGTTCACGCCCGAGTTCGCAGCCGCGCACGGGTTCGACCCGGCCGATGTGGCGAGGTGGGCGGCGGAGCAGCGGTCGAAGGTCACCTTCGACCTCGAGCCGCAGGGCGATCTGGTCCGCCTGACCGTCGTCCACGACGGCTTCCCGCCCGGCAGCGAGGTGCTGACGAGCATCAGCGGCGGCTGGCCGTCGCTGATCGCCAGCCTCAAGACGCTCCTCGAGACCGGCGAGCCGCTGCCCGCCGCCTGAACGCGCGCCACGCCGGAACACGCCGCCTTGTGTTCCGGCGTCGCGGCGAGCACGATGTGCCCCGATGACAGAACTGATGACGGAACAGAAGCACGTCAGCATCGTGCAGTTGAACGAGGCCGCGTTGACGGCCCTCGCCGACGGCGACATCGTCGCGGCCAACCAGGCGTCGCCGGTCGAGCTGACGCCGTACTGCGCCGGCCCGCACTGGACGAGCGTGTGGCGCATGCGTCGCGAGCAGGTCGCCACCGACCCGGCGAGCGCCACCTGGATCACCGGCATCGTCTGGGACGACGACCGCCAGCTCGCCGTCGGCCGCGCCGGCTTCCACGGCCCGCCTGACGGCGACGGCCGGGTCGAGGTCGGCTACGCGATCGACCCCGCCCACCGCCGCCGCGGATACGCGCGCGCCGCGCTGGAGCTGATGCTCGACCGCGCCGCCCACGACCCGCAGGTGCGCGTCGTCCGCGCCAGTGTGAGCCCCACCAACCTGGCCTCGCGCAACCTCGTCCAGCAGTACGGGTTCGTCGAGGTCGGCGAGCAGTGGGACCACGAGGACGGCCTCGAGACCGTCTACGAGCTCACGAGGGACGAGGCGCGTACATGACGATCGCGACGCCGACCAGGCAGATCGCCGCGCCGATCACGTCGTAGCGGTCCGGCCGGAACCCGTCGGCGACCATCGCCCAGGCCAGCGAGCCGGCGACGAACACCCCGCCGTACGCCGCCAGCACGCGGCCGAAGTTCGCGTCCGGCTGCAGCGTGGCCACGAACCCGTACAGGCCGAGCGCGATGACGCCCAGGCCGGTCCACACCGGGCCCCGGTGCTCGCGCACGCCCTGCCAGACCAGCCACGCGCCGCCGATCTCGGCGACCGCGGCGAGTAGGAACAGCGCGATGGAGCGGACGACGGTCATGGCGGCCACCCTAGAAGCACCCCGCCGGCGCCGGCCGACCCTGTCAGTGGCCGCCCGTAGGCTGCCGCCATGCCCATCCAGCTGATCAATCCGCCCGGCCTCCCCCAGCCGCCGAGCTACTCCCAGGTCGTCGTCGCCACCGGCACGCGCCAGGTCATCGTCGCCGGTCAGGTGCCGTCCGACGCCGACGGCAACCTGGTCGGCACCGGCGACCTCGCCGCCCAGACCGAGCAGGCGCTGCGCAACGTCGCCACGGCGCTCGCGGCGGCCGGCGCGAGTTTCGCCGACGTCGTCCGGCTCGGCATCTTCGTGGCCGGCTACGACGAGCACAGCCTCGAGCTGGTCGGCGCCGGCATCGGCCGCGCCGGCGACGTCCTGGTGCGCACCGACGGCCCGCCCGCGGCGACGCTCGTCGGTGTGGCGGCGCTGGCGTTCCCGGGCCAGCTGATCGAGATCGAGGCCACCGCCGTCCTGCCCTAATCGACCCTGGAGTACTCGGCGCCTGTCCGATCGATGAGAACCATGATCATGGCGCTGTTTGTGTCGCTAGGGCAACGACAACAGCGCCATGATCATGGCCTTCGCCGGGCTAGGCCAGCGACTTCGTCAGGATCGTGCAGAGCCGGTCGTCGTCGGGGTCGGCGCTGACGCTGGTGCCGAACGCGAAGCCGAGCCGCGCCGTGGGCCGCCGGCCTGGCGACGCCAGCCAGACGCCGAGGCCCTCCGGCTCGCGGCGGTGCAGCTCGTGTCCGTCGGTCGTGCGCACCCGCTCGGCGACGGCGCCGGTCCGCCAGTCGACCCGGGTCAGGTGCGCGTTGCCGCGGCCCTCCGGCGGGTTGGTCGCGCTGTAGATCTGCCCGTCGAAGAGGTAGAGGTCGCGCCCGTATGTCGCGTAGCCCTGGAACACCGGCCCGCCGCTGAGCACGTCCGGCTGGGCGACGTCGGCGATCGGCCGATACGCGAGCCGCTCGCGGCGGACGTCGTCGAGGTCGAAGAGGGCGAACCGGAACGCGCCGTCGCGGCGGTAGCGCATGACCAGCGTGCGGTGGACGGGGTCGATGTTGCAGGTGGTGCGGTCGACGCCGGGGAGCAGCTCGCGTCGTTGCAGGCCCGGCGTCGTGTCGGCGTCGATCACCGCGCCATCGGCGAACGGGAACCGCAGCAGCCGCGTCCCCCACCCGCTGGCGCCCTCGGTGACGGCGTCGACCTCTGTCCACAGGTGGACGTGGCGGCCGGACCTCTCCACACCGATCGCGACGCCGTGGCCGAACCGCTTGAGGTACATGTGCCCGAGCAGGTTCCCGGCCAGGTCCAGCTTCGACAGCGTGAGGTCGCCGCGGGCGGCCCGGCGCGCGTACTCCTCGTCGCCGGGCGCGTCGCCGGGGAGGACGGTGCCGCCCTGGGTGATCTGGACGACGTAGACGTGCCCGCCGGTGCTGTCGACGGCGAACGACTGCATGATGGTCCGCTGGTCGTGCAGGCCCACGTTGACGAGGAACGGCTCGGCCGGCGCGGTCAGGTCGAACGACGGGGTCCGCGCGGGCGCCGCGCCCGCTCCGCCGCCCGCCGCTACCGCCGTCGATCCCGTCAACGCCAGTGCGCCGGCACCGGCCGCCGCACCGCCGAGCCGGACGAACGCCCGCCGCGAGAGTGCCGTCACGATGCCGCCTCCTCGGTCCGGGCCAGCTCGGCCGCGATGGCGGCCGTGTGGTCGGTGGTGAATCCGTCGACGCCGAGCGCCCGCGCGTCGCGGAGCTGCTCGGGCGTGTTGACCAGCCAGATGCTGAACTCCAGGCCGCGGGCCTGGGCCTGCTCGACCAGCGCGCGGTCGGTGCCGGCCCAGCCGAACAGCACCCGCGACGCCCCCAGCTCGACAGCCCGGTCCAGCGCCTCGGCGGAGCCGCCGGACCCGATCAGCCCGACCGGCGCGTCCGGGAACAACCGGACCAGCTCGGCGACGACGTCAGCGTCGAAGCAGCACGGCGAGATGCGGGCGAGGTCGTCCGGACGGTCGCGCAGCAGCGCGGCCAGCGGCCCGGCCGCCTCCGGCGCCTTGATCTCGACCTGCAGCCGCGCGCCGACGCCGTCGAGGACCTCCTCGAACGACGGGATCGGCGCGCCGCCGCCGGCGTCCAGCGCCCGGAGCTGCTCGAACGTCAGCTCGGCGACGGCGCCGGTCCCGTCCGTGGTCCGGTCGACGGTGGCGTCGTGGATGACCACCAGCCGGCCGTCGGCGGACAGCCGCAGGTCCAGCTCGATCTCGTCGGCGCCCTCGTCGACGGCCCGCTGGAACGACCCGACCGTGTTCTCCGGCAGCACCGAGGGCGAGCCGCGGTGCGCGCACAGGCTCATCGTCATCAGCCGAAGTACTCCTCGTAGGCGGGCCGGATGTCCTCGACGCCCTGCCGCAGCTGCTCGGCGACCTCGTCGAAGACGTCCTGCGGGTCCTCGCTGCCGTCGCTGTAGATGCGCTGCAGGCCGCTGATGATGAGGTCGGTGCCGTTGGGCAGGAAGGACCGGATCGCGTCGCTGCCCTGCGCCTCGGGCAGCTGCTCGACGGCGACGCTGAAGTTCGGGTCGCTGGACAGGGTCTGCGCCAGCTCGGGGACGTCCATCGACGCCTTGACGATCGGCAGGTAGCCGGTGGCGAGCGTCCACTCGGCCGCGTTCTCCGGCTGCCCGAGGAACTTCAGCAGCTGGAACGCGGCGTCCTTGCGCTCCTGCGCGGCACCCCTGAGCAGCGAGAACCCCATGCCGCCGGTCGGGACGCCGCTGGCGACCTCCTTCGGCAGGAACGCGGTGCCGACCTCGAACCCGGCGGTCGCGGCCGCCTCGTAGATGCCGCGCAGCCCGCCGGTCGACGTGATCGTGGTGGCGACGACACCCGTGCCGAAGTCGGTGCCGGACGCCTGCGCGAGGTAGCCGTAGCCGTCCTCGAAGATGTACTGCTGGTGCCACCGGGCCGCGTCGACGGCGCCGCCGGAGTCGATGGTGACGTCCAGTCCGTCGGACAGCCGGCCGCCGAACTGCCAGACCGCCGCCATGAACTGCCAGTCGTCGTCGCCGGTGAACGCGTGCGCCTTGAGCGGCTGGCCGTTGACGGTGAGCTGCGAGATCGCCGACGACCACTCGCGCAGCTCCGACCACGTGTCCGGACCGCGGTCGGGCAGGCCGGCCTGCTGGAACACGTTCTTGTTGTAGTAGAACAGCGGCGTGCTGCGGCCGAAGGAGAGCCAGTACAGCTCGTCGCCGACCAGCCCCTCGTCGTAGAGCGCCTCGACGTAGTCATCGCGGCCGAAGTCGTCGTCGAAGTAGCCGTTCAGCGGCTCGAGGGCGTCGTTGATGAGGAACCGGCCCCAGAACGTGTCGGCCAGCATCATGACGTCGGGGACGGCGCCGGCCCGCAGAGCGGCGGTCAGCTTGGGCGCGGACTCGGCGTAGGCGCCCTGGAACTGCACCTCGGCGTAGACGTCCTCCTGCGACTGGTTGAACTTCTCCACCAGCGCGGCCAGCGCCTCGCCGTTGACGCCGCCCATCGCGCTCCACATGGCGACGTTGACGCGACCGGCGTACTGCGACGGCGGGCTGACGTCGACCTGGTCGAGGTTGCCGCCCGGGGCGGGGGTGCCGTCGTCGCTGCCGCCGTCGTCGGTGACGCCGCCCGCACAGCCGATCAGCGGGACGGCGACGCCGGCGGCCGCCGCCATGGCGAGGAAGTCGCGCCGGCTCGGCCGGGAGGGGCGCATTACGCTGCGGTGTCGCATGTCTGGTGCGTCCTTTCGTGCTCGCGGTACGGCGTCAGCCCTTGACGGCCCCGCCGGTCAGCCCGCGGGTGATCTGCCGCTGGGCGAGGAGGAAGAGGATGAGCATCGGGAGCGCGACCATCACCGTGCCGGCCATGATCGCGCCCCAGTTCGAGTAGCCCTCGGTGGAGCGCAGGTACAGCAATCCGATGGGCAGCGTCCGCATCTCGACGGTGTTGGTGACGATGAGCGGCCAGATGAAGTCGTTCCACATGTCGACGACGGCGATGATCCCGACGGTGACCAGCATCGGCTTGCACATCGGCAGCACGACCTGCCACATGATGCGCAGGTGTCCGGCGCCGTCGACCCGCGCCGCCTCGACGACGTCGCCGGGCAGCGTGAGCATGTACTGGCGCAGCAGGAACATGCCGAACACCGACCCGGCGCTGGGGATGATCAGCCCCAGGTAGGTGTTCACCCAGCCGAGGTTCGACACGGTGATGTAGTTGACGATCAGCGTGACGTTGTTCGGCACCATCAGGGCGCCGAGCATCACCAGGAAGATCACGTTCTTGTAGGGGAATCGCAGGAACACGAACGCGTACGCCGTCAGCGTGGCGTTGACCAGCTTGATCGCGGCGCCGCCCGCGGTGACGATCAGCGAGTTGACGAAGAAGTCGCCGAACGGCGCGGCCCGCCAGGCGTCGGCGAAGTTCTCGAAGTGCCAGCCGGGCAGCCAACTCGGCGGGAACCGGTAGATGTCGCCCGACTCCTTGAGAGCCGACGAGAACAGCCAGTACAGCGGGCCGATGAACAGCAGCCCGACGGCCACCAGGCCCGCGTACAGCAGCACCCGTCGCAACCGTGCGGCGCTCATGTGTAGTGCACCTTGCGCTGGACGAACCTGGTCTGCAGGCCCGTGACGACGAGGAGGATGACGAACAGCACCATGGCGGCCGCGGCGGCGGTGCCGGCGTCGGAGGCGCGGAAGCCCTGCTGGTAGACGTACCAGGACAACGTCGTCGTGGCGTCGCCCGGCCCGCCCCCGGTGAGGACGGCGATCATGTCGTACGCCTGGAAGGTGCCGATGATCGACGTGACCAGCACGAAGAACGTCACCGGCGACAACAGCGGCAGCGTGATGCGCCGGAACGTCGTCCACGTGCCGGCGCCGTCGAGCCGGGCCGCCTCGTAGAGCTCCTCGGGCAGGTTCTGCAGCCCGGCGAGGTACACGACCGCGACGAACCCGATGCCCTTCCACAGGTACGCGATGACCAGGGCGACCAGCGCCCAGTCGGCGTCGTTCACCCAGCGTGGCGACTCGATCCCGAGCGGGTCGAGCAGCACCCGCGTCAGCCCGTACGCCGGGTCGAAGATGAACAGCCACAACGTCGCGATGGCGGCGCCGCTGACGATGTGCGGGGCGAACGCCGCGGTCCGGACGAACCCCCGGCCGCGCAGCTTCTGGTCGAACAGCAGCGCCAGCGCGAGGCCCAGCACCACGCTGCCCACCACGATCGCCGCGCTGAACGTGAGCGTGGTCAGCAGGATCCCGTGGAAGCTCTCACTGGTGAGCAGGTTCTGGTAGTTCTCCAGTCCCACGTACCGCGGGACGCCGGAGATCATGTTCCAGCGGGTCAGGCTCAGCCACGCGTTGTAGAGGACCGGCCAGTAGTCGAACGTGCCGATGATCAGCAGGTTCGGCGAGATCATCAGCAGGAAGAGCAGGTACTCCTTGCGGCGACGGCGCCAGTGGTGCCGGCCGCGTCGCCGTCGGCGGGCCGTCGGCGCGGTGCCGCCGGGGCCGGCGCCGGTGACGGCGCCTTTGCCCGTGTCGCCGGTGGTGGCGGTGGTGGCGGTGCTCACGAACGCCCTCCCGACATGACGGTCGCAATCGGCCAGAGTGGTGCGGTGTGCGGTGGTGTGCGAGTGACCGTAACAGACTTAACACGAAGAACGATAGACTTAACTTCCACGAAGAGATGAACGGCAAGCGGCCACCCGGCGACGGGTCCGCGACGGGCCCGCGACGGACTCAGTCCGCGGCTACGACGTTCGCGTGTTCACGCAGCTCAGCCATGGTGCGGTCGCCCGCCCCGGCGTTCACCACCAGCGCGGTGAAGTCCTTCGTCGGCGCCAGGCGGTGCAACGCGGTGCGGTTCAGCTTCGTGGGATCCATCAACAGGACCCGGCGCCGGCCGGCCGCCATCATCGCGCGTTTCACGGTGACGATCTCGGGTTCCTGGTGATACGTCGTCGACATGGTCATGGCCGACGTGCTGAGGAAGACGATGTCGGTGGTGAGCGCGCCGATCGCCTCGATCGCGCTCATGCCGAGGAACGCGTCGTGGGTGGCGTTGTAGTCGCCGCCGACGCCGATCAGGTGGATGTCGGGCATCGTCCGCAGCAGCTGCATGATCGGCAGGTAGTTGGTCACGACCGTCAGCGGGCCGAGCCGCAGGTCGCCGAGCCGACGGGCCAGGAAGAGGTTGGTCGTGGAGGTGTCGAGCATGATCGACATGCCCGGCTCGATCATCGCCAGCGCGGCCGCTGCCAGCGCTTCCTTCTCCTTGACCTGCACGCGGATGCGGTACTCGGAGCTGCTCTCGAACACCGTCGACGGCTGCGCGGAGACGCCGCCGTGGAACTTCCGGACGACGCCGCGGCGGGCCAGCTCGTCGAGGTCGCGGTGGACCGTCATCACGCTGGCGCCGGTCAGCTCGGTCAGCTCGGCGACCGAGGCGACCCCGTGGGCGACCACATGCGCGACGATGGCCTGCTGCCGGGCCTCGCGGGCGAGCGTGCGCCGCGACGGCGGGTCGGCGGGACGGGCGGACGGCGTCATGCGCACAGTCTGGCGCAGAGGCCGGACGTTGGCGCACGCACCCGCGTCGTTCCATCGCGCGATGGGTTATGTTTAACGTTCTGTTGTGTTATCTCTGCGAAAACGTGCAGGGCTGACGCACGCGGACATCGAGGCGACGGGGAGCAGATGGAGCCGAGGCCGGCGGACGTCATCCGGGTGGGCATCGACCTCGGGACCCAGAGCGTGCGCGTCCTGCTCGCCGACGACGGCGGCCGGGTGCTGGCGCTCGGGTCCGCCCCGCTCACCAGCCACCGGCGCAGCGACGCCGGACGGCGGCACGAGCAGGATCCGCACCAGTGGTGGGAGGCCGTCGGCCAGGCGTCGCGGCAGGCGTTCGGCGCGCTCGCGCCGTCGCAGCGGACGCTCCCCCTCGGCGCGGTCGCCGTCTGCAGCACGTCCGGCACCGTCCTCCTCGGCGACGAGCGAGGTGCCCCGCTGACCCCCGCCCTCATGTACGACGACGCCCGCGCGGTCGACGAGCTGGCCCGGCTGCACGACCGCCTCGGCGAGACGGCGGTGCAGCTGTCGTGGGCGCTGCCGAAGATCGACTGGCTGTTCCGGCACCACACGACCACCGGCCTGACCGGCCGGTACGTGGCCCACAGCGCCGACGTCATCGCCGCCGCGCTGGTCGGGCACCGCGTCGACACCGACAGCAGCCACGCGCTGAAGTCCGGCTACGACGTGGTCGCACGCCGCTGGGACGAGCGCCTCCTCGAGGCCGCCGACGTGGACCCGGCGACCCTCCCGGCCGTCGTCGCGCCGGGCGCCACGCTGGGCGCCGTCACGCCGTCGGCCGCCGAGCACACCGGCATCGCCGCCGGCACCCCCGTCGTCGCGGGGATGACGGACGGGTGCGCGGCGCAGATCGCGGCCGGCGCGCTGACGCCCGGCTCGTGGAACTCCGTCCTCGGCACGACTCTGGTGCTCAAGGGCGTCTCGTCGACGCTGATCGACGATCCGGCCGGCGCCGTCTACAGCCACCGCCACCCCGACGGCGGCTGGCTGCCCGGCGGCGCGTCCAACGTCGGGGCGGGCGCCGTCGCCGGTGAGTTCGCCGACGACGACCTCGACGCGCTCGCCGCCGAGGCCGGCCGGCGGTTCGAGCCGGCCGGTGCCGTCGTCTACCCCCTGACGGCGCGCGGCGAGCGGTTCCCGTTCGTCCGGCCCGACGCGACCCGGTTCGAGCTCGGCACGACGTCGTCGCGGGCGGAGCGGTACGCCGCCGTCGTCCAGGGCGTGGCCTACGTCGAGCGGCTGTGCTTCGAGCGGCTCGCCGAGCTCGGCGCGGACGTCGGCGGCGAGGTCAGCATCACCGGCGGCGCCACCCGCAGCGCGTACTGGAACCAGCTGCGCGCCGACGTGCTCGGCCGGCCGCTGGTCCTCCCCAGCACCCCCGAGCCGGCGTTCGGCATGGCCGTCCTCGCCTCCGCCGGCCACCGCGCCGGCGCGGCGGCCACCGTCACGCAGCGCGCCGCCGCGATGGTCGGCCGCAGCGCGGTCGTCGAGCCGCGCGCCGACGCGCACGAACGGCTCAGCGCCGGCTACGACCGGCTGGTCGCCGAACTGACCCGGCGCGGGTACCTCGACCCCGCCAACGCGCTGAGCAGCCGGAACGCCTCATGACGACCATCATCACGCTGGCCCGGCACGGCCGGACGCCCTGGCACGAGGGCAACCGCTACACCGGCTCCAGCGACATCGGCATCGACGACGTCGGCCGGGCTCAGGCCGGCGCGCTCGCCGCCCACGTGAAGGACGACCCGCCGGACGCCCTGTACGCGTCCGACCTGCTCCGCGCGCGGCAGACCGCGGCCGCCGTCGCGGAGGTCACGGGGCTGGACGTCCGCGTGGACCCGCGCCTGCGCGAGCTCGACTTCGGCGACGCCGAGGGCCGCACCCTCGCCGAGCTGCGCGCCACCGACCCGGACATCGCCGCGGCGTTCGAGCGCGACCCCGTCGCGCACCACCTGCCCGGCGGCGAGCACCCCGAGGCCGCCGCCGACCGGGCCGAGCAGGCGTTGCGCGAGATCGCCGCCCGGCACCCGGACCAGCACGTGCTCGTGGTGTGCCACAACACGCTGATGCGGCTGGCCGTGTGCCGGCTCGTCGGCATCCCGCTGCGCTCGTACCGCACCGTGCTGCGCGGCCCCGACCCGACCGCCACGACCCGCCTGGCCTTCCCCGCCGCCGAGGGTGCAGCCATGCTCGTCCACTACAACCAGGCGCCGCGATGAGCACCCGGACGACCCGCGGCGCGCGGCAGGATCGCATCGCCGACCACGTGCTCCGCGAGGGCTCGGTCACCGCGAGCCAGCTGGCCGAGACGTTCGGCGTCAGCCTCATGACCGTCCATCGCGACCTCGACGAGCTCGAGCGCCAGGGCGTCGTCCGCAAGTTCCACGGCGGCGTCAGCGCGCAGCCGTCAAGCGTCTTCGAGAGCAACGTCGCCTACCGGCTGCGCACCGCCCGCGTCGAGAAGGCCGCCATCGCCCGGTTCGCGCGCACGCTCGTCGAGCCCGGCATGGCGGTCATGCTGGACGACTCGACGACGACGCTCGGGGTCGCGGAGCTGCTCACCGACGCCGCGCCGCTCACCGTCATCACCAACTTCCTGCCGGTCATCAACGCGACGAGCCGGGTCGAGCGGGTCCGGCTGATCGCGCTGGGCGGCGAGTACCACCCGGCGCACGACTCGTTCCTGGGCGTGCCGTGCATCGAGGCGGTCGAGTCGCTGCGCGCCGACCTGCTGCTGACGTCGACGTCGGCGGCGTCCGACGGGCTGACCTATCACCAGGAGCAGGAGATCGTGCTGGTCAAGCGGGCGATGATGCGTTCTGCCAACCGCCGGGTACTGCTCATGGACCACAGCAAGCTCGGCGGCACGGCGCTGCACCAGCTGGCGCCGCTCACCGACTTCGACGACGTGGTGGTCGACGGCGGCACGCCGCCGGACGTGGTCCGGGCGCTGCGCGAGCGCCGGGTGAACGTCCACGTCGCACCGCTCGACACCCCCTGACCGCGAGGAGGCGGCATGTACATCGGCGTCGACATCGGCACCACGCTGACCAAGGCCGTCGGGTACGGCGACGACGGCGCCGAGCTGTGCGTGCACTCCGTCCCGACGGAGCTGGCGCACGGCGACGACGGCCGGGTCGAGCAGGACGCCGGCGCCGTCGTCGCGTCCGTGACCAGCGTGGTCCGGGCCGTCGCCGCCGAGCTGCCCGGCCCGCCGGCGCTGGTCGCGCTGACCGGCCAGGGCGACGGCTGCTGGTTGTCCGACGCCGACGGCGTTCCGGTGCGGCCCGCGGCGTCCTGGCTGGACGGCCGCGCCGCCGACGTCGTGCGCCGGTGGGACCGCGACGGCACCGCGGACGCCGTCCTCGCCCAGAACGGCGGCATGATCTTCCCCGGCGCGTCGGCCGCGATCCTGGCCGCGCTGGACCGCGACGAGCCCGAGGTGCTGGACCGCGCCGCGACCGCCACGCATTGCGTCGGCACGGTGTTCCAGCAGCTCACCGGCGTCCGCGCCGTCGACGTGTCCGACGCGTCGTACCCGTTCCTCGACCCGCGGACGCGCGACTGGTCCGACGAGATCCTGCGGCTGACCGGGCTGTCGCACCGGCGCGAGCTGCTGCCGCCCGTCGTCGGGCCGGGCGGTCCGGCGGCCGGGCTGACGGCGTCGGCGGCGGGCGCGCTCGGGCTGCCGGCCGGGACGACGGTGACCGCGGGGCCGTACGACCTGCTGGCATCCGCCCGCGGCGCCGGCATCGTCGAGCCCGGCGACGGCCTGCTGATCATCGGGACGACGCTGGCCTGTCAGGTCGTCACGGCCGATCCGGGGCCGATCCCGCACCGCGCCGGGCTGCTGCTGGCGACGTGGCAGCCGGAACGGTGGATCCGGGCGATGCCGGCGATGGTCGGCACGGCGTCGCTGGACTGGCTGCTGCGCCTGGTCGGGGCGCCGGTGTCGGCGCTGGCGGACCTGCTGGCGCAGTCGCCGCCGGGCGCTCGTGGCGTGACGGTGCTGCCGTACTGGTCGGCGTCGGGCGAGCGGGCGCCGTTCGTCGAGGCGTCCGCGCGCGGCCGGTTCGACGGGCTGCACCTGGCGACGTCGCGGTCCGACCTGGTCCGCGCGCTGTGCGAGGGGCTGGCGTACGCGGCACGGCACTGCTTTGACGCGGCCGGGCTGACCGGGCGACTCGCCGTCTGCGGCGGCGGCGCCCAGAGCGCGGCGTGGACGCAGCTCTTCGCCGACGTGCTCGGCCGGCCGCTGGACGTCGTCGACGTGCCGCAGGCCGGTGCGTACGGTGCGGTGCTGTCGGCGCTGGAGGCCCGCGGCGAGACGCCCGGCTGGCCGGTCCCCGCACACACCGTCGAGCCGTCGGCCGCCCACCGGGCGCACTACGACGACGGGTTCGCCGCCTACCTCTCCCGGGTCACGGCGGCGCGCGAGACCTGGGCAACCGCCTCGGAAGGGGACGCATGAGCCGGATCCTGCTGGCCGGGGACCACTTCGTCCGCAATGACCTGCTGGCCGACCGGCTGCGCGCCGCCGTTCCTGCCGGGTCGGCCCTCGACGTCCGGACGCTCGAGCTGGCCTGGCCGCTCGTCCCGTTCGGCCCGGTCGCGGAGGTCGACGAAGCCTCCGACGTCGAGGACGAGCTGGTCGCGCTGGTCGGCGACGCCGAGGTGATCGTCACGCAGATGGCGCCGGTCACCGAGCGTGTGCTGGCCGCCGCGCCGTCGCTGAGGCTGGTCGTCTGCACGCGCGGCGGGCCGGTGAACGTCAACGTCGACGCGTGCACCGAGCGCGGGGTGCTGGTGTGCAACACCCCTGGCCGCAACGCCGTCGCGGCGGCCGAGCACGCGTTGACGCTGATCCTGAGCACGGTGCGGGCGATCCCGCGGATCCACGGCACCGTCGCGGCCGGCGAGTGGCGCAGCGACCTCTACGCGTACGACGAGTGCGGGCTGGAGCTGGGCGGGTCGACGGTGGGGCTGGTCGGGTACGGCGCGATCGGCCGGCGGGTGGCCCGGATGCTGCTTGCGTTCGACGCTCAGGTGCTGGTGGCCGACCCGTTCGTGGCGGACGGGTCGTTGCCTGACGGGGTCGCGCTGGTCGAGCTGGACGAGCTGCTGGCCCGCAGCGACGTCGTCAGCCTGCACGCGCGGCTCACGCCGGACACCGCCGGGATGATCGACGCGGCCGCGCTGGCGGCGATGCGGCCGGGCGGCTACCTGGTCAACTCCGCCCGCGGCGGCCTCGTCGACTACGACGCCCTGGCGGCGGCGCTGGCCAGCGGCCACCTCGCCGGCGCCGGCTTCGACGTCTTCCCGGCCGAGCCGCCACCGGCCGACTGGCCGCTGCTGGGCTCGGACCGGGTCGTCATGACGCCGCACCTCGCCGGCGCGACCCGGCAGACCGCGCACCGCGCCGCCGACCTGGGCGCCGCCGCCGCGGCCGCCTTCCTGGCCGGCGACCGCCCGCCCGGCCTGGTCAACCCCGCCGTGCTGGACTGAACGACGCGCGTCAGCGCAGCGGGATGACCTGGTCGCCGAACTCCGCGACCAGCCGCAGCCGTCCGCCCAGCGCCGCGACGTAGGAGTCGATGGTCGACACCTCGGTGCGGAGCAGTTCGGCGGACTCGATGTCGGACACCCGCCGCTGACCGACCCCCATGATCTGGGCGATCTGCGCCTGGGTCCGCTGCTGCTCGCGGCGGATCTCCGCGAGCCGGTAGGCCGCAACCTCCGCCTCGTTGGCCCGGCGGGCCTCCTCCTGCCTTTCCGGCGTGGTGGGCCGCTTGGCCTTGACGTCCTCCCAACGCACCCATTTCGGCTTATCGGCCATCGTCATTTCCTTCCCCGGCCAGCTCCGCCAGCCAGACGTCGAACCTGCGGTCGGCCAGCGGCACCGCCGCTTTGTACCACCGGGACCACAGTCCCTGTTTGTCGCCGGCCACCAGTAACACCGCCCGGCGGACCGGGTCGAACGCGAACAGGATGCGAACCGTTCCGGCCCGCAGCTCCTTCAGGTTCGGGTGCCTGCTGCCCTTGATGGTGTCGACCGTGGGACGCCCAAGTCCCGGGCCGGCTTCTTCCAGCTGTTCGATCGCGTTGGAGATGCGGTCGAACGACCTCTCGTCCAGTCCGAACATCCATTGCTCGACGTCGTCGAGTAGGTAGACCTCCCAAGCCACAACTGCGCCTCCGTAGAGTATCAGGGTTCTAGAACTCCTGAACTCTGCCTGGAGGGGTTAGCCCGGAAGATAGCCCGACCGGGCGGCGAAGCGACTACAGCGGTTGCCCGCTCGCGAATCGGTACGATGCGGCATGGCCGACATCGACGCTGTCGAGTTCGAGCGGCGGCTGCGGGAGCACCAGTCCGACGACGAGCTGCGCAAGATCCAGCGCTACTTCGCCGACGGCACCAGCGGGGTCTTCCTGGGCGTGCGCATGGGGACGGTGTTCGCGCTCGCCAAGGAGTTCATCGACCTGCCGCCGGCGGAGCTGGAGCGGCTGCTGGAGTCCGACGTCCACGAGCTGCGGGCCGGCGCGCTGAGCGTCATGGACAAGCAGGCCCGCCGCAAGCGCACCCCGCCCGACCGGCGCCGCGAGCTGTACGAGCTCTACCTGCGCCGTCACGACCGCATCGACAACTGGGACCTGGTCGACCTCGCGGCGCCCTACGTCGTCGGCGGGTATCTGGCGGACAAGCCGCGCGACGTGTTGTACGAGCTGGCGCGGTCGCAGGACCGGTGGGAGCGGCGGACGGCGATCACCGCGACGGCGTACTTCATCAGGCAGGGCGAGGTCGGTGACACGTTGGCCATCGCCGAACTGCTGCTGGACGATCCCGAGGATCTCGTCCACAAGGCCACCGGTGGCTGGCTGCGCGCGGCCGGCGACAAGGACCGCGACCGGCTGCTCGCCTTCCTCGGCCGGCACGCCCCGGCGATGCCGCGCGTCATGCTCCGCTACGCCGTCGAGCACCTCGAGCCGGAGCAGCGCGAGTACTACCGGGCCCTTCGCTGAGACCGCCATGGCCGCACGGACCTGGGCCGATCCCGCCGTCCGGCGCCTCGCCGGCGACCCGGACGCCGACCCGATGGACAGCCCGCGGGTCCGCGCGCTGCTGGACTTCCCCGCCGCCCACCCGTACGCGAAGTGGCACGGCGCGCACTGGCGGCTGGTCGAGCTGGCCGATCTCGGCGTGACGCCGCCGGGGAACGCGCGCGACCGCCTCCGGGCCGCCATTGGCCGCGTGCTCGACTGGCTCGGCGGACCCGGGCACGACGACGCCGTCGTCGCGGTCCGCGGGCGGTATCGGTGCACGCCTCGCAGGAGGGCAACGCGCTCTACGCCTGCTCGCGCCTCGGCCTCGCCGCCGATCCGCGCGTCCGCGCTCTGGCCGCGAACCTGTGCTCCTGGCAGTGGCCCGACGGCGGCTGGAACTGCGACCGCGCCGCCGCCGCGCACCGCTCGTCGTTCCACGAGACCGTGACGCCGGCGCTCGGCCTGGCCGCGTACCACCACGCCACCGGCGACCCGGACGCGCTGGCCGCGGCGCGGCGGGCGGCCGGCCTGCTGCTCGAGCACCGCCTGTTCCGCCGGCGCTCCGACGGCGCCGTCGTCCACCCGTCCTGGCTGCGGCCGCACTACCCGCCGTACTGGCACTATGACATCGGGCAGGGGCTGTGGCTGCTGCACCGGCTCGGCCTGCTCGCCGACCCGCGGGCGGCCGACGCCCTGGACGTCCTACGGCGGGCGCGCCGGCCCGACGGCCGGTTCTCCGGGCCGAGCTGGACGAGCGCCCGCCAGCCCGGCGCCGTCGACTGGGGCCGCGGGCCGGACAACGAGCCGCTCAACCTGCGTGCCGAGACGATCCTGCAGGCGGCCGACGAGGCTACGACCAGGACCGGCCGGTGATGCGCTCGTACATCTCGATGTACACGGCGCGGGTCTTCTCGACGACGTCGCCGGGGATGGCCGGGCCGGGCGGGGTCTTGTCCCAGGTGCCGAGGTCTTGCGCCCAGTCGCGCACGACCTGCTTGTCGTAGGAGACCTGACGGCGGCCGGGCGCCCACTGCGACGCCTGCCAGAACCGGGACGAGTCGGGCGTGACGACCTCGTCGGCGAGCAGCAGGGTGCCGTCGGGTGCCAGACCGAACTCGACCTTGGTGTCGACGAGCAGGACGCCGCGCTGTTCCATCAGCTCCGCCGCGCGCCGGTACAGCGTCAGCGTCGTGTCGCGCAGCCGGGCCGCCTGGGCATCGCCGGTCAGCGCCGCGACCTCGTCGTAGGTCATCGGCTCGTCGTGGCCGAGCTCCGGCGGCGTCTTCGTGGTCGGTGTGAAGATCGGCTCAGGCAGCCGGTCGCCCTCGACCAGGCCGTGCGGCAGCGCCACCCCGGACACCGTCCCCGACTCCTGGTACGACGTCCAGCCGGAGCCGGCGAGGTAGCCGCGCGCGACGCACTCGACCGGGACGATCTCGACCTGACGGCAGCGGATGGCCCGGCCGCGCCACTCGTCCGGCACGTCGTCGGCGGAGATGACGTGGTTCGCGACGACGTCGGCGAGCTGGTCGAACCACCAGAGCGAGAGCGACGTCAGCACCTTCCCCTTGTCGGGGATCGGCGTCGGCAGCACGACGTCGTAGACCGAGACGCGGTCCGAGGCGACCAGGATCACCTCGCCCGGCCGGTCGGAGTAGACATCGCGGACCTTGCCCTTGTGAAGTAGCTGCACAGCGCCGTTCTAACACAGACGGGAACCGCGGCGGGCCGTGCGGTGTATGAACGGCAGAACACCACGGACGAGGACAGAACCCATCGCCGACGAGACCGAGCAGGCCGCCATCGCCCGCGTGCGCGCCGGAGACGCCGACGCGTACGCCGTCCTCGTGCGCCGGCACGCCGCCCACGCGCGCCGGCTCGCCGTCATGGCGGGCGCCGGGCCGGACGCCGACGACGTCGTCCAGCTGGCGTTCGTCAAGGCGTACCGGACGATCGGCACGTTCCGCGACGGCGCGCCGTTCCGGCCGTGGCTGCTGCGGATCGTGCTCAACGAGACCCACAACGCCACCCGGGCGACCCGCCGGTACCGGGCGGCGGCGGAGCGCTGGTTCGTCCTCGACACCGCGGCCGCGGCCACCGCCGACGACCCGGCGACGACGGCGCTGGCGGATGAGCGGCGGACGGAACTGGTGGCGGCGTTGCGGGAGCTGCCCGAGCCGCACCAGCGGGTCGTCGCCTGCCGGTACCTGCTCGACCTGGACGAAGAGGAGACGGCGACGGTGCTCGGCTGGCCGCGCGGCACGGTGAAGTCGCGGCTGCACCGGGCGCTGCGCCGGCTGCGGACCCAGCTGGCGCCCACGCAGGCCCAGGAGGTGGACCATGGATGACGCCCTCGACCGCGAGCTGCGCGCCCTCGGCCGCTCGCTCGGCACGGCGATCGACGACGACGCGCCCGCGCCGGCCGCCGTCGCGACGGCGGTGCTGGACCGGCTGCGGACCAGTCCTGAGCCGGTGCCCGCGCGGGGGTGGGCGCGGCCGCGGCCCGCGGTTCGCCGCCGGCTGGCCGTCGTCGCCGTCGCGGTGCTGGTGGCGCTCGGTTTGACGCCGCCGGTGCGGGCCGCGGTCGGCGAGTGGCTCGGCATCGGCGCGGTCGCCGTCCGCCCCGGCCCGTCGCAGCCGTCGGCGTCGCCGCCGCCGGAGGCGACCGCGGGACTCTCGCTCGACACCGCCGCGGAGCTGACCGGGCTCACACCCGTCGTGCCGCCCGTCCTCGGCTCGCCCGACGGCGTCGAGGTGTCGGCCGATCGCCGCGTGCTGTCGCTGACCTGGGGCGCCGGCGCCGAGACGGTCCGGCTGGACCAGGTCACCGACCCGCTGTCGCCGGTGTACCTGAAGACGGCGCAGCTGGGCACGACGGCCCGCACCCTCACCGTCGACGGCCACGACGCATGGTGGTTCGGCACGCCGCACTCCCTCGTCCTGCTGACGCCCGACGGCAGCGAGCGGACCGAGTCGGCGCGGGTCGCCGGCCCGACGCTGGTGTGGGTCGACGACGGCGTCACGTTCCGGCTCGAGGGTGCGGACCGCGACCGCGCGGTCGAGATCGCCGGGTCGGCCCTGGGAACCGGCTGAGCCCGGCCGGTGTAGACCGGGCAACACCACCGACCAGCTGGAGCCGTCATGCGCATCGCCCGCCCGGCCACCGTCGTGCTCGTCCTCGGCGCCCTCCTGTTCCTTGCCGCGCCCGCGTCGGCCGGCGGACCCACCAGCGTGCTGCTGGTGTCGCCGTCCACCGGCCGGACCGCGTCGCTGTACGCGACGAACGAGGGGTACACGACGCTGATGAGCCAGCTGGACGCCGACCCGGCGGCCGATCCCAGCCGCGGCATGACACGGCCCAATATCGGCGGCGACCAGATCGTCGTCACCTGGATGATCCACGACGTGCAGCCCTGGCGGGTCGACCGCATCACCCTGGACGGCGGCGGGCTGCCGGAATGGGTGAACACCACGCAGTCGACCGGCGCCGGTCCGATCGCGCTCGACGATGCCGGCCTGTGGCACCGGCCGGCAGACGCGGCGGCGCTCGCCGGCCTGCTGGTCGAGCTCGGGCTGACCGGGCAGACCGGGCTGCGGCCGGCCGGGAAGGAGGACGCTGCGACGATGTCCGGCAACTTCGACCCGCCGGCCCCGGCCGGTGCGGGCGACGCGGCCGGTGCGTCCGGTGCAGCCGGTGCGGCGTCTTCGCCGGACGACGGCGGCGCGGTCGCCGTGGCGACGTGGGCGTTGCCGGCGGTGGCCGGCGGGATCGTGGTCGGCGTGCTCAGCGACCGCTGGCTGCGCCGCCGGCGCCAAGGCGGCGACGGCGGCCGCTGGCAACTCGTCGACGTCCCCGGGCCCTCGGCCTGACCGACCCTCCGACCGCGGCGGCCCGCTGCGGCTCCCCCTCCGGCTGCGGCGGCCCGCCCGCGGGCTGTTGATCATGGAGAAGGTCGGCTCTGGAGCGCCGAGAGCCCCGACCTTCTCCGTGATCAACAGCGAAAGAGAGAGGTCCAACCGGAGTGATTCCTCAGTCGCGTGCCGTGCGCTGTTCGGCGGCGGCGAGGCAGCGGAGCAGGAAGGCCCGCTCGGCGTCGTTGCCGCACAGGTCGACGGCGCGCCGGTAGGCCGCGACCGCGTCCGCCGGCCGATCCAGGCGGTCCAGCAGCCGGCCGCGAGCGGCGTGCAGCGGGTGGAAGCGATCGAGCGCGCCGCCCGCCACGAGCTCGTCCAGCAGGCCCAGCCCGGCCGCCGGTCCGTGCGCCATCGCGATGGCAACGGCGCGGTTGAGGTCGACGACCGGGGAGGGCGCCGTCGCGCGGAGGACGTCGTAGAGCCCGACGATCTGGGGCCAGTCGGTGGCGGCGGCCGACGGCGCCTCGTCGTGGACGGCGGCGATGGCGGCCTGCAGGGCGTACGGGCCGGGCGGGCGGTGCCGCAGCGCGTCGAGCACCAGTGACCGTCCCTCGGCGATCTTGCCCTGGTCCCAGCGGGACCGGTCCTGGTCGTCGAGCAGCACGAGGTCGCCGGCCGCGTCGACGCGGGCGTCGCGGCGGGCGTCGACCAGGAGGAGCAGGGCGAGCAGGCCGGCGACTTCGGGCTCGGCCGGCAGCAGGCGGTGCAGGATGCGGGCCAGCCGGATCGCCTCGTCGGCCAGTTCCGGCTGGATCAGCGCCGCGCCGGTGCTGGCCGCGTACGCCTCGGTGAACACGACGTACACGACGCTGAGCACGGCCGGCAGCCGGCCGGGCAACTCCGTCGCCGACGGGACGCGGTAGGGGATGCCGGCCGCCCCGATCTTCTGCTTGGCCCGCACCAGCCGCTGCGCCATCGTCCCCTCGGGCACCAGAAACGCCCGCGCCACCTGCGCCGTCGTCAGCCCGGCGAGGTACCGCAGCGTCAGCGCGACCCGCGCCTCGGCACGCAACGCGGGGTGACAGCAGGTGAAGAACAGCCGCAGCCGATCGTCGCCGATGACGTCGGGCCCGGTGTCGGCGGCCGGCTCGGTCAGCCGGGCCAGTTCGTCGCGCTCGGCCTCGACCTTGAGCACCGCCAGCTTGGCCGCGTAGTTCTGCCGCCGGCGCAGCAGATCGACCGCCCGGCGGCGCGCCGTCGTCAGCAGCCACGCGCCCGGCCGGTCCGGCACGCCGTCGACCGGCCAGCGCTCGACGGCGGCGGCGATGGCGTCGGCCGCCACCTCCTCGGCGAGGTCGAAGTCGCCGACCCAGCGGACGAGCGTGGCGAGCAGCCGGCCCCACTCTTCGCGGAAGACCGCCTCGGCGGGGTCGGCCGCCCACCGGCTCACCGTCAGCTCTGGTCGAACACCGTGATCGGGCGGACTTCCATGGACCCGTGCCTCGCGCCGGGGCACTTGGCGGCCCAGTCCAGCGCGGCGTCGAGGTCCGGCACGTCGACGAGGTAGTAGCCGCCGAGCACCTCGCGAGTCTCCGCGAACGGCCCGTCGGTGACCACCCGCTCGCCGTCCTTGAGCCGCACGCTCGTGGCGGTGTTGACCGGCTCGAGCGCGTTGCCGTCGACGTACACGCCGGCCTTGCGGATGTCCTCGGTGTAGGTGAACCACTCGGCCATTTCGGCCTCGAGCTGGTCCTGCGGCGGAGCCTCGGTCCGCGGCTCGCTGTAGATCAGCAGCAGGTACTGCATCTCGTCCCCCTTCGCGGGTCGTCGCGGGCGGCCCGGTGCCGCCCTCACCATGACGACGAACGGCGACCGCCCTCATATACAACACCCCGCTTCCGGTGACGGGAACGACTTCAGGCCGTCAGCTCGCCGCGGGCTGGAACTCGGCCAGCCGGTCGGAGTGCGGCGAACTCCCGGTCGCCGCGAGCCAGTGCGGATACGAGACGTAGACCACCTCGCTCTCCTCGTCGGCGCGGTAGACGAGCTCAGTGCCCGCGCGCAGGTAGATGACCTCGCCGACGACCGCCGTGGTGACGGTGCCGCCGCTCTCGACGCTGAACCGGCCCCTCGTGACGACCAGCGCCTCGTCGTAGGAGACGGTCCACGGGTTCGACTCGCCCGCGCCGTAGCGGGCGAAGCCGACGGTCATCGCAGCGTCGTGGCGCTGGTCGATGGCGTCGGCCAACTGCAGATCCTGATCGAAGCGACGAAACCACTCGAGGTCGTCGCCGCTGGTCACCTTCGTCACGCCGGGCATGTCGCACGCTCCCTTTATGTATCGGTCGCTACACAATAAACCGGTGGCGGCCGGTGGCGTCAAGGGGTTAATGTAGCGATCGACACAGAAAGGAGACGACACGATGGGACGCGGCCGGCCACGCGGGTTCGACCGCGACGTGGCGCTCGACCGTGCCATGCGGCTGTTCTGGACGCGCGGGTACCAGGACACCTCGATCGCCGACCTCACGGACGTTCTCGGCATCGGCTCGCCCAGCCTGTACGCCGCGTTCGGCTCCAAGGCGTCACTGTTCTGCATGGCAGCCGACCGCTACCAGGACGGCGACGGCGGCCGCCCCGGTGTGGCGCTGACCGAGGCGCCGACGGCGCGCGGCGGCGTCGAGGCGCTGCTGCGCGAGAACGTCACGCTGTTCACCAAGCGGGGCGGGCCGCGCGGCTGCCTCCTGACCCGCGCGACGCTGAGCTGCCCGCCGACCGACACCACGGTCGTCGCCTACCTGGAGCGGAGCCGACGCGACCGGCTGACCGCCCTGCGCACGCGGCTGCGGACGGCCGCGGAGGCGGGCGAACCACTGCCATCCGACGACGTCGACACGGTGGCGATGTACTACGACGCCCAGGTGCAGGGACTCGCGGTCCGCGCGCTCGAGGGTGCCACCCGGCCGGCACTGCTGCGCACCGTCGACCTCACGATGGCCGGCTGGGACGCACTGATCGCGCGGTGAGCGGAGCGCCGGGTGCGCCTGCGACCATCCGGCCTCGATCGCCAGGGGTGCGGCGACGGCTGGCGTCCTGGGCGTGCGGCGCGACGGCGGTGTCCTGGTCCGGCGTGGGCGCCGACGTCGACAGGCACGGCCGTCTTCGATGGCGAGGCTCGCGTTCTGGGCCTCTTCGGGGTACGGAGAAGATCAATCGGACCCACTCATTCAGTCGGCCCGAGCGCACCACCGTCACACGGTGAGCACCCAGTGATCTTGCCCTAACTCTGCCGAAATCCGGACATAACCCCCATTACCAAGACTGCCTCTGCGCCCGGCACCCCCGCCCGGGCGCACCGACAAGGAGGCCAGTCGTGACCACCACCGCCGGTACACCACACGCACACACCAGGCGCAGCTTCCTCACCCGCGTCGGCGCCGTCGGCGGCGCCTCGGCGCTGTACGGCAGCATGGAGGCCCTGGGCTTGTTCGCCTCGCCCGCCGACGCCGCCACGGCGACCCCGGACTTCGCGCCGCCGCGGGCGGCCGATCTGCCCGACTCGGCCCGCGCCAGGGGCACGAACGTGGTCATCCTGGGCGCGGGCAGCGCCGGGCTGGCCGCGGCGTACGAGCTGGGCAAGGCCGGCTACGACTGCACCGTCCTGGAGGCGCGCGACCGGCCCGGCGGCCGGGCGAAGACGATCAGGCGCGGCGACAAGCTCACCGACACCGACGGCGTGACGCAGACGTGCCGGTTCGACGACGGCCTGTACTTCAACGCCGGTCCGGCCCGCATCCCGAACCACCACGTGACGCTCGACTACTGCCGTGAGCTGGGCGTTCCGATCGAGGCACTGGTCAACGCGAACGCGGAGAGCCTCTACTACCACGAGAACACGAGCACCACTAACTACGGCGAGCTGGCCGGCACCGCGGTCACCCACCGGCAGGCGAAGGCCGACGTGTACGGGTACATCTCCGAGCTGCTCGCCCAGGCGGCCGACCAGGGTGCACTGGACACCGTCCTCAGCGCCGACGACGCCGAGCGGCTGGTGGCGCTGGCGAACAGCCTCGGCGGCCTGACCGGCGGCCGCTACGCCGGCAACGGCCGCCGCGGGTACGTGGACGCGCCGGGCGCGGGCCACGACGCGGGCGTGGTGGGCACTCCGCCGTCGATGTCGGCGATCCTGCAGAGCCAGTTCGGCACCCGGTTCGCGTTCGAGTTCGGCTGGGACCAGGCGATGATGATGTGGCAGCCAGTAGGCGGCATGGACCGCATCTCCGCCGCTCTCGCGGCGGCCGTCGGCGGTAAGCGGCGCATCACCTACAACGCGCCGGTCACGCAGATCGACAACCGGCCCGACGGCGTGCGCGTCAGCTACCGCCACAACGGCCGGACCCGCACCATCGATGCCGACTACTGCGTCAACACCATCCCGCCGATGGTGCTGACGAACATCCCGAACAACTTCGCCCAGGCGACGAAGGACGCGCTGGCCGTCCCGACCGGCGCGAACACCGGGAAGATCGGCCTGCAGTACGGCCGCCGCTGGTGGGAGGAGGACGACAAGATCTTCGGCGGCATCACCGCGACGAACATGGACATCTCAGGCATCTGGTATCCGTCGTCGGGGTTCCTGAGCCGCAAGGGCGTCGTCGTCGGCTACTACTCCGGCTCGTACAGCGGCCTGACGGTGCCGGACCGGGCCGCCCGCGCGGTCGAGCAGGGCGTGAAGATCCACGGCGCGAAGTACCGCGACGAGCTGGAGACCTCGTTCTCCATCGCCTGGCCGAAGGAGCCGTACAGCCTCGGCGGCTGGGTGAACTGGCCGGGCGGACGCGGCGCCGCGTACGACCTCCTGCTGCGCCCGGACGGCCGGACCTACTTCGCCGGCGACCACCTCAGCTACCTCACCGCCTGGCAGGCCGGCGCGTTCGAGTCCGCCCGCCTGACCGTCACCGCCCTGCACGAGCGCGTCGCCGCCACCGCGGCCTGACCAGGGAGAACCCATGCGCAAGCCCACCCGCCGGCTGACCGTCGTCGCCGTCGTGTCCAGCCTGACCACGCTCGCGATCACCGGCAGCGTCGTCGCCGTCACCGGCATCGGCGCGCCCCGGCCGCAGGAGGTGCGGTTCAACATCGCCGCGCCCGCCCAGGCACCGGACCCGTTCATCGCCAACGGCGTCGCCGTCGGCAACCAGGTGCCGCTCTACTTCTCCAGCGGCATCGGCCCGGGCGCGCTCAACACGGCCGCACCGGCCGGGACGCCCGAGCGCTACATCGACCCGGCCCAGTTCCCCGGCGGGGTACTGCCCGCCGGCGTCACCGTCACCGAGGCGCAGGGCATGAACGCGATGGCCCGCATCAAGGAGAACCTGGAGTCACAGGGCCTCACGCTCGCCGACATCATCAGCATGCGGATCTACCTGGAGGCCCCGCCCGGCGCCGAGCGGGCCGACTACAACGGCTGGAACCGCGCGTACCGGAAGTGGGTGGCCAACGTGAACCGGGTGACGGGCGAGGTGATCCCCGCCTACGCGCCGGTCCAGTTCGCCAACGCCACCCGGCCGTCGCGTACGAACCTCGAGGTCGACACGCTGCCGGTTACCGGCTGGCTGGTCGAGATCGAGGTCGTGGCCGCCTACACCAAGCGCTAGAGCGTCCGCCACAACAGCAGCAGGGCGCGGTCGTCGGCATCGGAGGAGGCGACGGCGTTGATGAGCTTCTGCGCGCCGCCGTCGAAGCCGTGCGCCACCAGCCGCTCGGCCTCGCCCTGCAGTTTGTCGATGCCGTCGGACAGGTCCCGCCGCGGCGCCTCGACCAGCCCGTCGGTGTAGAGCATGAGCGCGTCACCGGGCCGCATGCGCCCGGTGACGGGCTCGTAGTGTTTCTGCTCGTAGACGCCGAGCAGGCCACCCTCGGTGTCGAGGGTGGCCCAGCGGCCGGATCCGGCGTGGAAGTGGATCGCGGGCGGATGGCCGGCCGAGCGGACCTCGTACTCACCGGTGGTGAGGTCGACGACGAGATGGACGGCGGTCGCGAACCCCTCGGGCCAGCGCTGCCGCAGCAGGTAGGCGTTGGCGGCGGGCAGGAACTGGTCCTGCGGCAGCGAGCCGAGCAGCCCGCCGAACGCGCCGGACAGCAGCAGCGCGCGCGTCCCGGCGTTGTGGCCCTTGCCGGACACGTCGACCAGCGCGAGCTCCAGCACGCGGCCGTCGGTGGACCGGGAGGCGACGGCGAAGTCGCCGGAGAAGCTGGACCGCTCGGCGGCATGGTGCTTCAGCTCGACCTGCCAGCCGCGCCCCAGCGGCGGCATCCGGCCCTGGGCGGCCAGGCGGTCGCGCAGGTCGACGAGCATCGACTCGCCCATGGTGCCCTGCAGCCCGAGCCGCGCCCGCGACCGCGCCAGGCCGAGCGACACGATCGCGGTGATCCCGACGACGACGGTGACGGCGGCGAAGGTCTGCCCGCCCCCGATGACGATGCCGCCGGCGATGAGGCAGAACCCCACGGTGCCGACCAGCCAGGCCAGCGCCCGCGGCTGCACGAACAACCCGCCGAACAGCAGCGGCAGCACCAGCGCGATGGCCGGCACGATCGACTCCCACTGCACCATCGACAGCCCGAGCAGCAGGGTGGCGGCCAGCAGGACGGCCATGACGACCGGCTCGCGGATCAGACGCCGCGTCAACGCGCTGGCGGGACGCCCGCCGAAGAACGCCCCCGCCAGCCCGAGCAGGCCAGCCGATCGGGTCGTCACACGAGGACCCTAGCGGCAAAGAGAGCGTGGGAGGAAGATCACACAGAATTGCCCGCGACGGCCCGTCAATGCTGGCAGTTCGGGCACCAGAACAGGTTTCTGGCCGCCGCTCTTCCGGCCGCGACGGGCCTGCCGCAGACCAGGCACGGCTGCCCCGCGCGCCGGTAGACGTACACCTCGCCGCCGTGGTCGTCGACTCGCGGCGGACGGCCCATGGCCTCGGGCTCGTGCTCGGGCCGGACGGTGTCGATCCGGCCGGTCTGCACGCCGAGCGCCATCAACGCCACCAGGTCGGACCAGATCTCCCGCAGGGTCCGCGGCGGCACCGACGAGCCGGGCCGCGCGGGGTCGACACCGGCCCGGAACAGCGACTCGGCGCGGTACACGTTGCCGACGCCCGCGACGACCGCCTGGTCCATGAGCAGCACACCGACCGGCGCCCGGCTGCGCCCGATCCGGGCCAGCGCCGCCTCCGGGTCGTCACCGCGCAGCGGGTCCGGGCCGAGCCGGGCCTCGACGGCGGCCTTGTCGGCGTCGGCGACCACCTCGCAGCGGGTCGGCCCGCGCAGGTCGGCGTGCGCGCCGGCGGTCGTCAGCCGCAGCCGCACCTCACCGCGGACCGGCCCGTCCGGCGCCGGTGCGCCCACGACGTCGAACTTCCCGTACAACCCGAGGTGGACGTGCACCCACCGCCGCCCGGCGAACCCGATGAACAGGTGCTTCCCGTGCGCCTCGGCCCGCTCCAGCCGCGACCCGGACACGACGGCGGCGCCGGCGGCGAACCGCCCCTGCGGACTGGACACCTCGACCACCCGGCCGCCGAACGCACTGGACAGCTCACCGGCCAGACGGTGGATCGTGTGGCCTTCGGGCACTACCGTCCTTTCTATGAACGATCGCGAGAAGGGCGTCCGCAAGCTCGACCAGGTCGACCGGCGCTCCCAGGTCGGCGTGTCGCGGGCGCTGCGGGCCCGGGACGTGTCGCGGCCGAGCCCGGGCGACGTCGCCGCCGCGCTGGAGCGGATCGGGAAGTCGCCGCTGCCGCCGCGTTCTAGTCGGCCGGCGCCGGCAGCGGAGGAAGCTCGCCGTCCACCTCGTAACGGCTGAGCATCGCGATGCGGCGGGCGTGCCGCTCGCTGCCGGAGAACGGCGTCTCGAGGAACGTCTGCACGAATGCCGCGACGTCCTCGAACGGGTGCATGCGGGCGCCGACGGCCAGCACGCGGGCGTCGTTGTGCTCACGGGCCAGCCGCGCGGTCTCCTCGGACCACGCCAGCGCGGACCGGATGCCCTCGACCTTGTTCGCGGCGATCTGCTCGCCGTTGCCGGAGCCGCCGATGACGACGCCGAGGCTGTCCGGGTCGGCCGCGACGCCCTCGCCGGCCCGCAGGCAGAACGTCGGGTAGTCGTCGAGCTCGTCGTAGACGAACGGGCCGTGGTCGACGATCTCGTGGCCGCCGTCGCGGAGCACCTCGACGAGGCGGTTCTTGACTTCGTATCCGGCATGGTCGGAGCCGACGTGGACGCGCATGGCCGTCAGTCTGCCGTATGGCCGGCTCAGTCGAAGACGGGCTCGCGGGTACGGGTCCGCTTGAGCTCGAAGAAGCCGTCGTACGAGGCCAGCGCCCGCACGCCGTCCCATACTCGACCCGCCTCGTCGCCCTTCGGCGCCGGCGCCAGCACCGGGCCGAAGAACGCGTAGCCCTCGACCGCGATGACCGGCGTGCCGACCTCGGTGCCGACCTGGTCCATGCCGGCGTGGTGGCTCTCCTTCAGCGCGGCGTCGAACTCGTCGGTGTCGGCGTACGCGGCCAGCGACGCCGGCAGCCCGACCTCCTCGAGGGCGGCGGCGATGACCTTGCCGCGGTCGCGCTCGTGGCCCGGGTGGAACCGGGTGCCGAGGGCGTCGTACAGCGGCTTCACCCATTCCTGGCCGTGCAGATGCTTCGCGGCCGTGACGACGCGCACCGGGCCCCAGCTGTCGGCCATGAGGCGGTTGTACTTCTCGCCGAGGTCGCGCTCGGCGTTGAGGTACGACAGCGACATGACGTGCCAGGTGACCTCCACCGGCCGGACCCGCTCGACCTCCATCATCCAGCGCGACGTCATCCACGCCCACGGGCAGATCGGGTCGAACCAGAAGTCGACGTGAGTGGTCTCGCTCATGCGGTTGCCCTTCATCACAGTTGACACGTCAAAGAGGTCTCGAAATGGCCAACCGCGCGCTGACACGATCGATTCCCAGGGCTCACGGCCAGCGCGAAGACGGATGTTCTGCCAGGATCGACGCCATGTCTGGCACGAACCTGACCCGCGACGAGGCCCGCGAACGCGCGTCCGTCCTCGACCCCGCGTCGGTGCGGTACACCGTCCACCTGGATCTCACCACCGGCGAGACCACGTTCGGGTCGACGACGACGGCGACGTTCGCCGCCACCGAGGGCGCCGAGACCTGGCTGGACCTCATCGCGCCCACCGTGCACGAGGTCGTCCTCAACGGCAACGCGCTCGACCCGGCCGAGGTCTTCGACGGCAGCCGGGTCAAGCTCACCGGCCTGGCCAGCGAGAACGAGGTCAAGGTGGTCGCCGACGCCGCCTACATGAACACCGGCGAGGGCCTGCACCGGTTCGTCGACCCGGTCGACGACGAGGTCTACCTCTACTCGCAGTTCGAGGTGGCCGACGCCCGCCGCGTCTACGCGTGCTTCGACCAGCCCGACCTCAAGGCCGAGGTGACCTTCCTGGTCGACGCGCCGTCCAGCTGGGAGGTCGTGTCGAACGCGCCCGGCAAGGCGGGCAAGGCCAGCCACGGCAAGAAGCGGTGGACGTTCGAGCCGACGCCGAAGCTGTCGACCTACGTGACGGCGATCGTGGCCGGTCCGTACCACGTCGAGCGCTCGGAGCACGTCGGCAAGGAGAAGACGATCCCGCTCGGGCTGTACTGCCGCAAGTCGCTGGCCGAGCACCTCGACGCCGCCGAGCTGTTCGACGTCACCAGCCGCGGCTTCGCCTTCTTCGAGGACGTGTTCGGGCTGGCCTACCCGTTCGCGAAGTACGACCAGCTGTTCGTGCCCGAGTTCAACGCCGGCGCCATGGAGAACGCCGGCGCCGTCACCCACCACGAGGACTACGTCTTCCGCAGCCGCGTCACCGACGCCGCCTACGAGCGCCGGGCCGAGACGATCCTGCACGAGATGGCGCACATGTGGTTCGGCGACCTCGTCACCATGCGCTGGTGGGACGACCTCTGGCTGAACGAGTCGTTCGCCACCTGGGCGTCGGTACTGTCGCTGGCCGAGGCGACCCGGTGGACCGACGGCTGGACGACGTTCGCCGTCACCGAGAAGCTGTGGGCGCTGCGCCAGGACCAGTTGCCGTCGACGCACCCGATCTCCGCCGACATCCGCGACCTCGAGGACGTCGAGGTCAACTTCGACGGCATCACCTACGCCAAGGGCGCCAGCGTCCTGAAGCAGCTGGTCGCGTGGGTCGGCCGCGACGCGTTCCTCGAGGGCGTGCGGGCCTACTTCGCCGAGCACGCGTGGGGCAACACCTCACTCACCGACCTGTTCGGGCACCTCGAGCGCACCAGCGGCCGCGACCTGTCGGCGTGGAACGAGCAGTGGCTGCGCACGGCCGGCGTCAACACGCTGCGCCCCGCCGTCACCATCGACAGCGCCGGCACCTACACGTCGGTGGTCGTCGAGCAGACCGCCGCGCCCGAGCACCCGGTCATCCGGTCGCACCGGGCCGCCATCGGCCTGTACGACTACACCGACGACGGCGCACTGGTGCGGCGCACGCGGGTCGAGCTGGACATCGACGGCCCGCGCACCGAGGTCGCCGAGCTGCGCGGCGAGACCCAGCCCGACCTGCTGCTGGTCAACGACGACGACCTCACGTTCGCGAAGGTGCGCCTCGACGACCGCTCGCTGGCGACGGTGGTGCGCTCGATCGGGTCGCTCGACCCGCTGCCGCGGGCGCTGTGCTGGACGGCCGCGACGGACATGCTGCGCGACGCCGAGATGTCGGCCAGCTCGTTCGTCGAACTGGTGCTCGGCGGCATCGCCCGCGAGACGTCCATGGGTGTGGTGCAGCACGTGCTCAGCTCCGCCCGGGCCGCGATCGAGCTGTACGCCTGGCCGGCCAACCGGACGGCGCTGTCGTCGCGCTGGGCGGCGGCGCTGCGCCAGCTGGCCGGGTCGGCCGAGGCCGGCGGCGACCGTCAGCTCGCCTTCACCCGGGCCTGGGTGGCGGCCGCGGCCAGCGACGAGCACATCGCGGAGATCATGGCGCTGCTCGACGGCGACGAGTCGGTGCTGCCGGGCCTGGTGGTCGACACCGACCTGCGGTGGACGCTGCTGCAGCGGCTGGTCGTGCTGGGCGCGGCCGGCGAGAGCGCCGTCGACGCCGAGCTGGAGCGCGACAACACCGCGACCGGGCAGCGGCAGGCCGCGTACGCCCGCGCGGCCGTGCCCACGTACCCGGCCAAGGCGGCCGCCTGGCAGGCCGCCGTCGAGTCCGACGCGCTGCCGAACGCGCTGCTCAGCGCCACGGTGCGCGGCTTCGCCCACCCTGAGCAGCGCGAGCTGGTGCGCCCGTACGTCCAGCCGTACCTCGACGCCGTCCCGCGGGTCTGGGCGGACCGGACCAACGAGAGCGCGCAGGCCGTGGTCGTGGGGCTGTTCCCGCGGCTGCTCGCCGACGCCGCCACGGCGACGACGGTGCGTGGCTGGCTCGAGACAGCCGAGCTGCCCGACGCCGCCCGCCGGCTGGTCGTCGAGGGCCTGGCCGACCTCGACCGGGCGCTGCGCGCACAAGACCGCGATCGCCAGGCGGGTTGACGGGTTTTGTGCGGGGTTTCATCTACCATGTAGATGACCGTTCCGAGCATGATGGTGGGGGTCAGAACGTGCCACGTGTAACAGCCCGCGAGTCCGCCGGCGGCACCCAGAGCGTCGAGCGGGCGCTCTCGTTGCTGTCCGCGTTCAACGAGGAACACCCCGAGCGGCGCATCTCCGAGCTGGTGACCGCGACCGGGCTGGGCCAGTCGACGGTGTCGCGGCTGGTCGGCGCGCTGGTCAACCTCGGGTACCTCACGCACCACGGCCGCAGCGGCCTGTACGGCATCGGCCCGCGGGTCATCACGCTGGCCGGCATCGGGCTGAACCAGTCGCCGGTGCACCAGCAGTCGCGCCAGCTCGCGCAGAACCTCGCCTCGTCGCTCGGCCTCGGCGTCAACGTCGCCGAGCGCCACGACGCCAGCCTGTTCTACCTGTGCCACTTCGAGGGCGCCAACGCGCCGCGGCCGTCCACGCTGATCGGCCGCGGCGGCCCCCTGCACGCCACCGCCATGGGCAAGGCGCTGACCAGCGAGCTGCCGCCCGACGAGCTCCGGTCACTGCTCGGCGACCAGTACGCCCGCTACACGCCGCACACCCTGACGTCGTTCGACGAGCTCAGCGGCGCTCTGCAGGAGGTGCGCTCGCGCGGGTACGCGACCGAGCTGGAAGAGCTGGCGTTCGGCCGGGCCTGCGTGGCCGCGCCGATCCGGGACCGGTCCGGCCAGATCATCGCCGCGCTGTCGGTGTCGGGGCCGCTGTCGGCAATGAACCTCCCGGCCCGGCAGGACGAGCTGGCGATGATCGCCATCGAACACGCCGACCAGATCTCGTCCAACCTCGGCTACCACGCCACCGTGACCGCGCTCCCCCACTGAGATCGCTTTCCGGGGTACGCGGTCCTGTCCGTCCACGCAGGTCAGGTACCTGTCTCGGTGCCGCCGCCGCGCGACTCCGGCGGGACGGGCGACCGGCCCGCCGGAGCACGAGCTGCCTCAGAGCTTGCGGAAGCGGGCACCGCTCAGGCGGGTGTAGCCGGTGCTGGCGTCGCGGACCTCGATGCGCACGTTGCCGCCCATGCCGGCGGCGAACTCGAACGTGCCCAGCTCGCGCCAGGTGCGCGGCTGTTCCATCTGGTTGACGACGAACTCGGTCTCGCCGCCCAGGTGCGTGACGACGTAGACGGCGTTGGTCGCGGTCTCGAAGTTGGACGGATACCAGACGTCGACGGCGTAGCTGCCGGCCTCGGGGAGGTCGGGGGTCCACGTCGCCGTGCCGCCGGTGACGCCCTCGGGGCTGTACCGGGACGCGGCGCCGTCGGCCCCGGCCAGGCCGCTGATCAGCCAGCTGCCGGTCTGGTCGTACCGCGGCGGGTAGTCGTTGTTGGTGATCGCGATGATGTCCGGGTCCTCGACCCGCAGGCTGATCGTCACCTTCGGCTTGCCGTCCAGGTTGGCCGACACGAAGTGCGTCTGCTCGGTCGGGATGGTCGGCCGGGTGGTGGCCCGCACGACGTGCTCGAGCTCGGTGCGCGGCGGCACCTCGACCTCGAACGTCGTCTCGCTGAACGACCAGTGGAACTGCCCGGTGATCGTCACCGTCCGGGTCACCGGCACCGGGCCGCGGTTGAGCACCGCGATGCGCAGGTCGATCGAGCCGCCCGGCTCCGGAACCACGGCCGGCGACGGCGTGATCGCGGTCAGCCGCACGGGGTCGACCAGCTCGACGGTGACCGGCTCCAGCTCCGCCGAGCCGCCGGACCAGGTCGCCGTCGCGGTCAGCGGATGCGGCACCGCGAGCGCGGCGTCGGCGGGCACCGTCACGGAGAACGTCCCGGTCACCGACTCACCGGCGGCGACGGCGTCGGGCAGCGGCTCCGACGGGGTCACCGTCCACCCGCCCGGCGCGGCCAGCGCGACGGCGACACCGGACAGCGACGACGACGCCGTCAGCCGCACCCGCAGCGTCAGCTCGTCCGCCGGCGACGCGGTGGCCGGCGCCGACAGCGACCCGAACGCCGCCGCTCCGCCGGCCGCGACCCCGGTGACCGACGACGGCAGCCGCAGCGTCCGCCGCTGCGACGTCGCCGACAGCGTCCGCACCTCGTAGGCGAACGTGTCGGTCAGCGCCGCCAGCGGGACCGTCCATTCGTTCGGGTACGGCTTGTCCGCGACGATCTGCTCCGGCCCGTCGTTCACCCAGTACGCGAGCGTCGCCGCCTCGACGGAGTCGCTCTGCACGTAGGCGTCGGCAGCCGTCCGGTCCGGCCGGACCAGCAGCATGCCGCGGGTCAGGCCGCCCTCGGCGCCGGGCAGCGCGTCGTCGAAGGCGTAGCTGACCTCGCCGCGGTCCTCCGACGATGGCAGCCAGTGCCACGGCGCCGGCCGGCCGGCGCCGCGGACGATCACCACGGTGATGCCGCGCGCCGACACCGTCACGGGCAGCTTCCCGCCGGTGAGCCGGTAGTGCTTCCACCGGCCGTTGTCCATCAGCACCTGGACGTCGTACCGGCGGCCCGGGTCGATGCCGGTCAGTTCGCGGTCGAACGTCACCGTCGCGCTCACCGTCGCGTCGCGCGAGTTCGTCAGCGACAGGTACAGCGAGTCGTTGCCGACGCCGGTCAGCCAGTTCAGCTGCGGGTGGTCGACGGCGACGATCCCCTCGGGCAGGTACGGCCAGACGCCGTCCTCGCCGAAGAACGTGCCCGGCTCGTGCCCGTAGGTGCTGAACTTGAAGAACACGAAGTCGCACTCGAACTGCTTGGGGAAGCTGATCCGCCCGTCCGACCGGACGTAGTGCTCGCTGAACAGGTAGTCCAGCGTGAGGCCGAGCTGCGCCGGCGCGTGGTGGAAGTAGATGCAGCTCTCCCCTGGCGGGCCGGTCAGCGGGAAGTCCGGGCGCAGGTGCTGCGCGGTGAACTGGCGGTTGTAGTAGCCGGGGTAGTGCGTCCAGCGGCCGATGACCAGGTTGTGCGCGAAGTCGACCAGGAACTCGTCGCCGGCCTCGTGCGCCAGCCGGAGCAGGAACGGCGCCCAGATCGGGTTCATCACCATGCCGCCGCCGGGGTGCCGCTTCGGCTCCTGGATGCGGTACGTGATCAGCTGCTCGATCGTCTGACCGGTCGTCGACACGTACCAGGCCGGCACCTCCTCCGGGGCGATGTCGTCGAGCGGGTAGTCGGGCAGGAGGTGCCCGTTCCAGTCGTCGAACTGCATGTTGATCATGTACGGGACCGGCGCCCGCACCGTGCCGTCGGGCACGGGCCGCACCATCGTCTGGGTGACGAACCGCTGCGCCTCGCGGTACGCCGCGTCCAGGAAGTCGCGCTCGCCGGTCAGCTCGTACATGACGAACAGCTCCAGCCAGTGCTTGGAGTACGAGAAGACGAACACGCCGTCGCCCTGGTTGTTCGAGTACGGCGTCAGGACCTGGTCGCGCAGGTACCGGCGGGCCAGCGCCGTCGCCTCGGCCAGCCAGCCCTCGTCGCCGGTCAGGACGTAGGCCTGCAGGGCGTTGCTCCACGGCGCGCGGGTGTCGCGGAACGGCGGGGCCTTGACGGTGTCGAGCGCCAGCCGGTGCAGCGCCGCGTTCTGGCCGCGGGTCTGCCGGTACAGCGGGACCAGCGTGTTCGCGTCGACGGCGACGCCGCCCAGGCCGTAGACGGTCGCCGAGGTGTCGTTGTAGACGTCCTTGCCGATGATCGGGGTGTGCCCGTGGTTGCGCCGCGAGACGTGGTACTCCATCATCTGGCGGGCGCGGCGGTCGTAGAAGTCGCCGGCTCGGTCCGGCGGCGACAGCAGGTAGTTCGCCGACAGCAGCACGCCGGCGACGGACGTCCGCACGGCCTGGTCGTTCTCGGAGTCGGCGAACCCCTTGGCCCGGTTCCACCAGCCGGAGAACGACGGCACGAACGTCTCGCTGTCGTCGCCGTCGGGCTCGATGCCGACCAGGTTCATGATGTTGGACGCCGTCTGCGTCAGCGACGTGTCGTAGACGTTCTCGCGGTAGGCCGTGAATCCGTACTCGCCGCGGCACAGCGCGACGTAGGCGTCGTAGAGCACGCCCGCATGCGCCTGGACGCCGAACGCGTAGCCCAGGCTCTGGCCCGGCTCGAGCAGCGACCGGTCGCCGGCCTGCGGCGCGTACGCCACCGGCTGCACGTGCGCCTCGTCGTTGAGCAGGCTCATCCCGAACGGCTGCCGGTACGGGCCGAGGTCGCGCTCGTGCTCGTAGGCGATGACGTCGCTGGGGATGTAGACGCCGGACGTGACGGTCCGGCCGGCGATGGTCCGCTGCACCAGGCTCATCGGCGCAAACAGCTCCCAGCTGCTCAGCGACTCCGGGCTGCCGATGACGCGGGCGTGCTGGCGGATCCCGCACAGCACCTCCTCGGCGTCGTCGGCGGTGCCGGTGTCGAGGCTCTGGTAGCCGACGACGAAGTGGCCGGCCTGCCGGGCGGTGACGGTGTAGTGCAGCTCGGGGTGCTCGCGGTCCAGCGACCAGCGCACCGTGAGCTCGTGGACGCCCGGGCTCGTGCTGGTCAGCTCGACGGTGCGCGGGCCGAGCTGGCGGAACCCGTCGAAGGCGACCCAGTGCGGCGTGGCGGAGCTGTAGTAGTAGCGCGGGCTGGGCCGCTCGGTGCCGGTGAGCACGACCCACTGCTCGTCGAACCGGCGCTCCGGGTCGGTGACGGCGACCCAGCCGGCGTCGGTCCGGAGTTCGAGGTCGCGGACGTAGCTGCGCCCGCCGTCCCAGGTGGCCTCGTGGAACGTCACCCGGTAGCGGTCGTTGGACAGCTGTGCGACCTGCCGGAAGGCCAGGTTCGGCTTCTCGGTGCGGCGCATCGCGTCGGTGGGGACGGCCGGATCGTCCGCCGTCGTGGCCGGTGCGGCGTGCGCCGGCTGACCGAAGGCTCCCAGCACCGGCGGCAGCACGGCCGCGCCGACGAGCATGCCCATGACGGCACGTCGCGACAACATGGTGGGAGTGGATGCCTGCAATGTGACTCCATCGTCCATAATATGAGTGTTGTATGGTTTCAATCGCCGTGTCAACAGCCACAGGAAAACGCTGTCCGGAGAGGACTCCCATGCTGGAACTGCCCTCGGAGGACGCCGTCCGGTCGCCGCACACGGGCTGGACGCGGGCGCACTGGGAGGTGGTGGCCGACCACAAGCTGCTGGCGCTGCGTCCGCACGCCTCGCCCCGGCACGCGCTGATCTCGCTGCCAGGGCTGTCCGGCGCCAGCGGCCGGTGGAGCGACGGGCTGGAGGCGTTCGCGCGGACGTTCCTGCTGGCCGGGTTCCGGGTCGGCGGGGCGGGCGGCGACGACCCGCACGGGTTCGCCGACTGGTACGCCGAGGGGCTCGCGGCCGGCACCGACCCGTCCTCGCCCGAGCGCTGGCCGCGGTTCGGCGAGCGCGGCCAGGCCAAGGTCGAGGCGGCGTCCATCGCGATCGCGCTGCACGAGACCCGGCCGTGGCTGTGGGACCGGCTGCCCGAGCGCACCCGCGAGACCGTCGTCGAGTGGATGGCGGAGATCCTCGGGACGTTCGTGCACACCAACAACTGGATCTGGTTCCAGAACGTCGTCGAGGGGTTCCTGCGCTCGGTCGGCGGGCCGTGGCGCCAGGACGAGATCGACCGGAACCTGGCCGTCCACGAGGGCTTCTACGCCGGCGACGGCTGGTACTCCGACGGCGGCAAGGGGCCGGACGGGCTGCGGCACTTCGACTACTACAGCGGCTGGGCGCTGCACGTGTACCCGCTCTGGTACCACCGCATCGTCGGCACGGCGGCGCCGCTGCCGTACCGGGAGCGGCTGGTCCGGTACCTCGACGACGCCCAGTACTTCGTCGCGCCGTCGGGTGCGCCGGTGCTGCAGGGCCGGTCGCTGACCTACCGCTACGCCATGCTCGGCCCGTTCTGGACCGGCGCGCTGTTCGACGCGACGCCGCTCCCGCCCGGGCGGACCCGGCGCCTGGCCAGCGGGGTGCTGCGCTGGTTCGTCTCGCGGGGTGCGGTGGACGACGACGGGCTGCAGCCGATCGGGTGGCGGGGCGCGTTCGCGCCGATCCGGCAGCTCTACACCGGCGCGGGGTCGCCGTACTGGTCCAGCAAGGGCTTCGCCGGTCTGCTGCTGCCGCCCGACCATCCGGTGTGGACGGAGACGGAGTCGGCCTTGCCGGTGGAGACCGCGGATGTGTCGGTGCTGATGCGGCCGCCGGGGTGGCTGCTGTCCGGCACGGCGGCCGACGGCGTGGTGCGGCTGGTCAACCACGGCAGCGACCACATCTACGGGCCGCGGGTCGCCGACGACGTCGCCTTCTACGCGCGGCACGGGTACTCGACGCACGCGGCGCCGTCGCTGCACCGCGAGGGCGTGGCACACCCGGGCGAGTCGCACGTCGCGCTGCTCGACGCCGGCGGGCGGCCGAGCCACCGCAGCCCGATCCGCCGGCTGGCGGTGACCGCGTCCGACGAGGCGGTGCTGGCGTCGCGGTCGCGGGCGCACTGGCGCGAGACCGGCGAGCCGACCGTCGGCGACGGCGACGCGTTCCGCACCGGCCCCTGGCTGACGACGGCGTCCGTGCTGCGTGGCGCGCTGGAGGTGCGACTGGCCCGGCTGGACCCCGTCGAACTGGCCGACGACCCGGACGAGGTGTGGGTGGCCGACGCGGGTCCCTGGGTGCTCCGGTTCGGCGGCTGGTCGATCGCGTCGGACACGGCGCCGCGGGTGGCCTCGGACGACCGGGTGGTCGCCGACAAGGGGCTGACCAGCCTGGTCATCGGCGTCGGCGACGTCTCGGCGACGGGCGTGGCCGAGCCGCCCGGCGCCCACCCGCTGGGCCGCTGGTCCGCCTGGCCCTGGGCGGCGACCTCCGGTCCGGCGGCGTTCGGCCGGGTCTACGCCGCTGTCGTCGTGCTCTCCGCCGACCCGGCCGCGGTGGCCGCCGCCCCGTCCGTCCTCGTCACGGTGGACGGCGACGACGTCACCGTCACCTGGCCCGGCGGCTCGACCACCACGCTCACGCTGCCCGGACCGCGGCCGGACGAGACGCTCACCCTGGGGAGCTGGTGACGGCGGGGACGATCTGCTCGGCGAACGTGCGCAGCTGCGACGGCGGGCCGCCGAAGAGGAGGACGTCGGCGCGATGGTCGGCCGCCAGGGCGCTCAGCTCGTCGATCCATTGCGACACCGGACCGGCCAGGTAGCCCTCCGAGACCCCGTCGGTGATGGTGCCGCCCACGTTGTACACGCGGCGGACGGCGGACGGGTCGCGGCCGGCCTCGGCGGCGGCGGTGTCGACCCGTTCGTTGAGCTCGGGCAGCCGCTTCAAGACGTCGGCGTTGACCGACGGGACCCAGCCGTCGGCCAGCCGGCCGGTCAGCGCCAGCGCTCGCGGGCCGTAGGCGCCGACCCAGATGCCGAGGTCGTGCGCCGGCAGGGGGCCGGAGTGCACCCCACGCAGGTGGTAGTGCGACCCCTCGAAGCGCAGCCCGCGCTCGCCGCCCCAGAGCAGGCGGATCACCTCGATCGCCTCGGCCAGCGCCGCCAGCGCCTCCCCCGGCGTCCGCCGCACGCCGCCGTAGCCCTCGATCGCGTCCCAGAACGCGCCCGCGCCGAGGCCCAGCTCGAACCGTCCGCCCGACAGCACGTCCAGCGACGCCGCGGTCTTGGCGAGGACGCCGGGCGGGCGCAGCGGCAGGCAGGCGACGTCCGGGAAGACGCGCAGCGACGACGTGGCCGTCAGGATCGCGCTGGACAGGACCATGGTGTCGACGTAGCGGCGCTGGTACGGGTGGTCCTGGATGCCGACGTACTCCAGGCCCAGCGACTCGGCCAGGCGCGCGGTCTCGATCAGCGGGTCGGCCGCGTTCGGGACCAGGAAGTATCCGAAGCTCACCACGTGGCCGGCCTCCGGTCGCGCCACGGCCGGGCCGCCTCGAGCTGCGCGGCCAGCGACAGCAGCGTCTCCTCGGCGCCGTGCATGCCGCCGAGCATGACGCCCACCGGCAGCGTCACGCCGTCGACCTCGGTGGTCTCGAGCGGCAGGCTGATAGCCGGCCAGCCGGTGAGGTTCCAGACGCTGGTCCACGGCGTGAACGCCATCTGCCGGGCGAAGTCGCCGGCCGGGTCGGCGTCGTCGCGCTGGGAGCCGACCGGCGCCGGCAGCTGGGCCAGCGTCGGGCACAGGACGACGTCGTAGGCCGCCCAGGTGGCCGCCGTCTCACGCGTCGTGGTCTGGATCAGTCCCAGCGCCGACGCGTACTCGATGCCGCTGACCGACCCGCCCTTGTCGCGCAGCCAGCGGGTCAGCGGCAGCAGCAGGTGCTCGTGCTCGGGCGGCACCGGCGCGCTCAGCGCCAGCACCGACCAGATCGCCTCGAACGAGTCCCACCGCTCGGCCGCGAACGGAACCGGCGCGGGCTCGACCCGGTGACCGAGGTCCTCCAGCAGCCGGGCGGTGCGGACGACGGCGGTCAGGCAGGCGTCGTCGACGGGCGCGTCGGCGGAGATGACGGGGGTGGTCAGCAGGCCGATGGTGAGCCGGCCGGGGTCGCGCCCGCAGGCGTCGAGGAAGGTGGTGCGCGGCGGCGCGAGCACGTAGAGGTCGCCGGCCCACTGGTGCGACAGCACGTCCAGCAGCGCCGCGGTGTCGCGGACGTCGCGGGTGAGCACGCCGTTGGACGCCAGGCCGGCGCCCTCCGGGCGGTACGGGCCTGGACTGACGCGGCCGCGGGTGGGCTTGAGCCCGACCAGCCCGCAGGCGCTGGCCGGGATGCGGATCGAGCCCCCGCCGTCGCTGCCGTGCGCGACCGGCGCGATGCCGGCCGCGACCGCCGCCGCGGACCCGCCGCTGGAGCCGCCGGCCGACCGCGAGGTGTCCCACGGCGTGCGGGCCGGCGGCGCGATGTCGGACTCGGTGTACGGCGGCAGGCCGAACTCGGGCGTGTTCGTCTTGCCGATCATCAGCGTGCCGGCCCGCTGCAGCAGCGTGACGACGCCGTCGTCGGCGGGCGCGACGAAGTCGGCGAGGGCCGCGCTGCCGGCCCGAAACGGCACGCCGGCCACCATCGCGAGGTCCTTGACGGGGCACGGCACGCCCAGGAACGGCGGCAGCTCGCCGCCGGACCTGGTCCGCTGGAGGAGGCTCTCGGCCTCGGCGGCCTGCTCGCGGGCGAGGTCGGGGGTCAGGGTGACGAAGGCGCCGAGGGACGAGTCCAGCCGCTCGGCCCGAGCGAGCGAGTGGTCGACCACCTCGGACGGCGACACCTCGCGCTGGCGGACCGCCGTGGCCAGCTCCAACCCGGTCAGCTCATGGATCTCGCTCACGCTTCGACCCTACGGTGCCGGGCCGCCCCTTAGGTGCGGCCCGGCGGATTCGCGCGGGTGCGGCTCAGCGGTCCCGGCCCGCGGCCGCGTCCTGGACCGCCTTGAGCTCGGCGGCGGTGATGTCGTCGCTGCCGGACGCGAGCTTGATGACCGCGCGGGCGATGGAGATGTTCTGCTCGCGGATGTAGGCGGTGTCGCGGACGACCTGGGCGAGCTGGGCGGCCTGTTCCGGGGTCATGTCCTGCTCCTGGGGGTTGTTGGTCAGCTCGATCACCGGGTTGCCGGGGCAGGCGGTCTGGGCGCCCGGCACCTCGCGATGTCCTCGGATGTCGCCGCGACCGGGCCAGCGCCGGAGGAACACGTCGCGGCGGAAGTCCCAGAGCGCGACCGCCATCGCGGACGTCGGCTGCTCCCGGTCGCCGACGATGCACAGTACGCCCACGAACTCGTGGTTGGCGTCGGGGTTGCTCGGACTGGCGCAGTGGGCGCCGACCCGCGCCGAGCCGCGCAGGTCCCACACCCGGCCCGCCTGGTCGATCGCGAAGTTGTAGCCGATGTCGGACCAGCCGCGGTCCTCGACGTGGAACTGCCGCCAGGCCCGCAGCCGCCCGGCCACCGTGGCGGCGGACTCGACGCCGTACGCGTCAGTCGTCGAGCCCGGCCAGTGGCAGGCCAGCCCGACCAGCTTCGTCCCGGTCAGCTGGGCCCCGCCGCGCGCCGTGGACGTCCATGCGGAGCGGGGCATGTAAGTGGTGGCGGCCTGCGGCACGGGCACGGGACCCGGATCGGGCAGGTCGGGCAGCGGCTCGGCCTCACCGGCGCGGTCCTCTGCGGTGAACGGACCCGGGTCGACGTCGAAATCGCTCGCGGCGGTCGCCATGGCTGCGCCTTCCCATCGTCAGGATGCCTCACGCCGATCTGATCGATTTCTACCCATCTGCACGAAGTGTCAAGCATCGTGTCAGGTCCGGATTTCGATCTGTCGCGTGAGGGCTGTCACCAGACGGTCATATGGTGACCTTCACAGGTGTGTGGCCATCCCCGGGCCGCGCAGCGAAACGACGAGTTCATCGGAGGCGGCGATGAGCGACGACGGCCGGACGTCCGGCGCGCGCCCCAGCGGCCCGCCGGGCGGCTTCGACGATCCCGATCCGCCCCCGGCCACCGGGCTGCGGGCCCGGCTGTCGTCGCAGGCCGCCACCACGCCGCGGCCCTTGCGGCCGCGCCGCGGCGCGGACCTCTCCACTCTGGCCTCGCTGGTGCTGGCGCTGCCGTGGTTCGTGTTCAGCCTCACGGTCGTAGGCATGGTCGGGCTGGGCATCGGCGCGCTGGTCGGCAACACCACCGTCGTGCCCATCCTCTGCATGGTGCTGTGGCTTGCCAGTGGCGTGCTGATCTTCTACCGGCCGGTCGAGATCGGGGTGGCGCGGTTCTTCCTGCGCGCCCGCCGGCCCACGCCCAGCGAGCGCGAGCGGCTCGAGCACGCCTGGATCGAGGTCTCCAGCACGGCCGGCCGCGACGGCGCCAAGTACCAGCTGTTCATCGAGGACAGCGACGCGCTGAACGCGTACGCCGCGTCCGGTCACATCGTCACGGTCACCCGCAAGACGCTCGAGGCGATGCCGCACCACCACCTGGCGGCGGTGCTGGCGCACGAGCTGGGCCACCATCTGGGCGGCCACCCGTGGAGCAACCTGCTGGCCTACTGGTACTCCGTGCCGGCGCGGCTGCTGACGCGGGTGCTCCGGCTGGTGCTCCGGGTGGTCGTCAGGCTGTTCTCCATGGTGTTCGCGGTGGTCGCCCGCATGCCGGCGCTGGCGTCGTTCATCGCGAAGGTCATCACCTGGTCGCTGATCCTGTTCGTGGTGTTCTTCGTGACGGTGCTCATGGCCACGGCCGTGCAGTCCGGCCAGACGTGGGCGCCGCCGACGGTCGCGCTGATCGTCCTGACGCCGCTGCTGCTGCCCTGGCTGGCCCGGCGCAGCGAGTACCGCGCCGACCGCATCGCCGCCAACCTCGGCTACGGTCACGCGCTCATCGAGGTGTTCGAGGACTGGCTGCGCCAGGGCATGGACGACGACCGCCGCAACTTAGTGCTGCGGGCCCGGCTGTTCAGCACCCATCCGGCGCTGGCGGCGCGCATCAAGCGTCTCGACGCCTATCTGCGGAAGAACGCGTAGGAGGGCCTCATGCTCGGTCGACGACGGCGCGGCGAGACCCCCTGGGACGTGCTCCGCGCAGACCATCCCGACGCCGCCGTGGCGATGGACCGGCTGGTCCAGGACGGCCGGCTGTCCGACGTCGACACCGCCCGCATCACCGGCGCGCTCGACCTCCGCGCAGGCGACGCCACGGCGCTGGCCCAGCTGGCCGACGAGATCGTGCGGTACGGCCCGGCGGCGCTGGCGCACCCGTCGGCGCTGCACGACCTCCCGGTGCCACGGCTGGCCAAGCACAACCTCGCGCTGGGGCAGGTCCGCCTCGGGCGCACCGTCCAGGACCCGCACGCCGACACCGTCATGACCCAGGACTTCGGCATCGACCAGGACGTCCTGCGCACGTCGCTGCTGGTCATCGGGCCGCCGGGGTCGGGCAAGACGCGCGGGTTCGCGCTGCCGATCGTCGAGCACCTGTCGCTGTCGGCGCTGGCCGGGCAGTCCAGCGTGGTCGTGGTCGATCCCAAGGGCAACGACTTCGCTCACAAGGGCTGGTTCGACGTCACCATCGACCCGCTCAACCCGACCACCGGGTTCGACCTCTACGGCGGCACCAACCATCCCGACACCGCGGCCGACCGGCTGGCCAGCGCCATGCTGCCGCCGTACGTCACCGACGACATGGCCTACTTCATGGACGGCTCGCGCAACGCGCTGTACGCGTGCCTGGCGCCGTTCCACCTGGCCTTCGGGCGGTGGCCGAAGATCCGCGAGATGCTGGCGCTGCTGCGCTCCGAGCAGGGCATGACCGACCAGGTGAAGGCCAACCTGCGCGGTTCGGAGGGCAAGGAGGCCAAGGCGCTGCTCGACAGCCGCCGCGACCAGCTGGCCCGCAACGCCGACCCCGCCGCGTCGCTGGTCGAGCGGTTCCAGCTGCTGGCCCGGCCGCGGCTGATGGACCTGTTCGACCGCGAGAACACCTTCCGCATGCACGACATCAACAAGCCGATGCGGGTGCGGGTGTCGCTGCCCGAGGCCGAGTTCCCCGACGCCACCCGCATCCTGGCCCGGCTGGTGGTGTCGCAGTTCGTGCAGGTCACGTCCGCGCCCGACACCAACCGCGGCATCTTCAAGGCGCTCGCCATCGACGAGGCCGGCCGGTTCGTCGACGACTACGTCGCGCGCGGCGTGCAGAAGCTGCGCTCCAACAACGCCGGGCTCATCCTGCTGGCGCAGACCATCAGCGACTTCCCGGTGCAGGTCCGGGCCACGGTGTTCGGCTCGGTCGGCTGCAAGGCCGTGTTCGGCGGCATCGACCCGGTCGACGCCAAGGTGTTCTCCGACTGGTTCGGCGACCACTGGGTGTCCGAGGTCAGCTACAGCCAGGGCGAGGCGACCGGCCTGGCCCGCACCAGCGGCAGCTCCCGCGACAGCCGCGGCGGCTGGAACCGCTCCGACGGCGAGACCCGCAACTGGGGCGTCACCAAGGGCACCAACCTGCGCCGGGTCGAGCGGCCGCGGTGGACGGTGTCCGACATCGTCACCCGCATCCCCGCCGGCCACTGCGTCGTCGCGTTGTCCCGCTCCGACGGCACCCGCACCGGCCCCACGCTGATCAACCTGCGCGCCTGAGTCGGGGAATGCCGAGTTGGCCGGGGTTTGCCGAGTTGGGCGGGGGTTTGCCGAGTTGGGCGTCCCCCTGCTGCCCATTTTCTTAGCCGCGCACCCGCGCCTCAAGCGGACTGATGGGCGCTTCGCGCCGACGATGACCGCTTGACCCGCGGGCCCGCGGCCCAAGAACGGGCAGCTATCAGGGGGACGGGGAAGAACCGGGCACAGCCCGGACGGTTCGCGGCCGTCGCTCTGACCACCGGATGCCCAAAGAACCGGCGGATACCCGAATTTCCGGCGAGTGCAGCCCGGATCAGGCCAACACGCGCCGGAAATTCGAGTACCAGCCCGTTTCACCAGCACGACGGTGTGACCTCACCCGCCACCGTGACACCTCACCCGCCACACGACCACACCCGGCATCAATCCAGCCGCCATCCGGTCCTCACACGAGTGAGGTACTCCCCACGCGAGTCAGGACCGACGCCACACTCCCCCCGTCCCCCTGATAGCTGCCCGCACTTAGACCGCGAGGGTGCGGGTCAAGTCCAAGCCCGGAAGCACAGCGAAGAGACACCACAGAGGCGCGGACTTGAGGCGCACCCTCGCGGCTAAGAAAATGGGCAGCAGGGGGACGGCCCACTAGGCAAACTCCCGGCGAACTGCGCGCCCGACCAGCTCAGAGGTCAGCACCGGCAGGGCGGCCTCGGCGAGGCGGGCGCGGCCGGCGTCGGTGAGGTGCAGGTGGTCGCCGGAGTCGTGGGCGGGAAGCAGGCGGTCCGGGTGGGCCGGGTCGCGCAGGGCGGCGTCGAAGTCGGCGAGGGCGTCGAGGCCGGCCGCAGTGCGCACGTGGGCGTTGGCCGCCTGACGGATCGCCTCGCGCTCGGGCGTCCAACTCGCCGCGCCGCCGAACGGCGTCATGGTGGCGGCGACGACGGCCAGACCGGCGGCTCGCGCGCGGGCGACCACCTCGTCGTACGCGGCGATCAGCTCGTCGGCCGACGAAACCCCGCGGGAGAGGTCGTTGACGCCCTCGAAGAGCATCAGGGTGTGCACGCCCGGCTGGCTCAGCGCGTCGCGGTCCAGCCGCGTCAGCAGCGACGGGCCGAAGCCGTCGACGGTGACGCGGTTGCCGGCCATCCCGGCGTTGAGCAGCGCGAACGGCAACCCGCCCGGCGACGAGCGCAAGGCGGCTGCCACCCGGTCCGGCCAGCGCAGGTTCCGGTCCGGCACCGTGCCGCAGCCGTCGGTCAGCGAGTCGCCGACGACCACCACGGCGCCGCCGGCGTCGGGCCGGTCCAGCGTCAGCCGGTCGAGGAAGAACCAGTGCAGCACCCGCTCCGTGGCCCCGGACGAGCCGGACGTCACGAAGGTCGTCTGCGACGAGCGCAGGTGCCCGGTCACCGTCTCGACCGAGCCCGGCACCACGACGGTCACCGCGACGTCCGTGCCGCCGGTGACGGGGAACGACGGCACCGGGTCGCTCACCGCGACCTCCCCGGCCGGCACCGTCACGCACGCCGACCCGCCGCCGAACGTCACCGCCTGCGACCCGCCGGTGCCCTCCACCCGGACCGGACCGAGCAGCACCGGCGCCGTCCCGAACACGTTCGACAGCCGCACCCGCAGGCCGTCTCCGCCGACGTGCGGATGGACCACCATCCGGACGGTCACGTCCGCCAGCCGGACGTCCTCCAGCAGCGCGGTCGCGGTCGTCCAGACGCCGATGGTCCCGGCGGTCACCGGCCGGCCCCGGCGAGGCGCCGCACCGCGTCCTCGTCGACGGTGATACCCAGGCCCGGACCGGCCGGGACGGCGATCGCGGACCCTGCCGGCGTCAGCGCGTCGGCGGCCACCGCGGCCAGCGGGTTGCTGCCGATCCAGTACTCCATGATCGCGAAGTTCGGCATCGCGGCCGCGCACTGCACGCTCGCGGCGACGTGGATCGGCGAGCCGATGCTGACGTGCGGTGTCGCCTGCGCACCGAACGCGTCGGCCAGCGCGGCGATGCGCATCGTCTCGGTCACGCCACCTGCGCGGCACACGTCGGGCTGCAGCACATGCAGCCCGCCGCTCCGCAGGAACGCCAGCGCCCGGTGCCGGCTCGCCAGGCTGTCCAGCGCCAGCGGCACGTCCAGCGCGGCGGCCAGTCGCGCGTACCCGTCGACGTCCTCGGGCGGCAGCGGCATCTCGAAGAACCCGGCGCCCAGCTCTGCCAGCGCCCGGCCCACCCGCAGCGCCTGCGGCAGCTCGTACTGGCCCGCGGCGTCGGCGAACACCGCGGCGGACGGCCCGAACACCGACCGCACCGTGGCCACCGAGGCGATGTCGTCCTCCGGCGACACCCCGATGGCCACCTTGACCGCGCCGTAGCCCTGGTCACGCAGCCGCTGTGCCTCGGCCCGGACGACCTCCTGGCCGGCGTCGTCGGCCGACCCGGCCGGCACCCCCGACGCGTACACCGGGACGGTCTCGCGGAACCGGCCGCCCAGCAGCGCCCAGAGCGGCCGGCCGACCGTCCGGGCCCAGGCGTCCCACAGCGCGATGTCGACGCCGGCCAGCGCCTCGAGCCAGAACCCGGAGTCGTGGCCACGCACCCGCATGCCCGCGTACATCCGCTCCCAGGTGGCGGTGAGCTCGTCCAGCCCGCTGCCGAGCACCAGCGGCGCCAGCAGGTCGTCGACGATCGCCGCGGTCGCCCGGCCGCCGACCGGCGCCTTCGCCTCGCCCCAGCCGGTGACGCCGTCGGACGTGGTGATCTTCACCAGCACCGTGTCGATGGTGTCGCTGTAGACGTAGCGGCGCCGGGCCGCGGGCGGGTACTCCACCAGCGGACGGCCGTGATCGGCGCTCCACGTGCGGGCGCCCCAGTAGACCTCCTCCGGCGCCGCTCGCAGCACGAACGTCTCGACCGTCTGGACCTTCATCGGTGCGTCTCCTCCTCCATGCGGTCCAGCACGGCGTGCAGGACCGGCGCCTGCCCCCACGGGAACACGCCCGTGGCCCGGCTGACGTAGTCGCGGTGGCCGCCCACCGGCGTCGCCTCCGACACCACCAAGGCGCCGTCGTCGAGCGCGGCGAGGGTGGCGTCGAACGCGCGGTCGGCCAGCTCCGCGTAGCCGGCGTCGACCAGCCCGTACGTCACCGCGCGGCGCAGCCCCCAGGCGAGGTAGGCGGCGACGCTGTGCTCCACCGGCGAACCGGGTTCGTCGACGACGGTGTGCCAGCGGCCGCGGTCCTCCCAGGCGGCCAGCGCCTCGACCAGCCGGCCCAGCCGGGCGCGCAGCCCGTCGTCCGGCGCCGCATGCACCGTGTCGACCAGCCCGAACAGCGCCCACGCCTGCCCGCGGCCCCAGGCGACCCCGTTGCCGCGCCGGGCGGCGACGTCGTAGCCGTGGTGGAACAGGCCGTCGTCGCGCTGCAGCACCGACGCGTACGCGGTGGCGTACTCGACCGCCTCGGCCGGCCGGCCCAGCGCCGCCAGGCCGGGCCCGTCGGTGTGCATGCAGTCGACCCAGACGGTCGACGACCACGGCTCGAGGTCCGGCCGGTGCACCCGCGGACCGCCGAGCCAGGGCTCCGGCGCGCCCAGGACGGCCGCCACCCACCGTTCGCAGGCGGCGTCGACCGGCGCCGACGGCCGCGCCCGGCGCAGCGCGAGCAGCGCCTCGACCGGGATCAGGTGATCGGTCGGCGCCGCCGCCGCGGCCAGCGCCGGCCCCACCAGTTCCTCGACCCGCCCGGCGTACTCCGCCGAACCCAGCACCGATGATGCCCGGACCAGCCCGGACAGCGTCCCGCCGATGCCGTACCCCCAGATGGTGACCGGGCAGCGGGCGGTCCGGTCCGCCACGGCGCGTACCAGCCCGGCCGGCAGCCCCATCAGATCAGCGCCTGGACGGCCTGGCCGGCGGCCCGCATGGCGTCGACCGGCGAGGAATCGCCGACCAGCACGCTCTGCACCTGCTCGGCGACGGCGGTCTCCATCTGGGCGTACTGCGGGAAGCGCCAGAACGGGCTGGCCGTGGCGGTCGGAGTGACGCGCTCGTTGAAGGCCGCGGTCAGTGCGTGGGCGGTGACCTCCGGTGCGTCGACCGCGGCCTCCAGCGCCGGCGGAGCCAGGATGTCCTCGAAGTACCGCACGACCGTCCCCTCGTCCGAGGTCACCCAGTGGGCGTAGTCGGTGGCCGTGTCGGCGCCGTCGCCGTCGACCACCACGATGACGTGGCCCCACAACAGAGAGCGCGGGGTGTCACCGGCGGCCAGCACCGGCCGGGCGATGCCGTCGAGCTTGGCCGCCAGCTCCGGGTCGGGCGAGTCGGCGATCGTGGCCGCGGTCCCCTTGACGGCGTCGTCGTACACCCCGACCTTGCCCTGGCCGAACAGCGCCCGCGCGTCGAAGCGGTCGACGTCAGGCGCGATCAGCCCGGCGTCGTAGAGCCGTTTGAACCAGGCGACCGCCTCCACGCTCGGCTCGTCGCCGATGGTCACGGTGTCGCCGTCGATCAGCGGGCTGCCGAAGGTCTCCATCCAGGTGAGGATGTCCTTCATCTGCGCCGGCTTGGTCATGGCGGCGTAGGGGACGATGCCGTCGCCGAGTGTCTTCAGCTCGGTCAGCAGGGCCTCGAAGTCCTCGATCGTCTCCGGCGCCGTGGTCGCGCCGACCCGGCCGAGCAGCTCGGTGTTGGTGACCAGGCCGATGGCGCCGATGGTCCACGGCACGCCCCACTGGGCGTCGTCGACCTGCCCGGCCCTGACGGCGGTGTCGGTGTAGCCGCCGCCTGACACGACGGCGCCGACGTCGCGCAGGGCGCCCAGCGGCGCCACCACGCCCAGCCAGGCGACGTCGAGCTGGGCGGCGCCGCTGAACTGCCCGCCGCGGATCTGGAGGACGAGCTGGTTGAGGTACTCGTTGAACGGATACGTCACGCCGTCGATCGCGATGCCGTGCTCTCCCGCGTAGGCGTCGAGCTGGGCCTGCACGACCGGCGCCGCCGCCTCCTCCGACAGCGACCACGAGGCGAAGCTGAAGTCGGTGGGATCGCCGGCCGGGCTGCCACCGGCGGAGGGACGGCTCTCCCCCGGCGCGGACGGCGCGCAGGCGGCCAACCCGGCCGCGCCGACGCCGGCGCCCAGCAGCTGGAGCAGCCGGCGGCGGGAGTAGACCGTGGTCATCGGATACCTCCTGCCGATCCGGCCGCCGCGACCAGCAGGTCCGCGCTCTCCTGCCGGGTGAGCAGACCGTCGGCGAACCACTGCGACGACGTGTCGCGCACGGCGCGGACCAGTGCGCCGTGATCGGCGAACGGCCCCCGCGCGTCGACCACGTCGAGGAACGTGCAGCCGTCGCCCCTGTCGTGGTTGACCACACCGGAGTCGACGCCGCCGAAGGTCACCGTCACGTCCGCCGGGTGGCCGGCCGGGCAGGCGTCGGCGGCCTCGACCGTCACCGACGTGCGGGCCGTGAACGAGCCCAGCCCGTACGACACCGTCACGACGTCGCCGGGCTCGGCGCCCAGCGCGTCGGTGTCCAGGGCGCCACGGAACACGGCCGCGGATGCCGAGACCTGCTGGACGGCCAGGTCCACCGGCGCGCCGGAGCCGACCCGCACCTGTACCGTCGCCCGGTCCAGCGCCGTGGTGTCGAGGTCGAGGGGCGCGGTCAGCTCGACGGCGCCGTCCACCACCCGCACGGACGTCTCGGCGTCGGCCAGCCAGGCCAGCGACTCGTTCCAGGCGGTGTTGAACGCCACCCAGCCCTCGCTGTGGCCGATGTTGCCCACGCCGGGGTTGTACGGGAAGTGCGCGTTCTTCGGCGATCCGTCCAGCACGCCGGGCACGCCCTGCAGGATGCCGGCGCCGCCCTGGAACTCACTGAACCAGCCGAGCTCGGCGCCCTCGAAGCCCCACTGCTCGGTGGCCGCCCGGTAGGAGGCGTGCCGGCCGGTGGGGTTGCGCCCGAAGATGTTGTCGACGGCGGCGACGGCGAGCTCGCGCAGCCGCTGCGCCAGCGCCGGATCGTCGACGACGCTCGCCGCGGCCAGGGCGGGCGCGGCGAAGCCGGCGAGGTTGCCGGTCTCGTTGGGGTCCGTGCCACCGCCACCGGTGAACGACGGGATCGTCCACCGGTCGTCGGAGTACTTGCGGAAGTCCCACAGGTTGTCCGACCGCCCGACGGCCACCGTGGCCCACTCCGTGATCTTCGCCGCCGTGCCCGCCGGCGCCTCCGACGGGTACCGGCGCAGGAAGTCGACCAGCGCCGTGACGGTGATGTGCTCGGACATCCGCTGGCCCTTGGTGGTCAGCGGGTCGGTCCAGTCGAGGTTGCCGACGATCCAGGCGGCGTTGCGCTGTGCGGCGTCCAGGTAGGCGGCGGCGTCGGGCCGGCCCTCGCGCAGCGCCACGTCGTACATGTCGAGGTTGGCCCGGATCGAGTGACCGGGCGGGAACTCGCCCTTGCCGGTGCCGACCTGCGTGTAGGTCTGGAACAGGTCTGCGGTGTGCGGCGTGTAGTCGTAGGCGGAGGTGAACCGGTCGTGCGGCTGGTGTCCCCACAGCGGGAACAGGTAGTCGCGGACGTCCTCGTACATCTCGACCGGAATCCACTCGGCCAGGTCCGGGTAGGCGCGCAGGAACGCCGCCAGCTGCCCCTTCCAGAGCGTGTGGTTGACGTCGTGCGCCAGCATCCGGTCCACGCCCCAGGCGATCATCCGCACCACCTCGGGGGTGTCGGCCGGCAGCTCGTAGGCCATGCCGCGGTAGACGGCGTCCTCGAGGCGCATCCCCTCGAACGCGCTCGGGTTGGCCGAGAACAGGTCGATCAGCGTCGGCACCTCGAACGAGTACGTGTCGCCGTCGCGCCACATGACGCTCCACCGGCAGCGAGGGCTGTGCCAGCCGACGTCGGAGGCGGCGGCGTCGCCGAAGTAGCAGCGCGACCCGCTCATGAACTCGACGGCGTTCTCGTACGACACCCGCTCCAGCCAGGACGGGCCGATGCCGAACGGCGCCGACTCCCCCTCACCCGCGGTGCCGGTTACGACCACGCGGTAGTCACCCTCGCCGGCGGCCGGGCGGAAGGCGCTGAAGTCACCGACGCCGCCGGTCACCTCGCCGGTGTACCGCTCGGCACCGGACTCGTCGACGACGGCGAACCGGGCGCCGTCCTCGGCCTTCGGCGCGGTGAACCGCTTCGGCCGGTCGGTGTTGAAGCCGCTCTGGTTGAGGATCACCGGCTGCTCGTCGTCAGGCGTTCCCGGCCCGGTCCAGTCGCAGCCGGTGGGCTGGGTCGGGTGGCCGGCCGCGGCCTCGTCCAGCGGGGACACGACGATCGACGAGATCGACGTGCGGGACCGGTAGACGCCGAGCCCGACGGTGCCGCCGTCCGCACCCGCCCGGACCGCCGCCACCCGCTCGCCGTTGATCTCCGCCGCGAGGATGCCGTTCGCCCGGGTCAGGGTGACGTCGAACCACTGCCCGGTCTCCAGTACCGGGGCGGCGCCCACGCACTCGGCCGCGCCGATCGGGCGGGACATGCGGATGGTGGACAGGCCGGCGACCTGGAGCGCAAGGTTCCCCACCCGGGGCCCGGAGGTGTCCGTCCAGTCCGTCAGGACGTTGAGCGGCACGGCGTCGCTGGCGCCGGACGCGTCGATGCGAGCCCGCACCCTGATCTCGTACGACTCCGGCAGCACGACGGCCGGGTCGGGGGTGATGTAGCGGCCCGAGGCCTGCGCCACCGTGTCGACCGTGGTGTAGGGGAACTCGGTGCCGCCGATCGTCCATTCGTCCAGCGACCCGGTCACCGCCCGCCAGCCGCCCATGCCGGCGGAGAAGTCGTCGGCGAACAGCGGTTCCTGTGCCGATGCCGGACCGGCGGCAAGGCCGGCCGCGATCAGGGGTACGGCGAGCAGGGCGATCATCCGGCGCGGAATACGCATGCGAGGCTCCTTCGGCTCACGGGGCGGCGGGAACGAAGCGGACTGACGACGCACGGGTGTAGCCGGCCGACACCGCCGACAGGACGACGGACGATCCGGTGCCGGCCGCGAACTCCCAGGTCCCGAGCGGCACCCACGCGCCGCCCTGGGCCTTCTGGTTGACGGTGACCGTGCTGGACCCGCCGGGGTGCTGGACCACGTACCGCGCCGACGTCGTGGTGTTGGCGTCGGCCGGGAACCACGCCTGCACCTCGTAGCGGCCGGCCTCGACCAGGCCGGGCGTCCACGTGGCGGAGTCGCCGACACGGTTGCTGTACAGCGAGCCGGCGCCGTCCGGGCCGGCCAGGCTGCTCGGCGACCAGGCGCCCGCGGCGGCGAACGGGACGGTCCCGTCCGGGCGCGGCTGGGTGTCGCCGACGGTGACGGTGGCGGTGCAGTGCTGCGAGCCGTCGACCCGCAGCGGCGGCGAGGGCGCGCCGATGCGCCCGTCGGCCAGTGACGTCACCGTGTACTCGCCGCCGTTGCGGCCGGCCGGGCCGATCACGACCGACGTGTCCGCGGTGACGGCCAGCGTCGCGGTGGTTCCGCAGGCCGCGCGGGTGACCAGGTAGCCGGCCGCGCCGTCGACGGCGTCCCAGCTCAGCACGGTGTCGGTTACGGAGAGCCCGGACGGGGGCGACGGCTCCGAAGCGGCCGCCGCGGCCGTGCGGACCTGCGCCGTCCACGGCCGCGACAGCCCGGTCGCGGTCTCGGCCCGGACGGTGATCGTGTAGGACGCGTCCGGGTCGAGGCCGGTGATCGGCAGCAGGTCGACACCGGCCCGTTCGACGGTGAACTCGCCCCGGCCGGCGCGACCCGGGCCGGCGACGCGGACGTGGTAGCGCTCGACGCCGTCCGGCGGGGTCAGCCGCACGCCGGCCGTGGTCGAACCGGCGATCAGGCCGTGGACGGTGAGCCCGGGCACGGATTGCGGCGACAGCGTGGTCGCGGCCAGCGGCTCACTCCATACCCCGGCGGCGCCGCCGGGCTCGATCCGGCGCAGCCGCACCTCGTACTCGCGCCCGGCGGCGAGGCCGTCCACGCGGGTCGAGCCGCGCAGAGCGGTCTCGTACCGGCGGGCCTCCTCGCCGGTGCGCACGTCGGCGACCTCGACCTCGTAGCTGCCGCCGGCCCGCGCGTCGGAGTAGCCGAGCACCAGTCCGGACTGGACGGGGACGACGGTGGCCAGCCGCGGCGGCAGCGCGCCGGCGCCGGTGACGGGCGTCGCGGTCACCGGGCCGGCCGCCGTCGCGCCCGCGCCGTTCACCGCCGCGACGACCACCTCGACCGGCCCGCCGTCGCCCAGCCCGGTGAGGTCCGCGAACGCCTCGACCGTGTCCGTGGCGACGACGGCGCCGCCGCGGCTCGCCGTCACCCGATAGGCGTCGGCGCCCGGGACCGCCGAGTACCGGACCCGCACCGCGCCGGTCGCCTCGACGACGGACGTCACCGACGGAGCGGCCGGAGCCCGCACGGCAGCCGTCGCGACCGCCAGCTCATGCCCGGTCGGCGAGAGCAGGCTGACCTGCTGGGTGACCGCGGCGCCGGCGGCGTCGGCCCAGCCCACCGGGACCCGCAGCAGGTCGTCGCCGGGCGCGATCTCCGGCAGCTCGATGACCCGGCCGTCGACCACCGCACCGGCGGCGTCGGTGGCCTGCCATGCCAGCCGGTAGCCGCGGAGCACGAACGCGGGCGCGTCGCCGTCCGCCGTGCCGCGCGGCGTCAGCTCGGCCATGCTCACGCGCGCAGCAGACTCCCCGGTGCCGCCGACGAGCCGCAGCCCGGCGATCGGCGCGTTGGCGGCCTGGACCTGCGCGTAGGCGCGCTTGCGCCCGCCCCAGACGTCGACGACGCCCCAGCCGCGCACCTGGTTGGGCGAGGAGCCCGCGTGGTCGCTGCGGTAGTCGTTGAACGTCCACTGCGACCAACCGACGATCCACGGCCGGTCGGCGAACGCCGGGGTCAGCGCCGCGGCGCCGGTGCGGAAGTCCAGGTGCTCACGGGTGACCGGGAAGGTGAAGCTGTCCGGGCTGTACTCCGAGACGAAGATCGGCCGGTCCGGCCACAGCCGGTGGGCATGGTCGGCGAGCTGGGTGAAGCTCCCGTACATGTTGATGCTGATGAAGTCCATGTAGTTCGAGCCGTCGTCCTCAGGCCGCTGCACGTTCGGGTACGAGTTGCTCACCTGGGTGACGAGCCGGTGCGGGTCGAGCGCCCGGACGAACGCCGACATCACCCGGTCGTACTCGCGGCCCACCGACGTGTGCGCCGCGATCTCGTTGGCCACCGAGTACGCGAACACGCTCGGGTGGTTGTAGTCGCGGTGCACCATCTCGGTCAGCTCGGCCTGGATGGACGGATAGCCCGACGGCGTGATGTCGCGGTCGCCGCCCCACACCGGCACCTCGGTGACGACCAGCAGGCCGATCTCGTCGGCGTAGTCCAGCAGCTCCGTCGCCTGCGGCACGCAGTTGAGCCGCATCATGGTCGCCCCCGCCGCCCGCATCCGGTCCAGGTCGCGCCGCACCAGCGCAGTGGGCTCGGTGTTGCCGGACACGCGGTCGTCCTGCACCCGGTTGTAGCCGGACAGCCGCACCGGCTCGCCGTTGAGCAGGATGGACGTGCCGTCGATCGCGATGCTGCGGATGCCGAACCGCTCGCTCACGGCGTGGCCGGTGCCGAGCGTCGTCTCGAACCGGTACAGAGCCGGGTGGTCGGTCGACCACAGCTCGTAGGCGCCGGCCGGCACCTGGGCCGTCAGCACCGCGGACGCCGTCCCGCCGGCCGGGACGGTCACCGTCGCGGACGGCTCGCCGCCGGCGACGGGCAGCGGCTCCTCGCGGTCGGGGTCGGTGAGCGCGCCGGTGACGGTGATCTCGCGGTCGGCGTCGCCGTCGTTGGCCAGGAGCACGGTCGAGGTCACCGCCGCCGTGCCCACGTCCAGGTCCGGCGTCGCGACGACCTCCTGCCGGTCGATGCGCACCTCGTCGGTCGTCACCAGCGACACCGAGCGGGAGATGCCGCCCCACGGCCACCATGCGCCCTGGTCGAACCGGTTGTCCGCCTCGACCAGCACGACATTCTCGCCGTCGGCCAGCAGGTCGGCGACGTCGAACTCGAACGGCGTGTAGCCGCCGTGGTGCTCGCCGAGCAGCCGCGCGTTGAGCCACACGCGGGAGTCCCAGTAGACGGCGCCGAAGTGCAGCCGCGCCCGCTCGCCGTCAGCCGGCGCCGTCGCCTGGAAGCTGCGCTGGTACCAGCCCTTGCCGCGGTGGCCGGCGTAGCGGTCGTGGACGTCCCAGTTGCCGGGCACCGTGATGGTGTCCCAGGCGCCGGACGGGTCGGTGCGGAAGCTCCACGCCCCGTCCAGGCTGAGGACGTCCTCACCGCCGACGGCCACGCGACTCGGCAGGTCGGTCGTGGGGATGCCGCTGACGGGCGCGACCGGGGCCTCCGCGCCGGCGGGTGCCGGGACGGCTCCAGCCGCGACAACGACGGCGACGAGGATCGCGGCGAGACACTTCATGACGAGTAGACCTCCACCTCGAAGACCCGCGCGACGTCGATGCTGCTGCCCGACGGGTCGGTGATGGACAGCCGGACCTGGTCGCCGGTGACGCCGACGTCACCGGCCACCACGTGGTGCGCGACGTTGCCGGTGAACGCGGCCACCTGCTGCCAGCCGGCCGGCGTGCGCACCTCGACGGCGAAGTCCTTGAGCGTCGTCGTCGGGTCGTGGTTCGTCGAGTTGTAGCCGGAGTAGACGTGGATCTCCGCGACGTCGGCCGGCTCGCCCAGGTCGACGACCAGCCACGGCGCCGGGTCGCCCTCGGCCGACAGCCAGCGGCTGGCGTCGGCGAAGCCGCCGTCGACGGCCAGCCCGCCGCCGGTGTTCGCGCGCAGCGCCGACGACACGGTGACCGGCCGGCCCACGGCGACGTTGACGCCGGGTGGCACGGCGACGGCCGCGGAGTCGGTCAGCTCGCGCTCGGTGCCGTAGTGCCGGTACCGGGCGGTGACCGCCAGCTCTGCGGTGCCGCCGGCGTCGTCGGGCGGGGTCACCTGCCAGGTCACCGTCGCGGTCCCGCCGGGCGGCAGCACACCGTCCGCCGTGCCGGTCCGGGTCGCCTGCCAGCCGTCCGGCAGCTCGAGGCCGACCACCAGCCGGTTCAGCGGCGCCGCCGACGTGCTGCGCACGGCGACGGTCACCGGCGTGGCGACGCCCTGCGGGTAGGCGGCCGCCGCGTCGAGGGTGAGCGTCGCGCCCGGGCGGTCGCCCGGCCGCACCGGGAACGCCTGGTTCGTGAAGCCCACGTCGGTGTTGTGTCCAAGCCAGTGGGTCAGGTACGTGCGCGCGGCCAGCAGCGCCACCCACTGCTCACGGCCGGAGTAGGTGTCCTCCGACGCGGCGCCGTAGGTGCGGCCGTCGTCGAACCGGGCCTGCATGTCCAGCGCGCGCTGGGCGTGCGCGGCGGCCCAGCCGGCGGCCGGCAGCTCGCTGCCGGCATCGAACCCGTAGCTCGCCGCGAGCGTGTCCAGCAGCAGGAAGTGCAGCTGGCGGTCGGTGCCCCAGTCGTTGCCCTGCGGGTAGTAGACGCGCGCGGTGGCCGCGCCGGCCGCGTCGCGCACGTAGATCGTGCCGCCGGGCGCGGCGTAGGGCGGCGCGGCGAACACGTGGTCGGCCAGTGCCTCGTAGACGACGCCGGCGTTGTGCAGTGCCGCCCGCGGGGTGTCACGGCCGGCCAGCGCGTACGCCAGCGGCGCGCCGACGCTGTTGGCGATGCTGGTGAAGTAGTCGGGATGGATGCGGCTGTGGTTGACCAGCGTCCCGTCCTCGAAGATGTTCGAGCCGTTCAGCCACTCGCTCAGCGGCTTGCCGTTGACGACGGTGTCGTCGTGCAGGTCGCTCGGCCGGGAGTAGGCCGAGACCATCAGCTCCAGCGCCTTGTCCTGCCAGACCGCGACGTCCGGGTGCTCGGGCATCATCGCGACAGCCAGGTTGAGGAAGGCGGCGTTCCACGCGTTCTCCTCGGCCTTGCTGTCGCCGGGGGTGACGACGGTGCCGTCCGGACGCTGGTAGTAGGGAACGGTGTAGTCGAGGAACACGCCGGCCTCGGCCCGCACCATGCGGGCCAGTCGCTCGCGGTCCGCGTCGGGCAGGTCGTCCCACAGCAGCCAGCCGGCGAACGCCGCGTTGAACGCCCACAGCGCGCTCTGCCACTCGGTGCCCCAGGCGCCCGCAGTCGAGTTGGACTCGTGCCGGTAGGCGATCGAGGTGATCAGCCGCAGCGCCACCTCGCGGGCCCGCTCCTCCGGCACGCCGGTGGCCGCGGGGTCGTAGGCGCCGGTCGCCAGGACGGTGGCCAGGCCGAGGGCCGCACTGCCGGGCGGGCGGACGTTGCCCTCGCCCACGCCGCCGAGGTCGAGGTACTCACTTGTCTGGCCGCCGTACCGGGCCGGGAACCAGGTGCGCAGCGTGTACTCGCTGGAGTTGAGCAGGATCGCGCGGACCCGCTCGGCCTGCGCGTCGTCCGGGAGCCCGGCGTCGAACCGGCTCCAGTCGACGGGCGTGACGGCGTCGGCGGCGGGCGCCGCCGTGGCCGCGCCGGGCGCCACCGGGACCAGCGCGAGCGCGACCGTGGACAGGGCGGCAGCCAGGCCGGCGAACCGGCGGTGGGAGGTCACGGCGTCGCTCCGGCCGGGGCGGGATCGACGACGACCTCGATCGCGCGGCGGGTGATGACGGTGTGCCCGCGCTCCGGCGACTTCCGGTAGTAGAGGAACGCCGAGCCGCCGTCGTAGATCGAGTCGAAGTCGTGGTCGTCGTGCGCGGCGCCGGCGACGTCGATGACCACCGGGTAGTTCGCCTGGTCCACCGTCGATGTCAGCAGCAGCCGCGGCGCGCTCCAGGTCACCAGGTCGGGCGAGGTCGAGTACCGCACCGCGGTCTCGTCGCGGAACACGGCGATGTACTGGCCGGACGTCTCATGCCAGACGACGCTGCGCACCGGCCCGGTGAACCCGCCGGTCCCGAGCACGGCGCAGGGCGGGTTGGTGCCCTCGTACGGGTCCGTGCTGCGCTGCTCGAACCCGGGCGTCGCGGTGTCGCCGTCCCACGCCCGCCAGCTGCCGCGGTGCGCGGGGTCGACGCTGCGGAACAAGCAGATGCCTCGCGGCTGGTGCTGCGGGTCGGCCGGGTCGGCCGGATACCCGGAGTTGGTGTACGCCAGCAGGTAGTACTCCTCGCCGGTCTCGTGGTGCCCGCGGACGATGTTCGACGGCGTCCCGTAGCCGATCCAGCCCGACGGCGGCGTCTCACCGTGCGCCGGGTAGGTGACGTTGGGGTAGATGGCCACGTGGTCCGGCGGCGCGACGCCGGTGCGGAAGGTCAGGTGGTTGTCGCCGGCCGCGGCGGGCACCGGGGCGCTCCAGACGGCGATCGCGGAGTACCAGCAGTACGGCCGGTCGTCGTCGACGCCGGCCTGGTGGCAGACGTCGTCGAGGGCGTTCATGCGGGTGCCGAAGAAGTCCTGGTGCCCGTAGGCGAACACGGTGTCGCGAGCGTCGTCGAAGTGCAGGCCCTGGATCCAGGTCTTCTGGTCGAACGACCGGATGGTGGCGGCGATCTCGGCCGGGGTGGCGTCGGCGTCGAGGTTCTCGCCGTCCATGACGGGGACGCAGTCCAGCTCCGCCCGGGCCGGCCGGGCCGCGAAGTCGGCCGCGGACCCGGTCCATTGCCAGCCCTGCGCCTGCGGGTCGGCCACGGTGAGGTGGACGACGTCCTTCTGGTCCATCACGGCGCGCACGGGTGAGTCGATGTGCACCTTCCGGCCGCCGCACTGCGAGCCGGGGTCGTCGCTGTCGTGGAACGTCTCGATGACGGAGTCGGCCAGCCGGAGCCGCGGCACCGCGGCCGTCGCGCCCTGCGCTGCGTCGGCCGTCGCCGGCGGCGTCAGCAGCGCGAGGTCGACCGCCTCGGCCAGCCGTTCCCGCCCGGCGTCGCTGGGATGCAGGTGGTCGCCCTTGTCGTAGGCCGGCATCAGCCGCACCGGGTCGGCGGGGTCACGCAGTGCGGCATCGAAGTCGATGACGCCGTCGAAGGCGGGGTCGGTGCGGAGGAACTCGTTGACCTCCTGGCGCACCGCTTCCTTCGCCGGTGTGTAGGTCGACGCCCCGCCGATCGGGGTGAGCGTGCCGACGACCAGCCGCAGCCCGCGCGCGTGCGCCCGGTCGGCGATCGAGCGGTACGCCTCGATCAGCGGCGCCGCCGTGGTGACGCTGCGCGACACGTCGTTGATGCCCTGGAACAGCAGCACGGTGTGCACGCCCGGCTGGTCCAGTGCGTCGCGGTCGAGGCGGTCCAGCGTGCGCGGCCCGTAGTCGTCGAAGAGGATCCGGTTGCCCGACATCCCGGCGTTGAGCACCCCCGACTGCTCGGCCTCCGGCAGCTCCAGGATCCGGCGGGCCAGGTGGTCGGGCCAGCGCAGGTTGCTGTCGGGCACGTCGCCGCCGCCGTCGGTCAGCGAGTCGCCGACGACGGCGATCGCGCCGGCCGCCTCGGTGCTGTCGAAGGAGACCCGGTCCAGCCAGAACCAGTGCTCCAGCTCGCCGGTGAAGGCCGCTCCCCCGGTCTCGGCGGTGTGCCGGCCGCCGGCCAGGTACGTCGTCGCCGACGGCCGCAGGTGCCCGGTCACCGTCGGCACCGACCCGGGCACGTACGCGCTGACGACGACGTCCGACGCCGGCGCCCAGCTGCCGGACACGGGGTCGCTGACGATCGAGCCGCCGGCCGGCACCGTCACCGTCGTCAGGCCGCCGAACGTGACCGGCCGGACGCTGCCGTCGACCAGTTCGGCGCCGTCCTGCTGCTCCGCGACCGTCACCTCGCCGA